>NZ_JACIIU010000004.1 GCF_014205685.1 Paenochrobactrum gallinarii
AAGCCACGAACGATAGTTTCTGACAACGGGACAGAAATGACCAGTCATGCCATTCTCAAGTGGTGTCAGGAGACAGGCATTGAATGGCACTACATAGCGCCTGGCAAACCAATGCAAAACGGGTTTGTCGAAAGCTTCAACGGTAGTTTCCGCGACGAATGCCTGAACGAGACCTTGTTCTCATCGCTCGCTCAGGCACGCACCGAGATCAAAGCATGGAAGGATGATTATAACAAAAACAGACCGCATTCCTCACTCGGCAATGTCACGCCGAATGAGTTCGCAATAAAAATGGCTCTAGAAAAACGGGCCGCTTAAGGCCAATAGTATAACCTAAGACTCTACTGAAAAATGGAGGAGCATTGGGGCCCAGGTCAATTCGTTAGCCATCACCGCTTTCAAAGGCTAGACTAATGTCTAGATTTGAACTTGAAACGCGCTTTGCAAGCTTAGAGAAACTTATACAGAAAGCAGCGACAAAAGGATTGGATGAGGAACACGCATCATATCTTTGTAAATTAGGGTGCGTTCAAGTTTGTGGTAATCTTGAGCGATGCATTGAAATAATCATTTGCAATCGGCTTTCCAACGCACCAAAACAATTCTCCAGCTTTCTCAAAACTTACTTTAAACGTGGAACGAATTATGATTGTGATAATATCATAGCATTATTACACAGACTGGATACAGACTGGGGGCATAAATTCAAAAACAATATAAAAGATAGCGATAAAGAAAGTATAAGCTCGTGCTACTCGGTTAGAAACTCAATCGCTCATGGTGGAGGTCAAAGTTTAGGGATAAAATCTTTACAGCAATACTATAATGCTAGCTTGAATATTGTCGCGGAAATTGAGCAAGCTGTGCGTTGACACCTTAATATAGATAACCCTTCAATCCTGCGTTTTCAGAGAAATTTAAAAACTATATCTATTACATGTTCATCCCCCCCAGAGCGCTAATGCTTTCTCAGCATCCGCCCTATGGTCTCTAATGCGATAGATAGTCTGTCTGGTCAGGCCTGTCTCCTTAGCAATAAAACTAATAGACACGCCATCTGACAAGCTAGACACGACCTTATCGAATGTAGCACGGTCATAACTAGGCTTCCTGCCTTTATAGTTATCCTCACCAGCCCTAGCCTTTGCACCCGCTATGCCAGCCTTCTGAGCCTCCTTAGTAGCCTCAGTTTGCGCTTGTGCAGTTGCAGCCATGAACGCTATCAGTGCGTCTCTAACAGCCATTTGGATAGGGTCTGTGGTTGAGCCATCGAATGTCATGTTATTGATCACAGTCTTGATGATCACACCACGGCGCATGAATTCCCTGATAGTGTCCGTAACGTCTGCATAGTTACGCCCTAAGCGATCAACCCAACGCACCACTAGAACGTCACCAGCGCGTAGCATATCAAACAAGCGCCTCCCCTCAGGACGATCTTTCATTAAGACACTGACACCAGATACACCATGATCAGCAATGACCTGATCAAACATAAAACCAGCAGCCTCAGCCTGTGCCTGTTGGTGGTCTAGGTTCTGCTCTGAGGTTGATACACGGGCATATAGAATGGTCGCCATAATATCCTCTTAGGGTGTACGTTAGATATATGTCCGAATGAATATGTGTACGAAAATAAATAGTCAACCCTAACGGACAAAAATAAATACACATTACATATGACCGCTAAGGTATACCCTATCGGACATACAGGCAGATGCCGCATGATCTAAGTGTGTCTGTCATTATCTGAATGGTTATACTCTTGTGCCTAGACCCTATCATAACATGACCAATCCAAATGCTTATCATTCATGCGTGTTTGAGACACTGGAACTAGGAAAAGCATAGGCCACGGGGGGGAAGCGATAATTCCACATATCCGATTACCGCCTGACATTTTTTCTAAAAAACAATCCGGTTATTGAACTGACTGAATGATCAGACACCAGATAGCAGGGATTATGATTATTCACTGTAGCGTCAGACCGCCTAGAGCGAGCCTGCCGAGAGGCTCCCTTAGAGAATCAGACGAATCAAATAATGATATTTAGAACAATCACGACTAAAAGCGTGGTACGTAAATGGGGTACGTAGCGTGGTACGCGGCCAACATTTCAACACTGCTAACTTATTGATTTTTAATGATAAGTACACTTCATATAGTGAATGGTGGAGCCAAGCGGGATCGAACCGCTGACCTCTTGCATGCCATGCAAGCGCTCTCCCAGCTGAGCTATGGCCCCATCAATCTTTGCTGCTTTTAAAGCAGGATGAACCGGGTGTTCATCTTAAAGATTCGCAAGTTTTAAACTTGCTATGGCGGCTACTTAAAGCGAGCCGCAAAGAAGATCAAGAGGTATTTTTCAACTCTTGTAAAAGTTTTGCACTTTTGTGCATAACTATTTGAAAATCGGCGGATATTTAAGCTTAATACCCGCCAATCTCTTAACTCGAAGGCGAAAATCAGCCTTCGTCGTCTTCATCACTGACACCGCCGCCGATCAGGCCGGTCATGTCATCCTCGTCATCTTCTTCTTCGAGGAATGTGTCGTCGCCGTCATCATCGAGCTCGACATCATCATCCAGATCCGGAATATCATCATCCTTCACATCACCATCTGCATCTTCAAGCGAGATGAATTCAGGTGCATCGGACGCAACATCCACGCCTTCTGCCTCTTCTTCTTCTTCTTCACGGCTATCAACCGATGTTTCGAAGTAAGAACGCGGATAAGATTGTCCTGTGTAAGGAGAAACAATCGGATCGCGATTGAGGTCATAAAATTTGCGACCCGTTTCCGGATCAATACGTTTAGTACCAAGTTCAGGTTTTGCCACGTCAAGCCTCGTCATTTTACTGGCTACAGCAGTCCGCGCAGGCACCTCACGAAGCCAAGCATCAGGACACGCCTTTTACGGTGTTTTTCCGGTGCATAAACGCAATTGTACACCTTTGTCAAAGACAAAGACGATATTGCCTCATCTTCGTCGCATGTTCTACATGTTTTTATCGCTCTTTCGCACCTTCACACTTGGTGAAAAGCCGCATTAAGGCACAGGATATTGTTTTGCAGGATGACCGCGTGAGCAAGCTGTGCTAGGAAAGCAACGCTTTTATCAATCCTGGTCGTTAAGACAGCGACCCCTTAATGCGACAAGCGAACAAACGAACATGTCCCATTCTGCTTCCCCGAAACCTGCAACCGCCCGCCGCTCATCAGAGCTGAAAGGCGAAATCCGCATTCCGGGTGATAAATCGATCTCGCACAGATCCTTCATGTTTGGCGGCCTCGCCTCCGGCGAAACCCGCATCACCGGCCTTTTGGAAGGTGAAGATATCATCAATACCGGCCGCGCCATGCAGGCCATGGGTGCCCAAATCCGCAAAGAAGGCGATGAGTGGATTATTAACGGCACCGGCAATGGCTGCCTGCTCGAGCCGGAAGCACCATTTGACTTTGGCAATGCCGGTACCGGCGCCCGCCTCACCATGGGGCTGGTTGGTGTTTATGATATGAAAACCACCTTTACCGGTGACGCATCCCTTACCTCGCGCCCGATGGCGCGCGTTCTCGACCCTTTGCGCCTGATGGGCGTGCAAGTCGAAGCAGCAAGCGGCGACCGTATGCCTTTGACCCTTCGCGGCCCTAAACTTGCAGCACCGATTCGCTACCGCGTACCGATGGCATCGGCTCAGGTAAAATCTGCCGTATTGCTGGCCGGCCTCAACACACCGGGCATCACGACTGTGATTGAACCGGTGATGACCCGCGATCACACCGAAAAAATGCTGCAAGGTTTTGGCGCTGATTTGAGTGTTGAAACCGATAATGACGGCGTGCGCCATATTCACATTGTTGGTCAGGGCAAGCTCACCGGCCAGACCATTGATGTACCAGGTGACCCGTCTTCAACCGCATTCCCGCTGGTTGCAGCTTTGCTTGTTGAAGGCTCCGATGTCACCATTCGCAATGTTTTGATGAACCCGACCCGTACAGGCCTCATCACCACCTTGCAGGAAATGGGCGCGAATATTGAAATTCTCAATGCACGCCTTGCCGGTGGTGAAGATGTGGCTGATTTGCGCGTTCGTGCATCAGACCTCAAAGGCGTCACCGTTCCGCCGGAACGCGCGCCTTCCATGATCGACGAATATCCGGTGCTGGCCATTGCTGCCAGCTTTGCCGAAGGCGAAACCATCATGGATGGTCTGGATGAACTGCGCGTCAAAGAATCAGATCGTCTGGCAGCAGTAGCCCGCGGACTTGAAGCCAATGGCGTGGATTGCACCGAAGGCGAAATGTCATTGACGGTTCGCGGCACTCCAAGTGGCAAAGGTATTGGCGGTGGCACTGTTGCCACCCATCTTGATCACCGTATTGCCATGAGCTTCCTCGTGATGGGCATGGCCGCAGAAAAACCGGTGACCGTTGATGACGGCAATATGATTGCCACATCTTTCCCTGAGTTTTTCGAGATGATGCGCGGTTTAGGGGCTCAGTTTGATGACTAAAGCTTTTACCATTGCCATTGATGGCCCTGCCGCTTCTGGCAAAGGAACCCTTGCCCGCAGGCTGGCCGAGCATTACGGCTTCCATCATCTGGATACAGGCCTGACCTATCGCGCAGTTGCCAGAACCATGCTGGATCAGGCTTTGCCGTTAAACGATGAGGCGGTCGCGGAAGCGATCGCCCTTTCTGTCAGCCTCAACCATCTTGATCGCAATGTGCTGGCTGCTCACGATGTGGGCGAAGCCGCTTCCAAAATTGCGGTGATGCCGGCTGTGCGTCGCGCCCTTGTCAAAGCGCAGCAAAACTTTGCGCAAACCCTGCCCGGCACCGTACTGGATGGCCGCGATATCGGCACGGTTGTCTGCCCTGATGCGCCGGTCAAACTCTATGTCACAGCTTCGCCTGAAACTCGCGCAGAACGCCGTTATCAGGAAATATTGTCCAAAGGCGGCCAAGCCGTTTACGATGATGTTTTAAGCGATCTGAAGCTTCGTGACGAGCGCGACATGGGCCGCAGTGATTCTCCATTGCGTCCGGCAAGCGATGCGCACTTGCTTGATACGACAAAAATGGATATAGAAACGGCGTTTCTGGCTGCTCAAAAGCTGATAGATGCGGCATTAGCCCGTCATTAGTTTTATCTGTTTGCCCAGATCATAAATACGCCAATCTTATTTTTTAAGATTGGGATACTTGTACTACACCTGCTTTGCTCCGCGTTCACCGCGCCGGATAGTCTCTTGATTTTATTCAAGAAACGGAACCGGAGC
Source organism: Paenochrobactrum gallinarii (assembly GCF_014205685.1). Classification (GTDB taxonomy): domain Bacteria; phylum Pseudomonadota; class Alphaproteobacteria; order Rhizobiales; family Rhizobiaceae; genus Paenochrobactrum; species Paenochrobactrum gallinarii. Next base: position 5,286 of record NZ_JACIIU010000004.1, read on the forward strand.
CAGGCAATTTGAAACACGAACCACCGGCGCTCAGTATCCGACTATATGACGGATACTTCAGGAGTTTACATGTCACAAATGAATCCTACACGCGAAGACTTCGAAGCTCTTCTGGCCGAATCTTTTGCATCTAATGACCTTGCAGAAGGTTACGTTGTCAAAGGCCGTATCGTTGCCATCGAAAAAGATATGGCAATCATCGATGCTGGTCTGAAGGTCGAAGGCCGGGTACCGCTGAAGGAATTTGGCGCCAAGGGTAAAGACGGCTCAATGAAGCCGGGCGATGAAGTCGAAGTTTACGTCGAACGCATCGAAAACGCCCTCGGCGAAGCTGTATTGTCACGTGAAAAAGCACGTCGCGAAGAAAGCTGGGTCAAGCTTGAACAGAAGTTCAACGCCGGCGAACGCGTTGACGGTGTTATCTTCAATCAGGTTAAGGGTGGCTTCACCGTTGATCTGGACGGCGCAGTTGCATTCTTGCCGCGCTCACAGGTTGATATCCGTCCTATCCGCGATGTAACCCCGCTGATGCACAACCCGCAGCCGTTTGAAATTCTCAAAATGGACAAGCGTCGTGGCAACATCGTTGTTTCACGTCGTACAGTTCTTGAAGAGAGCCGTGCGGAACAGCGCTCTGAAATCGTTCAGAACCTTGAAGAAGGTCAGGTTGTTGAAGGCGTTGTCAAGAACATCACCGATTACGGTGCGTTCGTTGACCTCGGCGGCATCGACGGTCTGTTGCACGTTACCGACATGGCATGGCGCCGTGTTAACCATCCATCGGAAATCCTCACCATCGGCCAGACCGTTAAGGTGCAGATCATCCGTATCAACCAGGATACACATCGTATCTCTCTCGGCATGAAGCAGCTTGAGAACGATCCTTGGGATGGCATTGGTGCGAAATACCCAATCGGCAAGAAGATCACCGGTACTGTAACCAACATCACCGACTACGGTGCATTTGTTGAAATCGAAGCCGGCATCGAAGGCCTGATCCACGTTTCAGAAATGTCGTGGACCAAGAAGAACGTACACCCAGGCAAAATCCTGTCCACAACACAGGAAGTTGAAGTTGTCGTTCTCGAAGTTGATCCGGTCAAGCGCCGCATCTCCCTCGGCCTCAAGCAGACCCTTGACAATCCATGGACAACCTTCGCTCAGAAATATCCGAAGGACACCATCGTTGAAGGTGAAGTTAAGAACAAAACCGAATTCGGTCTGTTCATCGGTCTCGATGGCGATGTAGACGGTATGGTTCACTTGTCCGACCTCGACTGGAACCGTCCGGGCGAACAGGTTATCGAAGAATACAACAAGGGCGATGTCGTTAAGGCAGTTGTTCTTGATGTAGACGTCGAAAAAGAACGTATCTCGCTCGGCATCAAGCAGCTGACCGGCGACAGCGTTGGCGAAGCAGCAACTTCAGGCGAACTGCGCAAAAACGCAGTTGTTGCATGTGAAGTAACCGCTGTAACCGACAACGGTCTGGAAGTACGTCTGGTTGACCACGAACTGGATAGCTTCATCAAGCGTTCAGATCTGTCCCGTGACCGTGACGAACAGCGCACAGAGCGTTTCTCCGTTGGCCAGAAGCTCGACGCACGCGTCATCGCTTTCGACAAGAAAACCCGCAAATTGCAGGTTTCCATCAAGGCTCTCGAAATCGCTGAAGAAAAAGAAGCAGTTGCACAGTACGGTTCGTCTGATTCAGGCGCATCGCTCGGCGACATTCTTGCTGCAGCAATGAAAAAGTCAGAAAACAACTAATTTTCTGACCAAGCGAAAAGCTTAAAAAAATGCCCGCCGATATCCCTATCGGCGGGCATTTTTGTTTGTACTTATTGGCTTTGCAATCAGGCGATCTGCAAGAGCTTGATCAGGCCGAGGCTGATGGTGACCAAGAACAGCAGCGATAAAACGGCTGTCAGTGTAACCCGACCACCGGCCTGCGCCACCGAGCGCACATCAACACCCAAGCCCAATGCCGCCATAGAAATGATTGTCAGAACCGTTGCGGTGTGCTGGATCACCGGCAGCAACGCTTCAGGGATGACACCCAGTGAGCGCAAAGCCAGCATGCCTAAAAAGCCGATAATGAACCAAGGCACCAGTTTGCTTAAACCCGGACGCGATCCTGCCTGACTATTACCATAGATGAGCGCCAGCACGAGAATAACCGGCCCCAGCATCAAAACACGCACCAACTTGACCAATGTGCCCAATTGCAGGCTCAACGCGCTCACAGGGGCTGTAGCGGCCAAAACCTGCGGCACTGCATAGACAGTCAAACCAGCCATCACGCCATATTGGGTGAAAGACATATCTAAAAGCGGCACCAGCAACGGCAATAGCAGCACAACCACCACACCCAGAATAGCAGTAAACGCAATAGATGCTGCCACATCATCGCTTTTAGCCTCAATCACAGGCGCAGCAGCGGCAATAGCCGAGTTGCCGCAAATCGAATTACCGCAAGCAACCAGCATCGCCATTTTCGATGGCAAACGTAACAAGCGACCGATGCCGTAGCTCACCGCAATTGTCAGCATAACAACCGCTGCAATACCGGTAATCAATCCGGCACCAGCGGCAACAATAGCCGATGTGCTGATTGATGCACCAAGCAAAACCACGGCAATTTCCAGTAGCATTTTTGCGGAGAAATTAATGCCGCCGGTAAATTTTGCCGATGGTCGTATGGTGGAGCGAATGGCAGTGCCAAGCAAAATTGCCAGCACCAGCGCCTCCAGCCAGGCGCGGCCAAAAATTTCAGCTTCGATCATTTCCAGACCAACCGCCACCAGCGCCACACCGCTGCTCAGCAGCACACCCCGCCAGTTTTTGTGAACAAATGCGTTTAACTTTTCTGTCATTGCCATACACTTTGAGACTAGAGCGTGTCGCGCTTAATCATATCCGCAGCGCTCGCTCTAATGTTTAATTTTACGCCTGTCTTTATCCCAAAACCGGTATCCACTTTTGGGAGACATGCTTTATTTTTCTCATCTTATGCAACAAATTATCTGTTCAATCCATTTCATTATATGGCATGATTTGTTCGATTAAATCGAATAATGGTAGTGTAATGACGCTGGAACAGCTCCGCATTTTTATTGCAGTCGCCGAGAAAGAACATCTGACTCAGGCGGCCAGTGAACTCCATCTGACGCCTTCGGCCGTCAGTTCGACCATCCGCACCTTAGAAGATCGCTATAGCGCCACCCTCTTCAACCGGATTGGCCGCCGTATTGAACTGACCGATGACGGACGGATTTTTCTGGATGAAGCGCGCGCCACCTTGGCGCGTGCCCGTGCAGCCGAATTGACCCTGTCGGAACTCGGCGGATTAAAACGCGGCAGTCTCTCTATTTTTGCCAGCCAAACCATTGCCAGCTATTGGATGCCGCCTCTGCTTGCCCGCTTCAAAGCTGCATTTCCGGCCATCAATGTGGCACTGCATATCGGCAATACCCATAGTGTTGCCGAGGCCACGCGCGAAGGCATTGCCGATTTAGGTTTTGTTGAAGGCACGATCCACGAACCGAGCTTAAATATAAAACGCGTGGGTGAAGACCAGCTTGTTCTGGTGGTTGGCAAAGACCATCCATGGATTCCCCATCCGCCTGCCGGTTTTGCTGATCTTGTGCAAGACGGACAATGGATTTTGCGTGAGGAAGGATCCGGCACCAGAGCCGTTTATGAAGATGCTTTGCGCGCGCAAGGTTTTGCACCTGAGCAACTGAAAATCGCGCTGGAACTTCCCTCCAATGAAGCGGTTTGTTCTGCCGTTCAATCGGGTGTTTATGCAACGGTGATTTCTGAACTGGCCGCCGCGCCGCATCTCTTATCCGGGCGACTGATCAGAATTGCCATGGCACTGCCACAGCGCCAGTTTCTGCTGGTTTCGCATAAAGAACGCTATCGCACCAAAGCCGCGCAGGCTTTGATTGATTTATTGCCAGCATGTTAGAGCGTGCCGCACTTAATGTTAGCCGCTGTGCTCGCTCTAACCTTCTGTTTTTTAAGCATGTCTTTATCCTAAAACCGCTGCCCACTTTTGGGAGACATGCTCTAGCGTATTTGCTTCAGCAAAGCCTGATCGGGGAAGCAGGTTGGTTGCATCCCTGCTTTACTCTGCCAAAGGCCGATGGAACGGCGAGTTTTAAAACCAGCCAAGCCATCAGGATTGCCGACATCATAACCATGCCCTTGCAGCCTCTTCTGCATAGACGCCACATCGGAACGATACATCTGACCGACCGGTCCCCAAGAGGTTTTAAAATTATCAGCACCATAAGCGATACGATCACCAACATGCCCGATAAACAAGGCATAAAGATCGCTCATATTATAGGCTTTCAGCACATAAAAATTCGGCGTCACGATAAAGGCGGGGCCATGCCGGCCAGCAGGCATCAGCAAGAAACCTTCACCTTTTAACTCATTGGCCGGAAAGGCTTTGCCGTTCACACGTTTGATGCCAAGACGCGCCCATTCAGCAATAGTTTTGCCTTGATCAGGGCCCTCCAGCGAGCAGGAAAGGCTTGCCGGCACATCCACTTCAAAGCCCCAGTCCCTTCCGCGCTGCCAGCCTGAATGGTGCAGATAATTGGCGATCGAGCCAAGCGTATCCGGCACGGAATTCCAGATGTCGCGTTTGCCGTCGCCATCAAAATCCACCGCATGTTGCAGATAAGAGGTAGGCATGAATTGTGGCTGACCTAATGCGCCTGCCCATGAGCTTTTCATGGCATTTGTATCAATAAGCCCACGCTCAACGATTTGCAGCGCTGCAATCAGCTCTTTGCGGAACATGTCCTTACGCGTTGCCATAAAGGCTTTGGTGCCAAGCACTTCAAATGCATTATAAGGGATTTTCACCCCGCCAAAGCCGGATTCACGCCCCCAGACAGCCAGCAAGGTTTGCTTTGGAACGCCATATTGCTTTTCAACAGCCCCGAGCACAGAGGCATATTGCTTCAGCCGCGCCTGCCCGCCTCGGGTCAGTTGCTGCATGGTTTTAGCGTTGAAATAATTGGCTGGCGCGCCGAATTCTGCCTGTGTTTGTTTTTTAGGTGTTGTCGGCTTGGTGCCTGGAATAACCAGATCCGGTAACTTCCAATTGATGCTCACACCGGCAAAAGCCTTATTGAAAGTGCCACTCGAAACACCTGCGGCTTGCGCTTCAGGCCACAGGTCTTTGACGAGCCAATTCTGAAAAGCTTTTTCAGTAGCGGCTTGATTATTTTGCGCCTGAGCAGCACCAAAATGTGCAAAAAACATCAAAAAAACACTCAAAAACACGTAAAATCGCAGCAACACTTTGAAAAAATAGCAGCGATTTTGCATAAATTTGAACCTTTTTTACTGATTTTCACTAAAAACTGGTACGTGCCCGCAGTGCCGCCGACAAAGTGCCTTCATCCAGATAGTCAAGTTCGCCACCCACCGGCACACCATGTGCCAGACGCGTGACTTTCACTTCAAAACCGGAAAGCTGATCGGTGATATAATGCGCGGTGGTTTGCCCTTCGACGGTGGCATTCACCGCCAGAATAACTTCCTTAATCACACCTTCGGATACGCGCTCCACCAATGTGCGAATATTGAGATCATCAGGGCCGATGCCATCAAGCGGCGACAAACGCCCGCCCAGCACATGATAGCCGACATTCATTGTGCCAGCACGCTCCAATGCCCAAAGATCAGACACATCTTCCACCACGATCAACATGGACGGATCACGGCGCGGATCGGTGCAAATGGTGCAAGGCTGCGCCGTATCGACATTGCCGCATGTGTGACAAATGCGAACTTTTTCGGCAGCCTCCTGCATGGCGCCGCCAAGCGGCACCAGCAAAGCTTCTTTTTTCTTAATCAGATGCAAAGCAGCGCGACGTGCCGAACGTGGCCCCAGCCCCGGCACCCGTGCCAATAGCTGAATCAAGCGTTCGATTTCGGGGCCGGCAATACGTTTGGACATGGTTTATGCAATCAATGAGGAGACATGAAAACGGCAGCGCATTTTTTGCACTGCCGCAAATTTTAAATAATCAGAACGGCAGTTTGAAGCCCGGAGGAATTGGCAGACCAGCGGTGAGAGCCTGTGTCTTTTCAGCCATTTGCGCTTCCAGCTTTGCCTTGGCATCATTGTGTGCTGCAATGATCAGGTCTTCCAAAATTTCGCCTTCGCCTTCCTTCATCAATGAAGGATCGATGTTAAGCGCCGACAAAGTGCCTTTGCCGGAAAGGGTCACAGAAACCAGACCGCCGCCGGAGCTTGCAGTAGTTTCCAGATTGGCGATTTCTTCCTGCATGACTTTCATCTTAGCCTGCATTTCTTTCGCCTGTTTCATCATGCCAAGCATGTCACGCATAAGAATTACTCCTGTTCACAACGCATAAGAACATAGCCTTACCCGCCAAATCAAACTGATCGATTATTCATCGTCTTCCGAAGATATATCGATGAGGTCTGCGTCTATATCAATATCCAGATCGGAATTTTCCGGTGCTGAAATGCGCACATCGGTGATTTTTGCTCCCGGAAAGGCTGCAAGAATGGCCGCAACATCCGGATCAGCGCGCGCATCCGTTACCAGAGTTTCGCGGCGCTCTGTTTCTGCCTGTGCAACGGTTTTACCATCCACATCACGCGCAACGGTCACAACCCAGCGCACACCTGTCCAGCTCAGCAGCTTTTGCGAAATATCGCTGGCCAAGCTTTTAGGTGCATCATCGGTAAGGCCAATTTCCAAGCGCCCCGGTGCAATGCTGGAAAGCTTCACATAGGTTTTGACAAGAATTTTGAACTGCACATCACGATGCTGATCGGCAAGTGCAACAATATCTTCCAGACTTTTCAGCGGAACAGCCGGTGCAGCCTCGATTTCAGGTTGCTGAATTCTTTGCTGTGCCGGTTCCGGTGTGCTTTCCACCAGACGCATGACCGGCGCGGCAGCGCCATGATTACTAAGCGCGGCAGCGCCATGACTGGTAAGCGCGGCAGCGCCATGACTGGTAAGCGCGCCAGCGCCAGTGCCTTGCGCCATGACCATGCCTGAAACAGCCTGTGCCTGATGACCGCCGCCGCCATTTCCGCCATTGCCACCACCTGATGATGGCGCTGATGAACTTATCCCCCGCGGATTATGATCACCGCTTTGCAAGTCCTTCAAAGCTTCATCCAATGTTGGCAGATCAGCCGCATGTGCCAAGCGGATCAGCAACATTTCGGCTGCCTGTACCGGACGCGGTGCGGTTTCCACTTCCGCAATGCCCTTCAACAACATCTGCCATGTGCGCGACAAAACACGAATGGAAAGACGGCTAGAAAAATCACGGCCACGGCTGCGCTCATCTTCCGAGATCGACGCATCATCGGCAATATCCGGCGTAAAGCGCAGACGTGTCACCAGATGATTGAAATCCGCCAGATCTGTCAGCACGACAGAAGGGTCGGCCCCCACATCATATTGAGCGCGGAACTCTTTCAAAACACCGGCCACATCACCGCGCATCAGCATTTCAAACAGGTCGATAATACGCGCACGATCGGCAAGCCCCAGCATGGCGCGAACCGCATCCGGCTCCACCTTGCCGCTGCCATGGGCAATGGCCTGATCGAAGATCGACAGCGAATCACGCACCGATCCTTCACCAGCGCGCGCAATCATCGCAAGCGATGTGTCATCAACATCGATCTGCTCAAGACCGGCGATTTTGCGCAAATGTTTGGCCAGAGTGCCCGATTCGATACGGCGCAGGTCAAAGCGCTGACAGCGTGACAAAACCGTGATCGGTACTTTGCGGATTTCTGTGGTTGCAAAGATAAATTTTACATGCGGCGGCGGCTCTTCCAATGTTTTCAGCAGGCCGTTGAAAGCCTGCGTGGAGAGCATATGCACCTCATCGATGATATAGACTTTGTAACGCGCAGAGACAGGGCGGTAACGCACCTGCTCGATAATTTCGCGAATATCATCAATACCCGTATGCGAGGCAGCGTCCATCTCAATCACATCGACATGGCGGCCTTCCATGATCGCCTGACAATGTTCGCCCATCACCGACAAATCGATGGTCGGCTGATTAACGCTGTCAGACTGGTAATTGAGCGCACGCGCCAAAATACGGGCAGTTGTGGTCTTACCGACACCGCGAACCCCTGTCAGCATCCATGCCTGCGCAATGCGTGATGTTTCAAACGCATTGGAAAGGGTGCGCACCATTGGCTCCTGGCCAATGAGATCATCAAAGTTTTGCGGGCGGTATTTTCGAGCCAGAACGCGATAAGCGCCGTCTGCGGATGTCGTGTCCATTCAAGACCCTTCCGTTATCTGTTCGCTCGTATCTTCATCAATTGTTCGGGCGAGTATTGAAAGCTTAACACAGTTTGAAGCTGCGATGCCAATACACAAGATGTGTCCCGCACAAGAAAAAGAGAAAGGAAAAGGTGGGAGGCTGGCACGGCGACCCGTGCCTTGCTCGTTAGGGCTGCTTCCTTCCGGACCTGACCCGGTTGGCGAGTGGCTCGTCCACCACCAACCTCCCAAGGTTCATATCGTCAATTCGGCTACAAAAAGCAAGCCATGTTCAAAAAAAACTGTTATTGATTGCATTATGAAACAGTTCGCTCTCGATGACAGGCTTAATGCCGACACTTTTCCCGTCATGTCGCTTGGTCTTTGTGACCTGCGGCTGATGAATGATCAACGCTGGCCGTGGCTGATTCTGATCCCGCGTCGCCCTGATTTGACCGAGCTTTTCGATTTAACACCGCTCGATCAGACCATGCTGACATTCGAATCAGACATGGTGGCCAAAGCGCTGAAAAACGTCACCGGCTGCGACAAGATCAATACCGGCGCGCTTGGCAATATTGTTCGCCAGCTCCATTGCCACGTCATCGCCCGCAATGAGGGTGATGCCGGCTGGCCGGGTCCTGTCTGGGGTCATGGTGTCCGCGTGACTTACAGTGAAAGTGACGCCCAAAGCCTCATCGGAAAAATCCGCAACGCTTTATAATTTTTCCAATCAACCAGCAAAAGCCATGTGCATGTCCCTTCCCCTGTTTCAATTCCCGGATAATGAGCCGAGCAAACTGGTCGGCTTTGCTGGCAATCGTCTTGATCGCCAATCGGAAAAGCGTAGCGATACAGCAAGCCATGATGCTTTGGCGCAAAGCGACACGCGCCTGATGGTGCTGGAAGGCGGCAGGCTGGTGCTGGATTATTCAGATCCTGCCAATCCAAACGCTCTTTTCAGCCTTGAACAAGTGCAGGACTTTCAGCCTGATCTGGACAATGCCATTTTGTTAGGCTTGCAGGATGGTTATTCCGTGCTGGCTGTCACGGCACAGATCAACACTGATAATTTGGGCGAACCACTTAAAGCCGTTCCCTATCGCGCCATTTATGTCGACAATATCCTGCCAGACGATATGACCGGCGCGATGGCAGAAGCGATTGCCCTCGATGCATGGCATAAAAACCACCAGTTCTGCGGGCGTTGCGGACAAAAAACCTCGATGCGCGCCGGTGGTTTTAAGCGCACTTGCGATGCCTGTGACACGGAAACGTTCCCGCGCACCGATCCGGTGGCGATCATGCTGCCGGTGCGTGGCGACAAGTGTATTTTGGCACGCAGCCCGCATTTTGCTCCCTTAACCTATTCATCGCTTGCCGGTTTCATTGAGCCCGGTGAAACGATTGAAGCAGCCGTGCGCCGTGAAAGCGCAGAGGAAATGGGGCTTAATATCGGGCGGGTCGGCTATTATGCCAGCCAGCCCTGGCCGTTTCCTTATTCGCTGATGATCGGTTGCCATGCGGAAGTTTTATCCGATGATTTCACCGTTGATTTTGGCGAATTAGAAGACGGGCGCTGGTTTTCCCGCGATGAAGTTCGCCTGATGCTTGCTGGCACGCATCCGGACGGGCTGATCACACCGCAGAAAAATGCGATTGCCAGCCATCTGATTGCCGCTTGGGCCAATCTGGACGCATAAATAAAAAAGAGCCGGATAAACCGGCTCTCTTTGATTATTATTCTGCCGGAAGGGCTACCGTATCGCGGAAATCAGAACCGCGATAAACGCCTAAAATCCGTATTTCTGTTGTGAAAAAGCCCAGTTCTTCCAGTGCCAGACGCACGGAACGATCTTCCGGATGGCCTTCAATATCCGCATAAAACTGTGTCGCCGTAAAAGCGCCGCCGATCTGGTAGCTTTCCAGCTTGGTCATGTTCACGCCATTGGTCGCAAAACCACCGAGTGCCTTATAAAGAGCAGCCGGCACGTTGCGCACACGGAACACAAAAGTGGTCATGATGCGGGTGTCGTCTGTCGGGCGCGGTTCCCATTTTTTGGTCTTCGACAAAACAACAAAACGGGTGACATTATTTTCAGCGTCCTCGACATTCTCTTCCAGAATATCCAGACCATAAAGTTCAGCTGCCAAGCGCGGTGCAAGCGCTGCCATTGATTTGTCACCTGCTTCCGACACGATGCGGGCAGCACCGGCTGTGTCACCGGCAATCACCGGCTTCCAGCCATTATCACGGATAACCTTACGGCATTGTCCCAGTGCATGCACATGGCTGTGCACGCTTTTGATATCTTCGCGCTTAGTGCCCGGCAAAACCATCAACTGAAAATGGATCGGCAAGAAATATTCGCCAACGATATGCATGTCAGACAATGGCAGCAGATAATGAATATCCGCCACACGGCCAGCCAGCGTATTCTCGATCGGAATCATCGCCAGATCAGCCGCACCACTTTCCACTGCATTAAAAGCATCCTCAAATGTCGGGCACGGCAGTGGCTCCATAAACTCAAACATATTACGGCAGGCGGTATCAGAATTGGCGCCTGCTTCCCCCTGAAATGAAATACGATTCGTTTTCACAGCCGTCTGTGTCATTTGGAATGCTTTCTATAATTAAAATTAAAGCGCTTTAGCGATCATCTCGCGGGCGCGGTCGAGATCTGCCGGAGTATCAACGCCTAAAGGTTGGCCGCTGACCAGTTCGACATCAATGCGCATACCGTTTTCCAGTGCGCGCAATTGTTCAAGGCTTTCCCGCTGTTCTAAATAGGAACGCCCCAAAGAGACAAAGCGCTCCAAAGCAGCGCGCTTATATGCATAAAGTCCGATATGGTGATAAAGCGGGCCCTCGCCCCAAGGAGCTGTCGCACGGGTGAAATAAAGTGCGCGCAGGCGATTCTCTTGTGCCAGCGGTGAGCCGACGATTTTCACGACATTCGGATTGGTTTTTTCTGATTCTGCTGTAATTTCGACACCCAGAGTGGCGATATCAACGTTAGCATCATGCAGTGGTGCCAAAGCCTTGATGATCAGCTCGGCTCCAATGGTTGGCAGGTCGCCCTGCACATTGATAACCGCTTCCACCAGACCATCAGGATCAAGTGTTTGCAGCGCTTCATAAATACGATCGGAGCCCGATTCGTGGTCGCTGCGTGTCATCACGGCTTCCAGTCCGTGTGCCTGTACTGCCTGTAAAACCTCAATACTATCGGTTGCAACAACAGTGCGCCCGAGTTTGGCCGCATGGGCACGCTCTGCCACATGCACGATCATCGGCTTACCGCAGATATCGGCCAAAGGCTTGCCAGGCAAACGGGTAGAACCCATTCTTGCAGGAATTATCGTCAAGGTTTTCATGGTCTTCAACTTACGTTAGAAATTGAACAGAACAGACAGAATTGCCGGACATTACTGATAAAGTGTCAAAACGTCACGGGTGTTGCACCCCTTATAAGTGTTGCAAGAAAGAAGTAAAAGCCCTAGTTTCCCGCCCAATGCGGGGATTTTATAACGATGTTTGCCTTCCAAATGAGGTCTATAGAGCCGGCTTTGGAAAGCGTTATGATAGAGGAGCGCTGACCACAGATGAATTCAAGCCGAGCTAACAAGTTTTTCATGGCCCTTCTGGCCACTATATTTGTTGTCATGACAACAAGTCTTCTTTCTGATTCGCTATTTCATTCGCCAGCGCCGGAAAAAGCCGGCTTTGCGATTGAAGTTGCCGATGGTTCGGCACCTGCTGCCGGTGGCGGCGCGCCTGCTAAAGAAGAAGTATCGATCGCAACCTTGTTGCAAACAGCTGATGCAGAGCGCGGCAAGAACGTTTTCAAGCGTTGCGCTGCTTGCCATACCAATGAAAAAGGCGGCGCTAACAAAGTTGGACCAAACCTTTATGGCATTGTTGACCGTCCGGCTGCTTCAGTTGATGGCTTCGGCTATTCAGCTGCGATGAAAGAATTTGCCGCTGGCGGCAACAAATGGGACTTCGACCATCTCAACAAGTTCCTCACTTCGCCTAAAGGCTTCATCAAAGGCACAAGCATGGGCTTTGCCGGCGACAAGAAAGACAATGAACGCGCTGATCTGATCGCTTTCCTTGCAACTCTTGCCGACACACCAGTGCCGATGCCAAGTGCGGATGCTGCACCGGCAGCGGAAGCTCCGGCGGCTGAAGAACCAGCCAAGGAAGAGCCAGCACCAGCTGCACCGGCAGAAGATAAACCTGCCGAGGAAGCTCCGGCTCCGGCTCCGGCCAACTAAAACGAACGCGCTTGACTTAAAAAGCCGGATCATTTGATCCGGCTTTTTTTATTTGCGCATAGTTTGTGCATCAAAGACCTTTATTCCTCCACAAAATTCAATAAGTTGTTCTTAATGGATAGGGTTCAATAATCTTGGAGGCGTTTTGATGCGGCTATTGGGGATCGGTGCTACCGTCATTGCGGTATGGGCAGGAACAATCGCACTCTCATATGCAGATGAGCCGCAATGGCGCACGGCAACCAGCCTGACCGGCGAACCTGCCCACGCCGACAATTTTACCCGCTATGATTATGTGAACCCCGATGCGCCTAAAGGCGGCACGCTCAACCAAGTGGGTGTCGGCAGCTATGACAGCCTCAACCCATATGTGGTGCAAGGCGTTCCCGCTGCCGGTCTTGTCGAATTTGGTGGTGGTTTATTATATGATACATTGATGACCGATGCCCTTGATCAGGGCTCAACTATGTATCCGCTGATTGCCGAAGCCACTCAATATCCGGATGATTTTTCATGGGTGAAGTTCAGGCTCAACGAAAAAGCCCGCTGGCACGATGGCCAGCCCATCACCGTTGAGGATGTGATCTGGTCTTTTGACATTCTGAAGAAACAATCACCTATGTATAATAAATATTACGGTGATGTGGTTTCGGCTGAAAAGACCGGCGATCATGAGGTGAAGTTCACCTTCTCGCAGAAAAACAATCGCGAATTGCCACAGATTTTAGGCCAATTGGTCGTCCTGCCCAAACATTGGTGGGAGGGTAAAGATTCAACAGGCAAACAGCGTGATATCACCCGCCCGACATTGGAAAAACCATTAGGATCAAGTGCTTATAAAATCGAAAGCACCGTTCCGGGCAAAACGATTATCTGGTCGCGCGTTGATGATTACTGGGGCAAAGACCTGCCTGTAAATATCGGCCGCAACAATTTTGACCATATAAAATACGAATATTTCCTCAGTGAAGACGCAACATGGGAAGCCTTTAAAAAAGGCGGCATCTATGATTATCGTCTGGAAAACAGAGCACAGCGTTGGGCGGAACAATATAATTTTCCAGCCTTTGAACGTGGAGATGTTTTGAAAAAAAGCTTCGAAATTCACTCTTCCGGGCGCATGCAAGGCTATTTCCTCAACAACCGCAAAGAAAAATTCAGTAATATCAAAGTGCGTCAGGCGCTTACATTATTGTTCGATTTTGAAGCCGCCAACCGCATGTTGTTTTACAATCAGTATAAGCGCATCAACAGCTATTTTGCCGGTATTGATTTAGCTTCTTCCGGCCTGCCGGAAGGGCGTGAGAAAGAAATCCTCGAAACCGTGCGTGCAGAAATTCCGGCTGAAGTTTTCACGGAAGAATTCAAGCTGCCGGTTTTTGATGCCCCGCAGAAAACCCGCGAATATTTGCGTGAAGCGATCAAACTTTTTGGCGAAGCAGGCTGGACACCCAAAGACGGCAAGTTGAAAAATGCCGCTGGTCAGACCTTCGCAATCGAGTTTTTGGGCAAAGACCAGACCGATGAGCGCATCTTCAACCCATATATCAGCAATTTGCGCCGTGTTGGTATTGATGCCTCAATCCGCATTGTTGATACCGCCCAATATCAGGCACGCGTCAATGATTTTGACTATGATGTGATCTCCACCATCATTGCCCAAACCTATTCGCCGGGCAACGAACAACGTGATTTCTGGGGTACAAAAGCAGCCGATTTTAAAGGCAGTCGCAATTATGCCGGCATCAAAAATCCGGCAATCGACAAGCTTATTGATTTTGTCATTTATGCCAAAGACCGCGACGAACTGGTGGCAGCAACCCATGCGCTCGACCGTGTGCTTCTGTGGAACTACTATGTTGTGCCGCAATGGTATTCAGAAACCATCAATATCGCTCATTGGAACAAATTCGGCATTCCGGAAAAACAACCGGATTATGCCGGCATTGATCCATTTTCATGGTGGATTTTGCCGCAAAAAAACAATTAATAACTTAACAACCAAAAGGAAACGAATAGGTCTTAAGATGCACTGATGCGTTACTTTCCTTTTTGACCTATGCGCATAAAAATAATGAAGACGATATGCGATGCGCGGTGCATAGTCTGATACACCGCGTGATCAGCCAACAGTTAAGGCGAATAAATGGGTGCCTATATTTTACGCCGCTTATTGCTAATGATCCCGACAATGCTTGGAATTATGGCAATATCTTTCGCTGTGGTGCAGTTTGCACCGGGCGGGCCGGTTGAGCGGGTGATTGCACAATTATCCGGACAAGGCGGCGACGCCTTAGACCGCCTTTCCGGTGGTGGCGGTGATATGAATCAAGGCAATAGTTTTGATAGCCCGTCCGGTTCCAAATATCGTGGCGCTCAAGGGCTTGATCCGGAATTTATCGCCAGTCTGGAAAAGCAGTTTGGCTTTGACAAACCGCCATTAGAACGCTTTGGCCAGATGCTGTGGAACTATATGCGCTTTGATTTTGGCACCAGCTATTTCCGCGATATCAGCGTGCTGGATCTGATCAAAGAGAAAATGCCCGTTTCCATCTCACTGGGGCTGTGGCTGACTTTTTTATCTTATTCCATTTCCATTCCGCTCGGCATCCGCAAAGCGCTGAAAGACGGCTCCCGTTTTGACACATGGACAAGTGCTGTCATCATTGTCGCTTATGCTGTTCCAAGCTTTCTGTTTGCCATTTTGCTGGTGGTGCTTTTTGCCGGCGGCTCATTCTTCGACCTCTTTCCGCTGCGTGGCATCACCTCCGATAATTTTGATCAATTGAGCCTTGTTGGCAAAATTACTGATTATCTCTGGCATATGGCTTTGCCGGTCACGGCACTGGTGCTTTCTGCCTTTGCCACCACCACTTTGCTGACCAAAAACTCCTTTTTAGAAGAAATCCGCAAGCAATATGTGACGACAGCACGCGCCAAAGGCTTGAATGAACGACAGGTGCTTTACGGCCATGTTTTCCGCAATGCGATGCTGATCGTTATTGCCGGTTTTCCGGGTGCCTTTATCTCCGCCTTTTTCACTGGTTCCTTGCTGATCGAAACCATCTTCTCGCTCGACGGACTTGGTCTGCTTGGCTACCAATCAATTCTTAACCGTGATTATCCTGTGGTTTTTGCAACGCTTTTCATTTTCTCGCTCGTTGGCTTATTTGTCAGCCTTCTCTCCGATCTGACCTATACATGGATTGATCCGCGCATTGATTTTGAGCGGAGGGACGTGTGATGAGCGACACAACAACCACAATCACACAGCCAAAGGTCAAGCGCCCTTTTTTGTCGCCGCTTAACCAAAGACGCTGGCGCAATTTCAAGGCGCATCGCCGTGGCTGGTATTCTTTATGGATTTTTTCCTTCCTGCTGATCGCTGCCCTTTGCTCCGAACTGATCGCCAATGATCGCCCTATTCTGGTGTCCTATAAGGGTGAATTATTAGCGCCTGTTCTCATCGACTATCCGGAAGAAAAATTCGGCGGCTTTTATGCGGTCACCGATTATCGTGATCCGGTCATTCAAGATGAAATCAACAGCAATGGCTGGGCTTTGTGGCCGCCAATCCGCTATTCATACCGCACTGTCAATGATGCCATTCCGCAGGCTGCTCCTTCCAAACCCTTCTGGCTTTACACCAAAGAAGAGCGCTGCCAGCGTTATCCGCTGGGCGTGGAAGACCCCAATTGCACCTTTGGCAATATGAACCTGCTGGGCACCGACGACCAGGCGCGTGACGTGTTTGCCCGTGCCCTTTACGGCTTCCGCATTTCGGTTCTTTTCGGCCTTGTCCTCACCGCGGCCTCGGCCGTTATCGGCGTCACTGCCGGCGCTGTGCAGGGCTATTTCGGCGGCTGGGTTGATCTGCTATTCCAGCGTTTCATCGAAATCTGGTCGTCGATTCCGGTGCTTTATCTGCTGCTGATTATTGCCGCTATCCTGCCGCCCGGCTTCTGGGTGCTGCTCGGCATTATGCTTTTATTTTCATGGGTGGCTTTTGTCGGCGTGGTGCGTGCCGAGTTTTTGCGCGCCCGTAATTTTGAATATGTGAATGCAGCGCGCGCATTGGGTGTTTCCAACCTGACCATCATGTGGCGGCACTTATTGCCCAATGCGATGGTGGCAACGCTCACCTTCCTGCCATTTATTTTAAACGGTTCGATCACCACCCTCACTTCGCTGGATTTCTTAGGCTTCGGCCTGCCACCAGGATCTGCCTCACTGGGGGAATTGCTGGCGCAAGGTAAAAACAATTTGCAAGCCCCGTGGCTTGGCATCACCGGCTTTGCTGTCATCTCTGTCATGCTGTCGCTGCTGATCTTTATTGGTGAAGCCACACGCGATGCTTTTGACCCGCGAAAGTCGTTTCAATGAGCCATCAACAACCCCTACTCTCCGTTGAAGATCTCTCGGTTGCCTTTCATCAGGAAGGCCGCACCAGCACTGCTGTTGATCATATCTCATTTACCATCGACAAAGGCGAAACCGTTGCGCTGGTTGGAGAATCAGGTTCCGGTAAATCCGTTTCCGCTTTATCCGTGCTGAAGCTTCTGCCTTATCCGCCCGCAAGCCACCCGAGCGGCAAAATTCTGTTTGAAGGCAAAGACCTGCTCAACATGCCGGAAGCGGAATTGCGAAAAACCCGTGGTAATGACATTACCATGATTTTTCAGGAGCCGATGACCTCGCTTAACCCGCTGCATGTGATTGAAAAACAGATCAGCGAAATCCTGAAAATGCATCAGGGCATGAGCGAGAAGGCCGCGCGTGAACGCACATTGGAACTGTTACATGAAGTGGGTATTCGCGAGCCTGAAAAGCGCCTGCAATCCTATCCGCATCAGCTCTCCGGTGGTCAGCGTCAGCGTGTCATGATCGCCATGGCGCTCGCTAATAAGCCCAAATTACTGATTGCCGACGAACCAACCACGGCACTTGATGTCACTGTTCAGGCACAGATTTTGCAATTGCTTGCCGATTTAAAAAAGTCGCAAGGCATGTCGCTGCTATTCATCACCCATGATTTAGGGATTGTGCGCAAAATTGCCGATCGTGTTTGCGTGATGACCAAAGGCAAGATTGTCGAAAGCGGCCCTACGGCGGAAATTTTTGCCAATCCGCAGCATGAATATACCAAACACTTGCTCGCTGCGGAGCCTAAGGGTATGCCGCCGCGCTCCGATACATCCGCACCTGTTGTGATGCAGGGGCGCGATATCAAAGTCTGGTTCCCGATTAAAAAAGGCTTCATGCGCAAGACCGTCGGCCATGTCAAAGCCGTCAACGGCATCAATGTGGAATTGCGGGCCGGTCAGACGCTGGGCGTGGTGGGAGAATCAGGTTCCGGCAAAACCACATTGGGGCTGGCGCTTTCGCGTATGATTTCATCCCAAGGCGAGATCCGTTTTGATGGCCGTGAAATCAACAAATACAGCTTTGCCGATATGCGCCCCCTTCGGCGTGAGATGCAGATTGTGTTTCAGGATCCGTTTGGGTCGCTCAGCCCGCGTATGCCGGTGGGTGAAATTATCTCCGAAGGCCTGCTGGTACACGAACCAAAACTTGGCCATGAAGAACGTGACCAACGCGTGGTGGAAGCTTTGCGCGAAGTGAAACTTGATGCGGACGTGCGCTTCCGTTATCCGCATGAGTTTTCCGGCGGCCAGCGCCAGCGCATCGCTATAGCGCGGGCGATGGTGCTTAATCCGAAATTCGTGATGCTGGACGAGCCGACCTCAGCGCTTGATATGAGCGTACAAGCGCAAGTGGTGGATTTGCTGCGGGATTTGCAAGCCAAGCATAATCTGGCTTATCTTTTCATCAGCCACGATCTTAAAGTTGTGCGGGCACTCGCCAATGATGTGCTGGTAATGCGCAATGGTCAGGCGGTGGAATATGGCCCGTCAGAGAAAATCTTCTCTGAACCGGAAACGGATTATACCAAAGCACTGATGGCTGCTGCTTTCCATATGGAAACGGCTGATAAGGGGGGAGTAAATCAATGAGCGAGAAAGCCGCAAAATCAGGTAAAATCCTGCTGGCAACCTCTGGCTGGGATCCGGCCATCTGGATAGAAAACTTTGCTGACAAAGCAAAAGGGCGGGAAACCGTTTTGCCGGATGGTGATTTCAACCGTGAAGATGTGCATTATGCCGCCGTTTGGAAACAACAGCCCGGCTCGTTGAAAGATCTGCCTAATCTGAAGCTGATCATCTCGCTTGGTGCCGGTGTTGATCATGTTTTTCATGATCCGTTTATTCCGGATGTGCCGATTGTGCGCATTATCTCGCCGGATCTGACCATGCGCATGACTGAATATGTGGTTTGGCAGGTGCTTGACCATCATCGTTTGGGCAGGCGTTATCGCCAGCAGCAGAGCGAAAAAATCTGGCACGAAGACCGCCGCCAGCCAGCTGCCAATGAAGTGACCGTCGGCATTTTGGGGCTTGGCGTACTTGGCAGTGATGCCGCAGAAAAACTGATGAATATCGGCTTTAATGTGACCGGCTGGAGCCGTCGTGAGCGCCAGCTTGACGGTGTCACCACCTATCACGGAGCAGACGGCTTTAAAGCGTTTTTGAAAACCGCTGATATTTTCGTGTCTCTTTTGCCGCTGACACCGGACACCAAAGGCTTATTGTCGATGTCGATGTTTGCGCAAATGAAAGAAGAAGGCCCGCTGGGCGCGCCTGTTTTAATCAATGCCGGACGTGGCGGCTCGCAAAATGAAGCCGATATTCTGGCAGCGCTTGATCGTGGCATCTTGTCGGCAGTAACCCTCGACGTATTTCAGCAAGAGCCATTACCTACTGACAGCCCGCTTTGGACACATCCGAAAGTGACCATCACCCCCCATGCGGCGGCAGCCTCTTCGGCCAGCGCATTGGTGCCGGCAATCATTCAACAGATCGAAGCTTTCGAGCGCGGCGAAGTTTTACAAAACCTCGTTGACCGCAGTAATCAATATTAAAGCTTGCGCTTATAGCGAATGGTTTCAAAACGGCAGGCTAAAGCATCATAAAGCAACAGCCTGCCGATAAGCGGCTCACCAATGCCGGTAATGAGTTTAATCACTTCCATCGCCTGCAATGAGCCGATAATTCCGGGCAAAACGCCCAATACACCGGCCTCTGCACAAGCAGGTGCCGACCCCGCAGGCGGCGGCACCGGAAACAAATCCCGGTAACGCGGATTAAGCCTGCCTGTCTCATCTTTTGCATATGGTTTCAGCACCGTGACCATGCCGTCAAAACGACCGATTGCACCCGAAACAAGCGGGCGCTCAAGCACCTCACATATTTCGGCAAGCATATAGCGCGTTTCGGAATTATCGCAGCCATCGACCACAATATCGTAATTTTCGATCAATGCGCTTGCATTATCTTGGTTCAAGCGCAGGCAATGAGCTTCAACCGATATATGCGGGTTTTGCCGTGCAATAGAGCGCACCGCACTTTCCACCTTCGGCTGGCCGATAGCGGCTGTGTCATGAATAATCTGCCGCTGCAAATTGGAAAGTGACACATGATCATCATCGACAATGCCGAGCATACCGACACCTGCGGCTGCCAGATATTGCAGGATTGGCGAACCAAGCCCGCCTGCGCCCACCACCAAGACGCGCGCTTTTTTTAATTTCTGCTGACCCGCACCGCCAATTTCCCGCATGATAATATGGCGCGCATAGCGCTCCAGTTCCAAATCGGAAAAAGGGGAATAGCTCACGTTTTTGCCTCAGCTATAAGGGGTCAATGCCCCTGAGGATACCTGAAAGAATTGCGCATCGCCATGCAGAGTTTCGAATAAAGCCTTGTCAGTGCCAGTCATGAACGCCTGACAACCAAGATCATCCAGAATGCCAAACAGCGCTGCACGCCGCCCTATATCAAGATGCGCGGCTATTTCATCCAAGAGCAGGATCGGCGCCATGCGTGAGAGCTCGCCGGTCAAACGTGCATGAGCCAGCACCAGCCCGATCAGCAATGCTTTTTGTTCGCCTGTCGAACATAAAGCCGCAGGCATTTGCTTTGGCCTGTGATGCACAATCATCTCGGTGCGGTGCGGGCCATCAAGCGTGCGGCCGCTGGCTCTGTCGCGCATCCGCCCGTCACGCAGGCTGCGGCGAAAATCCTCTTCCAGATCAAGTGCTGCCTCGAGCCCGATTCGCTGCTCCAGCGTGCCTTCCAGAAAACAATCCGCTTTCGGAAACGGACTGTCATCCGGCATATGCTCAATCATGGTTTTGATAAGCCGCATCATTTCGGCACGCGCTGCCGCAATAGCAATGGCAAGTTCCGCCATCTGATTCTCAATCGCATCAAGCCATTGCGGATCACTCACACCGTCACTCAGCAAACGGTTGCGGCTGCGCATGGATTTTTCGTAATCCACCACCCGTTTGCCGTGGCCGGTATCAATGGCCAGCACCATCCGATCAAGAAAACGGCGGCGATCACCGGACCCACCGGTAAAAAGCCCGTCCTGTGACGGCGTCAGCCACAAAATACGGGCATAATTTAACAATTCATCGGCAGCAGTGGCGGAGCCGTTGATACGCACCCGCCGCCCTGCTTCACCGGCATTATTACCAGCCGTGCCGGTGCCGATTTCGGCCTCGCCATAAAGATCATTTTCCAAGGTCGCATGAATGGCAAAGCCATCGGCAGCATCATGACGGGACACATCGCCATAAGCAGCACGGCGCAAACCGCGACCGGGCGACAGAAAAGAAACAGCTTCCAGAAGATTGGTTTTGCCCGAGCCGTTATCGCCCGTCAGCACCACATGACCCGCCCCCAATGGCAGGTTCAGCACATCGTAATTGCGAAAATTATTAAGCTTAAGCCGCCGGACCGAGACCCGGTCCAGACGGCTTTTATGATCACCCGACGTGCTCAAATCATCAACTATACGCGCATCGGCATTAAGACATACAGCACATCTTCGTCACCGGTGTCGCGCACCACTGTCGGAGAGCCTGCATCAGCCAGCATGAAAACGGCTTCAGAGCCGGAAAGCTGGCTGGTAATGTCGAGCAGATATTTCGAGTTGAAACCGATTTCAATCGGATCCGCATCATAATCAGCGGCCAGCTCATCGGTCGCAGAACCTGAATCCGGATTGTTAACGGTCAGGGTTAACTGACCATCGCTGATCGACAGTTTAACCGCACGGCCGCGCTCGCTCGAAATTGTCGACACACGATCCACCGATGAAGCAAAATTCTGGCGGTCAATCACCAGTTTCTTGTCATTGCCGGATGGAATCACCCGCTGATAATCAGGGAAAGTACCGTCAATCAGCTTTGAGGTCAGAACAATCGAACCAATGGTGAAGCGGATTTTTGCATCCGACAATTCAATGGTGACATCTGTATCCGGCACATCCACCAGTTTCTGCAATTCAGCAACGGTTTTGCGCGGGATGATAATGCCCGGCATACCTTCAGCACCGCTTGGCGCTTCCAGCTCGGCCCGTGCCAGACGGTGACCGTCGGTGGCAACAGCGCGCAATTTCAGCTGACCATCGCTTTCAATTGCATGCAGATAAATACCGTTGAGGTAATAGCGGGTTTCTTCCGTTGAAATCGCAAACTGGGTGCGATCAATCAGACGTTTGAAATCCAGCGCCTTCATAACAAAGCTATGGGTGAAGCTTCCCGCTGTCAGCTCCGGAAAATCGGACTGCGGCAGGCACTGCAAACGGAAAGACGAACGGCCGGAAATGACCGAAACCGAATTGCCGTCAGGATTGGTTGCAAGCTGCACCTCGGCACCATCAGGCAATTTACGCACAATGTCATAAAGCAGATGGGCAGGGACAGTCGTAGCGCCGGCTTCTTCAGCCATTGCTGCGGTTGCTTCATTAATCTCCAAATCCAGATCGGTTGCCTTCATCGCAAGGCTTCCGCCTTCGGCATGCAGCAACACGTTGGACAAAATAGGAATCGTGTTACGGCGCTCCACAACACGATGAACATGGTTGAGAGATTTCAGAAGATTGGAACGTTCCAGAGTAACACGCATGATAAACGAACTCGCTGACTTCTGGTCACACAAGACGCCGCACCATCGTTTCATACGAAGCGCAAGCCTTGCGCGACTGGCTGGGCGAATGACCGCCCCAAGGGATAGTAAAGTGGCAGAAAACTAGCCAAAAAAGCAAGCCCGCACAACCACATCAACCGTGGATATGCGGGCTTTATGTTGATAACTTGTGCTTTTAAAGCCGCTTTACGCTGCCTGATCGTTAATCAGACGCTTTAACAGCTCCAATTCCTGCGCCAATTTGGTGTCGGCACCGGCCAGATCTTCGATCTTACGCACCGCATGCAAAACCGTTGTATGGTCACGTCCGCCAAAGCGGCGACCAATTTCCGGCAGGGAACGCGGAGTGAGCATTTTCGCCAGATACATCGCTACCTGACGCGGCTTTACGATGATGCGGGTACGACGGCTCGAGAGCAAATCCTGCTTTGACACATTATAGTGGCGGGCAACGATGCGCTGAATTTCTTCAATACGGATGCGTTTTGGCTCACCGGCGCGGGTCAAATGACCCAGCAATTCGTCAACGCGGTCGATGGAAAGATCAGGCTCGAAAGACTGACGGAACAATAGCTGATTGAACGCACCTTCAAGCTCACGGCCGGAACCGGTGACTGTACGGGCAACATGGCTCAGAATTTCTTCCGAAATATTAAGCGTGTAATCTTCAACCTGCGCTGCAACCAAACGGCGCTTGAGCATTTCAAAACGCATATCATAATCAGGTGCTGCGACTTCCAGTGCGACACCACCCTGCAAACGGGAGCGAACACGTACATCAAGCGATTCAAGTTCTGACGGCGGACGGTCAGCTGCAACAACCACCTGTTTAGCGCTATCAAGCAAAGTGTTGAGCAGGTGGCAGAACTCGTGCTGGATCGACTTACCCTGCAAGAACTGCATGTCGTCGATGACGAGAAGATCGATATCGCGCAGCTGTTCTTTGAAAGAAAGCGCATTGTTGTCACGGATTGCAGTTGCAAAACGCCACATGAAATATTCAGCCGTTAGGTAAACAACGCGTGGCTTTTCAGGGCGCTGGATAGCAGCCGCGGCAATTGCCTGCAAAAGATGCGTTTTACCAAGACCAACGGAAGCATGGATAAACAGAGGATTGAAACGAACAGCACTGGAACCGGCTTCCGCGATGGTGCGGGCAGCAGCCAGAGCAACGCGGTTGGAAGCGCCATCAACAAAGCTGTCGAATGTATAACGCGGATCAAGCGGAGAGCCGAGAACCGCGCCTTGCGAACCGGATGACGGGGTTTCCATGGCAAGGGCTGCACCGCGCTTTTCATTGGTTGGCTGACCAACAGGAAAAGCAATCTTTTCACGTACCGGCGCACGGGTCTCTACCGGCTGCGGTTCCGAAGCCACAGCAACTTCCGCGACAGGTGCCGGACGGGTTACACGGCTCATACCGCGCACAACGATCTCGACTTTGAGGATCTGCGGGTTTTCTTCCTGCCAAAGCTGGGTCAGAAGCTCGGTGTAATGGTTATTGATCCAGGAACGCAAGAAAGCGGTCGGTACAGACAAGCGCACAATGCTCTTGGACAGATCGTCCAATTGCAGGCGGCCAAACCAGCTGGAATAAATTTCGCTGCCAACGCGGGCTTTGAGCTTGGAGGTCAGACGCTCAAACGCGGCTTCGCTATCATTAATTGTTGCAATCATCTGTTGATTATTAATCTGAGAAGCCGATGTTTCAGTGCCACAATCCGCATGCGTATTATTGCTCTTCGCTGCTGTCACTTTGTTGCCCGTCACTATCATCGCTTCATCTGCCTTCACATTACGGCGCGCCGTTTCCGGCGCTTGTCATTATTTTTTAAAAGAAACAACCTGTTGTCAGGTCAAAACTGAAATCCGCAACTGTTACATCACCGACTCACATTTCCTTCTTCAACCATGCTGATTGCCCGAATTCAGATTTTCAACAACCGCTCTTTGCCGATGAAGGTCAGCGAAGACCTTTCAGGGTTAATGAACGGTAAACCGCATAACCCCAGCTCAAATGAAGGTCACAAAAAGCCACCTTCAGATTGTGAACCTGAAGCATTCATTTCATATTTATTTGCTTAAACCTGGGTCAGAAGCCCGCCCCGTTGATGCCTGAACATTAGCTAAGGTTTTGCTAAAAGGGCAAGCCCAGATTTTGCATTTTTAAGAGAGCTGAGGATGACCGAAAAGAGCATCTTGACAATGAGAATCGGGTAAAAAACGCGTAAGACCATTGGATTCAAAGCACTTTATTTTTTTGGAATTTGCGACTCCGCACCCCAGAATTGCTGCAAAAAAAATATTAATTATTCGCTTGACTCTAAAGCCCTTCCGAGTCCGTCCGGAGCCTGTGGATAAGCATGGATTAAACTTGTAACTACATGATACTATTGACGAATATTTGTGCCTTAAACGCAATAATCTTACGTGATTTTTTTGGCCCTCAATACCGATTCCAATAGAAATGAAAGCTATATCAGCAGGATAGGATGCGTAGTTTCAGCCATCTCCGATTTTATGAAGAATCGTCGAAAGAGCTAAAGTATGGTCCACACCCAGCCTCATCAAAGAGCAGGCAGAAAATGGGGATCAAGAAGCTTGTATTTAACGTTGGCCACGCCAGAACAAATGACGCGAGACAAAAGCTGGTCTGCTTAACGCCAGCATCTCATCATTTTCATCATCCGGCAGCGCCTGAGAGACGAATGACGCAGCCTGTCCGCACTTAAAGGCGGTACTCATATGCCGACAACAAAAAACCCGGCTGTAATAGCCGGGTTTTTTAAAACTACTATCAAAATCTGGCAGCTATTAAGCTGAGAGACCCTGAACGCGCTTGGTCAAACGTGACACTTTACGCGATGCGGTGTTCTTATGCAGAACGCCTTTGGTTGCAGCGCGCATCAGCTCTGGCTGAGCGGCCTGCAGAGCAGCCTGAGCTGCAGTCTGATCGCCAGCGAGGATCGCATCTTCAACCTTACGGATGAAAGTGCGCACGCGTGAACGACGTGACTTGTTAACTTCAGTGCGGGCAGCAATCTTGCGCACCGCTTTCTTGGCCGAAGGAGTGTTGGCCATAAATGCCTCTCTTTTTACTGTCAGCAATCCAGCGGGTCTATAATATTAACCGCCGTGCACAAAACTATAAGGGCGGCACATGTGCCACCGAACCGTGGGGCGCTTATAGATCAGCTTTCCATCAACGTCAACGCAGATTCTGACCATATGCGCATGGAAACACCCGTTTTATAGCGTTTTAAGCCTATCAGACCCTTGTTTTCGTTCAAAATATTTGAATTTCAGCGCCTGATAAAAGGAGCAGAACTTGTCCCGCATAAAGCTCTGCCCGTCTGATTCCACTCTGTTTAGCGATTCTTGAAGTCCGGTTTACGCTTTTCAATGAAGGCACTCATGCCTTCTTTCTGATCTTCCAAGGCAAAGAGCGAATGGAAAAGACGACGCTCAAACCGCAAGCCCTCATTAAGCGAGACCTCATAAGCACGGTTGACGGCCTCCTTATTCATTAAAACAGAAGGACGTGAAAAACCGGCAATCTTCTGGGCGGTCTTCATCGCATCATCAAGTAAGGATGCAACAGGCACAATACGAGAGACCAGACCGGAGCGCTCCGCTTCATCAGCATCCATCAAACGGCCGGTCAGACACATTTCCATTGCCTTGGACTTGCCGACATAATGGGTCAGGCGCTGTGAGCCTCCCATACCAGGCATAATACCAAGAGTGATTTCCGGCTGGCCGAATTTGGCATTATCGGCGGCAATGATAAAATCGCACATCATTGCCAATTCGCAACCACCACCCAGCGCATAGCCGGCTACGGCTGCGATCACCGGTTTGCGCACATAATCCATATGCTGATTATCAGCAAACATGTCATTTATATATGCATCAACAAAACTGACCGGCTGCATCTCTTTAATATCAGCGCCAGCGGCAAAAGCTTTGTCAGAACCGGTCAGCACAATAACACCGATCGCGTCATCTGCTTCCAATGCCGCCAGCGCATCGCGCAGTTCTTCCAGCAATTGTTTGTTTAAAGCATTGAGCGCTTCAGGGCGGTTCAGCTTTACCAGCCCGACCTTGTCATGCGTTTCGACGATGATGGTCTGATATGTCATCGGGTCAATCTCCTCCTCTTGAATCTTCAGCATTATTGAACCAGCACCATCTTAGCCGTCCAGTTTTTTTTAAATCTGACATAGTGTTAGTTATTTTAAAAATTAAATTACCCAATAAGATGCCATTGATTTGCCATATATAAATACAAGTATATCAGCCTTATATATTAAGGATATTCTATTATGAAAATTAAATTTTATATTTTACCAATATTGTTTTTATCCTCATCCATTCATTCAAGTTTTGCGCAAACAACACCATCAAATAACATAATTGTTATTGCGTCTCCCAAATCACAGTCTTCGACAAGCTTCCAGAACGAAGTATCTTATGCGAAAACATTCGATATTATGATTATGAATACAGGGGAAACTGATGTCGACCTGGAAAAAATCTGCCTGAAAGCCTATGATGAAAGTGGGAAAGCTTACCATATGGATGCAGTTGATGAAAAACTGATTTCCGGCAAATTACCATCAGAACAATCTCTGAAAGGTTTTGTATCGTTCAGTGATACAAAACCTGCTGTCTACGCTACGCAAGTCGTTAAGATATCGAGCGAGTGCGATTAATTCTGATATTAAAAATAAAATGTCGCCGGTTCATCCGGCGATATTTTATATTCAGGGCTACAATATCCCTTGTACTAATCCGGCACCACACATTCTGGCTAACAGCCAATAAAATGAGTTTGCACTCAATGCTGGCAGCTCTCGCACCAGAAGGTCGAGCGCCCGCTTTGTGTGATGCGTGTAATCGTACCGTTGCAACCTTCGCGGCGGCAAGGCTCCCCTTCACGACCATAGACTGAGAAAGAATGCTGGAAATAACCAAGCTCGCCATCGGCCTGCCGGTAATCGCGCAGGCTTGAACCGCCTGCGGCAATTGCATCAGCAATCACTTCCCGAATATGAGTGGCAAGCCTGTCAGCCACAGCTGGATCTGCGCCACCTTGTGTGGTGACAGAACCGGCACTGCGCAATGGCGAAAGCCCTGTACGCCACATCGCTTCACAAACATAAATATTGCCAAGCCCTGCAATCAGGCTCTGATCCAGCAATGCAGCCTTTAAAGGTGCTTTTTTGCCTGCAAAGGCTTGATCCATCCATTCGCCAGACAATAAATTGCCGGTCGGCTCCAGCCCGAGTTTTTCCAAAAAAGGATGCTCATCCAGACGGCTGGTTTGCGCCAGCACCAAAAAACCGAAACGACGCGGATCATTATAAATAATATTGGTCTTCTGCCCCTCATCATTCATTAATGAGAAGATCAAATGGTCATGTGCGCTTTTCTTAGAGCGCTCATGGATAAACTGTCCGGGCAGATTTTCCGCACTTTCGCTTTCAATGCGATATGAGCCGGACATCCCCAGATGCGAAATCAGTGTCTGATCATCTTCCAGATGAATGGTCAGATATTTTGCCCGCCGTCCCAGCGCCTCAATACGCTTTCCGGTGATTTTATCCGCCAGATTTTCAGGGAAAGGAAAACGCAAATCGGCGCGGTTTTGCTGCACTTTTTCAATTCTTGCCCCTTCCATAAAGGGCTGCAAACCACGGCGAACCGTTTCTACCTCAGGTAATTCAGGCATTTATCACCTTCATCATTAAAAAGCTTTATTTTCAGCCATAACGCAGAAGATGCGTATGGTCACCATCTATCTCAACAGCCAAGGCTCAACAAAAAACGCGCAAGTCAATTTGTTAACCTTGTTTTTTAAGATCATTAAAATTTTGAGGCAGTAGATTGGATATCAGGTTCGCATAATGGCGGGATTTAAGAAAATGCCTGGATTATTAAACAGATTTGCAAAAAACCGCTCAAGCGCTTCGGTTCTGGAGTTCTGCTTGATAGGCGCACTTACATTTGTTGCTATTATCAGCGCGGTTCTGGTGGTTTCGGCCAGCAGTGAATCTTTTGCCTTTATTCCTCAGGCAATCGCGACCTTGTTTAACTTTTAAAATTTCAATTTATAAAGGCAGCTCTTTTGCCGTCTTAATGACCAGATCGCCTAAGCTTTCGACATATAGTGCGCCTTTAACCGTCCGCTTAATCAGCACATTACGACGGTCTTTTTCATCGCGATGACGCGAAACCAGCTCCAAAGCCCCCATACTATCCAAAGCCCGTGTTATCACCGGTTTGCTGACGCCTAAATGCAGCGCGAGGGCGCGCACCGTATGCGGTGGCGGATCGAGATAAATTGTCAGTAAAATCGCCATCTGCCTTGTGGTCAGATCATGCATTTCATCACGAACCTGCGTCAGTGCAAGGTTTTTCAGCAAGGTCAGCGATTGCAGTGGTTTTAGCTCAACCGGCATCAAGATAGCTCTTTGTTACGAATAACCCACATAAAAGCGTGTCTTTGCCGGTTGCGCAAGCAGATCAGCGGGCTAAAGTTAATCAGCCCGCGAGTATCTATTCAATTTATGCTTTGCCGAAACGATCCGACAGCACCTGATAGATGGTACGGATGGCTTGTGCTGCGCCACCAAATGGTGCCTCCGGCTTTTCAACCGGTGTCCAGCCATAAATGTCGAAATGCGCCCACTGAGCACTGTTTTCAACAAAGCGCGACAAGAACAAAGCAGCTGTCACAGAACCGGCAAAACCATCAGTGGTGACATTGTTCATATCGGCAATGCGTGATGAAAGCTTCTTCTCATATGGCTCCCAAAGCGGCATACGCCAGACAGGATCAGCCACCTGATAAGCCGATTTTGCCACAGAAGCAGCAAGCTCTTCATTATGGGTGTAGAAAGGCGGCAGATCAGGCCCGAGAGCCACACGAGCAGCACCCGTCAAAGTTGCCATATCAATCAGCAATTCCGGCTTTTCTTCATCAGCCAGTGCCAGAGCATCAGCCAGAACCAGACGGCCTTCGGCATCGGTATTGCCGATTTCAACAGTCAGACCTTTGCGGCTGGTCAGCACATCGCCCGGACGGAAAGCATCACCGGCAATGGCATTTTCTACCGCCGGAATAAGTACGCGCAAACGAACAGGCAGCTTTGCCGCCATAATCATCGCTGCCAGACCAATCACATTGGCTGCACCGCCCATGTCTTTTTTCATCAACAGCATACCGGCAGGGGTTTTAATATCCAAACCACCGGTATCAAAGCAAACGCCCTTACCAACCAAAGTAACCTTCGGATCTGTTTCCTTGCCCCATGTCAGATCAAGAAGGCGTGGCGCTTGCGCACCCGCGCGACCGACCGCATGGATCATCGGGAAATTATTTTTCAGCAATGCATCGCCAACGGTCGCGTCAACCTTGGCGCTATGGGCTTCGCCTAAATCGCGCAAAGCCTGTTCCAAGGCTTCCGGCCCCATATCATTGGTCGGTGTATTGATCAGATCACGGGTTAAAGTCACTGCTGATGCAATGCGGTTGATCTCGGCCAGATCAGCACCTTCCGGCAAAGCCAGACGCACGAGCCCCTTGGCGGAACCTTTGCGGTAACGGTTAAACTGATAACCGCCGATCAAAAAGCTGAGCGCCGCCAGTGTGGCATCGCTTTCAAGGTTTTCAATGTGCCAGTCACCTGCCGGCAAAAGCGATGACAATTTACCGGCAAGCATGCGGTTTTGGCCTTCACGGTCAGGCTCGCCAACGCCAAATAAAGCGCCGGCAATGGCCCCTTTTTCATTAGGAACCACCAGAAATGCGCCAGCCGCGCCATCAAAATCATGCGCCTTTGCCCAAGCCGCAGCACTCGCGCTTAAGCCCGCCTCTTCCACTTTGTTTTTTGCAACAAACCAGACCGGCAGGCTGGTATCTGATTTTTTAGCCAGAAGTTCGAGGCGCGTAGCCGACATTATCATATTCCTTTTCAATGACCTGCATCTGTTGCGGACTCATGACCAGCAACAATATGCAACATGGATAGAGCGATAATTAGCCAAGTTTATGGGCAATGGGAATGATCAATCAAAAGCGACAGCCAAATGAGAGATATTTTTTAGGGCAAATTTACCAATAAGGATAAAAACACCAACATATACGCATAAAGATTTCTTTATGTCCCATTGTGAATTTTGTCGTGATCTGCTAG
The DNA here is from genome assembly GCF_014205685.1 of Paenochrobactrum gallinarii. Classification (GTDB taxonomy): domain Bacteria; phylum Pseudomonadota; class Alphaproteobacteria; order Rhizobiales; family Rhizobiaceae; genus Paenochrobactrum; species Paenochrobactrum gallinarii. Next base: position 36,132 of record NZ_JACIIU010000004.1, read on the forward strand.
TGAAAAGACATGAAAAACATTTTGCCATAGCCGCTCTTCCATCAATCCCGATGGGAAGTCTCAAGAGCGGCAGGCAATAGATAAAACACATCAACAGCCATCGGAGCTATCAGATGACCGCCAAACAAGATTACGTCGTCAAGGATCTCAGCCTTGCCGATTGGGGCCGCAAGGAACTGGATATTGCAGAAACCGAAATGCCGGGCCTGATGGCCGCGCGCGAAGAATTCGGCCCGACCCAGCCTCTTAAAGGTGCCCGCATCTCCGGCTCGCTGCACATGACCATTCAGACAGCCGTTCTGATTGAAACATTGACTGCTCTTGGCGCTGAAGTTCGTTGGGCATCATGCAATATTTTCTCGACACAGGATCACGCTGCCGCTGCCATCGCTGCAACCGGCGTGCCTGTTTTTGCCATCAAAGGCGAAACACTGGAAGAATACTGGACCTATACCGACCAGATTTTCCAATGGACTGACGGCGAACCATCCAACATGATTTTGGATGATGGCGGCGACGCTACTATGTATATCCTGCTTGGCGCACGCGCTGAAGCCGGTGAAGATGTGCTGAGCAACCCAACAAGCGAAGAAGAAATCTACTTCTTTGCCCAGATCAAAAAGCGCATGGCAGAAACCCCAGGTTTCTTCACCAAACAGCGCGCAGCCATCAAAGGTGTGACGGAAGAAACCACCACCGGTGTCAACCGTCTTTACCAGTTGCACAAAAAAGGCCTTCTGCCTTTCCCTGCCATTAACGTCAATGACAGCGTCACCAAGTCGAAATTCGACAACAAATATGGCTGTAAAGAATCGCTCGTCGACGGTATCCGTCGCGGCACCGACGTGATGATGGCCGGTAAAGTGGCTGTTGTTTGCGGCTACGGCGATGTGGGTAAAGGTTCTGCACAGTCACTACTGGGTGCTGGCGCACGTGTGAAAGTCACCGAAGTTGACCCGATCTGCGCTTTGCAGGCTGCGATGGACGGCTTTGAAGTGGTAACTCTTGATGATGCAGCTTCAACTGCTGATATCGTCATCACCACCACCGGCAACAAGGATGTGATCACCCTTGATCACATGCGCCAGATGAAAGACATGTGCATTGTCGGCAATATCGGCCACTTCGACAATGAAATTCAGGTTGCAGCACTCAAAAACCTGAAATGGACCAATGTGAAGCCACAGGTCGATCTGGTTGAATTTCCGGATGGCAAGCGCATCATCCTTCTCTCCGAAGGTCGCCTGCTCAATCTTGGTAATGCCACCGGTCACCCAAGCTTTGTGATGTCTGCTTCTTTCACCAATCAGGTGCTGGGTCAGATCGAACTTTATACCCGTCCTGAAGCTTACGAAAATCAGGTCTACGTGCTGCCGAAACACCTTGATGAAAAGGTTGCACGTCTGCACCTCGACAAGCTTGGCGCGAAACTGACTGTGCTTTCTGAGGAACAGGCTGAATATATCGGCGTCACTCCACAAGGCCCTTACAAGTCAGAACACTACAGATATTAATAATCTGTTAACCACAACGCTACATGTTGAGGTCGGGCAATTTATCTTTTGCCCGACCTTTCTTTTTGTCATTGAGACGCTTCACGGGGATTCCACATAAGGGTATTGTGGACTGATTCGACCGTAGCTTTATTTTCAAATGCCCCCGGATTCCGTCAGGAATACCGAGCCATTTGAATTTAACCTTTTGTCCCAGTTTATAAGCTGTGTGTTGAATGTTAGACTACGCATCGTGCTTGTCCTAAAGACACATGACGCTCTATGTAATTCCAGACAATGAAATCCGGCTTCTCACGCTGAATTTTATTGTTTTCTCGCGGCGGAGAACAGAAACAATGCAAGGCCTTGGCTCATTTCAGAGCTTACGAAGCGATTCCGGTCAGTTACCGGCCAAATCCTGCATCGACACGGGGCCTGAAGCTATAAGCGTTAAAGGTATCAGCGCACACGCATATCAATGGCTAGGCGCGCTCAAAAATAAAACCTTTTCTCTGGCACTCTCCACCACCGCGTTTTTTTCCTTCACCACTCTTAGCCGCGCCCAAGACAGCCAGTTTTCCGGCCATATCGAGCTTCCCTTCGGCACTGTCAGCGCTTTGGATGTGGTGCAATTTGCGACTTTTGCCGGTGCGATGGGTGCCGCCCTGCTGACCGCTGGCTGGCTGATCCGTGACCGCAGCAAAATGGTCAATGAAACAGCCGCTCTGCGCGCAAAATGCGCAGAACTCAGCATGACGGCACAGCGCAATGAAGCGCTTCTTAATCTCAAAGACCAGCGCATCATTATCTGGGACGGCTATAATGCCAATTCCGAAGTCGTTGGCCTGTTGCCGGATGATACCGGCGCGCCGCTCGACCGCTCATTATTTTTAGCCTTTGGCCGCTGGCTGCGTGCCGATTCCGTAATGGCGCTTGAACATGCCATTCGTGATTTGCGCGAAAAGGCGATCACCTTTGACATGGTGGTCGAAACCGTCAACGGCACTTTGCTGGATGTCAACGGCCGCACCTCCGGCGGCTTGGCCATTGCCCGCTTTATCCATTTGCAGGGTGTGCAGGCCGAATGTGCGGTTTTGAAAACCGAAAATCATCATCTTTATGAAACACTCAATCTGTTGCGCAGCCTGATGAACAGGCTCGATCAGGCCGTGTGGATCAGAGATGATCAAGGTCGCCTTGAATGGGTCAATGATGCCTATATCAAAGCGGTTGAAGCCGCAGACGGTATTCAGGCTGTGCAGGAAGGCCGCGAATTGTTTGGCACCCAAGCCCGCGAACGCATGGAGCGCGAACGGATGGGGCCATCCGGCTTCCGCAGCCAATTGCCGACCGTCATTGCCGGTGACCGCCATATATTTGACGTAACCGAAGTGCCGGGTGAAGCAGGCTCTGCCGGTTTTGCTTCCAATATCAGCGAAATCGAACAAGTACGTGAAGAGCTGCAACGCACGCTTCGCAGCCATGCCGAAACGCTTGATCAGCTTTCCACAGCAGTGGCGATCTTCGATCCGGAAATGAAGCTGCAATTCTTCAATCAGGCGTTCAGCAGCCTGTGGTCGCTTGATACCGCCTTTTTGGAATCGCGTCCGAGCAATGCACTGCTGTTTGACCGTTTGCGCAGTGACGGCAAATTGCCGGAACAGCCGGAATGGCGCCGCTGGAAAGATTCAATGCTTTCGGCCTATCGCTCGGTCGAGCCGCAAGAGCATATGTGGCACCTGCCCGACACCCGCATCATGCGCGTTGTTGCCAATCCGCATCCCAAAGGCGGCGTGACCTGGTTCTTCGAAAATATGACCGAGAAGTTTGAACTGGAAGGCCGCTATAATACGCTGATCCGTGTTCAGGGTGAAACGCTTGACCATCTGGCCGAAGGTGTGGCCGTGTTTGGTGCCGATGGCCGCATCCGTCTTTCCAATCCGGCCTTTGCCAATTTGTGGTCATTGCCGTCCGGCATGGTGGTGGAAGGGGTGCATATCACCGACATCACCCGCATGACCGAAAAGCGTGCCGGAAGCCCGATCTGGCAGGATTTCATTTCCGCTGTCACCGGTTTTTCCGATGTGCGTGATGGTCAGGCCGGACAAATCGAACTATCAGACGGCAATGTATTGTCTTATGCACTGGTGCCGCTGCCAAAAGGCCAGACCATGCTGACCTTCATCGATGTGACCGATACGGTTCATGTCGAGCGCGCCTTGAAAGACAAAAACGAAGCGCTGGAATTTGCCGACCAGATTAAGAACGATTTCGTTCAGCATGTTTCTTATGAGCTGCGTTCACCGCTTACCAATATTATCGGCTTTACCGAACTGTTGCAGACCCCGTCATTCGGCTCGCTCAACGAGCGCCAGCATGAATATCTCGACCATATCAGTTCGTCTTCCTCTGTGCTTCTCACCATTGTGAATGACATTCTGGATCTGGCGACAGTGGATGCCGGTATCATGGAACTGGAAATTGATGATGTGGATGTGAGTGCCGCTATCAATGAAGCGGCCGAGCGGGTGGCAGAGCGTCTGCGCGACCATAATATCGGCCTTGCCGTGCATATTGGCGAAGATGCCGAGCGTTTCCGCGCCGATGCCAATCGTCTGCGTCAGGTTCTCTTCAACCTGCTCAGCAATGCTGCCAATTATGCGCCGGAAGATAGCGACATCCGCCTGATGGTTGAGCGTGAAGACGATGAAATTGTTTTCAGCGTGCAGGATGAAGGTCCGGGCATGCCGCGCGAAGTGCTTGATAGTGTTTTCCAGCGCTTCCAGTCCCACAATAATGGTGGCCGCAAACGTGGTGCTGGCCTTGGCCTGTCCATTGTCAAAAGCTTTGTTGAGCTTCATGGCGGCGCAGTTCACATTCAAACCGCCAGCAATAGCGGCACCACAGTCACCTGCCGTTTTCCAATCGAAGCGCGCAGTTTCCGCGCCGCAGCTGAATAAATCATGTCCGCATCAGAAGTTTTTGAAATCCGTCTGCCCGATGAAGCAGCCACCATCGCTCTGGGCGAAGATCTGGCACTGGCGCTTAACCGCGGCGACTTAGTTACATTATCCGGTGATTTAGGTGCGGGAAAATCATCACTTGCACGCGCGCTCATTCGCACCATCGCCAATGATGAATCTTACGAAGTTCCAAGCCCGAGTTTCACCCTCGTGCAGGCCTATGATGAATTGCGCCTGCCCATCGCCCATGCCGATCTTTATCGCTTGTCTGGTGGCGATGAGCTTGATGAACTGGGTTTTGACGAATTTTTGCAAGATGGCGCTGTGCTGGTTGAATGGCCGGAACAGGCTGACGGCATGTTGGGCACACCTGCCTTTGCCATTGAATTGCGCCATCCGGCAAACGGAGAACAAGGCCGCCTTGTTACCATTACCGCGCAAACAAATGCAGCCAAACGCTTCACCCGCTCCCGTGCTATCCGCACATTTTTAGAAGAGCATAAGCGCCTGTTCAATGCGCAGCCAGCTAAACGCCGCTATTTGCTCGGCGATGCTTCGCCTCGCGCCTATGAAACAGTGTCTTCGGATTTTGGCACCGAAATTCTGATGAACGCGCCAGAGCTTACCAGCGAGCCTTTATTGCCGAATGGCAAAACCTATCGCAAAACCGCACATATTGCTGAAAGCTGTATTCCGTTTTCCACTATCGGCAAATTGATCAAGGCTCAAGGTTTTCGCGTACCAGAAATCTATGCTGAAGATTTAGCCAATGGCTTTATTTTGATGGAGCATTTGGGCGTTGATGGTGTGCTGGATGAGAACCGTCAGCCCATCGTGACACGCTACTTAGAAGCTGCCCGTTTCTTAGCGCATTTTCATCAGGTTGAATGGCCGTTGAGCGTTAAGGTCGCCGGTTGCGATGATTATCAATTTGCACCATTTGACCGCGATGCGATGATGATCGAAGTTGATTTACTGTGTTCGTGGTATTTGCCGCGCATCACCGGCAAACAACCCGATGAAGCACAAAAACAATCCTATCACGATGCGTGGGACGAGGTTTTTCTAAAACTCGCAACGGCTGAAAAAAGCTTGCTACTGCGTGATTATCATTCGCCAAATCTCTTTTGGTTTGAAGAAAAATCCGGCATTGACCGCATCGGCATGATTGACTTTCAAGATGCTATGAATGGCCCTGCCGCTTATGATCTGGCGTCGCTTGCATTGGATGCGCGTGTAACCATTGCAGCAGAGCTTGAGCAACAGATCATTGCCGCCTATTGCGAAACCCGCAAAAGCTTGGAAAAAGCCTTTGATGAGGCCGCCTTCATGAGCGCTTATGCGATTATGGGTGCGCAGCGTAATTCCAAAATTCTTGGCATTTTTGTGCGTCTGGATGAGCGCGACGGCAAACCACATTATTTGGCACACCTGCCGCGTATTCAGGATTATTTGCGCCGTGTCCTCACCCATCCGGATTTGAAACCGGTGGCGGACTGGTACGAAAAATATGGTTTACTTACGGAGAAAAAACCATGAACCATCTGAAAAAAGCAATGGTTCTGGCTGCGGGTTTAGGCAAAAGAATGCGCCCGATCACCGACACGATCCCCAAGCCAATGGTCAAGGTTTCCGGTAAAACACTGATTGATTATGGCTTGGATTCACTTGTGGAAGCAGGTGTCGGGCAAGCAGTGGTTAATGTGCATTATCTGGCCGGCATCTTAGAAAAGCACCTGGAAAACCGCCACGATATAGCAATCAGCATTTCGGATGAGCGCGCAGAACTGCTTGATTCCGCAGGCGGCATTATCAATGCCTTGCCGCTCCTCGGGAGTGAAGCTTTTTACATCCTCAATGCGGATACATTCTGGGTTGATCAGCAAGGCGAGCCTGCCAATTTGCTAAAAATGGCAGAAGCTTTTGATGAAACCCGCATGGATATTTTGCTGATGGTTGCCCGCCTTGATCAGGCAACCGGCTATGACGGCAAAGGCGATTTTACCCTGACACCGGAAGCCCGGCTTTTGCGTCGTCAAGACAATGATCCGCAACCGGTTATTTATGCCGGTGCCGCTATTATTCACCCGGGCATTTTCAAAGATGCCGAGGCAAGTGTTTCCTCGCTCAACCGCTATTTCGACCATGCCATTGCGAATAAACGTCTATATGCTATGCCGATGCATGGCCATTGGATAACGGTCGGTACACCCGATGCGATTGAAGACGCAGAAAAGGCGCTTGCAGCCCTGAACTAAAGCCGGTCTGACTAAAAAGGAGAAGAGAAAAGAATGAGCACCCAAAACCCGCACATCTTTTCCATTCCGCCCGGCACGCCCTTTCTGCCAAGCTTTGTCGATGCCTTGCTGCAAGGTAAAATCATCAAAGGTTTTCCGGCTGATCCAAGCGATCCTTTAGCACTGGCCAAAGCCACCATCTATGTGCCGACACGCCGTGCGGCACGTAGCCTGCGCTCACTTCTCGTTGAAAAAAGCCATGCGCGTTCGGCAATCCTGCCTTCTATCCGTGCGCTCGGTGATGTGGATGAAGATGCCGTATTTTTTGATGCAGATGCGCGGGAATTTCTGCAACTCAACCCGCCGATCAATAAGGCTGAGCGCTTGCTGCTGCTCACCCGCCTGATCAAGCCCTGGCGCGAGAGCCTGCCTGAACATGTGCGCGCCCTTTTTGGCGTTGAAGATGTTTCCGTGCCGACCACCACCGCTGATGCCATCTGGCTGGCGCGAGATCTGGCCACATTGATGGATCAGGTCGAAACCGAAAGTGCCGATTGGGCAGAATTGCAACTCATCGCGCCTGATGAACTTGCCGATTGGTGGCGGGTCACATTGAGCTTTCTGGAAATCGTCACCACGCTTTGGCCGGAAGTTTTGAAAGAGCGCGGTGTTACCAATCCCGCAGCCTATCGTAATCGCCTGATTGAAATCGAAACCGATCGGCTCAAACGCTCCCCCCCCGATGGACCTGTGATTGCTGCCGGTACAACCGGTTCTATTCCGGCCACTGCCGAACTGATTGCAACGATCGCAAAGCTGCCGCAAGGCGCACTTGTGCTACCCGGCCTTGACCGCGACCTTGATGATGCGGCCTGGCACATTTTAGGCAGGCCTGAACAAAATCCATCCACTTTCGGTCATCCGCAATATGGTTTTTATCAGCTGCTCACCAGCATGAGCACCAATCGCGATGCAGTGGAACATCTGCCCGATCATTCGCCTGAAAAACGGACATTAGAGCGCATTGCGGCTGAGGCTTTGCGGCCGGCAGAAAGCACCGAGCATTGGCGCGATCTTTTACAACAGCCCGATATGACGATTGAGCATCGCTTGGCAGCCACACGTCAGATTGATCTGATTGAAGCGGCCAATGAGCGCGAGGAAGCTTTAAGCGTTGCCTGCGCTTTACGTGAAGCCATCAGCGATCCGAACAAAACCGCAGCTCTTGTCACCGCCGACCGTAATCTGGCGCGCCGTGTGGCCGCAGAACTTGCCCGTTTCGGCATTGAGGCCGATGATTCCGGCGGGCGCTTTTTGCGCGATGCGGAACCTGTCACCCTCATGCGGCTAGTGATTGAAACCGTCTTTAATCCGGGCGATCCGGTGGCATTGCTGGCATTGCTGAAACACCCGCTGACAAAGCTTGGCAAACCCCGCATCGAGCGCCGCTTAGCCGCAGAAGCGCTGGAACTGATCGCTTTTCGTGGCGGCACAGGTCGCGCGTCCATTGCTGAATTGCCGGATTTCTTTGAAGGTAAACTTACCGAAGGGCTGAATGCCAACCGCAAGCCTTTATGGATTGACCTGACCGTTGAAGAACAGATCACAAATGCGCGGGCTTTGTGTGAAGAACTCTCGCAAGCGGTTAAACCACTGGCTGATTTCACCAAAAGTGCCGGTCAGCACACGGAAATGGCGGCAATTGTGCGCGCAAGTGTGGAGGTGCTTGAAACCCTCGCACGTGATGAGCAGGGAAATGTCGGCGCACTTTATTCCGGCGAGGCAGGTGAACAATTTGCCTCCCTTTTGCGCAATCTGATTGGCACGCAAGCCGAGCTGGAATTTGAAACCATTGAATGGCCAGCCGTTTTTGAAGCATTGATTTCCGGCGAAACTGTCAAACCACGCCCCGGTGGCAATCCGCGTTTGTTTATTTGGGGTGCGCTGGAAGCCCGTCTGCAAACCATTGATACGGTGATTATCGGTGGCCTCAATGAAGGCAGCTGGCCGTCCAAAACCCGCAATGATCCTTTCATGTCGCGCCCGATGAAAGCGCAGATCGCACTGGAACCACCGGAACGACGTACCGGCCTTGCGGCTCATGATTTCCAGATGGCTTTGGGCATGGATCACGTCGTGCTTTCACGTGCTGATCGCACCGACAATGCACCAACCGTGCCTTCACGCTGGCTGCAACGCCTGCAAACCGTGCTTGGCAATGAAGTGACCGATCATATGCGCCAGCGTGGGGCACGCTTTTTGCATTGGGCGCGTGAAATTGACCGCTCTGCGGATGTGCCTTTCGTTAAACGTCCGGAGCCGAAGCCGCCGGTTGAAGCACGGCCTGACCGCTTCTCGGTCACCGATATTGAAACATTGCGACGCGACCCATATGCGATTTATGCGCGTAAAATCCTGAAACTGAACCCGCTTGATCCGCTGATCCGTGATCCGGGACCTGCCGAGCGCGGCACGCTGTTTCATGATATTATTGGTCATTTCACCCAATCCGGTTTTGATGTCATGGCGGAAGAAGCCCATCAAAATCTGATCGAAATCGGACGCCAACTCTTTGCTGATGCCGATCTGCCGATTGAGATCGAAGCTGTCTGGTGGCCACGCTTTGAAGCTTTAGTGCCGGAGTTTTTAAACTGGGAGCGAGATCGCAACTACAACGTCAAAACCCGCCATGCCGAAATCGCCTCGAAAAAACGCGAAATCGGCTCGCTCGGCATCACGCTTTCAGGCCGCGCCGACCGTGTTGATGTGATGCAGGACGGCACCACTGAAATCATTGACTTTAAAACCGGTTCCACGCCCTCACCTAAACAGGCACATATTTTGCTGTCCCCGCAGCTGGCACTGGAAGCAGCCTTGCAAGCGCGCGGTGCCTTTGAGGAGGTTGGCGAAATACCGGCTTCTGATCTTCTTTATGTGCGCCTTAAAGCCAATGGCGCGGTGGTACCGGAATCCATTTTGAAAATCAGCCGGCCGGAGCCAAGCCAAAAAACCGCCCCCGAAATTGGCGAAGAAGCATGGCGCAGGTTAGAAGAATTGCTGAGCGAATATAAGAGCCAGAGCAAGGGCTATTTATCCCGTGCCCTGCCGTTTCGTGAAACCGATCTCACCGGCGATTATGACCATCTCGCCCGCGTGCTGGAATGGTCGGCCGGAGGGGCAGATGGTGGCGCTGATGGCGGTGAAGGATCGAGCGAATGAAAAAGCCGTTGAACATTCCGCCGGAAACAATTTTGGCGCAGAACAAAGCTGCCAATCCGTTTGATAGTGTCTGGGTATCAGCCAATGCCGGTTCCGGCAAAACGCATGTTTTGACCGAGCGTGTTATTCGCCTATTGCTGGAGGGCACAGATCCTTCCAAAATCCTCTGCCTGACTTACACCAAAGCGGCAGCTGCGGTGATGCAGAACCGTGTTTTCTCACGGCTTTCCGATTGGGCAATGCTAGATGATGCGCAACTGGCAAAAGTGCTGGAAAAACTGGAAGGGCAAAACCCCTCCAATGCCCGTCTGAATGTCGCGCGTCGTCTGTTTGCCCGTGCGCTGGAAACGCCGGGTGGTTTGAAAATTCAGACTATTCACGCATTTTGCGAAGCCATCCTGCATCAGTTTCCACTGGAAGCCAATATTGCCGGTCATTTTGAAATGCTCGACGATTTGATGCAGACAGCACTCATCGCTGAAGCGCGTCGTCAATTGCTGGAAACAGCGCATAATGGCGGCAACCTGATTCTGGCTGAAGCCTTCACACAGGTGCTTGATGCCGCAGGGGAATTTGGCCTGCAAAATCTGCTCGACGAAGCCATCTGGCAGCGCCATGGTTTGCAGGAGTTTTTGCGACAACTTGGTGTGCCTTCAGAACGTGAAGCTGCATTACGCAGCATTTTCCGTTTTGAGCCTCATGAGACAGAAGCAACAATTCTCAATGACCAATTGCCGGTATTGGAATTTGAGGAAGATGTGCTTGATCTCATCCTTTCTATCCCGAAAGGAGCAGCGCGCGCACAGGATTTTGCGCTGCAACTAAAACAGCTGAGCAAAGTTGAAACTTTGCGCGACAAGCAGGAAGTGCTCACGGAAGCATTTTTGAAAAAGACCGACGGCATGCCGAAAACGGCCTCTTATGTCGGCTCGGCAGCAGTACGAAAACTGTTGCCTGATTTTGATGATCGCTTCACCGAAGTTTCGACCCGCATTTATGAGGCGATGGAGCGGATAAAACTATTGCGTCTGGTGCGGCTCAATCTTGCTGCCTATCAGATTATCGATGAGCTGTTGTCACGCTATCAATTGCTGAAACGCCGTCGCGGCTTGCTGGATTTTGATGATCTCATTACCCGCACCGTGGCGCTTCTTGCCCGTGATGGTGCGGGGCAATGGGTGCAATATAAGCTTGATCGCGGCATTGATCATGTGCTTGTCGATGAAGCACAAGATACCAGCCCTGACCAATGGCGCGTGATCCGTATGCTGTCGGACGAGTTTTTCTCCGGCCTTGGCCAGCGTGATGTCCGGCGCACATTGTTTGCTGTGGGTGATGAAAAACAATCAATCTACTCTTTCCAAGGCGCTGTGCCGGAAGATTTTGCGGCCTCCGGCCAAGACGTCAAAAAACAAGCCGAACGTGCCGAGCTTACTTTTGAAAAAGTGAGCCTCAACTTTTCCTTCCGTTCCACGCCTGATGTTTTAAGCGCCGTGGATGAAGTATTTTCACGCCCCGAAGCCTTTCGCGGACTTGGGCTTGAACCCGCCCCGACGCTTCATGCCGCCATTCGCAGTGATGCACCGGGTGACGTTGAAATCTGGGATATGCTCACACCACATGTGGTGGAAGAGCCGGACGACTGGCGCACCCCTGTTGACCATTTGGCAGCACCCGCCATCCGCCTCGCCGACCAGATTGCAGCTACCATCCGCCACTGGCTTGATAGTGGCGCAATTATTCCCGGTAAGGGACGCAAGATCGCGCCGCGTGATATTATGGTGCTGGTGCGCAAACGCGACCAGTTCATGCCTGCACTCTCGCGTGCACTGAAAAACAATCTCGTGCCTGTTGCGGGCGCTGACCGTTTGCGCCTGACCTCTCATATTGCCATTCAGGATTTGATGGCAATCGGGCGTTTTGTGTTGCAGCCAGCCGATAATCTCTCGCTCGCAGCCTTGTTAAAAAGCCCGCTTTTCGGCTGGGATGATGATAAACTATTCGCGCTTGCCCATGATCGCGCCAAAGGCCAGATATTGTTTGAAAAACTCTATCAGGCTTCCCGCGACGATACCGAGCTTGCCAAAGTGCACAAAAAGCTCAGCCATTGGCGCTCTATGGCCGATACAATGCCGGTTTATGAGTTCTACACCCATATTTTAAGTGCAGATGGTGCGCGCCGTTTGCTGCTGGCGCGTCTTGGGCCGGAAGCCGGAGATATTATCGACGAGTTTCAAAATTATGCACTGGCAACCGAGCGCGCCGGACTGCCGGGCTTACAATCCTTTTTAGAGACACTGGAAGCCGCCACGCCGGAGATTAAGCGCGAGCTTGACCAAAGCCGCGATGAAGTGCGCATCATGACTGTGCATGCCTCTAAGGGGCTGGAAGCGGCTATTGTTTTTCTGGTTGATCCTGGCAACAGCGCATGGACAAGCAGTCAGGCACCCAAACTCATCGCCATTCCGATGCATGAGCCGGACGGCTTTCAGGGCAAGGGCTATTTATGGCAACCGAACAAGTCTCTTGAAACAAGTGCCACGGTTGAGCAGCGCGATGAATTGAAAAACCGCTCTGAGGAAGAATATCGCCGCCTTCTTTATGTGGGTATGACGCGCGCCGAAGACCGTTTGATTGTCTGCGGCTATCGTGGTGTGCGCGAAAGCGGCGAGACATGGCACAAGCTTGTTGATGACGCTTTAAGCCCGCTTTCGGATGCTTTCGAGCATCCGGTGGAAGGGGTAAGCGCGCGGCGTTATCAAAAAACACCGCTTGGCGACATCACCCTTCATGAAGCAGAAGACACTAAACCACATAGCTATCCGCCATTGCCTGAGGCTTTCCGCACCCGTATGGCACCGGAAAAGGGCATGCCCCGCCCGCTGACACCATCAGGGGCTTCCGCTCTGATTGAACTGGAAGATGCGCCGCCAATCGGTAATCAATCGCCAGTGCTGGAGCCATTAAACAACAGCCCCGCTTTTGCGCTCCAGCGCGGCACTATCATGCATGCTTTGTTGCAGCATTTGCCTGATGTGCCCGTTGATGAACGTAGCTCAGCTGCACAACAATATTTGCAACATGCCGGAAAAGACTGGAGCGCAGAAAACCGCGAAAAAGCCTGGAAGTCGATTGAGACAATTCTCAATGATGCAGCCTTTGCCGAGGTTTTTGCCGATGGTTCCAAGTCTGAAGTTTCAGTAATGGGGATGTTGGATTTAAACGGTAAAGAACAAGCGGTTTCGGGCATTATCGACCGCTTAAGCGTGAGCGATACAACAGTTCGCATCATTGATTATAAAACCAACCGTCCGCCTGCCCTGACGCTTGAGGAAGTGCCTTCTGCCTATATCACGCAGCTTGCCCTTTACCGTGAGCTGATGAAGCCGCTTTATCCGCTGCATAAAATTGAAGCGGCAGTGCTTTTCACCGAAGCACCGATCCTGATTGAACTGCCGGTGGAGATAATGGAGCAGGCCATCCGAAAACTTGAAAGACACAAATCTGAGAAAATTGCGGATGAATGAGATTAACCCGTAACATTCATTCGCACCTTTAAATAATACTCTGTTTTTCTACGTGCATCTTTTCCGAAAACCGCTTTGCACTTTTTCGGGATGCACTCTATATGCTTGACGTATGGCACATCAAACACCACATAATGTGTCAGATAGAATCGAAAAGGAACGCCCCATGGCAACCGTAAAAATTGACAACAGCAACTTCCAGTCCGACGTTTTGCAGGCAGATGTGCCTGTTGTCGTAGATTTCTGGGCTGAATGGTGCGGCCCTTGCAAAATGATTGCACCGTCATTGGACGAAATCGCTGCTGAAATGGCTGGTCAGGTTAAAATCGCCAAGCTCAACATTGACGAAAATCCGGAACTGGCAGCTCAATTCGGCGTGCGTTCAATCCCGACCCTGTTGATGTTCAAGAACGGTGAAGTTGCAGCCAATATGGTTGGTGCAGCACCTAAAAGCCGTTTGGCGGACTGGATCAAAAACTCAGCTGCTTAATCGGCTGATGTTTAAGATTAAAAAAAGCGGCTTCTCACGAAGCCGCTTTTTTTATGATCTCATTTTAAAACTGCTCAAACAGCCCTGATCACACAGGCGGCGTGCCATTTTCATCCAGCACATCACCTGCCAGATAGAGCGAACCACCGATCAAAATACGTGGCGGCACTTCATCATTGGTGCTCGCATCACGCAGCAGCTTCAAAGCGTTGGCAACAGAGTGAACCGGTTCTGCCGGAATGCCAGCGGCTTCCGCTGCCAGTGCCAGATCAGCATTATTGATGCTCGCGTCACTGGAGCCAATCGGGACCGTGAAAACACGACGCGCCATACCGGCAAAAGCTTCAAAAAAGCCTTTCGGGTCTTTGGTATTGATCATGCCTGTGATCAAATAAAGCGGACGCGGGACACGATCTTCCAGCTCGGCAAAAGCTTCGGCAATAACAAGCCCTGCGGCCGGATTATGCCCGCCATCAAGCCAGATTTCAGAACCGGTAGGGGCAAGATCAACCAATGCGCCATGGGTCAAACGCTGCATTCGTGCAGGCCATTCCACCACCAGCATGGCTTTTTCAATGGCTTTATCGGTCAGATCAAAGCCGGCCATGCGCACAGCTTCAATGGCTGCTGCCGCATTAGAAAGCTGATGACGCCCCGGCAAACGCGGCAAAGGCAAATCAACAAGCCCTTCCTCGTCCTGAAAAACCATCCGGCCATGTTCTTCAAAAGCGATGAAATTCTGTCCGTAAACTGTGACCGGACATCTTAAGCGTTCTGCCTTATCCACCAGTACATCAAGCGCTGCCACGCTTGGCTGAAAGCCGATAACCACCGGACAACTGCGCTTCATAATACCGGCTTTTTCGCCGGCAATTGCTTCGATTGTGTCGCCCAAAAATGCCGTATGATCAATGCCGATTGGCATGATGACGGAAACAGCCGGATCTGGAACCACATTGGTGGCATCAAAGCGTCCGCCAAGGCCCACTTCCAGCACAACGACATCGGCCGGATGCTCGGAGAAAAGCACAAACGCAACAGCGGCCATGATTTCAAAAACGGTGATATATTCACTATTATTGGCCACAGCGACACGCTCAACCGCCTCGGCCAGCACATCATCCGAGACATATTGGCCGCCGCCCTGCGCGCCCAAGCGATAGCGCTCGTGCCAATTGACCAGATGCGGCGAAGTATGCACATGCACGCTCAAACCCGAGGCTTCCAGCAATGCGCGTATAAAAGCTGACGTCGACCCCTTACCATTGGTGCCGGCAATATGAATAACAGGCGGTAAATTGAGATGAGGATTACCCAGCCGCTCTAAAAGCCGCAGGATCCGATCCAGTGATAGATCGAATCCCTTTGGGTGCAATTCCATCAACCGCTCAATGGCAGCGGCAGCTTTGCTCATGATAATGACTTCTTAAACGGCAGGATCGGTTTTGGCTGCCACTTCTTTTGTCTCTGCTGATTGTGTCGCTGGCTGCTTCATCATCATTTTCAAAAGACGGGCAATGGTTTCTTTCAGCTCGGTGCGTGGCACAACCATGTCCACCATACCGTGCTCCATCAGATATTCTGCGCTCTGGAAACCTTCCGGCAGTTTTTCACGGATGGTCTGCTCGATCACGCGCGGGCCTGCAAAACCGATCAGGGCGCCGGGTTCTGCAATATGGATATCACCCAGCATTGCATAAGACGCGGTCACACCACCGGTGGTCGGATTGGTCAGAACAACAATATACGGCAGGCCAGCTTCTTTGAGCATTTCAACCAGCACAGTGGTGCGCGGCAGCTGCATCAAAGACAGAATACCTTCCTGCATACGTGCACCGCCGGAAGAAGCAAACAGCACCAGCGGACGCTTCAGTTCAATGGCTTTTTCAAAGCTTTTGATGATAGTTTCACCGGCAGCCATACCAAGCGAACCGCCCATAAAGGAAAATTCCTGCACCGCCGCAACAATCGGCAAACCTTCAATGGTGCCGACAGCGCTGATGATTGCATCTTCAAGGCCGGTGCGGTTGCGATAGTCTTTCAGGCGATCAATATAGCGCTTTTCATCGCGGAATTTCAGCGGATCAACCGGAACTTTTGGTATTTCAAGCGTAGTATATTCACCATTATCAAAGAAGAAACGCAGACGATCTTTGCCCGGAATACGCATATGGTGACCAGAAGCCGGAATAACCCATTGGTTATTTTCCAAATCCTTATGGAACACCATCTCGCCGGTCGACGGATCCTTGATCCAGAGGTTTTCCGGCATTTCACGACGGCCAAGCATCGAGTTGATTTTTGGACGAACGTAATTTGTAATCCAGTTCATGGTGACTTTTCCGTAATTTTTCTTGTTCTTATTATGGGTAACTTATTGGGCAGCTTCAAGGCGGACGACACGAACGCTTGCAGAAAGTTCGCCGACCAGTTTTGAAACATCAGCAACAGGATCACCTGTCACTTTGCCGTTTTCATCAAGGTTTGCGGCAACCGCATTGACAATCGCCGAGCCGACGACAACGCCGTCCGCAGTGGCGCTGATCGCGCGTGCCTGTTCAGGTGTTTTAACACCAAAGCCAACGCAAACAGGCAATTCTGTATGCGCTTTGATATTTTTCACAGAAGCGGCAACCTTGGCTGTATCAGGCACAGCCGAACCGGTAATACCGTTCATTGAAACATAATAAACAAAGCCGGAAGAGTTTTTCAAAACCGCAGGCAGACGTTTTTCATCCGTGGTTGGCGTTGCAAGGCGAATGAAATTCAAGCCTGCTTCCAGTGCCGGAATGCACAATTCCGCATCCATTTCAGACGGCAGATCAACAACAATCAAACCATCAATACCGGCAGCTTTAACATCACGCACAAAAGCATCCACACCGTAAATATAAATAGGGTTATAATAGCCCATCAACACGATTGGTGTGGTGTCATCGCTTTTGCGGAACTCTTCCGCCATTTTCAAGGTCTTTTTCAGGGTCTGGCCAGCATTCAGCGAACGAAGACCAGCGGCCTGAATAGCAGGGCCGTCAGCCATCGGATCAGAAAACGGCATACCAAGCTCAACCACATCAGCACCGGCTTTCGGCAGCGCTTTCATCACAGCCAGCGAAGTTTCAAAATCCGGATCACCGCCCATAAAATAAGTGATAAGAGCCGGACGACCTTCCGCTTTCAAAGCCGCAAATTTATTATCCATACGTGCGGTCATGATCAGATCTCCATGCCCAAAAGTGCGCCAACAGTGTGAACGTCTTTATCACCGCGTCCGGAAATGTTGACGATGATAATTTCATCCTTGCCCATTGTCGGAGCCATTTTAATGGCCTGTGCCAGCGCATGAGCCGATTCAAGTGCCGGAATAATACCTTCCGTGCGGGTGGTAACCTGAAACGCATCCAGCGCCTCATCATCCAAAATCGGCACATAATTCACGCGGCCTGTATCACGAAGCCATGCATGTTCAGGGCCAACGCCTGGATAATCAAGACCGGCAGAAACGGAATGACCCTCTAAAATCTGGCCATCTTCGTTCTGCAATAAATAGGTGCGGTTGCCGTGTAAAACGCCCGGACGGCCTTTGTTCATGGATGCACAATGTTCATCGCCATCCACGCCGCGGCCACCAGCTTCAACACCGACAATTTTAACGCTCGCATCATCAAGGAATGAATGGAACAGACCGATAGCATTGGAACCACCGCCAACGGCTGCGATAATCACATCCGGCAGACGGCCTTCTTTTTCCAAAATCTGTTCGCGTGCTTCGATACCAATCACCGATTGGAAATCGCGCACCAGTTCCGGATAAGGATGCGGGCCGGCAGCTGTACCGATCAGATAATAGGTGTCTTCCACATTGGTGACCCAGTCACGCAAAGCTTCGTTCATCGCATCTTTCAAAGTGCCGTTACCAGCCGCAACCGGCTTGACCTCAGCACCCAGCAAATGCATGCGGAACACATTCGGCTTCTGACGTTCAACGTCGGTGGCGCCCATATAAACCGTGCAAGGGAAACCAAAACGCGCAGCCAGAGTGGCCGATGCCACACCATGCTGACCAGCGCCGGTTTCTGCGATGATGCGGGTTTTTCCCATACGTTTGGCAAGCAAAATCTGACCAAGGCAATTGTTGATTTTGTGGCTGCCGGTGTGGTTGAGGTCTTCGCGCTTAAAGTAAATTTTAGCGCCGCCCAGATGCCTGGTCAGGCCTTCAGCATAATAGAGCTTGGAAGGACGACCGGCATAATTTTCCGACAGGTTTTTCAACTCTGCCTGAAATTCAGGATCTTCCTTGGCGGCAGCGTAAGCGTCCTGCAATTCGAGAATAAGTGGCATCAGTGTTTCGGCGACAAAACGGCCGCCGAAAATGCCAAACATGCCCTCTTCATCAGGACCGGTCTTATAAGAATTAGGTTCCATTGCCTTGCTCAACGCATCCGCTCCACTTGTGATCAGGATTTGGCTTGTGAGGCAGCCATTGCTCTGGCCTCACCTGCCGCCTGTAAAAATTCTTCAATCAGCCGCACGTCTTTTTCACCGGCGCGCGCCTCAACACCGGACGAGACATCTATCGCCTGCGCACCTGTCTGAACCAGCGCCTGCGCAATATTGCCCGCATTAAGCCCACCCGAAAGCATGTAATCCACATCGCCGTCAAGCTTTGTCAGCAATTCCCAGTCAAAGGAAACACCGTTACCACCGGGTAATTCAGAACCCTTCGGCGGTTTGGCATCAAACAGGAACCGGTCTGCGATCCCTTTATACGGCTTAATCGCTTCAAGATCATCAAAATTACGTATCGCGAAAGCTTTAATCACCGGCAGGCCAAAACGCTCTTTAAGAAGTTTGACGCGCTCCGGTGTTTCCTGCCCGTGCAATTGCAAAATATCAGGGCGCACATGGCTCACAATCTCGGTCAGATAATCATCATCGGCATCAACCGTGACTGCTACAACCTGCGCCCGCCCTTGTGCCGCCATACGCAAACGGCCAGCCTCTTCCACACTGACATGACGCGGGCTTTTAGGGAAAAAGATAAAGCCGATATGGGTTGCGCCACCATCGAGCACAGCCGATACCGCTTCAGGGGTCTTGAGCCCGCAGATTTTAAGATCAAAATTCATGCACGTCACGTTGCATAAATTCGTTCAACTGTCGAGCATTTCGTATGCTGATCCTTAACAACACGCTGCTTAAAAGCATGTTTCAATGCTTGTCGTAGCCTTGCGCGATCAAAAACTCGTAAGCCTCAAGGACATTGAGCGGCACGGCCTGCGCCACCTGAAAACCTTTCGCCGGATAATCGAGAATACGGGCCAGATCGCCTGTCAGTTCATTAATCAGCAATTCCATCGGAACCTGATCTGTCGGCTGCTCTTCAAAGGAGATTACAGGCGCAGTCACCATAATGGAGGCTTCCGGCCAGCGACGTGCCGCCGTCGCCCTTACCCGTCGCTGCGTTTGGGGTTTGGTCACCATAATAGCGCTTAAAGCACCTGGTGCCATCAGTTCTTTTGTAAAGAGAATATTCTCGCCAATATTGGTGGCAGCTTTTTCAAGCATCACCGCCTCTTCCGGCACACCGGCTGCGGCCAGCACTTCGGCAAAAGCTTCTGCTTCACTGGCCGGATAAAGCCCTTCCGTCCAATTGCCGGAATGACCGGTCAAAACGATCAGCGGTGCCAAACCTTCATTAAAAAGTTCAGCTACTCTTTCCGCCACGCGCAAATCATAGCTACCAAAGCCGACAATCAGGTCAGCAGTTTTAAGCGGATCGTAAATGCTATGGAAATCCCAGAGCACTTTTGCAGAAGCGAGAATTTGATTATTCATGAAAACTCGATGGCTTGCAATGCTGCGCCGTTACGTGTGAGCCAATGACGGCAATCCACTGTATCGGGGCATAAGTCGTGACACAATTTCCAGAAAGCCGGACCGTGGTTCATCTCAATGAGATGCGCCACTTCATGCGCCACGAGATAATTAATCACCGGCGGGGGCGCCATGCCTATCCGCCACGAAAAAGACAACACACCCTTGGAGGTGCAAGATCCCCAACGGCTTTTTGTATCTTTAAAACGAACCGCCGTGGCTTTGCGCCCAACAGCAGACGTATGTTTTGCAACCAGCATCTCAATTTCGCGCTTGATCTCTTTTTTTAGAAAATCAGCAATACGACGCGATAGATGCTCGGCACTTCCATAAACGATTAATTGCGGCTGACCGTTATCGCCCGAACACACATGGGTAATCCCGCGCTTGTCAGGTTCATGCACGATCTGATGATCAACGCCACGAAAGGGAAAAACGCCACCGGCACGAACATTTTCGACCGCCGGAATTTGGGTGATGCGGCTTTCCAGCCAGCCCTGATGGCGCGAAATAAAACGGTCAATCTCGCTGCTTGGCACCCTTGGCGGCACCGTCACACGCAGTCCTTTTCCACCGGCATCAATGCGTAAGGTAAATCTGCGGGCACGAGGGTTTTCGACAATTTTTAATGGCAAAACCCGTCCCGCAACTTCATGAGTGCGAGAGCTTGTATCAACAGATTGTTTCGCAGGTGACGCGCGAAAAAAGGAGAAAGCCATAAAATAACCGTAAATGATTCGCAGCAAAACTTCAGCAGCTAATGCGGCTTTATGATTTCCTCCGTTAAAAACTATAAGAGACAACAAAAAACGCAGTGCACCATAAGGCACACCGCGTCTCATTTTTCATATTAATTTCAGTATGTTATTATAAATTCTCTTACTGAATTACGCCTGATCGGCAGAACTATCACCCTTCGGTGAACGCCCTTCCATAAAGCGATCAAACTCCTGCCGATCTCTGGCACGACGCAATTCTTTCATATGAAGCTCGAACTCCGCCTTAGCTTCATCAAGCTTGCGACGCTCTGCTTCCAGACGTGCAAGCTCCTGATCACGCCACTCGTCAAAAGCAGCATTGCCGCTTGAACGATAGACGGAACCGCCATCAAAATTCCTGAAACCCTTACGGGCAGCATTCATGACATTATCAGTGGTCGCATTGACGTCTTTTTTAAAGCCATCCAGACGATCACCCCAGATGATATAAGCCAGCATAGCCAGCCCCAAAGGCCAGAAGACAATAAAACCGATGACCATCAAAGCTATCGTGGCAGGTGTCCATGCCGGGCGAATTAATGCAGCATTCTTCATGTCATACCTCTTAAAGTTGACAGCCTGTCTTTTAGGTAGCCTCATGCTAAGTTTTGCGTATCAACCATAGCTCTAACAACGCATATCCGCACAAAAAAGCCGATCCCTGAATGGCCGTTTCATTTCGAAATTAGGAAGTGAAATATGGCAATTCAAGAACCGGCAAAATTAATTCAGTAATATCTAATATAATTCACTTTATATGGTTGTTTCCCGATTGCGAAAACGCATACGCCGCAATTCACCCGGTGTTGTGCTGCGGTTTTTCTTCAAAGCGGTCGTCATATGACTCTGTGAAGAAAAACCGATTTTGTCAGCAATATCCGCCAGACTCTCATCTGTTTCCTGCAAGCGGCGTTCCGCCTCATTCAAACGTAACATCAGCAAATATTGATGCGGCGTTTGGCCAAAGCTCTCCCGGAAAGAAGTCAGAAAATGACCTGGAGAAACACCTAAAAAATTAGCCATCGACGTGACAGAAATCTTCTTGCAAAAATTATCTCGCAGGTAATTTTCGATCTGCCGCATCGAGTGATAACTCAAACCTCCCATTTCCTGCCGCTCATAATTACGGCGCAAGACCGAGTGGTTTTGTAAAAGCAGCGTCACGAAAACCGTTCTCAATGCATCCAGATAATGCTCGATAACGGGGCCGTTTTTCTGCATCTCTGCACGCAACAAATGAGCAACCTGCAAACATTTTGCATCTACAAAACGGGCGGGAGATGGAAAATACTCTTCAGCCGAAAGCACCTTGTCGCCTTCGCATGCCGCCTGCAATGTTTCGGCATCAAGCTTAACCACCAGATGCTCTTTTTGCACCGCCCAGGACATTTCAAGCATTGTATCAGCAGGTATCACCAAAATTGTTCCGGCTGGCGCGTTGAAAGTTTCATTACGGCCGGTTGGCGTTTTCCAGTGCAGATCCCGCGTCGCCGTCATGATAATAATCGCCGTCAGATCATCAAAACTGGCTGAACCTGATCCGGCAGGTGTGACTGCATATGTTAATTTACCATTGGTTGTCGTCAAACAGCGCTCACCGGCTGCGCGCAAAAAATTGCGCTCCGGCTGACGCTCTTGGCTAAACCGCTTATCAAGAGAACCCGCACTATGAGCTGGATGAATAGAATACATACTCATTAAAATCCCCAATGATTATTAACTTTATTAGATTTTTAAAAATATATTCGCAGCTTCTTGAGTAAGAAGTTTAAAATGAAATTACGTTTATATTGAAATCATTTTGTGCCGCACAAGCTCATCAATACTTGCACTCCATAAAACGATTCCACTTACACGCTAGCATGAATATTTCCACAAATGCAATTTATGCGTGTAATAATTCTATACTTTTATATAGACAACACCCCAATTTTGGTTAATGAAAACTTATGTAAAATAGAATAAATAAGTAAAAACAATGCTATAATCTATCTCTTTGTCTACTCAATATTTTAACATTTTTCATGGACAACCTGTAATTGAATTTATTCAAAATTGCTAATGTACAAAATCACACACACCGGAACAAAGAGAATTCTTCTTTTTCAGCAAGGCTTCCAACTATGATTATTCATATAATTATTTTTTAAGTCATCATTTTTTAGACTTACCATCCTGCCTTTTCTACTTCTTTCAAACTTTTACGCCGCACGTTTCTTTTAAATAAGTAAAAGCACCGAGTGCTCGAATATCCATTCATTGCACACAAAGAGCATCGTCGAAATTTTCAGTGATAATAGCTGCGAATACAAAGAGTCATCACCTCCCGTACAATTGAAACGAGGAGGCTGATCGCAAAAGGCTACTTGCTATTGATTTGCATTTGCTCTAAATATAATCGCAGTTGCAAGTCAATAGCAAGAAAGAATGCCAGCCGTATGACTGTTTCAGTGAAAACCAAGATCATCTCTGCGCTCTCTGCCCTTATGGTGTCCACACTCGTCAGTGGCTCCGCTTGGGCGCAAGAGAAGTTTAAAGCTGTCACAACATTTACTGTGATTGCCGATATCGCCAAAAACGTAGCCGGTGATGCTGCGATTGTTGAATCCATCACCAAGCCAAACGCCGAAATTCATGATTATCAGCCAACCCCTGGCGACATCATCAAGGCACAGGATGCCGATCTGATTTTCTGGAACGGTCTTGGTCTGGAATTATGGTTCGAGAAATTCTTCCAGAACCTGAAAAACGTTCCAAGCGTTGTGGTCTCGACAGGCGTTGAGCCAATGGGCATTACCGAAGGCCCTTATAACGGCAAACCAAACCCGCATGCCTGGATGTCGCCAAATGCAGCGCTGATTTATGTCGACAATATCCGTGATGCTTTCGTTAAGCATGATCCGGCAAACAAAGACATTTATGTGAAAAACGCCGAAAACTATAAAGACCAGATCAAAGCGACCATTGATCCGATAAGAGCAGAACTCGCAGCCATTCCGGCAGACAAGCGCTGGCTCGTTTCCAGTGAAGGTGCCTTCTCTTATCTGGCACGCGACTTTGATCTGAAAGAACTTTACCTCTGGCCAATCAATGCCGATCAGCAGGGCACACCGCAGCAAGTGCGCAAAGTGATCGACGAGGTCAAGAAAAACCAAATTACCGTCGTCTTCTCCGAAAGCACCATTTCCGACAAACCAGCCAAACAGGTTGCGCGTGAAACCGGTGCCAAATATGGCGGCGTACTGTACGTGGATTCACTCAGCGATCCGTCAGGTCCGGTTCCCACCTATATTGACCTCCTGAAAGTGACCTCAGGTACAGTCGCCAAAGGGCTTGCAGAATGAAGCCGCAAACTCTCCCAACTGCAAGCCTGAACACCGCCGCCGGATTAGTAAATCCGGTGGCGGCACTATCAGTCGATAATGCCACTGTTACCTATCGTAACGGCCACACCGCACTTAAAGATGCAACATTCAGCCTGCCTACCGGCACCATCACTGCACTTGTCGGTGTTAATGGCTCAGGTAAGTCTACGCTATTTAAAGCGATTATGGGCTTTGTTAATCTGGCGCGCGGCGAAATCTCTGTCTTTGGCGAACCTGTCGCCAAAGCATTGAAGAAAAACATGGTCGCTTATGTACCTCAGAGCGAAGATGTCGACTGGAACTTCCCGGTTCTGGTTGAAGATGTCGTGATGATGGGGCGTTATGGCCATATGGGCATGATGCGCATTCCAAAACGTGCCGACCATGAAGCTGTGACCGCAGCCCTTGCACGCGTTAATATGACCGAATTTCGCAAGCGCCAAATCGGTGAATTGTCGGGCGGTCAGAAAAAACGTGTCTTTCTGGCGCGTGCCTTGGCACAAGACAGCAAGCTCATTTTGCTCGATGAACCATTCACCGGTGTTGATATCAAAACCGAAGATCAGATCATCGAATTGCTGCGCTCGCTGCGTGAAGAAGGCCACATCATGCTGGTCTCAACCCATAATCTGGGAAGTGTACCAGAGTTTTGTGATCGTACCGTGCTGCTGAAACGCACTGTTCTGGCTTACGGCTTTACCGAGGATACATTTACGCAGGAAAATCTGGAGAAAACCTTTGGCGGCGTCTTGCGCCATCTGGTTCTGAACCAAGATGATCATGGCGGCGAAAAGTCACTCGGCATCATTACCGATGATGAAAGACCGCTGATCCTGCATGAGGACAGGCCCGTGCAACAGCCAGCTTCAGCAAATAAACCATCGTCTCAATCAACTGGTAAGCCGGTAAAAGGAAAAGCATAATGAGTGTGCTGCTTGAGCCATTCAGCTACCAATATATGGTCAATGCCATGTGGGTATCGGCCTTGGTTGGTGGTGTTTGTGCTTTTCTCTCTGCCTATCTGATGCTGAAAGGCTGGTCGCTGATCGGTGACGCGCTTTCGCATTCCATCGTGCCGGGCGTGGCCGGTGCTTATATGCTGGGTCTGCCTTTTTCCATCGGTGCATTTTTCTCCGGTGGTCTGGCAGCCGCAGCCATGTTGTTTTTGAACCAGCGCACCAAGCTGAAAGAAGATGCGATTATCGGGCTGATTTTCTCGTCCTTCTTCGGGCTTGGCCTGTTTATGGTCTCGCTTAAGCCAACAGCTGTCAGCATCAACACGATTGTGCTCGGCAATATTCTGGCCATCACACCGGAAGATACATTGCAGCTTGCTATTATCGGCTTCATTTCGCTCGCCATTCTGCTGGTGAAATGGAAAGACCTGATGGTGGTTTTCTTCGATGAAAGCCATGCCCGTTCTATCGGCCTCAATCCTTCACTGTTGAAGATCATTTTCTTCACATTGCTGGCAGCTTGTACTGTGGCAGCGATGCAGACAGTGGGGGCATTTCTGGTGATCTGCCTTGTGGTAACACCGGGTGCCACCGCCTATCTTCTCACCGACCGCTTTCCGCGTTTGCTGACAATTGCCGTCCTGATCGGCATGATCACCAGCTTTGTCGGTGCCTATATCAGCTATTTTCTGGACGGCGCTACCGGCGGCATCATCGTTGTGATGCAGACAGCCATCTTCCTGATCGCGTTTTTCTTTGCTCCCAAGCACGGCATGCTGGCCGCGCGCAAACGTGCTTCGGAAACACTGCTCTTGTCAGAGGAGGCTGATCAATGATTGACACTCTCTTGATGCCGTTTCAGTTCGAGTTCATGCGCTATGCGTTTATCATCTCTCTGCTGATTGCTATTCCGGCCAGTATTTTGTCTTGTTTTATGGTGTTAAAGGGCTGGTCACTGATGGGTGATGCCATCAGTCATGCCGTTTTCCCAGGCGTGGTGATTGCTTATATTATCGGCATTCCATTTGCGATCGGCGCTTTTATAGCGGGCATGTTTTGTGCGGTTTCAACTGGTTTCCTCAAAGAAAACAGCCGCATCAAACAAGATACTGTGATGGGCGTGGTGTTTTCAGGCATGTTTGGCTTGGGGCTGGTTCTCTATGTCAAAATCGAAACCACCGTTCACCTCAACCATATCCTTTTTGGTGATATGCTGGGGGTTAATGTTCAGGACATCATCGAAACCGGTCTGATTGCATTGGCCGTCACAGCTATTCTCACGGTCAAATGGCGTGATTTCCTGTTGCATGCTTTTGATGCCGCCCATGCGCGTGCCGTCGGTCTGCCAGTGCGCTTGCTTCATTACGGCTTGCTTTGCATGATCTCGCTCACCATTGTCGGTGCGCTGACAGCAGTGGGGATCATTCTGGCGATCGCCTTGCTGATTGCACCGGGTGCGATCGCGTTTCTGCTTACACGCAAGTTCAGCTCCATGCTGATAACCGCCATTGTGGTCGGATTAAGCACCTCGTTCCTTGGTGTTTATATTTCCTTCTTCATTGATAGTGCACCAGCACCCACAATCGTTCTGCTGATGGCAATCTGCTTTATCGCAGCCTTCACCACCGCTACCCGCAAGGCAGCACGTATCGAGGCACAACACACATCGTCTTGAAAGCGTGTATAAAACAATGCAATGTGAAGGCATAAACATCAAAGACTGACGGAGATGATCATGCCTTCACAAAACACCTCGGCACAAAACACCTCGGCACAAAATGTGCTGGATTTCTGGTTCTCGGAGAATGTCGAGAAATATTGGTTTGTCCGCAGCGATGATCTCGATGAAGACATCAAGCAACGCTTTTCTGCGCTTTATGAGCAGGCCCATAGCGGCGCGCTGGATGCATGGGGCAATGAATTACACTCCGCCCTCGCCCTCACCATTATTCTCGATCAGTTTCCGCGCAATATGTTCCGCGGTACCGGCCGCGCGTTTGAGAGCGATGCCAAAGCACGCATGATTGCCAAAGCAGCTCTTGAAAAGGGCTATGACCAGCAATTAACAGCGAAAGAGCGTGCCTTTTTCTACCTGCCGTTGATGCATAGCGAAGACCTGAATGATCAGAAAAAAAGCGTCGCGCTTTATGAAGCGCTGGGCAACGCCAATTCACTGGATTATGCACATCAGCACCTGGATATCATCGCACAATTTGGCCGTTTTCCGCATCGCAATGTGGCGTTGAAACGTGAAAACACGAGCCAAGAAACCGAGTTTCTTAAAACTCATTCGGGCTTTTAAAGCTTCATTTTTCCCTTTTAAAAAATCGCAATTCCGCCCTCAGATCAGGAACAGAAATTCTTGATCTGAGGTCGTTATGTGCTATCGGTTTTTTGACTGATAAAAGCCACCCAAAGCTTAACTATAAGGACATATCATTATGGCTGAACTCATCCGTATCGCCATTGCCGGCCACGGAAACCTAGGACGCGGCGTTGAAGCAGCCATCAAGAAAAATCCTGACATGCAACTGACGGGCATTTACACCCGCCGCCCACCGGCACAGGTGTCGCCATTGACCGAAAATGTGCAGGTTTTCAGCATGGATGAGCTGAAAAACCATCAGGATAAAATTGACGTTTTGATTTTGTGCGGCGGCTCCAAGCAGGACTTGCCGGAACAGGGACCGGAACTGGCTGCCCTTTTCAACACAGTTGACAGCTTCGATACGCATGCACGCATTCCGGAATATTTTGCCGCCATTGATGCTGCTGCACTGCCAAATAAAAGAACTGCGCTGATTTCTGCCGGCTGGGATCCGGGCATGTTCTCAATCAACCGTGTAATGAGCGAAGCCCTTCTTCCGGACGGCGAAACCTACACCTTCTGGGGTGACGGTCTCAGCCAAGGCCATTCTGATGCAATCCGCCGTGTGGCGGGCGTTGCTGGTGGCGTGCAATATACCCGCCCTGTGCCGGAAGCCATCGAAAAGGTGCGCAGCGCCTCGCGCCCTGTGCTGACCACCCGTGAAAAGCACAAGCGTGAATGCTTCGTTGTTTTGCAGGAAGGTGCTGATGCTGATACTGTGCGTGAAAAAATCGTCACCATGCCGGATTATTTTGCCGATTACGACACCACGGTCAATTTCATCTCGGCTGAAGAACTGGCACGCGACCATCAGGCGATGGTGCATGGCGGTTTTGTTATTCGCAGCGGCAATACTTCCGACCAGAATGCACAAGTGGTGGAATATAGCCTGAAGCTTGACAGCAATCCGGAATTTACCGCCAGCGTTCTGGTGACCTATGCACGCGCAGTGCATCGCATGGCACAATCCGGCCAGCATGGTGCCAAAACTGTGTTTGATGTCGCCCCTGGCCTTCTCTCGGTCAAATCAGCTGCACAATTGCGCGCTGAACTGCTCTGATTCTTTTTTGCAGTGAATAACAGAAGCTCTGGTTCAACCGAACCGGAGCTTTTTTGTTTTTAAACGCATAAAAAATGCGCGGCAAATAGCAGGGCAACGACCAGCGCAGAATCATAACAAATGACGATTGCAAAACCTTTGCCTGCGAAAATGCTCAAAAGATTGAGAACCCCACGGCGCACCAGTTAATTCAAATTGTAAAAAGGGGGGAAGCTGGTGCTGCGAGGGAGGTTCGAACTCCCGACCTCTCCATTACCAATGGAGTGCTCTACCACTGAGCTACCGCAGCAAACACTTGATTGCGGCGGACTTCTGCCACATAAGAACCAAAACCGCAAGATAGCAATTGTAATTCTTTTTTCAGATTGTGGAAATCCGCGTTTGCTGGCACGGCAGATAGCCTTTTCCCACTGATCAGTCCAGAGCAAAAATGAACATGAGTGAAGATAAACCATTAACAGAACAGGAAAAACAGCGTTTAGCACAGGAAAAACGCCGCTCCGAGCAATTAAGAGCGAATCTTCAGCGCCGGAAAGCACAGGTTCGTGCCCGCAGAGCCGGTGCAGAAGACAGCCGCCAAGAGGGAATCAAAGCTGCATCCACACCGGAAAATCCTGAAAAAGATGAAAAAGTTTGAAGAGAATCAGTCGCTTCGCGAATCACTGTGCCTTTTTAAGGTGTGTGAGTCGCTCAAAAACGGCTTATTCCTTGATACGAACATAATGCTTTACTAGAATCACTTCTAAGCCATAAGCCCACTTGGCATCCGCTTCACATTTCTATACCGCAACATTTAGTTTCATCCGCAGATACAGTTATTGTTTAAGCCTCACAGCGGGCATGTTTTTCATTAACCGGCGCGTTACCGGTTTGATGTAAAAAAGATAATGACTTCCCAGCGGCTCATAAGGTTAAACAGCATGGATCGTATTAAAATCATCGGCGGCAATCAGCTTAACGGGGTTATTCCTATTTCCGGCGCCAAAAACGCAGCTCTTCCGTTGATGATTGCGTCACTCATGACCGACGATACGCTGACACTGGAAAATGTGCCGCATCTGGCAGATGTGGAACAGCTGATCCGCATTCTTGGCAATCATGGCGTTGATTATTCCGTCAATGGCCGCCGTGAGCATCAGGATAACGGCTATTCCCGCACCATACATTTTACCGCCCGTAATATTGTCGACACCACCGCTCCTTATGAGCTGGTCTCCAAAATGCGTGCAAGCTTCTGGGTCATTGGTCCGTTGCTGGCACGTATGGGTGAAGCTAATGTATCGCTGCCGGGCGGCTGCGCCATCGGTACACGTCCGGTTGATTTGCTGCTTGAGTGCCTGATTGCGCTGGGTGCTGAAATCGATATCGACAATGGCTATGCCAAGGCACGTGCACCAAACGGCCTGATCGGTACAGAATATACTTTTCCGAAAGTATCTGTCGGTGCCACCCACGTCATGCTGATGGCCGCAGCTTTGGCAAAAGGTGAAACCATCATCCACAATGCGGCGCGTGAGCCGGAAGTGGTCAATCTTGCCGACTGCCTCAATGCGATGGGGGCAAAAATTTCCGGTGCCGGTAACAGCACAATTACAATTCAAGGCGTTACCAACCTGACCGGTGCCCGCGTACGTGTCATTCCTGACCGTATCGAAACCGGCACTTACGCTATGGCGGTTGCCATGACCGGCGGCGATGTTCTGTTGAAGGGCGCTAAAGAAGAGCTGTTGAGCGAAGCACTTGATACATTGCGCCAGACAGGTGCCGAAATCACCTCCACGCCGGAAGGAATCCGCGTGGCGCGTAATGGCAATGGCATTAAGCCGGTTGATATCACCACTGAGCCTTTTCCGGGCTTCCCGACCGATTTGCAGGCGCAGTTCATGGGGCTGATGACCAAAGCGCAGGGCACATCCAAAATCACCGAAACCATTTTTGAAAACCGCTTCATGCATGTGCAGGAACTGGCGCGTCTGGGCGCGAAAATTTCGCTCTCCGGCCAGACAGCCACGGTTGAAGGCGTTGAGCGTCTGAAAGGTGCGCCGGTCATGGCAACCGATCTGCGCGCATCCGCTTCGCTGGTTATTGCCGGTCTTGCCGCTGAGGGCGAAACCATCATCAACCGTGTCTATCATCTTGATCGCGGCTTTGAACATCTGGAAGAAAAGCTCTCCCGTTGTGGTGCGCAGATTGAACGCATCAGCGGTTAAGCAAGTTTTTTAAAGTTCTGTTTGAAAAGAACGGGCGGTTTTGAGGCAGATTACACCTCAGACCGCCCTTCTTTTTTGGCTTTTTAAATGCTGGCAGCACTTTCGCGCTATAAGGATGATTGCAGAACCAAAGGGTTATGTGGCATGACAGAATAAAGCAGGATTCAAGACTTCAAGCCAAAGGTGAACAAAGATATGCTGAAATTGATGGCACTCGATCAGGAAGATCTGCAAATCATTTCCGCGCATCTGCAAGATGCCGTGCTCAAACCTGCCGATATTCAATATCTCCACCAGGAAAAGCGTTTTATCCTCACTATGAACCGCTTTGTCTGGGAAGGGGCGCAATCCGGTTTTAAACTGAAACTCTTTGGCAAGCGCAGCTATGAACGCCGCCGCTCAAGCCTGCATTTCAACCGTGTTTTAAGTGTCAAAACCGTCGGCATCAATCGCGACAGCGATCAGGATGTACTTTCCCTGCTTTCCATCAGTTTCACTGAAACAGAAGCGCCGCATGGCACGGTGGAGCTGATTTTTGCCGAACGTAATGGCACAAAACCGGCTATTCGCCTTGACGTGGAGTGTATTGAGGCGCAAATCACTGATCTGGGGCCTGCCTGGGAAACAAATGCCAAGCCAAAACATGGTGTTTAAGGCCTGTTGCTGATACTGCTATGCCTGAACAAGAAATGTTCAGACACAGCCGGATGCCAATAAGAATTTAAGAAGGAATACCAGCGTGGTTCAAACGCTTCGTCAAAGCAGTCCTGATTTCGAAGAGAAGTTTGCTGAATTTCTAAACAGCAAGCGTGAAGTTTCCGCCGATGTGGATCGGGTGGTACGCGAAATCGTGGATCATGTGCGTCGTGACGGCGATAAAGCGCTGATTTCCTATTCCAAAACTTTCGACCGTATCGATCTGGAAAAAACCGGCATTGCCGTTACCAGCGAAGAAATCGACGAAGCTTTCAAGCTTGCTCCGGCCTCGACCGTTGAAGCATTGAAACTGGCGCGCGACCGCATCGAAGCCCACCACGCCCGCCAGATGCCGCAAGATGACCGCTATACAGACGCTTTGGGCGTGGAGCTCGGCTCGCGCTGGACAGCTATTGAAGCTGTCGGCCTTTATGTGCCGGGCGGCACTGCAAGCTATCCAAGTTCGGTTTTGATGAATGCCGTGCCTGCACGCGTTGCAGGTGTTGAGCGCATCGTCATGGTTGTACCTTCGCCGGACGGGATTTTAAACCCGCTGGTGCTGGTGGCTGCACGCCTTGCCGGTGTATCTGAAATTTACCGCGTCGGCGGTGCGCAGGCGATTGCCGCTCTTGCCTATGGCACCGAAACTATCAAACCGGTTGCCAAAATTGTCGGGCCCGGCAATGCCTATGTGGCAGCCGCCAAGCGCATTGTGTTCGGAACCGTTGGCATTGATATGATTGCGGGGCCTTCCGAAGTGCTGGTTATTGCCGACAGCGATAATAATCCTGACTGGATTGCCGCCGATCTACTGGCACAAGCCGAGCATGACACAGCCGCACAATCCATCCTGATGACCAATGATGAAGCTTTGGCCAAGGCAGTGGAAGAAGCGGTTGAGCGTCAGCTTAAAACTTTATCACGCAGTGAAACAGCGGCTGCAAGCTGGCGTGATTATGGCGCGGTTATTCTGGTGGATGACTTTGAACAAGCTATTCCGCTCGCCAATCGTATTGCAGCCGAACATCTGGAAATTGCCACAGAAAATGCTGAAGAGCTGGTGGATAGAATCCACAATGCCGGTTCTATTTTCATTGGGAAATATACGCCGGAAGTGATCGGTGACTATGTTGGCGGCTGTAACCACGTGCTGCCGACAGCCCGTTCGGCACGTTTTTCATCCGGCCTTTCTGTGCTTGATTATGTCAAACGCAGCTCTATTCTAAAGCTCGGACCTGAACAGCTGCGCGCCTTAGGCCCGGCTGCTATTGACATCGCCCGTGCCGAAGGCCTTGATGCCCACGCACAATCGGTTGCAATCAGATTGAATCTTTGAGGACATATGACCAGCGGCGGTGAAGCCCGATTGATTGATGTTGAGCTGGATGAGTCCATTGGACGCTCCACGCCTGACATTGAGCATGAGCGCGCCGTCGCTATTTTTGATCTGATTGAAGAAAACAGCTTCCGTCCCGTGGGTGACGAGATCGGCGGCCCTTACAAGTTGCGGCTTTCGCTGCTTGAAAAGCGTCTGATTTTTACCACTTCAAGGGAATGCGGAGAACTTGTTGCCACGCATATTTTGTCGCTCACCCCTTTGCGGCGCGTTGTGCGCGATTATTTTATGATCTGCGAAAGCTATTATGAAGCCATCCGCTCTGCCACACCCAGCAAGATTGAAGCCATTGATATGGGGCGCAGAGGTCTGCACAATGAAGGCTCGCAAACATTACAATCCCGCCTTGAGGGCAAGATTGAGGTTGATTTTATCACCGCGCGCCGGCTGTTCACGCTGGTTTGCGTGCTGCATTGGCGGGGGTAAACTTGCATGATCGCCAGTGAAGATGTATCAAGTCCCGCAGAAGATGTAGAAAAACCCCTTAAACCGGGTCTGCCCTCTTCCATTCTTTTCGTTTGCGGCAAAAACTCTATCCGTTCGCCAATGGCCGAGCTTTTAACACGCCGCATGTTGAGCAAAAGCGCTTATATTGCTTCTGCCGGCGTGAAAAAAGGAGAGCGCGACCCGTTTGTGGATGCGGTTCTGGCTGAAGAAGGTATATCGCTTGATAACCGCCAGCCCCGCGATTTGGATGAACTGGAAGACGGCTATTTTGACCTTATCATAACACTGACACCTCTGGCGCATCACACGGTTTTGGAAAAAATGCGCGGATTTTCAGTTGATGTTGAATATTGGCCAACGCCTGATCCGACATTGCTGACCGGCTCCAGAGAGCAAATACTGGTGGCTTATCGTGATGTTCGCGATCGTTTGAAAAAACAAATCGAACAGCGTTTCGCATAATCCAGAGCATTTATATTGATGAAGATGAACCACTGAAAAAAAATGCTCTGTTTATTTTCCCACGCGCATCTTATCTGAAAGCCGCTCCACAGTTTTCAGGATGCGCTTATAGCGCATTTCAGTTGTTCACAAATGCGTCCTAATCATATAGGTTCCGCGCAAATCCCGATGAACCGCCTTTGACGGTTTATTTTAACGACTATCAAACATAAGTTTTAAGAAAAGAAACAGGTATCGCATGGCGAAAGAAGAAGTCCTCGAGTTTCCGGGCGTAGTTACTGAACTGCTGCCAAACGCAATGTTCCGCGTTAAACTCGAAAATGATCACGAAATCATCGCTCACACCGCTGGCCGTATGCGCAAAAACCGCATCCGCGTTCTGGCAGGTGATAAAGTGCTGGTTGAAATGACCCCATATGACCTGACAAAAGGTCGTATTACCTACCGCTTTAAGTAAGCTTAGCTTACAAAGCTAAAGAGCTGGTATCAGTTTAACCGGTATAAGACTGACTGGTATATGTCTGGCCATTATCTCACGAGCCGATCCTCACAAGAAAGTTTCTCCTTATGAGCGCTCAGCATAAGTTGGTACTCGCATCAGGTTCCCCGCGCCGGATTGAGCTTTTGGCGCAGGCTGGCATTACGCCGGATCACATCCATCCGGCCGATATTGATGAAGCACCATTGCGCGCCGAGCATCCGCGCTCGCTCGCACGGCGCTTGTCACGCGAAAAGGCTGAAAAAGCAGCCGAACAATTGCGCGGCGATGAAGCCTATGGTGCCAGTTACATACTGGCCGCCGATACGGTGGTTGCCGTTGGCCGGCGCATGCTGCCCAAAGCTGAACTGGAAGATGAAGCGCGCGAATGCCTGCGGCTTCTCTCCGGCCGTTCGCACAAGGTTTTCACCGGCGTCTGCCTCATTCAGCCAAACGGAAAATTGCGTCAGACAATCGTTGAAACCCGTGTCCGCTTTGAACGTCTTACCCGCACGCATCTGGATGTCTATCTGGCTTCCGGCGAATGGCGCGGTAAAGCAGGCGGTTATGCCATTCAGGGGCTTGCCGGAAGCTTTGTCGTCAAGCTGGTTGGTTCTTATACCAATGTGGTTGGCCTGCCGCTGCATGAAACGGTAAGTCTGCTGGCAAGTGGTGATTATCCGGTCTACAATCACTGGAATACAGGCAAGGTTTAAACAGCCGCTATGAGTGAAAACAGCAAAAACGGCAGCGAATCGAATGTGACGCCTTTGCGCCCGACGCGTCCCTGCCCTGAATGTAAAAAACCATCCTCGCGCGAACATTATCCGTTTTGTTCGCCCCGTTGCCGCGATGTGGATCTTAATCGCTGGCTTTCCGGCACTTATGTGATTCCCGGACCACGTATCGAAGAGGATGATGAAGAGGCGGAATAATCCGCCTTTTTCTTTTTCAAGCATTATTAGCTGTGAATCAGTCATGCATTTTAATGATTCACGTGAAATATTTTGCACTAAAAAGCCGTCACCCCCATCTTTTTGATGATCAAAACAATCAAAAAAGCGATGAAGCCTCTGTTTTTTAAACGATTTTCGGGGCTTAGGCTGTTAATTAGTGAAATCCACCGCATAAAAGTCGAAAAATTATAAAGTCCCACTGGACAGACAAAAATTTACTGCTATAAACCACCCATTCCAGCGAATAACTCATTCGCTTCTCCGGCAACTAAGCTTGCAGGAACGGGATGCCCGGATAGCTCAGTTGGTAGAGCAACGGATTGAAAATCCGTGTGTCGGCGGTTCAAGTCCGTCTCCGGGCACCATTTATCTTCCCCCTTTCAAAATTTCACTTTCAAGATACTGCGTTCATTGCATCTGCATAGTTATGCGTTCTGCATATATTTAATGATCGGCTGCGCTCGATAGCGGTATAGGGCTGAAACATATCTTGATGCTGCCAAGTGCTACTTCAATGCTACACTTATCCGGATAAAACCGGAGGTTATGATGCGCACTCTTCTCATTTCACTGTTTCTGCTTCTTCCCGCCACAAGTTTGATGGCCGCCGAACCAGACGGCAAAAAGCTATCGCAAATCATTGCCGAACTCGAACAGAACACTGATTTTGCCTATATTGACGAAGTCGATTGGGATCAAAAAGGGTTTTATGAAATCGAATATTATTTAAAAACTGGTGCTAAAGTCGAAGTCCGTATTGACCCTAAAACCGGCGCAATCGTGCCGCGATAAAAGCTGCGGTCAAATACAGGGTTTTTAATCTAAAAAAATCCACAATTCGCCCTAATATAATTTTAAAAAAACCAAACTCTTCATAATAATCCGTCAAAATGAAAAATATTTTTTATGTCTTTTAGACGGAAATAGCATTTTCGGGCTAAAACCAACTGAAAATGTAGCATTTTTGACGCTTTAACTCTCGCATTCGGATATGCAACTAAAGTTTTAAAGCTGAAATCTGCTTTTTTAATGCTTTTTAAGCGAACATGAGCGCATCATTCAAAATAAACTTTAAAAACCAAAGCTTTATTTTGAATTTTTAAAAAACTTTAAATCTCAGCCATTTTTGCACAATTGACAGGACGCTCTCGATTGTTACATCGAAAAACTATTTTTCACTGCGCGTAAAGCAACCAAGGGTTGTCCACCCCTATTAAACAAACTGACAATATCGCTCCCTCTTGTCAGGGGTTCAGAACATAATATCATGGATGCCTAAAGCTTTTTTCCGAGGGGAGGTTTAATGTTTAAGAAGATTTTACTGGCGAGCGTTTGCGCTTTTGCATTTACTGGCATGGCCAATGCCGAAGTGGTGCTCAACCGCGGTAACGATACTGATCCGGCGACGCTTGATCATCACCGCACATCCACCGTTTCTGAAGGCCGCATCATGAAAGACCTCTATGACGGTCTTGTCATTCAGGATGCAAAAGGCATTCCGGTTGCGGGCACTGCAAAGTCCTGGGACATTTCCGAAGATGGTCTCGTTTACACCTTCCACCTGCGTGATGATGCCAAATGGTCCAATGGCGATCCGGTTACTGCCGGTGATTTCCTCTTTGCTTATCGCCGCATTATGAATCCTGCCACCGCTGCGGGCTATGCCAGCATGCTGTTCCCGATCAAAAATGCTGAAGATGTGGCAGGCGGCAAGAAGCCTCTCGAAGATTTGGGCGTTGAAGCTGTTGATGACCTCACGCTGAAAATTACACTCAATGCACCAACCCCTTATTTTCTGGAACTACTGACCCACCAGACCGGTCTGCCGATGCACCAGAAGAGTGTTGAAGCAAACGGCGACAAGTTCACAACGCCCGGCAAAATGGTCACCAATGGCGCTTTTATGCTGGAAAGCTTCCAGCCGAACGACAAAATCGTCATGAAAAAGAATCCGAATTATTATGCAGCGGATGATGTGAAGATCGATGTCGTCAACTGGATTCCTTTTGAAGACCGCGCATCCTGCATGCGTCGCTTTGAGGCCAAAGAAGTGCAGATCTGCTCGGACGTTCCGGCAGAACAGATTGACTATGTAAAGAAAAATCTGGCTAACGAATTCCGTCTCGCACCTTATCTCGGCTCTTACTACCTGCCTATCAAAGGCAAAACCGCTGATAGCAAGCTGAAAGACCCGCGTGTTCGTGAAGCCATTTCCATGGTAATCGACCGTGAGTTTTTGTCTGAACAAGTCTGGCAAAACACCATGCTGCCGGGTTACTCACTTGTGCCTCCTGGTATCAACAACTATGTTGAAGGCGGCGTTCAGCTCGAATTTGCCAAGGAAGACATGCTTGAGCGTGAAGACAAGGCCAAAGCTTTGCTGAAGGAAGCAGGCATTGAGCCGGGCTCACTTTCCATCGAGCTTCTCTACAACACCTCAGAAAACAACAAAAACACCATGGCTGCCATTGCTGACATGCTCAGCAATATCGACATCAAGGCTTCGCTCAACGAAACCGAAGGCGCGACCTATTTCAACTTCCTTCGTGAAGATGGTCCGTTTGACATCGCCCGTGCAGGCTGGATTGGTGACTATAACGACCCTCAGAACTTCCTGTTCCTGATGGGTACCGGCATCAGCTTTAACTATTCGAAATGGTCGAACAAAGACTATGATGCGCTGATTGCCAAGGCAGCAGCCACCACGGATATGAAAGCCCGTGCAGAAGTGCTGGCAGATGCCGAGCGTCTGATGCTCAAAGAAACCGCGGTTATTCCGATCCTTTATTACTCATCCCGCGCGCTCGTTTCAGACCGCGTTGAAGGCTATGATGATAATTTGATGGATGCGCACAACTCACGCTGGCTATCTTTGAAGTAATTGGCTCCCTCAAGGCCGCAGAAATATTTTTCTGCGGCCTTATTTTTTAGCATAAAAATGCACTCAATAAGACCGATCTCACGTTATTCTCATGAAGATATTTTTTAAATTTTGAAAGGAATAACCAATGTATTGCAGAGTGCTATTTGCGCTTTTCTTCTCGACGACAATAATTTCATCCGTATCAGCAGAAACCGTGCTTAATCGCGGCAATGATGCAGATCCAGGCACGCTCGATCAGCATCATACCCTGACACAATCGGAAGGCCGTATTCTGGCCGATCTTTATGATGGATTAGTTATTGATGATGCATATGGAAAACCTGTGCCAGGCGCTGCTCAATCATGGGATATTTCTCCGGACAATTTGACGTATACATTTCATCTGAGAAAAAACGGTAAATGGTCAAATGGTGACCCGGTAACTGCCTATGATTTTTCTTTTGCCTTCCATAGAATTATGGATCCGAAAACTGCTGCTGGTAACGCCAATTCTTTGTTTGCCATCAAAAATGCGGAAGAAGTTGCGTCAGGAAAAAAGCCATTAAACAGCTTGGGTGTAGAAGCTTTGGATGCGCTAACACTACGCATTAATCTTGA
Organism: Paenochrobactrum gallinarii; assembly: GCF_014205685.1. GTDB lineage: Bacteria > Pseudomonadota > Alphaproteobacteria > Rhizobiales > Rhizobiaceae > Paenochrobactrum > Paenochrobactrum gallinarii. The sequence continues at coordinate 74,571 of NZ_JACIIU010000004.1, forward strand.
ATATCCCGCTCCGTATTTCATATCCTTACTCATCAATCAGACGGCACTTCCGCTTCATGAAAAAAGCGTCTTGGCCAATGGTGCTAATTTTACAAAACCAGGGAAACTGGTAACCAACGGCGCTTATAAACTTATTAGTTTTACACCTAATGACAAAATAATTTTGGAAAAAAATCAATATTACTGGAATGCGGAAAACGTAAAGACCGATAAAATTAACTGGTACCCGTTTGAAGATCATACCGCCTGCCTGAGACGCTTTGAGGCGCATGAGATAGATAGTTGCTCCGATCTGCCAGCTAGCCAAATTGATTATATCAGAGCAAATTTAAAATCATCGCTGCATATCACCCCTTCGCTGGGCATGTATTATCTGGATGTTAAAGGTGCAGCCGACAGTAAATTACACGATAAGCGGGTTCGACAAGCAATATCACTGGTCATTGACCGTGAATTTATTGCTGACGAGGTTTGGCGCGGCACGATGAATCCTGCATATTCGATTGTACCAGTTAACACAGAAAATTACGTAAAAGGTGGCGTGGAGCTATCCTATGCAAATGAAGATATGCTGTCTCGTGAGGACGAAGCCACAAACTTACTCAAGCAAGCAGGTGTTGAGCCAGGCAGCCTGTCAGTGGAACTTTCCTATAATTCATCTGACAACCATAAAAGCACACTAGAAGCTATTTCTAATACGCTATCCAAAATAGGCATCAAAGCGAGATTAAATGAGATGGAGGGTGCCACCTATTTTGATTATCTGCGTGATGATGGTGCATTTGATATAGCGCGTGAAGGCTGGTCACCAGATTTCAACGATCCATATGCTTATCTTTATACGCTTGGCAGTGGCTTTAGTCTTAACTTCACCCGTTGGTCAAATAAAACCTTTGACGCTTTATTGGCTAAGTCTCAAAAGACTACAGACCCGCAAGCTCGCGCTAAAATACTGGCAGAGGCTGAGCGTGTAGTGCTGGATGATTTACCGATTATTCCATTGCTTTCATACTCTTCCAGAGCCCTTGTTTCAGACCGGATCGCTGGATGGAACGATAATATCAATAATAGCCATCCTTCACGCTGGCTATCTGTAACAAATTAGAACTTAAGCGTCGCAGGCACGAGCCTGTGGCGCTTTCATATGTATAATTTCAGGCAAAGCCTGAATAACTAAGGGTGCGTTCATGCAAGGAATAAACCGATGTTAAGCTACACACTCCGACGACTTGCTGGCGCAATACCCACTGTCTTAATTATCGTCACTATCACATTTTTTATGATCCGATTAGCTCCGGGCGGGCCATTTGACCTGGAGCGGCCGATTGATCCGCTGATCATGGCAAACTTGCGCAAAGCCTATAATATGGATGCGCCTTTATGGCAGCAATATCTGATTTATCTGGGCAATCTCTTACAAGGTGATCTGGGGCCAAGTTTTGCCCGTCGCGACTTTAGCGTCAATGATCTGTTTGCAGCCGGTCTGCCTGTTTCCATTATGCTTGGTGCGCTCGGCCTGTCACTGGCCGCCATTATCGGTACGATTCTTGGCTGTATCGCAGCGTTGAAGCAAAATTCGAAATTCGATTATGCAATCGTTGCCATCGCAACCTTTGGTATCACGACACCAAACTTTGTCGTCGCCCCAATCCTCAGCCTGTTTTTCGGTGTGATTTTGGGCTGGGTCCCGGCCGGTGGCTGGTCATCGGCAGATGTTACCTACTGGATCTTGCCGGTTATCACGCTTGCATTGCCGCAAGTGGGCGTCATCGCACGTCTGGTGCGCGGTGCCACCATTGAGGCATTGCGCGCCAACCATGTGCGCACAGCCCGTGCCTACGGCCTGCCAACCCGCATTGTGGTGGGTGTTCATGCCTTGCGTGCCGCCATGTTGCCGGCGGTCTCTTATCTGGGGCCAACCGCTGCTTCACTTCTCACCGGTTCAGTGGTGATCGAAACCATTTATGGCATTCCGGGTATTGGTCGTTACTTCGTGCAAGGTGCATTGGGACGCGACTATACACTGGTGATGGGCACCGTTGTGGTGATTGCGGTTTTCGTTGTGCTGTTCAATCTCATTGTCGACCTCATTTATGCATGGCTTGATCCACGGGTGCGTTATGACTGATTTATCTGTAAATTCCGCTCAAGCACCAGCGATTGCCGGACGTTCACTCTGGCAGGATGCGTGGATTCGCCTGCGCAAAAACAAAGCGGCTGTTGCCAGCGCGATTGTGCTTGCTGTGCTGACTTTAGCGAGCATTTTCGGGCCAATGCTGAGCCCGCATCCTTATGATAAAATCTACCCGCAATTTGTGCGGGTGGCACCAAGCCTTGAAGCTTATCCACGTGCAGACACCGTCTTGCCCGGCCTTGAAAAAGAAATGGCGCGCGCCCGACTAAAAGCATCGGCCGAGCCGGAACTATCAGGCAGCAATATTACAGTGCCTTTCACCGCACAGCGTGAGACAGATGAACGTGTTTTGCGCTATTTCGAGCGCTCTGATCTCTTCAGCAAGCCCAAAATCGAACTGGCGCCTGATGGGTTAAGCGGCACACTGACGCTCAATGTAGCACGCAATTACTTCCTGCTCGGCACCGACAATCTGGGACGTGATATGCTTTCACGCACCATGATCGGTGTACGTATCTCGCTGGCGATCGGCCTTCTTGCTTCCATTATGTCTTTGGTGCTGGGCGTCGGCTATGGGGCGATTTCGGGTTATTTGGGCGGACGCGTCGACAACGTGATGATGCGTGTTGTGGATATTCTTTATTCGCTTCCCTTCATCTTCTTCGTCATTCTCATGCTGGTGTTTTTCGGCAGGTCGATTTTCATCATCTTCATTGCCATTGGTGCCACAGAGTGGCTGGACATGGCACGCATTGTGCGCGGACAAACACTGAGCCTCAAACGACAGGAATTTGTACAAGCGGCAGAAGCCCTTGGTGCCACACGACGCGGCATCATCACCCGTCACATCATCCCCAACGCTCTGGGGCCGGTGATTGTGTTTGTCACTCTCTTGGTACCAAAGGCCATTTTGCTTGAAAGTCTGCTGTCCTTCCTCGGTCTTGGCGTTCAAGACCCGATGACATCGCTTGGGTTACTGATCTCGGAAGGTGCGCAAAACATGCGCGGCGCTTCATGGCAATTGATTTGGCCGGCTTTGACCCTCACAACCATTCTCTTCGCCCTGAATTTCCTTGGCGACGGATTGCGCGACAGCTTAGACCCGAAGGATCGTTGATATGACACAAGAAAGCATTCTGACTGTCCGCGACCTTCGCGTTACATTTTCCACCAATGACGGGCCGGTAGAAGCCGTGCGTGGCATTGATCTGGATGTGAAGGCCGGAGAAACCATTGCCATTGTCGGTGAATCCGGCTCCGGCAAAAGCCAGACAACCATGGCCATTATGGGGCTGCTTTCCCAAAACGGTAAAGCCAGCGGTCAAGCCCTTTATCGTGGTCAGGATATGATCGGCATGAGCGATCAGAGCTTAAATAAAATCCGTGGTGCGAAAATCACCATGATTTTTCAGGAGCCGATGACCTCGCTTGACCCGCTCTACCGCATTGGCGAACAATTGGCAGAACCTTTGCGCTTCCATGGCGGTTATACCAAAAAAACTGCCCGCCCGCGCATTATCGAATTGTTGAAACTCGTTGGCATCCCTGAACCGGAACGCCGCATCGACAGCTATCCTTATGAGCTTTCCGGCGGCCAGCGTCAGCGCGTCATGATTGCAATGGCGCTCGCCAACAATCCGGATATCCTCATTGCCGACGAACCGACCACAGCGCTTGATGTGACCATTCAGGCGCAGATCATGGAGCTGCTTGCCGATTTGCAAAAACGCCTCGGCATGGCGATTGTCTTCATCACCCATGATCTGGGCATCGTCAAACGCTTTGCCGACAAGGTCTATGTGATGCGCAACGGCGAAGTGGTGGAAGCGGCGGAAACGCAGAAAATCTTCCAGCAGCCTGAGCATAACTACACCAAAATGCTGCTTGATGCAGAGCCGGAAGGCACCAAGAGCCCGCCACCAGCGGATGCACCGGTTTTGATGCAAGCCGACAATGTCACTGTCAGCTTCGACCTGAAAAAAAGCTGGTTCAAAGCGACAACTGTCCTCAAGGCCGTCAACGATATTTCGCTGACCTTAAAAGAGGGGCAAACCATCGGTGTGGTGGGCGAATCCGGTTCCGGGAAATCAACGCTCGGACGCGCCATTTTACGCCTTCTTAAAGCAGACGGTAAAATTGCCTATTTAGGCAAAGAGCTACCGCTTGATCCGCAGGATATGCGGCCAATGCGCCGTGAACTGCAATTGGTGTTTCAGGATCCGTTCGGTTCGCTTTCGCCACGCATGACCATCGGCCGTATCATCACCGAAGGCCTGCTGATCCACGAGCCGTCACTGACCGCTAAACAACGCGATGAGCGTGCCTGTGCAGCCCTTTTGGAAGTGGGGTTGGATCCGTCCATGCGGAACCGCTATCCGCACGAATTTTCCGGCGGTCAGCGGCAGCGTATTGCGATTGCCCGCACCATGATTTTGAAGCCACGCGTCATTGTGCTGGACGAGCCGACCAGTGCGCTAGACCGCTCGGTGCAAAAACAAGTCGTGACATTGCTGCGTGATTTACAGGCACAATATGGCCTGTCTTATCTCTTCATCAGCCATGATATGGCGGTGGTGCGTGCCGTGTCTGACTATGTGATTGTCATGCAAAACGGCAAAATCGTTGAGCAGGGTGACACAGTGCAGGTGTTTGACCATCCGCGTGAGGCTTACACCAAAACGCTGATGCAGGCAGCTTTAAGCGACAAGCGCTTCGGCACTTAAAACTGCTTTTAAAGACACAAACGAAAAAGGCGGCCTCATCAGAGACCGCCTTTTTTTAATTATGGCAGCACGTCAAAAACTTTTGCCAAAGGGCGGCAAAGAACAGCGCCTTTATCACTGACCACAATAGGGCGGTTAATCAGCACCGGATGCGCCATCATTGCATCCAGCAATGCATCATCGGACAGGCTTTCATCGCCAAGGCCAAGCTCATCGAAAGGCGTGCCACGCTCACGCAGAAAATGACGCACCGGCTCGCCCGATTTTGCAATCACGGCTTTCAACTCATCGCGGCTTGGTGGTGTTTTCAAATATTCAACAATGAGCGGTTCAATGCCTTTTTCACGGATTGCCGCCAGTGCATTACGGGATGTGCTGCAAGCCGGATTATGATAGATGGTAACTGACATTTCTTCTCCGTTTCACATAAGCGCTTTATGATTGCGGTTGACGTGAACCGCGATAGTGCCCATGTCTATAAATACGATATTTAACTTTGATTATCACAAACCAATCCAATTCAGTACAGGAGCCACCCATGCAAAATTCCAAGAAATTCTATATAGATGGCGCATGGGTTGATCCGGTGGTGCCTGCTACGATTGATGTGATTGATCCTTCCACCGAGCAGATCTTTGCCACTATTTCCGCAGGTAGCAAGGCCGATGCTGACAAAGCCGTTGCAGCTGCAAAAGCAGCTTTCACCAGCTTTTCACAGACAACCAAACAAGAGCGCCTTGAGCTGCTGAAACGCATTCTGGCCGCCTATAATGCGCGCACTGAAGAATTCGGCAAAGTGATCTCGCAGGAGATGGGCGCACCGCTGGATATGGCGATCAGCGATCAGGCAGGCATCGGCACCGGCCATTTGGCGCAGATGATCAAAACACTCGAAGAGTTTGATTTCGATTATATGCAGGGGCAAACCAAAATCACCCATGAGCCTGTTGGCGTTGTGGCGATGATTACCCCTTGGAACTGGCCGATCAACCAGATCGCCTCCAAAGTTGCACCTGCCATTGCTGCCGGTTGCACTATGGTGCTGAAGCCTTCCGAAATTGCTCCGTTAAACGCCATTCTGTTTGCCGAGATCATGCATGAAGCGGGCGTGCCGAAAGGCGTATTCAATCTGGTCAATGGTGACGGCCCAAGTGTCGGGCAGGTGCTGGCAGAGCATAAAGATGTCGACATGGTTTCCTTCACCGGTTCCACCCGCGCTGGTGTGATTGTCGCACAAAGTGCCGCACCAACTGTAAAGCGCGTGCATCAGGAACTGGGCGGCAAATCACCCAATATAGTGCTGCGCAGTGCTGATCTGAAAAAAGCCATTCCGGCTGGCGTTTTCCATTGCTTTAACAATAGCGGCCAGTCTTGTAATGCGCCGACCCGCATGTATGTGCCTTCAGAAAAAATGGATGAAGTGATCGCACTTGCCAAAGTAGCTGCGGAAAAAGTGCGCGTTGGCGCACCGTCCGATGCTAACACCACCATGGGCCCTGTGGTCAGCGAAGTTCAATACAACAAAATTCAAGAACTCATCCAATCCGGCATTGATGAAGGTGCGGAACTGGTAACCGGCGGCACCGGTCGTCCGGCAGAACTTAACAGCGGCTATTATGTGCGCCCGACCGTCTTTGCCCGTGTGCAGCAAGATATGCGTATCGCGCGTGAAGAAATCTTTGGCCCAGTGCTTTCTATTCTCGAATATGACACCGTTGAAAACGCTATCGAATTGGCCAATGATACCGAATACGGGCTTGCATCTTATATTCAGGGTGATCTGGAAGAAGCACGCGCTATTGCACCAAAGCTCCGCACCGGCACCGTGCGCATCAACCGCCCTGATTGGGATAGTGCGGCACCTTTCGGTGGCTACAAACAATCCGGTAATGGCCGCGAATATGGCTTATTCGGCCTGATGGAGTTTTTGGAAATCAAAGGCATTCTCGGTTACGAGGAAGCTTGAATAACAACCAGCGCTCATGACATTTGATTTATTCGCAAATCAGGCACCATCCCTTCCGCCAGTGGAACATATGGCGGAAGGGGCAATTTTACTGCGCCAATTTGCAAGCCCCTATGAAGCAGATATTTTAACCGCATTGCGGCAGGTGGTGGATATCTCACCGTTTCGTCATTTGGTGACACCAGGCGGCTATCAAATGTCAGTTGCCATGACCAATTGCGGCAAAGCCGGCTGGGTTTCTGATCGAACCGGCTATCGCTATGATCCGGTTGATCCGATGACGCAACAACCATGGCCTGCCATGCCGCAGGCTTTTTTGACACTGGCACAGCAAGCAGCCAAACAAGCTGGTTACGCTGATTTTAAGCCCGATGTTTGCCTGATGAACCGCTATTTGCCCGCCAGTAAACTATCACTGCATCAGGATAAAGACGAACAAGACCTGCACCACCCGATTGTGTCGGTCTCGCTGGGATTGCCTGCTGTTTTTCAATTTGGTGGATTAAGTCGCCAGGATAAAATTACCAAATACCCGCTCCATCACAGTGATGTGGTCGTTTGGGGTGGCGCATCACGGCTTTACTATCACGGTATTTTACCGCTTAAAGAAGGCGAGCACCCGATCTTCAGGCGCTCGCGCATCAATTTAACATTCAGAAAAGCGCTCTGACTGATTTTTAAGTCAGCGCCTGCTGTTTGGTTTCCACATCAATGAAGAAGGCAATAATTGCCGCTACCAGCAACAGCGCAGCAAACATGCCGACCGCTATGATAAAGCTCTGGCTGATCACCCATGCCAGCACGGATGGGGCGAGCAAGCCGCCAAGACGTGCCATGGCGCCGGCAGCTCCCATACCACTGCCGCGCAGTGCAGTCGGGTAGAGTTCCGGCGTGAAGGCGTAAAGCGCGCCCCATGTGCCCAGAAGCGCAAAGCTCATCACCAAAATAGACATGCCAACGAGGAACGAACTACCGGCAATGGTAAAGAGGAAACAAGCGGCCGCACTGATAAACAGGAAAGCGATCAGCGTATTGCGACGCCCCCATGTTTCAACGCCGTAAGCTGCCAGTGCATAGCCCGGCAATTGCGCCAATGCGACAATAACCAAGAAACCATAACCGCGCACAAAGCCGAAACCATCGCTGGAAAGCTTGGCGGGAATCCATGTGAAAATGCCGTAATAAGAAACCGACACCAAGAACCAGATCGCCAATGTTGTGAGTGTGCGCTGGCGTAAAGTCGGTGAAAACAGGCTTTCATTGCTGACCAGTTGCGGTGCAGTCAGCTTTATATTTGCATCAAGTTCCGGCTTGCCATTGGTGCGCAAAACGCGGTTCATCACATGTTTGGCTTGTTCCTGCTCTCCGTTTTTCATCAGGTGCATCGGAGATTCCGGCACCCAGATGCGCAACCAGATGCCAATCAATGCAGGTGCAGCAGTGACGATGAAAATATAGCGCCATGCGTCTTCAACACCGGCAAGGCTGGCACCCCATGCGGCCAACGCAATCACCACCGTGCCAACCGCCCAGAAACCTTCCAGCATCACCAGCCAGCGACCACGGGTTTTGCTCGGCAGAAACTCAGCCATCATCGCATAATCAACCGGCAATGTGCCGCCAACGGCCATACCGGTGAGAAAACGAAGCCCCAAAAGAATACCAAAACTTGGCGAAAAGGCTGACAGCAAACCAAACACCGCATCACACGCAACGGTGATGAGCAGTACCCGTCGGCGGCCATATTTATCCGCCAACCGGCCAAACAAAGCCGCACCAATCAGCATTCCTAAGAAAAACAAAGTGCCTGTCTGCAATGCCTGCGGCAAAGTGAGGCCAAAGGTCAGCGCGATGGAGGCACTGGTAAAACCAACCGCCAGCACCTGCATGGCATCCGCTGCCCAGACAAGGCCGAATACACCAAGCAAATGACGCTGGAAACGCCCTGTGCCCGCCTGATCCAATGTTTGTTCGATTGTTTGCTTAACTGGGGTCACGATTGATGGCTCCTCGCCTGCCTTGTGCACCGATAATCATATTTCGATAATTCACTTGATCACATTTTGCCAGAGGGTTTCAGCTCGTGGCGACAATGTTTTTAAATGGCGATAGATGCGGATTTCCGAGGTAATCTGCCATTGTTCATCATTGCTTGCCAGCACCAATTGTCCGTTGGCAAGTTCTGCCGCGATCAGACTTTCCGGCAGCCAGGCAACACCCCAGCCAGCCAGAGCCATCGCCTTCAAGCCGACAGACATGGTGTTTTCATGCACAACGCGGCGCTTGAAATCCGGCACTTGGGTAAATTGTTTTTCCAAGGCCGTGCCAAAAAAAGACGTATCGCCATAGCTTAAAAAGGCCAGTTCAGTGCCATCCGCCATTGCTTTATCGAGCAAAAAACCATCAGGATGAGGGGCTGAAACCGGCAGCAAGCGCTCCTCGCCCAATATATGATAAGCATAATGGCTTGTATCGAGATGAAATGGCACATTTTCATGCGCATAGGTCAGCAAAAAGTCGGCTTCACCATCAGAAAGCGTTTCGACATTTTCTTCAATGCCGCCGCGATCCGGGCACAGGCGCGACTGGATCGGCCCCATCTGCTCTTGCAGCTTTTGCAGCCATATCGGAAAGAAGGTAACAGTCAGAGTTTGAAGGCCGGAGAAGCTGACAATTTTCAGCTCGTCACCATTAGGCTGCAAAGCCGCACGGGTACGATAAAAATTGCGCAATGTTTCCTGCGCCACCGGCAAAAAGGCTTTGCCCTCTTTGGTCAGTTCAGCCGGAAAGGTCGCACGGTTCACCAATGTCACGCCAAGCCAGATTTCCAGCTGTTTGATACGACGGCTAAACGCTGATTGCGTCACATGGCGCAACTCTGAAGCACGCGTAAAACTGGAAGTCGAAGCGAGAACAGTAAAGTCCTCCAGCCATTTCAGTTCCATTTAACAACCTGTCCTTCATCGAAGAGAATTTTAGCACTCTCATCCTTATGCATTTCTTGCATAAGAATTGCAAAACAAAGCAATAGCCGTCACAGCATTAATTGCCTAAATTACCTTATTGCTTTTTTTCATGGCCCCACCGGAGTGTTCCTTGTGACAAGAACTATTTATCTCAACAACCAGTTCGTGAGCGAACAGGACGCCAAAATTTCTATCTTTGACCGCGGTTTTCTTTTTGCTGATGCTATTTATGAAGTCAGTGCTGTCGTTGAAGGCCGCCTGGTTGATAATGATCTTCATTTGACCCGTCTGGAACGCTCTTTAGGCGAAATCGACATTCCTATGCCGATGCCAAAAGAAGAGATCATTAAGCTGCAAGCTGAATTGATTCGCCGCAATAATCTGCGCGAAGGCGTGGTTTACATGCAAATCACCCGCGGCACCGCCGAGCGTGATTTTGGCTATGCAGCAGATATGAAACCTAACTTTGTCATGCTGACACAGGTGAAAAACATCACCAACAGCGCAGCCGCCAAAAACGGTATCGCTATTGATCTGGCGCCCGACAACCGCTGGACACGTCGCGACATCAAAACCACCATGCTGCTGGCACAGGTTCTGGCCAAGAAAACCGCCCATGATGCCGGTTATCAGGATGTGTGGCTGGTTGAAGACAACCACATTACCGAAGGCGGCTCTTCCACCGCATTCATCATCACCAAAGACGATGTGCTGATCACCCGTCCAAACTCCAACAAAATTCTGCCGGGCTGCACCCGTAAGGCCGTGCTGAAAATTGCTGAAGAGCAAAATCTGACTGTTGAAGAACGTCTTTTCACACCTGAAGAAGCCTTCAACGCCAAGGAAGCTTTCCTGACCAGCGCCTCAAGCTTTGTCACACCGGTTATCCGTATTCAGGAACATGTCATTGCTGACGGCAAGCCGGGCTCGCTGACCCTGCGCTTACAGGAAATCTACATGGAACTGGCTCGCACCAGTGCAGAGCCAATTATCTGATAAAAGGATTAAAAACGATGAATGCACGTATCCGTGATTTTAATATTCTCTGCGGAACCATGCCGACAGGGGCAATGAATGCAATCACGGATGTGCCGGGCGTTCTCGTTGGACATCACACAATAAAAGACGGTGACATCAATACTGGTGTCACCGCCATTTTGCCCCATAGCGGTAATCTTTATCGCCGCAAAGTGCTGGCCGCCAGCGAAGTCATTAATGGCTTTGGCAAAAGCACCGGCCTTGTCCAGATCAATGAACTGGGCTCACTGGAAACACCTATCCTGCTCACCAATACATTCGGGGTTGGCACTTGCGCCAATGCGCTGATCCGTGATGCGATCGCCCAAAACCCTGATATCGGCCGCACGACCGCAACCGTTAATCCGGTTGTTTGCGAGTGCAATGACGGTCCGCTCAATGATATTCAAGCCCTTGCAGTGACCGAAGACCATGCACGTCTGGCTCTGAAAAATGCTGGCACGCATGTTGCCGAAGGCAATGTCGGCGCGGGCACAGGCATGACCTGCTTTGGCTTTAAGGGCGGCATCGGTACTGCGTCCCGCGTCATTAAGCTGGACGGCAATGATTATCATGTCGGCGTGCTGGCACTGACCAATTTTGGCCGTGCCGGTGATCTGACCCTGCCGGATGGTCGCCGCCCTGACCCGCGCGTTAAATCTGAGGCTGAAAAAGGCTCGGTCATTCTCATTCTTGCCACCGACATTCCGCTGGAACACCGCCAGTTACAGCGCGTCACCAAACGCTGCGGTGCCGGTCTTGCCCGTCTTGGTGCTTTCTGGGGACATGGCAGCGGCGATATTGCTGTTGGTTTCAGCACTGCCGTGACATTTGACCATGATGAGAAAAGCGATCTGATTTCTATTCAGGCTTTGAATGAGAATCGCATCGATCAGCTTTTCCGTGCAGCCACTGAAGCGACACAAGAATCAGTGCTTAATTCGATGTGCGCCGCTGATGCAATGACAGGGCGCGCCGGAAACAGCCGTCTTTCTTTGCGTAACTGGCTGGAAGCTTAACACTTCATTTATCTTCACCGCCAAGCAGAATCGTAAAGACAGTTCTTTTCTTCTCTTTATATGTCTGTTGTGCGCCGTTAAAATAATTTTTTACCACGTTAAAGCCCGCATTCGCGGGCTTTATGCTTGATTGAGGGTTAAATAGTTACTGCTGTAGAAGGAGGTTGTTAACCTTCATTTTCTATTACTAAGGCACGTTCTAAGGCTTACATACGAGTTGGTTCAGGTGTCATGCGTAATCTCAGCAGTAATTTTTCCCCAATGACAACAGACAGCGCCGAAAGCGCATCTGCGTCACATCAGACACGCGAAAACGCGCAGCAGGATATCCGCGGCACCAGCGGTCCGGCGACGGCTGCTGCCCAGATTGATCCGGCGTGGAAAGCACATTTTGCCCTTGGCCAGAATGTGCGTTTTACCCGCACACCGGAAGCCGAACTTGCACGTCGTCGCGGTGAAACACTGCCCGATATTAATACGCGCAACTCTGCTCCATCTGTACAGGCTGTGGATACAAGTGTCAGCTCGGTCACACCTGTTGAGCAGCCGATGGCCGTTGCAAGCTTGCAGGAAAGTGTTTCACAAGGTTTGGCCGCGACACCGGCAAGCCCTGTCACCACACCAACAGCAAGCACGACAACTTCGCATGTGCAGACACCACATCTGGATGCGGCCGTGAAAAGCCATGAAGTTGCACCTGCTGCGCCGGTTCAGGCTGCCGGGCCGGTGCAGACAACCACAATTGCTGCAACACCTGTTGCAGAAGAGCCTGTCGTTGCGCCAGTGACCGCCACTGTTGTTTCAGCCCCTGCCTCCATCATCAGCGAGCCAGCGGAAACACCGGTTCGTAAAGATGTAACCCACCTTCTCTCCGACTTTGCTTTTTTTGAAGGTTTTGACTTTTCAAGCCTGAGCGATGCACCTCTGGCTCTGGCTCCGGCTGCGGTTGAAGCCGCACCTGTAGCTGTCGTTGCAGAACCTGTCGAAGACGTCAAAGTTGAAGAAGTGGCTGAAGCGCCAGTTGTTGATATTTTGGCACAGTTCCGTGTTGTTGAATGGAACAAGCCGCGCAATGCACAAGCAGAAGTAACAACCACTACAGAAGCTGTTGCGGCTGAAGAAACAACTGTTGCAGAAACAGCTGCCGTGGAAACTGTTGCCGAGGCAATTGTTGAAGCTCCGGTTGCAGAAGCGCCAGCTATGGAAGCCGCACCGGCTGTTGCCGAAGTTGCGCCTGAGGTTGAAGACGCAGAGGCAATTGAGCAGCCTGTTATGCTCGAAGTCAGCGCCGATTTAGAAGAAGCAGACGACATCGAGGCTGAGGAAGAAATGGAAGTGGAAGAGATTTCCGCCCCCTCCCCTGCTGCACCGAGTTTTGCACGTATTGCAACTCCGGCCGCGCCTTATCAACCAGCGCCTCTGCCGCAAACTGCAGTTGAATATGTAGCTGGTGAATATGAATTCCCGCCGCGCTCACTCTTGCAGGAACCACCTGCAATGGACGGCACGGTCATCACACAGGAAATGCTGGAGCGCAGCGCCGGTTTGCTGGAAAGCGTGCTCGAAGATTTCGGTGTGCGTGGTGAAATCATCCATGTTCGCCCAGGGCCTGTGGTTACGCTTTATGAATTTGAACCGGCACCAGGGGTTAAATCCTCCCGCGTGATTGGTCTGGCAGATGATATTGCCCGCTCGATGTCTGCGCTTTCAGCCCGCGTTGCTGTGGTACCAGGCCGCAATGTCATCGGCATTGAACTGCCGAATGCCAATCGTGAAACGGTTTATTTTCGTGAAATGATTGAATCCAAAGCGTTTCAGGATTCTGAATATCACCTGCCATTGGGCTTGGGTAAAGCCATTGGCGGCGAGCCTATCATTGCTGAACTAGCTAAAATGCCTCACCTGCTGGTTGCCGGCACCACCGGTTCCGGTAAGTCGGTTGCCATCAATACCATGATCCTGTCGCTGCTTTATCGCTTCAAGCCGGAAGAATGCCGCCTGATCATGGTGGATCCGAAAATGCTGGAACTGTCGATCTATGACGGTATTCCGCATCTGCTCACCCCTGTTGTGACCGACCCGAAAAAGGCGGTTGTAGCGCTGAAATGGGCTGTGCGCGAAATGGAAGAGCGCTATCGCAAGATGGCTCGTCTCGGCGTGCGCAACATTGAAGGCTTCAATGCCCGTGCAGCAAGCGCCAAGGGCAAGGGCGAAACTGTCATGTGCACAGTACAGTCCGGCTTTGACAAAGAAACCGGCGAGCCGGTCTATGTTCAGGAAGAGCTTGATCTGACCCCGATGCCTTATATCGTCGTTATCATCGACGAAATGGCCGATCTGATGATGGTTGCGGGCAAGGAAATCGAAGGTGCTGTACAGCGTCTGGCACAGATGGCACGTGCGGCCGGTATCCATCTCATCATGGCGACACAGCGCCCGTCTGTTGATGTGATCACCGGTACAATCAAAGCCAACTTCCCGACCCGTATTTCCTTCCAGGTCACATCAAAAATCGACAGCCGTACGATTTTGGGTGAAATGGGTGCCGAACAACTGCTCGGTCAGGGTGACATGCTGCATATGGCCGGCGGCGGACGCATTGTGCGTGTGCATGGTCCGTTCGTTTCCGATGAAGAAGTCGAAAAAGTTGTGTCCCACCTGAAAGAACAGGGGCGACCGGATTATCTGGCGACCGTTACTGCAGAAGAAGACGAAGAAGAAGCCGCCGAAGAAGACAGCGCAGTCTTCGATCAGTCCAGCGCTGGTGCAGAAGATGGTGATGAATATTACCAGCAGGCTGTCAAAGTGGTGATGCGTGATAAAAAATGCTCTACCTCTTACATCCAGCGTCGTCTTGGCATCGGTTATAACCGCGCTGCCTCACTAGTGGAACGCATGGAAAAAGAAGGCCTTGTTGGTGCCGCCAACCATGTCGGCAAGCGAGAAATCCTCGTTGGCAATCGCGACAACGCTTAAAAAATCGGGCTTTATAACAGTCCACACATTGAACAACATCAAGCGGCTCTGCATTTCAGAGCCGCTTTTTGCATTTTAAAACCCACTAAAATACTCTATCACAGCGGCTTGATTGTCCATGTCATCAATCAACCGCTCATCTTTAGGCCAAGGATATTTCCATGCCCGCACATATGCAGACAACGCCAGAAAAAAAACAGAAGAAACGCACCCTTGCGCTGGTGTTCATCACGCTCATTGCCTGTTGTTTGTTTCTGCTGTTTTTAAGCCTCGGCATTTGGCAGGCGGAGCGGTTAAGCTGGAAAAAAGACCTGATTGCCCGCGTGGATGCACGTATTACAGCTCAAGCTGTTCCTGCTCCTACTCCGCAAGACTGGCCTGCTATCAGCGCAGAAAAAGATGAATATCGCCATATCTTCGTTGAAGGCAGCTATATAAAGGGCAAAGAAATTGCAGTCAAAGCGCTCACCGTTTTAGGCTCCGGCTATTGGCAATTAGTGCCACTGCAAACAAAAGATAATGGCGTCATTTATATCAATCGCGGCTTTGTCAGCGATGAAGATTATAAAGCAGGCCTGCTCAATCAAAACATTCCGGCAGGAGAAACCAGTCTTTCCGGATTATTGCGCATCAGCGAACCGGACGGCTTTTTCCTGCGCCCCAATGAGCCGGAAAAAGACCTCTGGAATTCACGCGATGTTGCAGCCTTTGCAACCAAGCAAGGTCTTAATCATGTAGCGCCCTATTTTATCGATGCTGATAAAGCCGCCAGCTCTGCTCAGACCTCCGGCAAACAACCGGTTGGCGGACTTACAGTGGTTAGTTTTCCGAATAATCATTTATCCTATGCAATCACCTGGTTTGTGCTGGCTTTGATGGTGCTTGGCGGCACGCTATTCACATGGTTTTACAAAGATAGAGCAAAATAGTCATATTTTAGCTTTGCTCACACGACAAACTTGACTATACAATACAACATTGCTGAGTTTTCAGATTGACCCGGATTGATAGTGAGTAAGCATATGACCATCAGTACCCGCCTCACCACCCTCTTTGGTGCAGCAATTGTTGCCATGTCTCTTGGCGCGTCAGCTCAGGCTGAAGAGATCACCATCAAGCATGTTCAGGGCGAAACTGCCGTTCCTGTAAAGCCTGCCAAGACCATTACTTTTGATCTGGCCACCCTTGATAATCTTGATCGTCTGGGCGTTGACATTGTTGGTCTGCCGAAAGCCAATCTGCCAAAATATCTTTCCAAATATGCGGGCGATGCTTATGCAAAAGTCGGCACCTTGTTTGAGCCGGACTACGAAGCTGTCAATGCCGCAGAACCAGATCTGATCATTGTTTCCGGTCGTTCAGCGCCAAAACAGCCTGAACTGGCCAAAATTGCACCGACCATTGACCTGACCGTCAACGCCACCAACTTCATCGCCGATGTTAAGAACAATGTTGAAACATTGGGACGCATCTACGGCAAAGAAGAAGTCGCTAAAGACGAAATCGCCAAGCTTGATGCCTCCATTGCAGCCCTTAAAGAAAAAACTGCCGGTAAAGGCAAAGGTCTTTTGGTTATGACCTCGGGCGGCAAAATGAGCGCCTATGGTCCGGGCTCCCGTTTTGGCATGCTTCACAGTGAATTTGGCGTTGAAGCCGCAGATCCTGAATTAAGCGTTGGCAGCCACGGCCAGCCGATTTCAGCAGAATATATCCTTGAAAAGAACCCTGACTGGTTGCTGGTCATCGACCGTGATGCAGCGGTTGGCGCCAAAGAAGGCGATGCAGCAAGCAAGGTTCTGGACAATGACCTTGTCAACCAGACCACCGCCTGGAAGAACAATCAGGTCATCTATCTGGATGCGATGAACTGGTATTTGGTGGGTGGCGGTCTTTCCGGTCTGCATGAAACCATCGACCAGCTTTCAGAAGCTTTTGATAAAGCAAAATAAGCGCTACAACTGATAAAATCCAACAAGTCGGGCCTTCCGTTTTTAACGGCAGGCCCTCACTTTTAAAATTCAAAGGTTGCCCGCGTGAAAGGTCTTTTTGCAGCAGTTCTCATTGTCGTCGTACTGGCTATCATCAGCCTGTTTATCGGCGTGAGCGATGTGTCGTTGCAAACGTTGTTTGGCGACAGCCAAACCGACCGCGCAACACAAGTGCTGCTTATCAGCCGCATTCCACGCACATTAGCGATTATTCTCTCTGGTATGTCGATGGCCGTTGCCGGTCTCATTATGCAAATGATGGCGCGCAACCGTTTTGTTGAGCCATCCACTGCCGGAACCGTTGAATCTGCCAGTCTCGGCATTTTAATGGTGACACTTTTTGCACCAGCCACCTCTGTTTTTGGTAAAATGCTGGTTGCCGCTGTTTTTGCTATGGCCGGAACAGCACTGTTTTTACGCATCCTGCGCGCCATCCCGCTGCGCTCAGTGCTTGTTGTGCCTTTGGTCGGCATCATGCTTGGCGGCGTTATCAGCGCCGTTACCACCTTCATCGCTTATCGTTTCGAGCTGCTGCAATCGCTTTCCGCCTGGACAACCGGCGACTTTTCCAGCGTTTTGCGCGGCCGCTATGAGCTATTGTGGCTGTCTTTCTTCCTCACCATCATTGCCTATATTGCTGCTGACCGTTTTACGGTTGCCGGTATGGGTGAAGATTTCACCACCAATCTGGGGCTGAAATACCGCCGCGTCATGACGCTTGGTCTTTCCATCGTCTCGATGATTTCCGCCGTTGTTGTTGTGACCGTCGGCATGATCCCGTTTTTAGGCCTCATCGTGCCGAATGTCGTGAGCATGACCATTGGCGATAATATGCGCCGTTCGGTTCCCTGGGTGGCGGTGCTTGGTGCCGGACTGGTGCTCGCCTGCGATATTGTTGGCCGCTTAATCCGCTATCCTTATGAAATTCCGATCGGTACCATGATGGGTGTGGTGGGCAGTGTTGCCTTCCTCTATCTTCTGTTGCGCAGAGGGTCCCGCTTTGCTTAAGAAAAATCCAAAAATCGTTCTTATCAGCTTAAGCATGCTCGCCCTTGTGGCGATGATTGCCTTCATGACGCTCGGTATCAAAGGAAGCTGGTCTTTTGCGCTGCCGTTTCGTGGTGTCAAACTTGCAGCCATTGTGCTGGTCGGCTTTGCCATTGCCGTTTCCACCGTGCTGTTTCAAACGGTCACCAATAACCGCATCCTCACCCCATCCATTATGGGTTTTGATGCGCTTTATATTCTGATCCAGACAGTCGTGGTATTCTTCTTCGGCTCCACACATTTAAGCTGGCTTGGCCCCAATGTGATGTTTGGCGTTGAAGTTCTGGTAATGGTGATTTTTGCCGGTGTGCTTTATCACTGGCTGTTTTCAGGCGGCATGCGCAGCCTGCATCTGGTAATGCTTGTCGGTATTGTTTTCGGTGTTTTGTTCCGCAGTTTTTCAAATCTGATGCAGCGCATGATCGACCCGAACGAGTTTGCCGTTTTGCAGGATCGTTTCTTTGCCAGCTTCAATACTATCAACAGTGAAATTTTAGCAATTTCAGCCATCGCAGTGGCGCTGATTTCGCTTTACGGCCTGCGGATGCTGCATATTTTTGATGTGCTTTCGCTGGGGCGTGAAGCCTCCATCAATCTGGGCGTTGACTACCGCAAAGTAGTCAACAAAATCCTGCTGATGATCACCATTCTGGTGTCTGTCTCTACCGCTCTGGTTGGCCCTGTGACCTTCTTCGGCCTGCTGGTTGCCAATCTTGCCTATCAGATTGCCGGTTCTGCACGCCATGCGGTTGTGCTGCCTGTCGCAATTTTGATCGCGATCTTATGCCTTGTCGGTGGACAGGTTGTCCTTGAGCGCGTATTTGCATTCAACACGGCTTTAAGTGTCATCATCGAGTTTCTGGGCGGTCTCGTTTTCATCGTCCTTTTGATCAGAGGAAATAAACGATGATCGAAATCAAGAATGTCAGCAAGAAATACAATGACTCCGTTGTTGTTGACGATGTGACACTGACCCTGCCTTCCTGCGGCATCACCTCGATCATCGGCCCCAATGGTGCCGGTAAATCCACCCTGCTTTCCATGGTCAGCCGCTTGTTGCCAATGGATAAGGGGCAGGTAACCGTTGATAGTCTCGATGTGAATAAAACCGCCGGTGATGTACTGGCAAAGCGCTTGTCGATTTTGCGACAGGACAACAGCATTTCATCCCGCCTCACCGTGCGTGATCTGGTCACCTTTGGCCGTTATCCACACACCAAAGGCCGCCCGAACAGTGACGACCGCCGCCATGTCGAGCAGTCGATCAATTATTTGGGGCTTGAAAAACTAAGCGAGCGCTTTCTCGATGAGCTCTCCGGCGGTCAGCGCCAGCGTGCTTTTGTGGCGATGGTTTTATGTCAGGATACCGATTATGTCCTGCTTGATGAGCCGCTGAATAATCTCGACATGAAACATTCAGCCGCCATGATGAAGCTTTTGCGCAAAGCAGCCGATGAGCTGGGCAAAACCATTGTGCTGGTTCTGCATGATATCAACTTTGCCTCCTGGTATTCCGATCATATCGTCGCCATGCGTGATGGTAAGGTCGTGCATCAGGGCTCACCTGACGATCTGATCCAGTCCGATATTCTGCGCGACATTTATGATATGGATATTGATGTGGCGATGATTGGCGGCAAGCGGATTGGCGTCTATTATCTTTAATGCAAGATAATCAAACCACTATTCAAAGGGTTCTGGCGCCATGTCACAATTTTTCATCGGCATTGACGGCGGTGGCACCGGATCACGCGCCGTTGTGGCGGATCAGAACGGCAATGTTTTAGGCCATGGCACCAGCGGTGCAGCCAATATTGTCACCGACCCTGAACAATCGACACACCATATTCTGGAAGCCGTTCAAGCCGCATTTAATGCGGCTCAATTAGACATCAGCCTCTATGCACAAAGCGCGGCCACTCTCGGCCTTGCCGGTGCGAATATTGCCAGCGCCCGCGATGCTATTTTAGCCAACATGCCTTTTGCACGTTCAGAGATCGTGTCAGACGGCCTGATTGCTCTTCAGGGCGCACTTGGCGATGAAGATGGCACCGTGGTCATCCTTGGCACAGGAAGCGCCTATATAACGCGTAAAGGCGACAATATCAGCTGGCGCGGCGGCTGGGGCTTTCAGCTTTCGGATCTTGGCAGCGGTGCCAGACTTGGCCGCAGCCTGTTGCAAGAAGTTCTGCTCAGCTATGATCGCATTATTGCTGCCAGCCCGTTGACAGAACATGTCATGGCGCAATTTGGCAATGAACCGGCACAATTGGTAGAGTTTTCTAAAACCGCACGACCAAGCGCCTATGCCGCTTTTGCGCCGGACATTTTTAACTATGCTGATCAGGACGATCAGGTAGCGCTCAGTGTTATTCAACAAGCCGCCGGTGATATTGCACAAACCTTGCGTGTTTTAATCGAAGAAGGCACCGATAAAATCAGTATGCTGGGTGGCTTGGCACCGCTTTATCAAAAATATCTGCCTGCAGAGCAGCAGGCATTGATTGTGCCGCCGCAAGCTGAAGCCCTTGAGGGCGCCTTACAATTAGCGCTTAATAAATTCAAATAAACAAAAAAGGTGACAGAATAATCTGCCACCTTTTCTCTTTTTTCAAACCACTTTGATGTGCCAAAGCTGACACTTGGCGCATTAATGCTGCGGCTTGTTACCTTGGCGCGCCAGCTCAAGGGTCGGATCTTCCTTGATGCGTTTGCGCTCTTTATCATCCATCAATTCATACCACATGGCATTGAGCACAGCGAAAGCTGCGGCAAGCGGTAAACCTAGAACCCATGAAAAATACCACATTTTCATTTCTCCTGATCGGCAGAACAAACCTGCTGCCCTGCCTGTAATTTTAATATGCGTGGCTGTTGTCGTCTTCGATCATGTTCTTATCGACCTTGCCCCACAGCACCTTGTAAACCCAGGATGTATAGAACAGGATCAATGGCAGGAAGATTGCCGTTGCAACGAGCATATTAAACAAGGTCATCTGGCTGGATGAAGAATCCCAGACCGTCAGGCTGGCATTCGGATCGAGTGAAGATGGCAGAATGAACGGGAACATCGCCACACCAACCGATGAGATGATACCGAAGATCGATAATTTACCCATCAGGAGCGGCATCACTTCACGACCGGCGCGCATTGCAACCAACACCGACAATGCGCCCAAAATACCCAATACCGGTGCGATCAGCAAAATCGGATAATTGCTGAAATTGGTAAACCATGCACCATGCTCCAACACAGCGGTTTTAAACAGCGGATTGGACGGTCCATCGGTGACGATTTCACTGGTGATGCGATAGCCGGCAATGCCGTACCACATCCAGATGCCGGCCAGCACATAGAAGACAATCGTCAGCAAAGCTGCGACACTGCCAAAGCTTTTGGCACGTTTTGCAATGTCACCAGTGGTTTTCAACACCAGCCATGCAGCACCATGCATGGTGAGCATAGCGACCGACAATAATCCGCACAGCAGTGCAAACGGATTGAGCAGACCAAACAGATTACCTTCATAGAAGATCTGCAAATGATCACTGAAGCGGAACGGCACGCCCTGAAGCACATTGCCGACAGCCACACCGAAAATCAGTGCCGGCACAAAACCGCCGATAAACAGTGCCCAGTCCCAGCCACTGCGCCACTGCGGGCTTTGCTTTTTGCTGCGATATTTAAAGCCGACAGGCCGTAAAATAAGCGCAAACAGGATGATAAACATCGCCAGATAAAAGCCGGAGAAGGACACAGCATAGAGCGGTGGCCATGCGGCAAAAATAGCACCACCACCAAGGATGAGCCAAACCTGATTGCCTTCCCAGACAGGGCCGATCGTGTTGATAACCACACGACGTTCCACATCAGTTTTGGCAACGAATGGCAGTAAAGTGCCAACGCCCAGGTCAAAACCATCCATAGCGGCAAAGCCGATCAGCAATACACCCAGCAGAACCCACCAGATCAGCCGCAAAGTTTCATAATCAATCAACTGACTTAAGATCATATCGTAACACAGCCTCCTTATTCGGCTGGCACAATACTGGCAGGTGCCAGCATGGCTTCAGGGTTACTGTCTGGGGCAGGACCATCTTTGATCGCACGGATCATCAATCCCATTTCGATCACGATCAGAACTGTATAAATTGCGACGAAACCAGCAATGGTCAGCAATACAGTGGAAGCCCCCAGATTGGACACCGCCATCGCCGTTGGCAACACGCCTTCAATGATCCACGGTTGGCGACCAAATTCTGCAACGATCCAGCCCATTTCCGCAGCAATCCACGGTAACGGAATGGAAAACACTGCCACTTTCAACAACCAGCGGTGCTGATCGAGCCTGCGCCGGCCGGAGAGATAGAAGAAAGTACCGGTCAGCAGGATAAAGAAGAAGCCCAGGCCTACCATAATACGGAATGACCAGAAGAGGGGCAGAACGCCCGGCACTGTGTCATTGGCCGCTTTCACAATCTGCTCTTCGGTTGCCAGACGCGGATCATCCACATAACGCTTCAACAACAATGCATAACCAAGCCATTGGCCGTTATCTTCAAACTGCGCCTGAATTTCTTCCGATACCTGCCCTTTAGGACCTGCGATACGGATTTGTTCCAGCGCATCATAGGCTTTGATACCGTTGCGAATATAGGTTTTATTATTTTCCACCAGCTCGCTGATACCCGGAATAGCCGTATCCAGTGAGCGGGTACCAATCAGCCCCATGACCCAAGGAATATGCACGGCATAATGGGTTTCACGGGCTTCCTGATCCGGAAAACCAAAAGCGGTGAATGATGCCGGAGGTGGTTCTGTGTCCCATGCAGCTTCGATGGCTGCAAGCTTCATCTTCTGATGTTCCGAAGAAAGATAACCGCTTTCGTCACCCAGCACCACAACGGAAAGCGATGCAGCCAGACCAAAAGAAGCAGCAATGGTCATCGAGCGCTTGGCAAGCTCCGTAGAGCGGCCTTTGAGCAAATACCATGCCGAAACACCCAGCACAAAAATGGAAGCTGTGACGTAACCGGCCGAAACCGTATGGACAAATTTTGCCTGCGCCACCGGATTAAACAGCACAGCGAAAAAGTCAGTGACTTCCATACGCATGGTCTGAGGATTGAAGGCAGAACCAACAGGATTTTGCATCCAGCCATTGGCGATCAAAATCCATAATGCCGACATGTTGGAGCCTGCAGCCACCAGATAGGTGACCATCAAGTGCCCCAACTTGGAAAGCTTATCCCAGCCAAAGAAAAACAGGCCGACAAATGTTGCTTCCAGAAAGAAAGCCATCAGCCCTTCAATAGCCAGCGGAGCCCCGAAAATATCACCTACATAATGGCTGTAATAGCTCCAGTTCATCCCGAACTGAAACTCCATCACAATCCCCGTGGCCACACCCATGACAAAGTTGATGCCGAATAATGTACCCCAGAACTTCGTCATCTGACGCCAGACAAGGCGACCGGTCATCACATAAACGGTCTCCATAATTGCCAGAATGACAGAAAGACCCAGAGTGAGGGGGACGAATAAGAAATGATATAAAGCCGTGATTGCAAACTGCAATCTGGACAGGGAGACGATATCAAATTCCATCTATTTACACCGGAAAACCGGCCCTCTTTAAAGCGGGGCAAGAACGCACCCCATGAAACTGTTTTACCCTTTTAGAACCTAAAATATTCATGTACGCAGCCCATCCATCAGCATTGCAAAACGCGGATGCTGCCGTGACACATTTTCAATGATGCGCCCATGTTGCATAACAATCAGTCTGTCAGCGAGCATGGCCTCCCGCCTCACGTGTGTCACAATGATAAAACTACGTGCTGCCCCCATAGCTGCCAGACTTTGCAAAACATCCTGACTGGTTTCTTCATCCAGTCCTTCTGTCGGCTCGTCTAACAACCAAACAGGTGTATCATGCAGGAAAAGCCGTGCCAAAGCCAGACGTCTCTGCTGCCCACCCGAAAGTCCCGTTCCTCCCTCCCCCAAGGACGTCGAAAGCCCTTGCGGCATTTGTGCCAAAACCTCACCCAAACCTGCATTTTGCAAGGCTTGAACCAAGGTTTCATCACTTGCTTGACGATTTGCCAACAGCAAATTATCGCGCAAACTATCTTGAAAAAGCTCGGTTTTTTGCGTCAGCAATGTTGAAGCACACGCCAAAACCTGCCCGCTTTTTGCCTGTAACTCACCAGCAATCAAAGCCAGCAAACTGGATTTACCGGCACCACTGGCACCAATAACTGCAATTTTCTCATGGTTATTCAATGAGAAGCTCACATCATGCAGCACATCAACTCCCGCCCCCTCGTGGCGCGCTGTGACATGCCTGAACTCCACCGCCAGCCCATCCTGAGGCGGCTGTGGCTTATAAAAATCTACTGTCTCCGTTTCAAGACTTGGGCCAACGCGTTGTGCGGCCAAAATCGTGCGGGTCAATTCCATCGCACCGCGGCGCAAAGCTGCAAATGGCTCAAAAGCCGAAAGTACCACCAACAACACAAAGACCGCCAAAGGTGCGCTGACATTGCCGTTTTGCGCAATCTTTGAAACTGCGACCATAGCCCCTGCCAGCAGAGCGGCAGATGCAATGCCAAAACCTGCACCTGCCATCACATCAAGGCGGTTGACCTTATCATCCGCTTTGGCCAGATGCTCATCAGCATATTGCACGGCATGAGTTTGGGCATCCATCCGACCCGCCATAATCAGCTCGACCTGCCCTGCCACCATATCAATGGTGCGCGCCCGCAAAGCTTCCGTGGCCTTGGCGCGTTTGCGCATAGGTTTACGTGCCTGCAAGGCAATAATCAGCGGTAAACCAAGTCCGGTAATAACCAGCGAAATACCAACCACTGATCCAAGCCAAAGATTGACAAGCCCGAGTGCCACCGCACACACAAGCGCTGTGGCAAGCGCTGCACCAGCAGGCACCAACACACGCAGATAAAGTGAATCCAGTGCATCAATATCGGCTGTCAGGCGAAACAAAAGCTTGGCTGGTCTGCGCAACAAATCATGTGCAGCCTGTGGTTTTGCCCATGAACGGAATAGTTTCTCACGCAACGAGGCAAGTACGGCCAGCATGGCATCATGCGTTACCAGCCGCTCCAGATAGCGCGATCCGGTGCGTAAAATGGCCAGCAAACGAATACCGGCGGCAGGGGCAAACACATCAAAAACAACGGCAGTAGCAACAGTTAAACCGGCAATTGCTGTGGCGGTAATAAACCAGCCAGACAGACCAAGAAGCAAGATACCTGCCAGCACGGTCACACCAGCCAGAAGCATACCCGCATAAAGCAGCCACTTCTTTTCACGGAAATAAAGTGCCAAAATCGGACGTAATGCGCGAAGGCCACTCATTCTGCTGCCCCCCTGACATCTGCATAATTTTGTCGCTCACTATCCAATCGGATGACGTAGTCCATATGACGCGCCAATGTCTCGTCATGCGTTGCAACCAGCATGGTTTTGCCCTTGGCCAAGGCAAGCAAACTTGTTGTAATCTGATCCGCCGTTTCGCGATCAAGATGGGCGGTCGGTTCATCAGCGAGAATAATAGTTGCAGCCGGATCAACCGCTGCGCGCGCCAATGCCAAACGCACCGCTTCGCCACCGGACAGGCCGATACCACCTTCGCCAAGCATATGATTATTCATCACATTGCTCACATCGCTCAGCGCCATCACTTGCAAGGCTGCATCCATATGGCTTTGATCGACATGCTCACGCTGCAAACTGATATTGGAGCGCACGGAACCGGCAAAAATATGTGGCTTTTGCCCGACCCAAACCATTTGACCGCGCAACTGAGCTGCGTTTTCATCTGTTAAAACCTGCCCGCCGATTTCCACCGTGCCGGATTGCGGCTTGATCAAACCGGCAATCAGAGCAAGGATCGTCGATTTGCCCATACCGCTTGGGGCTAGAATGGCAACTTTTTCACCAGCCTGTATGGCAAGATTAAAATCTTGCAGAACCTTACGTTCAGCCTGATAGCTATAGCTAACCGCATTCAGTGTGATGGATGTATCCTGGCCGTCCGATGGCGTATTTCGCTGATGCCCTGCACCAACAATCGGAGCCTGATGAACATGTAAATTTTCCAAGGCATCAATAGCTGCCTCGCCACTGGCACGGTCGTGCCAGGCATTGGATAGTTCCCGTAACGGCTCGAAAAATGCTGGCGCCAGCAACAACACAAACAAAGCTTCACTTAAAACAAGCTTATCGCCCCATGCACCAAAATTAAGCGGCCCCAACAGATGGAAGCCGATATATACCGCAACCATTGCCACGCCCAGTGCTGAAAAAAGCTCCAGCACAGCAGAAGATAAAAAAGCGATACGCAAAACCACCATGGTTTTTTTGCGCAGAGTTTCGGCATTTTCACGTAAACGCAGAGCAGTTTGATCCACAGCATCAAAACTGCGGATTGTTGCCAGACCGCGCAAACGATCAAGCAGAAAACCGTTCATGCTGCCCATTTCCACCAGCTGTTCTTCGCTGGCTTTTTGCGCACGCATGCCGATCAATGCCATGAATAAAGGAATGAGTGGTGCGGCAATAAGCAAAATCAGTGCCGATGTCCAAGAATAGTAAAATACAAAGCAAAGCAGAATAAACGGCACCACCATCACTTTTTGACGGATAGGCACAAAGCGCGAGAGATAAGGCACCATCATTTCAGCCTGCTCGGCCAGAATACTAGCCGTTTCGCCCGATGAAGGGCGGCTGATATCCAATGGCGAGCGGGAGCTTAAAGCGTGAAGGGCTTTAGTACGCATCAGCGTTAAAGTCTGACGCGCCGCACGATAGGCCATACGACCACCCGCAGCATCCAGCATTGAACGCAAAACACCAAGCAGTAAGATGCCCGCAGCCAACCAATAAATGCGGTTGTCAAATTGCCCGTCCGCAATCAACCCAACCGCATAGGCAAGCATTGCGGCCTGCGGGATCCAGATCAAAGCAGCCAAAACCTGAAGCCAACCGCCCTTCTTTAATAAAGGCGGTTGCGCACGGCGCGGACGACGTGCTTTACGCGGGCTTTTTGCCACGTTTTGCGTTTCATCCGCTACAAGTTCAAGCTTGTTATCTGTGTCCTTACGGCTCACGCTGCTTTACATCTTTCTTAGTTGCGGAGCGACCGCGACCAAGCGAAACAATCTTATCGGTCGTTTCCAGAAAACGGGTTACTTTTGCACCAAGAGCCAGCAGGGTCATCAAGCGTTCTGTTTCAAGCTTTTTGACGTCATCATACCAATTGGTCAGTTGCTCGATCAGGCCGTACATATCCTGCATACGATTTTGCGCAAAGCGGTCGTTTTCTTCGGTCGGCTGCTCCATCAAAATTTCACGCAACACACTCAGTGTCGGATCAATTTCACGTTTTTTACGCTCTTCGGCGAGTGTGCGTAAAATTTGCCAGACATCATCCGGCGTAGTGAAAAAATCTCTGCGGTCACCCGGGATATGGCGCAACAGCACCAAATTCCATCCCTGCAACTCACGAATTCCCATAGAAACATTGGAGCGAGAGACACCCAATGCTTCCACAATCTCATCAGCGCATAAGGGTTTGGCGGATACATATAACAATGCATAAATCTGCCCGACAGTGCGGTTGATACCCCACCGGCTACCCATCTCGCCAAAATGCAGCACGAAGGATTGTATAATAGGCGTTAATTCCAAAATATTTCTCCCGTAAATTCTGAACTTTCAGAAATTACTGAAATTCAGATAACGCAATCTGAACGGTTCAACAACCGCTACAGACAGCAACATTGAATAACCGGACAATCGGTCGCAGGCACAAACAGCCCCCTCAGGCTTGAGTGCTGCTCCTTTCCTTCCGTTTACTCTTTACTATTTCACTTATTCTTTTTCGGAAGGCTCAGGTAATTGCCGGCTATCGTCGGTCCGGTCACGATGAATGACCGCCCGCGATAATAATAACAATGTCACAGGTGTGGTTACAATTACAAACGCTGTTATCAATATTTCATGAATTATCAGCCGGCTTTCCAAAATGGAAAAGAAGAGAACAGAAGCAATTAAAATGCCCCCTGCTCCGCATGTGGTTCCCAATGTGGGTGCATGAATACGCTCATAAAAACTTTTAAAGCGCACCATGCCGATGGTGCCGATCAGAGTGAGTGCGGAACCAAGCAACAAAAAGAGCGAAATGAGGATGGCTGCCCATAGCGGCAGATCGGCTGCATTTGTCATTCGATGACCTCGCCGCGCATCAAAAACTTTGCCATCGCCACAGTGGAAACAAATCCGAGCAGTGCAATCGTCAAAGCTGCCTCAAAATAGATATTTGTGCCGGTGCGGATGCCAAATGTCAGCAACAACAGCATAGCACACACATAAAGCGCATCCATGGCCAGCACGCGGTCCTGCGCTCTGGGCCCTGAAACCAAACGATATAAAGCGCATAACATGGCGCATAAAAGCATGAACTGAGAGGCCAGCAATGACCAGAACAAGAGGACTGCACTCATGCAAAAATCTCCAGTAACAGTTCTTCATAACGCTGCTTGATGGAATCTCTCCACTCCTGCGCGTCTTTGAGATCCAGCACATGGATCAGTAATTCACCGCTGGCTGCATGATAATCCACCCATGCGGTGCCAGGTGTTGCCGTAATTATACAAGCCAGAATAGCTAAGCCCATCCGGTCGGTTAATTGCAAGGGAATTGCCACAAATCCTGCGCGGCGGCCACGATCATGGCGCGACAAGATGATTTTTGTCACCGCAATATTAGATTGCAGAATATCCAGCGCCACACGCCAGACCAACACAGGAATGAGACGATAAGAGCGGATTCTTGGCTTTTGCGGCACCAAAGCCGTCATCGCATGACAGGCAACAAAAGCAACGATAGAGCCAAAGATCAGCGCGCCGATGGTAAAATCATTCAGCAGTAACCAGAAGAGCAGAAGCGCTGCAAACAAAACCGGATAAGGGAAAAGCCACTTCATTGTGCACGCCCTTCCTGTTTGAGGGACAAGACAGGCTTATCACCCTCTTTTGCGACACGTGGCGCCTGCAAAACACTGTTGATATATTGCGACGGGTCATGCAGGCCGGCAGCGGTTTTATTCATATAATTCATGGCAGGACCTGCCTGAATGGTCAGCGCCAGACAGATAAGCAGCAGTCCGGCAATCGGCACCACTTCAATGACCAGCACGCGTGGCACACGCCCTTCCATCGAAGCCCAGAAGGTGCGGATACCACTACGGGTCATAGCAATCAAAGCGGAAAGGCCTGAAAGGACAATCAATGCAATCAGCAACCAGCTATGCCAAGGCAAACCATCAGAAACGGCCGGATTGGAAGTTTCAGGATTTAAAATGCCAGTCAGCAGCACAAATTTGGCGATAAAGCCTGAAAACGGTGGCAAGCCGATCAGCAAAATAGCAATAACGGCAAAACAACCACCCAGAATGGCTAGTGTGCCTGGTAAGACAATGCCGACCTCGTCTTCCTCTTCTTCTTCCTCTTCATCACCATAGGCTTCAATGGTAACCGCCAACACGTTTGCCGCTGCATCCTGCCCGCGCTCGATCAGTTCGATCAGCAGGAAGAACGCTGCAATCGTTAAAGTAGAGGAAACCATATAGAAGAGTGCGCCACCGGTCATCGCGGCATTGCCGCTGCCAATTGCTGCCAGCAATGTGCCGGAGGAGACCAAAATGCTGTAGCCAGCCAAACGCCCTAAAGCCTGCGATGCCACGACACCAATAAGCCCGAAAGCAATAGTCAGCATACCGCCATAATAGATGCCATCATCACCAAAGCCAGACGACATGCCCGCACTGACACCAAAGAATAATGGCGACAGACGCAACAGCACATAAATGCCGACTTTACTCAAAATGGCAAAGATCGCGCCAACCGGTGCAGCAGCAGCCGTATAAGTTGCCGGCAACCAGAAATTAAGCGGCCACATACCGGCTTTAATCAGGAAAGCAATGCCGAGCACTGCGCCACCTGCTTCTAAAAGCATCCGGTCTTCTGCCGGAACATCAGGAATAAGCACCGCCAGATCAGCCATATTAAGCGATCCGGTGACGCTATAAATCAGACTGACACCAATAAGAAACAAAGAAGAGGCAACCAGATTAACCGCAATATAATGCAAGCCAGCTTTAACGCGCATCACACCGGAGCCGTGCAGCACCAAGCCATAAGATGCAGCCAGCATCACCTCAAAAAATACAAATAGATTGAAAAGATCGCCGGTTAAAAACGCACCATTGATGCCCATCAACAGTAATTGAAACAGTGTGTGGAAATGCGGCCCTGCTTTATGCCAACGCGCTACAGCATAAATAAGTGCTGCAAGCCCGAGCACCGAGCCGAGCACCATCATCAGTGCCGCAAGCTGATCAAGCACCAGCACAATACCAAAAGGCGCTGCCCAGTTGCCCAGCAGATAGACCTCAGCGGCAGGGGCGAGCTTTTCAGCTTTTAAAAGCAAACTAAGTGCCAGCGCCAGCAATGTCACGGTTGCAACCAGATTAATGCCGGATTTAAGCTTGCGGCGACGCTCATCAAACATCAGCAACACGGCTGCTGTCGTTAATGGCAGCAAAATTGGCAGAATAATCAGGTGATGGCTCCAATCCATCATCAATTCTCCCGCCCGTCGACATGGTCAGTGCCGGTCAGGCCGCGTGAGGCCAGAAGCACAACCAGAAATAAAGCTGTCATCGCAAAACCGATCACAATCGCAGTCAGCACAAGTGCCTGCGGCACCGGATCAGCATAAAGACCCGACACGACATTGTGACCGTCTTCCAGCACAGGTGCTGCATTGGTGCGCAGTCGCCCCATGCTGAAGATAAACAGATTAACCGCATAAGAAATCAGCGACAGCCCGATGATGACCTGAAATGTACGCGGACGTAAAATCAGCCAGATGCCGGAAGCTGTTAAAATGCCAATAGCTAATGAGAGTACAATCTCCATCAGTTTGCCTCCTTAGCCGCAGGGCTCGCACCCGTATTCTTTTCCACACGATGGCGACGGATTGATTGGTGCGCCAATGCGATCAGCACCAGCACTGTTGCCCCGACCACGAGTGTAAACACGCCAAGGTCAAACCCAAGCGCACTGGCAAGCGGCATTTTGCCGATATAAGGCAAATCCACATATTGGAAATAAGAGGTCAGGAACGGATAACCGAACACCCACGCCCCTGCCCCTGTGGCAACGGCTGTCAGCAATCCAAGCCCGATCCATTTCAGCGGTAAAATACGCAAATGGTCTTCCACCCAGCGCGTTCCCGCTGCCAGATATTGCAGAATGAAGGCAATTGCCAAAGCGACACCGCCCGCGAAACCACCGCCCGGCGCATCATGCCCGCGCATAAACAAATGCACGGCAAACACAATGATAACCGGAAACAGCCACTGCATAATAACTGACGGCACCGCCAGATAATCATGCAATGTATCGCCGCTATTGCGATCCGGTGACGCCTCGTCATAGGCATCCTGAATTTTCTGCTGCGGCGTTGAACCTGCACTGTCGGCTGCCGGACGGAAACGACGCAGCAGCGCAAAAACAGCCAAGCCCACAATGCCGAGCACTGCAATTTCACCCAGCGTATCAAAACCGCGGAAATCAACCAAAATGACGTTAACGACGTTTTTGCCGCCGCCACCGGTATAGGCATTTTCAAGAAAATAATCGCCGATGCCTCTTTGTGCCGGACGCGTCATCACTGCATAAGCGATAATGGTCATGCCAACACCGCCAATAGCGGCAATAATCACATCCCGATAACGACGCAGACGCGCACCAAACGGTACCGGAAACGGATCCGGATCTTCAAAGCGTTTTGGCAGCCAGCGTAAGCCGAGCAGAATAAGCACGGTGGTGACAATTTCCACAACCAGCTGCGTTACCGCCAGATCAGGCGCTGAGAACCAGACAAAGGTGATACAAGTGACAAGCCCTGCCCCGCCAAGCAAAATAAGAGCAGCCAAGCGGTGGAACTTCGCCAGATAAGCCGAACCAATGGCGCAGATGCCGCCAATAACCCACAACAGCGCAAAGATCAGATCAACCGGCTGCGATCCCATTTGCCCTGCACCAATGCCGGCCTGGTAGATCGGCCAGGCAGCAGCCAGCATGGCAACCAGCACCACAATGCGCAATTGCGTTTGCAAATGGCGGGAAATGAAACGGCTTTCAATGCTGCGCGCCCATTTCCATGAAACGGTGACCAGCACCCGCTCGAAAATACGTTGCGCTTTTAAATTACGCAATAATGGCGGCCCGCCCTCACTGGTTTCAAAATAGTTTTTCAGCAGTGCATAAAGCAAGAAACCGCCGATCATCGCGATGAAACTCATCAAGAGCGGCACATTGAAACCATGCCAGACGGACAGGCTATAATTCGGCGTTGCATCACCCAGCACCGACATCACCGCTGAATGCAAAAACGGTCCGATGGAAAGGCTGGGAATAATCCCTATCAACAGGCAGAGCACAACCAGAAACTCGATCGGAAAACGCATCCAATGCGGCGGCTCATGCGGCTCTTTTGGCAAGTCATGCGGCGGCGGTCCGAAAAATGCCGAATGGATAAACCGCACCGAATAAGCCACTGTGAAAACACCGGCAATGGTTGCAAGATATGGCGTTGCACGGTCAAACCATGAATCCATATGAGTTTCTACCGCTTCGGCAAAAAACATCTCTTTGGAGATAAAGCCGTTGAGCAGGGGCACACCCGCCATAGCGGCACTCGCCACCATCGCCAGTGTTGCAGTATAAGGCATCGCCCGGAACAAGCCGCTGAGCTTGCGCATATCGCGGGTGCCGGTTTCATGGTCGATAATACCAGCCGCCATGAAAAGCGAAGCCTTGAAAATCGCATGATTGACCATGTGGAAAATCGCGGCCACCGCAGCCAAAGGACTGCCAAGGCTCAAAAGCGCAGTGATAAGCCCAAGATTGCTAATGGTCGAATAAGCCAGCAGGCCTTTTAGGTCTTGCTGGAACATTGCAAAGAAGCTGCCGACCACCAAAGTGGTCATACCCGCAAGGCCGACAATCCAGAACCATTCTTCCGTACCAGCCAGCACCGGCCAGAAACGCGCAAGTAAGAATACGCCCGCCTTTACCATAGTGGCGGAGTGCAGATAAGCAGAAACCGGCGTTGGCGCAGCCATCGCATTGGGCAGCCAGAAATGGAACGGGAACTGCGCGCTTTTGGTGAAAGCGCCAAGCAGGATCAGCACAAGAGCCGGCACATAAAGCGGATGCGTACGCACGACATTGCCAGCCGCCAGCACGACATCCATATCATAACTGCCAGCCATATGCCCAAGCAGCAACACACCGACAAGCAACGCAAACCCGCCAATACCCGTCACCGTCAAAGCCATACGAGCGCCATCACGGGCGCTGACATTATGGTACCAATAACCGATCAGCAGGAATGAGAAAATACTGGTCAGTTCCCAGAACACCGCCAGCAAAATGATGTTGCCGGATAAAACCACACCCAGCATCGCACCCATAAAGGCCAAAAAGAACGAGAAAAAGCGCGGAACCGGGTCTTCCTGCGCCATGTAATAGCGCGCATAGACCACAACCAGAAAACCAATACCGGTGATGAGAACCGCAAAGAGCCAGGCGAAACCATCCATGCGCAAAGAAAGATTTAAGCCGTAATCCGGCAGCCATTCAATGCTGGCACGTAAAACCTGCCCATCAAAAACAAAAGGATAAAGACCGAGAGTCAGCAGAAATGCTGCAAGCGCAACGCCACCCGTAATCCATGTTGCCGA
This sequence comes from Paenochrobactrum gallinarii, assembly GCF_014205685.1. Classification (GTDB taxonomy): domain Bacteria; phylum Pseudomonadota; class Alphaproteobacteria; order Rhizobiales; family Rhizobiaceae; genus Paenochrobactrum; species Paenochrobactrum gallinarii. The sequence continues at coordinate 108,252 of NZ_JACIIU010000004.1, forward strand.
AGTGCGATCAACGAAACGGAAAAGCCCAATGATTAAACTTCCGGTAAATGGAAGCAGGACAAGCAGGAATAACAGGCTGCCGTCCATCATTTCGCTCTACGCCTCCATATTTTCCGATCAGTTTACGCGTCAGGCAAAATCGGGGAATCAAAAAAACCGGTTGCGTATATTATGAAATGCGGAAGTGCTTTATGGCAAGCGCTTTCAATAGTTTAACGAAAATTCTTTATCTGGAAAGCCTGTTTGCGGCTCAATAATGCTCTGATTTTTTCAAATTTAGAATAGGCGGTAATTGCTTGATACTTAAATTTGCGCCACCCTTGGCAACAATTGTTATAATAACATCAAAGCACTGCGCTTAATCCCAGCTTGATCGAGGAATTATCATGGGTCCCGTTATTGATCAAATCACCACCTCGCAGACCTTGCCACAAAAAACCGATGTGGCCATTATCGGCGGCGGAATTATCGGGGTTAGCACGGCACTTTTTCTGGCAGAGCGCGGGATTCACGTGACCCTTTTCGAAAAAGGCATGCTCGCAGGTGAGCAATCAAGCCGCAACTGGGGCTGGTGCAGACAAAACGGGCGCGACAGCCGCGAATTACCGCTCATTCGTGAAAGCATGAAAATCTGGAACAGTCTGAACGCAAAAACCGGCCGTGAAACTGGTTTTCGCACCTCCGGAATTGTTTACACAACGCAGAGCAAAGAACAGATTGAAACCTATGAAAAATGGGTCAAAATTGCCCGTGAACATGGATTGGATTCTAAAATCCTGTCCGCCAGCGAAGCGATGGATGCAGCCCCCGGCCTGACCCAAAAACTAGCCGGCGGCCTGCAAACTCTGGGCGATGGCCGCGCTGAACCGCAAAAGGCCGTACCTGCTATGGCTGCAAAGGCCATGGAAGACGGCGCATATATTTTGGAAAACTGTGCCGTCAGAGGCATTGAAACCACCAATGGCAAGGTCAGTGCCGTGGTGACAGAGCGCGGGGTCGTGGCCTGTCAGGCGGTCGTGATTGCTGGTGGCGTCTGGTCACGTTTGATTTGCAAAGGCTTAGGCCTGCGTTTGCCGCAACTTAAACTTCGCGGTTCAGTTTTTCGCACCCAACCGCTTGATGCAGGCATTGATCATGCCATTTATTACAATGATTTCGGCATCCGTAAACGGTTGGATGGCGGTTATACAATCGCCTCCGAAGGTGGCGGCGTTGCCGATATTATTCCGGACAGTTTTGCGTTTTTCCGTGAATATCTGCCTTCACTGATGATGGAATGGCGCACGCTGCATCTGCGCTTTGGTGAGCGCTTTTTTGAAGAACTTATCCACTGGCGCAACAAACCGCTGGATCAGGTGTCGGTTTTTGAAAAAATCCGCACCATTGATCCGAGTCCGCATCACAGTGCCAATATGCAAGCTCTTGAGAAAGTCAAACAAGCCTTTCCACAATTCAAAGACGCACGCATCGAGCAGGAATGGGCAGGGCTGATTGATACCATGCCGGATGTTATTCCGGTGATCTCGGAAGCTGCCAATGTGGAAGGCGTGACGATCGCTACCGGGTTTTCCGGTCATGGTTTCGGCATCGGGCCGGGAGCAGGGCATTTGATTGCTGATATGGTGACGGGCGCAACACCGATTGTTGATCCGGCACCTTTCCGTTTTTCCAGATTTTCTGACGGCGGCAAGCTGATCATTGAAAAATGGGGCTGAACATCTGCAAAAGCAAATGATGATTTCAGACATAGTTTAAAGCCCCGTATGCAATTTTCATGCGGGGCTTTTTATGTGCTTCAATCAGCAGCACACTGCTCAATAAGAATGCGCAAAAAATAACACCCGTCGCAGGGGAGGACTGCAACGGGTGTCTGATAGAAAGACCGGCTAATTGGGAGGAGGGAGACCGGTCTTAAACCACAGAAGACTTTAAGGGGAGGAGGAGGGGTCTTCTGTGATATTAGTTTGAGCTGGTTTCGTATATTCTGCCGTATTGCTTACCTATACTACTTCACTGCCCGAATTCTTAGTCCACATGAACAGAACAACATGAAGATACTAATGACCTTCAGCAGTAATTCTGTTGTTAGCGGGTTGCAGCCTTGCGTGCTACATAAGGAATATCTGAAGGCAGGATGCCCAGATCATTCAATTCGCGGGATGAAAGGCGGCTCAGTTCGTTTACAGTGTTACGGTAACGGCGCCAGTTGTTGTATGAGCGGATAAGGTTCATTTCTTTTCACCTAAGTAATAAGTTGTTGTTCTCTCTTGCCCCCTACATATAGGGGAAAGCGCACGATATGTGCAGACACAAATTTGCATAGCTACCCTGCGCTAAAGGTCATCAAAAGCACCGCAAAGGCGCAGTTCTGCCTTCATAAGTTCACAATCATGTGTAGAATGGATCGAATGTTCGCGAGAGACTTTCAAAGATTAACGAAACCTTAATCGGCAAAATCACCTAAAAGTAATAATATTGATTTATACTTCAGTTACGCGCAACAAAATCACCTAAAAATCGATTTTTATTTAAAAAATGAACCGTATCCGTTTTTGCTGGATTCGCAACGCTTCTGCACATTGTATTTCGTTAAGCTATGCGTCGTATCGCAATTCGATCTAAATATAAAAGCGATGCATTTTAACATGCATCGCTTTTATCATTTTTAAGGCTTCTCAGGCTTGCAAAGCATAAAATAATGCCTTGCAAGCGTGAAAATTAATCAAAAGCAGGTTAAGCGACCCTTATTTAACCAAGAGGGCGGTCATCCGATCGCCATCAGGCTCGCATTTCCGCCAGCCGCAGTGGTGTTGATGGATGTGGATACTTCTTCCATCAGCCAATTGAGACAATAACTGTCTGCATTCGTGCTCAGATCTTCACTGCTTGCAGCTTGCGTCAGCACCAGCGGGCCGGAAAGAGCGGCAATAGCCTGATTGGCGGCTCTGATCTCACTCGCATCCCCTTCCACCAGCGCACCTGCATAGGGGCCGCTTTGTTTCCAGTCAGAGACAAAGCGAATACGTGCATGCAATGAGGCAGGCAGATCTTTTAAAGTGCTGCGCAATGGTGAAGCACCATCAAGCACCGCATCATTGCCTGTTGCAAGCACAGCCGTCAGCTGGCGATAGAGCCCTGTTTCCGTCTGTGGCAGCAATAAAATAGTGCCACGCGGATGCAGAGCATAAATATTACGCTCGCCTACAGGGCCCGGCAATTCAATGCTTAAACCCAATGCGGCAGCACCTGCCGTTTCACGAGCAGCAGCCGCAAGGCTGTTCATACCCTTGGAGCCAAGCCAGCGCGCAAACTCGGTTGCACCTGCATCCCGATGCACCGAAGCATATTGCGGCGGCACCGGCGCTTTTTGCAGCAAGCGGCCAAGATAAAGCGGCCCGCCTGCCTTTGGCCCCGTGCCGGACAATCCGCGCCCGCCAAAAGGCTGCACGCCTACAACCGCACCAATCACATTACGGTTGATATAGATATTGCCAACCCGAATACGCTCAGCCACATGCGCAATGGTTTCATCCAAGCGCGTATGCAAACCAAATGTCAGACCATAGCCGGTGGCATTAATATCATCGATCAACCGATCCAGATCATCGCGCTTATAACGAATGACATGCAGCACTGGCCCGAAGACCTCACGCTTCAATTCGCTTAAGCTACGCAGTTCAATAATAGTTGGGGCAACAAAAGTGCCTTTTGCCGTTTCTTCCGGCAGCGGCAATTGTTCCACAGCACGGCCTTGACCACGCATGGCTTCAATATGTGCGTTGATGATTGCCTTGGCTTCATCACTGATAACCGGCCCGATATCGGTTGCCAGACGATCTGTGCGCCCGATCTGCAATTCCTGCAAAGCGCCTTTCAGCATGGTGAGGATGCGATCTGCCACATCTTCCTGCAAGCAAAGAACACGCAGAGCCGAGCAACGCTGACCGGCACTGTCAAAAGCTGAGGCAATCACATCAGCCACCACCTGCTCAGCAAGCGCGGAAGAATCCACGATCATGGCATTCTGGCCGCCGGTTTCAGCAATCAGCGGAATAGGCTGGCCGTTTGGCAGTAAGCGTTTAGCCAGTTGCGCCTGAATAAGTCGGGCAACTTCCGTAGAACCGGTGAACATCACTGCTGCGGTTTCTTCTGCACCGACAAGACTTGCACCAATGCGGCCATCGCCCGGCACAAAGTGCAGGACATCCGCAGGTACACCAGCTTCATGCAGCAAACGGATAGCTTCTGCTGCAATCAAAGGGGTTTCTTCTGCTGGTTTTGCCAAGACGGCATTGCCTGCAACAAGGGCTGCAACAACCTGTCCGGTGAAAATCGCCAATGGGAAGTTCCACGGGCTGATGCAAACAACGGTGCCCAGAGATTGATGTGCGGCACCAATGGTGCGGCGTGCCTGATCGGCATAGTAACGCAAGAAATCAATCGCCTCACGCACTTCAGCAATCGCATTTGGCAAAGACTTGCCCGCTTCGCGCACGATAAGGCCGAGAAGCACAGGCATTTCTTCCTGCATTTTATCTGCCGCACGATCCAGACAGGCCGCGCGTTCTGCTGCCGGTTTTGCAGCCCAATCTTTCACCGACTTGGCCGCCAATTGTACAGCCTTGGCTGCGTCCTCTTCACTGACTTCAAAAACAGTACCGATTTTATCGCTGTGATCACCCGGATTAAGCACATCACGGGGTGTTCCTTGCACAGACAATGAACCAAGTAATGGTTTAGCCTGCCAATCCTGAGCGGCCGATTTCAGCAAATCTGCATGAAGCGCCACAAGTGTGTTCTCGTTAGACAGATCAAGACCGGCAGAGTTTTTACGAGCGCCCAAAATATCTTTCGGCAGTGAAATCTGATCGTGCAGAGCACCGATTTCACGCATTGAGCGCACAATAGCAGCCGGATCTTCAGTCAGTTCATCAATCGACACTGTTTTATCGGCAATGCGGTTGACGAAAGAAGAGTTCGCACCATTTTCCAGCAAACGACGCACCAGATAGGCAAGCAATGTTTCGTGGGTACCGACAGGCGCATAAATGCGGGCAGGGCGGTTCAAATTCTGTGTGCCCACCACTTCATCATATAGCGGCTCACCCATGCCATGCAGGCACTGGAACTCATAATCGCCGATTTTAAAGTCCTGACCGGCAAGATGATAGATCGTCGCCAAAGTCTGTGCATTATGGGTCGCAAATTGCGGGAAGATTACATCGCGTGCATTGAGCAGTTTTTGCGCACAGGCAATATAAGAGACGTCGGTGTGGATTTTACGGGTATAAACCGGAAAATCTTCCAGACCATCCACCTGCGCACGTTTGATCTCGGCATCCCAATAAGCACCCTTAACCAGACGCACCATAATGCGGTGATTGGAGCGGCGCGCCAGATCAATGATGAAATCCAATACATAAGGGCAGCGCTTACCATAAGCCTGCACCACAAAGCCGATACCTTCCCAGCCCTTGAGCTCTTCATCAAGGCAAAGGCTTTCTAGCAGATCGAGCGAGATTTCCAGACGGTCTGCTTCCTCGGCATCAATATTGAGGCCGATATTGTAGGATTTGGCAATTGCGGCCAAAGCTTTCACTTTCGGCAGCAATTCGCCCATCACGCGTGTTGTTTGCGCGCGGGAATAGCGCGGATGCAAGGCAGACAGCTTGATGGAAATGCCAGGGCCTGCATAAATACCGCGTCCGGCAGAGGCTTTACCAATCGCGTGAATGGCATTTTCATAGTCTTTATAATAGCGCTCGGCATCTTGTGCGGTGGTCGCAGCCTCGCCCAGCATATCATAAGAATAGCCAAAGCCTTTTTGCTCCAGCACACGGGCGCGTTTTACCGCTTCATCAATGGTTTCACCGGTGACGAATTGTTCACCCATCATCCGCATTGCCATATCAACGCCGCGGCGCACAACAGGCTCACCGCAACGCGCAATAACGCGGGTGAGCGCTGCCGACAAACCGCGATCATTGACCGTGCCGGTCAGTTTACCGGTAACCACCAGTCCCCAAGTGGCCGCATTGACGAATAAAGAACGCCCGCCACCAATATGGGATTTCCAGTCACCGGTCGCGATCTTGTCACGAATAAGCGCATCGCGCGTTGCTGTATCGGGAATACGCAGCAATGCCTCCGCCAGACACATCAGCGCCACACCTTCCTGACTGGAAAGCGAATATTCATGCACCAGACCTTCAACGCCGGTGCCTTTATGTTTGGCACGCAATGCGGTGATAAGCTGTGTGGCGGTCGCGCGGATAGCTTTACGCTCAGCTTCCGGCAAAGTTGCCTTTTCAAGCAAATGGCAGACACATTCAGCTTCAGGGCGGCGCGTCGCATCAGTAATGGCCTGGCGCAGCGGCGATTGCGTTTTTAAAGCTGGATCAAAGCGAGAGAAAATATCGTTAGACATAAGAGAAGAACCCTTGAGACTGGTAAGATATCAGACGCTGTCCGTTTTCAAAACGTGAACCCGCTTGTCTGTTTGTTGCAGAATATCATTCCCATAAGTTCCTTTCTCACCTATTATCGGCTATATTTAGGCAAAATGAACTTATTATAATGCGGAATTCCATTCATAATGACTGAAAAACAACCAAATACAGGCAATCTGGATTTGTTCGATATGCGGATTTTGGAAATATTAAGCCAGGATGGCCGCATCGCTATGACAGAACTGGCCAAACAAGTCGGGCTTTCCAAAACACCATGCCAGACAAGGCTGAAAAGATTAGTCGAGGAAGGCTATATTCAAGGTTTCCGCGCCGCGATTGATCCGGAAAAGCTCGGCCTTGACCATATTGCTTTTACAACTGTGAAATTGTCGGATACCCGCGAAAAAGCCTTGCAGGAATTTAACGTGGCTGTGCGCAAAATCCGTGAAGTGGAAGAATGTCACATGATCGCCAGCTCGTTTGATTATCTGTTGAAAATCAGAACACCGGATATCCGCCGTTACCGGCTCGTGCTTGGCGAGAAAATCTCCAGCCTGCCCAATGTCGCAAGTACATCCACTTTTGTCGTGATGGAATCGGTCAAGGATAATCGTCCGGTCAGGGTCTATCCGGACAGCCTGTAATAGCCGGTTAAAATCCGGCTATATATAATGTACAGAGCAGGGGTAAAATCAGGCGTCTTCGCCGAATTTATTGGCAATCAGCGCGGTCAAAGCATCCAGCACTTGTTGCGCTTCTTCACCGCAAGCGCTGACCTGAATGCAGCAACCAGGTGAGGCGGCCAGCATCATCAAGCCCATGATCGATGTTCCGCCCACAGACATGCCGTCTTTTTCAACACGCACATGGGCATTGAAACTATCCACAGTCTGGACAAACTTGGCCGAAGCGCGCGCATGAAGCCCGCGCATATTAATAATCTCAAGAGAGCGTGTCAGAGCTTCATCAGGATTATAGTCACCAGTTACCGGCACGCTCACATGCATAAAGTTATTTTCCTGTCAGAACCTGACTGGCCACATTGATATATTTGCGTCCGGCATCCTGTGCCTCGCTCAATGCCAGTTTCATATCACCCGAAACACGCATGCTGCTCAGCTTGATCAGCATCGGTAAATTAACCCCGGCAATAACTTCCACTTTGCCTGCTTCCATCACAGAAATAGCCAGATTGGAAGGGGTGCCGCCAAACATATCAGTCAAAATAATGACACCTTGTCCGGTATCGGCCCGCTTGACCGCATCAACAATATCCTGCCGACGCTGTTCCATATCATCATCAGGGCCGATGCAAACAGTTTCAAAATTATCCTGCTGGCCGACAACATGCACAACCGCATGCAAAAACTCTTCGGCCAATCTGCCGTGCGTAACAAGCACGAGTCCGATCATTGTTTAACTGCTCCCGTTCTGGCCTGCCATTTACTGCCTGAACAGTAAAATTACCCGCTAATAAGGCTTTAGCAATCCTGATGCATCATCATTTAGCAAATAGGACACATATCTTGGCAGGGCAATTATTGATATCAAGTGAAAATTATTCGCAAAAAGCCAATAAAAACAAAATGCCGCAGTCTTCAGTCAGAAAACCCATTATAAAAATAAAGAAAATTATAAAATATTTTTTTAAACTGTTGTTTTTAAATAATTTTATAAACTATACTTATATAGTCAATATTTAATGATTCACGCATATCTAATATAGGTTTATGCACGATATATTCAAGCCAGGCCTTTCACGGCCACAGCTCGTAAAACAAAGTTGCTTCGACAGCACGGGCAATCGTTAGCGAATCAGCACCCGCACTCAAAGCGCGCAAGTGTAAACAAGGAATATCCACCCCTTCAAAATGCCATTGATGGCCTTCAGGAAAACGCTCGCCCGTTTCTGCTGAAACCAGTTTAACCACAAGCGCCAATTGGGTTTCACTCTTAAAGGGGCGCTTGAAAAGACCGGCACCGCGGATCTCAATGCCACCGGCCAGTTGCTGCGGCACGCTGGCGATGATTGCCTCGCCTTCACGTCTGATCAATGTGCGATCATCCGCCACCAGCATCGCTTCTTCGCCTCGCGCAATGGCGCGCTCAATCAGCGTCAGCACCAGCTCAGTTTTACCCATCCCCGACGCGCCCAAAAACATGACACCGCGGCCATTTACTTCAACTGTCGAGGCGTGGATACCACTTTTTTCCATCAGCTTGCCAAAGGTAGATCAACGATAAAACGGGCACCGACAATTTCCGGATCGGCCGGTGCTTTCGCCTTGGCCGTTTTACCGGCTTTCTTCGGCTCTTTCTCACTGCTGTAAATATTTTCAGCAATCAGCGTACCGCCATGCGCTTCGATGATCTGCCGGCTGATCGAAAGCCCCAAGCCGGAATTCTGGCCAAAAGCCTCATTAGACGGGCGATCTGTATAGAAACGCTCAAAAATACGCTCGATATTCTCAATCGGAATGCCGGGACCATTATCCTCGATGATAATTTGCAAACGCTGGGCACGGCTTGTCAGATGCACGGTGATCTTGCCTGTATCTTCAGGTACAAAAGAACGCGCATTTTCAATCAGGTTTGAAACAACCTGTCCAAGACGCAGATCGTGACCGGCAACGGTGAAACCTTTTTTGCCCGCTGGCTTTTTGCCAATATCAAATTCGATTTCCGTACCGATTTTATTACGGCGCACACCTTGTGCAGCCTGCACAATATTTTCCAGCAGAACTTTTACATCCACCAGATCAGTATGTTCGCGCGCCAGTTCCGCATCAAGACGCGACGCATCGGAAATATCGGTAATCAGACGATCAAGACGACGCACATCATGCTCGATCACATCCAGCAAACGTTTGCGGGATTCATCTGTTTTGGCAAGCGGCAATGTTTCCACAGCACTGCGCAAAGAGGTCAACGGGTTTTTCAACTCATGACTGACATCAGCCGCAAAACTTTCAATCGCTTCAATCCGTGTATAAAGCGCATCCATCATATCGCGGATGGATGTCGATAGATGGCCGATCTCATCCTGACGTTCAGAGTAATCGGGAATTTCCACACGGGTTTTCACGCCATGACGCACGCGATCAGCGGCCGCTGCCAATTTACGTAACGGATTAGCAATCGCATAAGCCAAAAACAGCGAGAGAATGACCATCACCGCAGAAACAACACCAAAAACACGGAAAATCGCGTTTCGTTCGCCCTGCACGATCTTATCGATATCCCCACCCTCTGTGGATAACAACAACACGCCAAGCACAGCACGGAAACGCTGGATCGGAATTGCTACCGAAACGACCAGCTCGCCTTTTTCATTCCGACGTTGTGCAGACTGCGGAACGCCATCAAGGGCTGCTTTAATTTCCGGATAAACAGAACCATTGCCGCCCGGCTGCTCGTGATCAAGCGGCAGACCGCCACCATAGAACAAACGCCAGATCCAGCCGCGCGCGCGCTCTGTCCATGTCTTTTCTTCTTCATCCAGCGGCGGCAGGTCATAACGGAAAACCTGTCCGCGGAAATAAAGATGGCGTGAATCAAGCAACAGATTGGAGCCGCGATCATAGATACGGGCGCGGGTGTTGACGGGTGAGATCAGACGACGCAGCAAAGGCGCCACACGTTCCGGATTGATCGGAAATTCCCAGTTTTCAATGGAATCGGAAGCCGGATTGGTGCTTTGCCCCGCTTGCAGTTCCAGCAGCACCTCCGGATCAATCATGATGGAATTGGTTTCCACTGTTGCGGAAGCGGCAATCGCACCGGCGATAATCTCGCCCTGCGTTTTTAAGCTTTCCACCTTGGCATCCACCAGCCCGTCCCGAAACTGGTTCATATAAAGAATGCCGGAAACCAGCACAGCCAAAGCTGCCAGATTGAGAAACAGGATACGGCGTGTCAGGCTTGAAAAAAGATAATTGCCGAGCAGCTTACGAACAGGCGCAACCAGACGGCGCAGAAAAAGCGAACGCTGGCGGCGTGCCATACGCTCTCTGCGCGTGCCTGATTTATTGCCCGTTTCGTTATGCGCCCCATTGTGCGCCTCATTATGCGCTTCTGGCGCCTGCACGACCATGACCTGCTTTATTGCCTTTCGGATTTTAAACTCACAAATGAAAATTCATTTATGATTTAAGCTTCGCGGAAGCGATAGCCAACCCCATAAAGCGTTTCAATCATTTCGAAACTATCATCAACCTGCTTAAATTTCTTACGCAGACGCTTGATATGGCTGTCGATGGTGCGATCATCCACATAGACCTGCTCGTCATAAGCGGCATCCATCAGGGCATCACGGCTTTTAACGACACCCGGACGCTGCGCCAAAGAATGCAGAATAAGGAATTCAGTCACAGTTAAAATAACCGGTTCGCCCTTCCATGTGCAGGTATGGCGTTCCTGATCCATCACCAGCTGGCCGCGCTCAAGCGAGCGGGCTTGCTGGCCGCTTGGCTTGGCGCTGCCGTCACGCGCAGCAACGCGGCGAAGAACCGCTTTAACACGCTCGACCAGCAAACGCTGTGAAAACGGCTTGGTGATAAAATCATCCGCACCCATTTTCAGGCCGAACAATTCATCAATCTCATCATCTTTGGAAGTGAGGAAAATCACCGGCAGGTCAGACTTCTGACGCAAACGGCGCAGCAATTCCATCCCGTCCATACGCGGCATTTTAATATCGAAGATAGCAAGGTTTGGCGGACGCGCCGTCAATCCATCAAGTGCCGAGGCACCGTCCGTATAAGTCTCAACACGATAGCCCTCTGACTCCAACGCAATTGAAACGGAGGTCAGAATATTACGATCATCATCGACCAGCGCAATCGTCTGTGTTGCGGATACTTCCTTCATACGGTCGCCTTTCCTTGATTTAAGCAAATCAGCAGATGTCAAAATTACTATAGTTCTTTGCGCTTGTGCAGTACAAATTAGGTACAAAATGTGGCAAAGGCCTTTTCTGCCTGTAAATAAGTCTTCCACAGCCAAAAACAATCAATGGTTGTGAATTATTATCAAAAACAACCCAGATACTCAGTTCTAACCGATTTAAAAATTTTTAAATTTTTTTAAATCGATTAAACATTTGAATTATTTTATTTAAAATGTTTTGGACTCGCATCGCACCGGTAATGACCAATGAAACACCGGCAGTGTTCAATTTTTCTTTTACAACAGATCGCGGAGATACTATGAGCGAGATCGGCATCCACAATACCGCCGCTTCCATTGCCACTTCAGGACTGAAGGAGCTCTCTGCAGTCTATTATAACTTTGGACCAGCGAAGCTTTATGAAGAATCAATCCGTCGTGGTGAAGCAGAACTGACAGCGCAGGGCGCAATTGTTGCCCGCACCGGTCAGCACACCGGCCGTTCACCTAAAGACAAATTTGTTGTCCGTGATGCCAATACTGAAGATCAGGTATGGTGGGACAACAACAAGCCGATGACACCAGAAGCATTCGATCTGCTTCACGCTGATTTCATCGAGCACGCCAAAGGCAAAGAACTGTTTGTGCAGGATCTGATTGGTGGCGCAGACAAAGACAATTCTATCAATGCCCGCGTAATTACAGAATTTGCATGGCATTCTCTGTTCATCCGCAATCTGCTGATCCGTCCTGAGGAAAGCGATCTCGCTTCTTACGTTCCACAGATGACCATTATTGATCTGCCATCCTTCAAGGCTGACCCTGCGCGCCACGGCTGCCGCTCGGAAACTGTGATTGCTGTCGATCTGACCCGCAAAATCGTTCTCATCGGCGGCACATCATATGCCGGTGAAATGAAGAAGTCTGTTTTCACCGCACTCAACTATCTCTTGCCTGCCAAGGGCGTTATGCCAATGCATTGCTCTGCCAATGAAGGCAAAGACGGCGACACAGCTATTTTCTTTGGTCTTTCCGGCACCGGTAAAACCACTTTGTCGGCTGATCCAAGCCGCACATTGATTGGTGATGATGAGCACGGCTGGGGCAAAGACGGCATCTTCAACTTTGAAGGTGGCTGCTATGCAAAAACCATCCGTCTGTCGGCAGAAGCTGAACCGGAAATCTACGCAACCACACAGCGTTTCGGCACAGTGCTTGAAAACGTCGTGCTGGATGACAACCGTCAGCCCGATTTCGATGATGGTTCACTCACCGAAAACACCCGTTGCGCTTATCCGTTGAACTTCATTCCAAATGCAAGCAAGACAGGCAAGGGCGGTCAGCCTAAGAACATCATCATGCTCACCGCTGATGCTTTTGGTGTTATGCCTCCGATTGCCAAGCTGACACCGGCACAGGCTATGTACCACTTCTTGTCCGGCTATACTGCTAAAGTTGCCGGCACCGAAAAGGGTGTAACCGAGCCTGAAGCAACTTTCTCCACCTGCTTTGGTGCGCCTTTCATGCCGCGCCATCCGTCAGAATACGGCAATCTGCTGCGTGCATTGATTGCTGAACATGATGTGGATTGCTGGCTGGTCAACACTGGCTGGACAGGTGGCGCTTACGGCACCGGCAACCGTATGCCGATTAAAGCCACACGCGCTTTGCTTAGCTCAGCACTTGATGGTTCGCTGAACTCGGTCGAGTTCCGCACCGACGAAAACTTCGGCTTTCAGGTTCCCGTGGCCGTTCCGGGTGTGGATAGTGCTATCCTCAACCCACGTTCAACATGGGCAGATAAAGCAGCCTATGACAAACAGGCAGCCAAGCTCGTTGATATGTTCATCAAGGCTTTTGAAAAGTTTGAAGCCCATGTGGACAGCGATGTGCGCTCCGCTGCACCTGCCACCCAGATGGCCGCAGAATAAGCGCTTTCAAAATCTTAATTTTAAAAACCCGGCTTGCAAAAGCCGGGTTTTTTCATGCTGCTTTCAAAGTGTTTTCCGTGTAATGTTACGCGCATGGAAGAGAATAAAAACCGCATCCGCATCAATCACCGTATCCATATTCATGAAAATGATTTGGAAGAGAGCTTTATCCGGTCGTCGGGGCCGGGCGGACAAAACGTCAACAAAGTTTCCACCGCAGTGCAATTGCGGTTTCTGGCCGGACAAGCAGGGCTGCCGGAAGATGTGCTGGAGCGCCTCATCAAACTTGCCGGACAACGCGCCACCAAAGATGGCGATATTCTGATTGAAGCCAGCCGCTTTCGTTTACAGGAGCGAAACCGCCTTGATGCGCGTGAAAGAATGATTGCGCTGATTACCGAGGCTGCCGTTCCGCCGCCGCCGCCAAGACGCAAAACAAAGCCCACCAAAGGCTCGGTTGAACGCCGTCTGAAACAAAAGGCGGGTCGCTCTGATGTCAAAAAAATGCGCGGCAAAGTGAATTTCGACTAACCAAATATTTCTGACAAAAATCTGTGTCAAAATTCGCCTGCGTCATCTTTTAGAGTAAGTTATCATCCATTTTGACTTATTTTCTTGGACAGCCACAATTTCCGCACTACATTTATAAAACAACTGTAACGAGGAGCTACTTTGATGGGTATTTTCGATTTTGTTAAATCTGTAGGCACCAAGCTCGGCTTTGGTGAAGATGAGCCAAAAGCAGATGATCTGAAAAAGGAATTGGACTCACACAAGCTCGGCACTGAAGATGTGCAGGTTGTGGTTGAAGGCGACAAGGCTGTGCTCAAAGGCACTGTTAAAGACCAGTCGGCTTTCGAAAAAGCCATTATCGCTGTGGGTAACTCACTCGGCGTTTCCAAAGTGGAAGCCTCGGAGCTCACCGTTGATGGTGCTGCCGGTGGGAAAGAACCGGTTTTCTACACGGTTAAAAAAGGCGACAATCTGTGGAAAATCGCTGAAGCCCAATATGGCAAAGGCAAAGGTGATAAGAACAATATTATCTTTGAAGCCAATAAGCCGATGCTGACATCGCCGGATAAAATCTATCCGGGTCAGGTTCTGCGTATCCCTGAACTCGGTTAAAACTTATTATCTTGAAATTTAAAAAGTCCGGCTCAAAAAGCCGGACTTTTTTATTTTCAAATCTTTCTTAAAGCGACTTCTTCGATCAGGTGATCATCACCTTTACGTAATATCAAATCCGCACGCGGACGTGTCGGCAGAATATTTTCGCGCAAATTGATCAGGTTGATATTTTCCCACAGACCTTCACCTATAGAGCGTGCAGCGGTTTCTGACAGTTGTGAATAACGGTGGAAAAACGACTTGGGATTTTGGAAAGCCGTCTCACGCAAGCTCATGAAGCGGTCAATATACCATTTATGAATCTGATCGGTTTCGGCATCAATATAGATTGAGAAATCAAAGAAGTCGGAGACGAAAGGCACCATCTTGCCGTCCTCCGGCAAATCACGCACCTGCAACACATTAATGCCTTCAAAAATCAGAATATCAGGCTTGTCGATAGTGATATATTCATCCGGCAGCACATCATAGGAAAGATGCGAATAAAGGGGCGCCTGCACTTTATCGATACCGGCTTTTATCGCAGATAAAAAGCGCAGCAAGGCGCCAACATCATAACTTTCAGGAAAGCCCTTGCGATCCATCATATTATGCTCACGCAACACGTCATTGGGATAAAGAAAGCCGTCCGTGGTGACAAGATCAACTTTCGGGCTCGACGGCCAGCGCGCCAGCAATTCCTTCAGAATACGCGCTGTGGTGGATTTGCCCACAGCCACTGAACCCGCAATGCCGATAATGAACGGTGTTTTAAACGTATCGTCCATATTGAGAAATTGCTTGCGCTGATGAAACAGCAACTGGCTTGCTTCCACATGCGCCGACAGCAAACGTGACAGCGACAAATAAATATGGCGTACTTCATCCAGATCAATCGGATCACCTAAAGAACGTAACCGTTTGACCTCATCAGCGGTCAGGGTGAGGGGCGTATCGGCACGAAACTCCGACCACTCATTTGCGGAAAACAAGCGATAAGGCGAATATTGTCCGGGTGCAAGCTGATCCACTTTTTCCCACATGAGAGCGCGTCCTTATGCGTTGCCGCGAGCAGCTTTTTCCTCAAGACCCGTCTGCGATGTGCGGCGCTGTAATTCAGCCAAAACATCATCCAGGGAAACACCGGCCAATTTCCACACCACCAACAAATGATAGAGAAGGTCAGCACTCTCAGACACGACTTCCGACTTATCACCGGCAAGTGCTGCGATGATCGTTTCCACCGCTTCTTCGCCAAGCTTTTGGCTGGCCTTCGGCTGACCTTTACGCATCAAAGAAGCCGTATAAGACGAACCATCCGTGCTGGCTGCGCGCTCAGCAATAATGCTTTCCAGCGCTTCAAGGGTAAATCTGCTCATCGTTTTTCTCCGGAGCTGTTCCCGCTCATCAGTTTTTATTATGGCAATGGATCAAGGCGCACAGGAATTCCGGCATCGGCCAGAGCGCGCTTTGCTTCCTCAATCGTATAGGTGCCAAAATGGAAAATGGAGGCAGCCAGCACCGCCGCTGCATGGCCGTCACGAATACCTGCCACCATATGATCAAGCGTACCAACGCCACCAGATGCAATCACCGGCACACGCACGCTGTCAGCCACGGCACGGGTCAGCGCGATGTCATAGCCAGCCTTGGTGCCGTCACGATCCATGGAGGTAAGCAAAATTTCACCTGCACCGAGATCTGCCATTTTCTGCGCAAATTCAATCGCATCAATGCCAGTGCGTTCACGACCGCCATGGGTGAAAATTTCCCAGCGATCTGCTTCATTGGCGGCGGACACTTTTTTCGCATCAATCGCCACAACAATACATTGATTGCCGAACTTATCAGCAGCTTCTGCAACAAATTCAGGATTTTTCACCGCAGCCGTATTGATCGAAACTTTGTCAGCACCGGCCAGCAGCAATTTGCGAATATCGCCGACAGCGCGAACGCCACCACCAACAGTGAGCGGCATGAAGCATTGTTCAGCTGTGCGTGAAACCACATCAAAAATCGTATCGCGATTGTCGGAGCTCGCCGTAATATCGAGAAAGCATAATTCGTCGGCACCAGCCGCATCATAAGCTTTAGCCGCCTCCACCGGATCACCGGCATCAATCAGATCAACAAAATTGACGCCTTTGACAACGCGTCCGTCTTTCACATCCAGACAAGGAATAACACGTGCTTTCAGCATTATGCGCCTCTTTTGTTTTTGAGTAATGCCAGTGCCTCAACCGGATCAATGCGGCCATCATAAAGCGCACGTCCTGAAATGGCGCCTTCAAGCTTGCGGGCATCGGGCTGGGTCATGCGTTCAATATCCTGCATCGAAGCCAGACCGCCGGATGCAATCACCGGAATGGAAACCGCATCAGCAAGGCTGAGAGTTGACTCCCAGTTGATACCCGCCAGAATGCCGTCACGGTCAATATCAGTGTAAATAATGGCCGCCACACCGGCACCTTCAAACTTCTGTGCCAGTTCAATCACGCCAAGTTCGGATGCTTCCGCCCAGCCTTCAACCGCCACTTTGCCGCCCTTGGCATCAATACCAACGGCCACTTTGCCCGGAAATTCTTTACAAGCTTCGATCACAAGCGCCGGATCACGTACCGCGACGGTGCCTAAAATCACGCGTGAAAGCCCGCGCGAAAGCCAGTTTTCAATATGCTGCAATGTGCGGATACCACCGCCGAGCTGCACCGGATTTTTAGTGGCTTTCAAAATTGCATCTACAGCCGCACCATTGACGCTTTCACCAGCAAATGCGCCGTTGAGATCAACCACATGCAGCCATTCAAAACCCTGATCTTCAAATGCCTTGGCCTGTGCGGCAGGGTCCTGATTATAGACCGTTGCCTGATCCATATCGCCCAGTTTCAGACGAACACATTCGCCTTCTTTAAGATCAATTGCAGGAAATAAAATCATGGCTTCCACTTCAAGAAATTAGCAATCAAGGCCAGTCCGAGTGCCTGGCTTTTTTCCGGATGGAACTGTGTTCCAGCCATATTATCACGCGCAACCGCAGCGGTGACGGTCTCGCCATACTCACTTGTGGCTAAAACATCTTCAGGATTTTTAGCATCCAGCATGTAAGAATGGACGTAATAGGCGTGTAATCCATCCTCACCGGTTGCAATATTTGCAAAGAGGGGATGGGAATGTTTCACGTGAATCCTATTCCATCCGATCTGCGGAATTTTCAAACCCGGGTCTGAAACCTTGATTTCACGCACATCACCGGCAATCCAGCCAAGGCCCTCAGTCACTTGTTTTTCCAAACCGCGCTCTGCCATCAATTGCATGCCGACACAAATGCCGAGGAAAGGGCGTGCCTGTTCAACAACGGTTTTCTGCAATGTTTCAATCATATCCGGCACAAGGGACAAACCGCGTTTGCAATCGGCATAAGCGCCGACACCTGGCAGCACAATATAATCCGCATGTGCCACGCGATGCGCGTCCGAAGTCACATCAATTTCAATTGAAGGATGCACATCGTTGCCTGCACGTTCAAATGCTTTGGCAACGGAGCGCAGATTGCCTGATCCGTAATCAATAATGGCAACACGCATTAAGAGTTATCTCCGCGGTGGCTCACAAGACCAATCTGCGAGCCGATATGTGGGAATTGGGGAGGGGACTTCAGTTGTCTTTGCTGATGGATTGTTTCTGTCCCTGTATCGGCGCTCTCCGGCGGTTGACGCAAATCTGCATGATCGACGAAATAGCGGATTTCCGCTTCGCCTAAATCATTGGCATCAATTACAGCCTTTTCCACATAGCCGCGACGACGCAATTTAGCGATCTGCCAATCATTGCCTTCCAGCGCCACCAGCACAGAAACAAGAAAAATCAGGAATGGAACAACCGGGGCAAATTGAGTTGTCGCTGCACTGCCAATGGCAAGTATTGCCGCAAACACAACAAATGCTTCCAGCCAAAGCCGTTTGGACAGAAGCCAGAAAAAAGGCACGATCAGCGCAAAGAATGCAAAACCGTCACGTACTATGACAGTAGCATCTGCCTGTGCCTTTTCATTTAAGCCTTCTGGTTCCAGAACGACAAAGCTTGCCATGACTAACCTTTTAAAGTGCCCTTTGTTGAAGGTATCGCATTTTTTTGGCGCGGATCAGTTTCAATAGCAACCCGTAAAGCGCGCGCCACTGCTTTAAAAACAGTTTCGGCAATATGATGATTATTGCTGCCATAATGGGTTTTGACATGCAATGTAATGCCGGCATTCATGGCAAAAGCCTGAAAAAACTCCTGCACCAGTTCGGTGTCAAATGTACCGATTTTCGGTGCATTGAAAGGCACATCGAAGACGAGGAAAGGACGCCCCGACACATCCAAAGCGGCGCGGGTTAAAGTTTCGTCCATCGCCAGATCAAGTGAAGCGTAACGCACAATACCGCGGCGCTCGCCCAAAGCTTCCGCCACAGCCTTGCCCAGTGCAATGCCGGTATCTTCAACGGTATGATGGTCATCAATATGCGTATCACCTTTGGTGCGGATATGCATATCAATCAGGGAATGTCGTGACAGCTGATCAAGCATATGGTCGAAGAAACCAACGCCGGTTTGAATATCGAATTGACCGGTTCCGTCCAAATTCACCGAAACGGAAATTCCTGTTTCGTTAGTGGAGCGTTCAATGCTCGCTTCACGTGGGCTCGCTTCACGTGGGCTTGCTTTGCGTGTGCTGTCAGAAACCATAACTTTTCCCATATGTATATATTGGCCCCATAGGCATTTATTGACAGCGTTCTAGAACAGGTTGCGCCTTTTTCCAAATGCTTTGATGAGGTGAAGCCATCAATTGGCTTAATTTATTGCGTCACAACGCCTTATTATTTGCATTTCTTTGTCAATTTCATACATAAACCCAAAATGAAGTGCGGGTGATTTCTTGTAAATCGCATTAGCACGCCACATATTCAGGATCAGCTAAGATCAGTCGGGATCGCCATGATTGCCTGAGTGAACAGGAATCTGCACGGTCGCCTAAGGAGTATCCATGATCAATCATAATCCCACAACCATTTATGGCACCACCATCGTGACAGTGCGCAAAGGCGACAAGGTCGTCATTGCCGGTGACGGTCAGGTTTCGCTTGGCAATACCGTGATGAAGGGCAATGCCCGCAAAGTACGCCGCCTCAGCAAAGGCAATGTGATTGCCGGTTTTGCCGGTGCAACGGCTGATGCTTTCACGCTGCTGGAACGCCTTGAAGCCAAACTTGAACAATATCCCGACCAGTTGATGCGCGCTTGTGTGGAACTGGCCAAAGACTGGCGCACCGACCGCTATTTGCGCAAACTGGAAGCCATGATGCTGGTGGCTGATGCCAATGTAACTCTGGCACTGACCGGCACCGGCGACGTGCTGGAACCGGAACATGGCGTGATGGCCATCGGTTCGGGCGGCAATTATGCACTTGCTGCGGCCAGAGCGCTTGTTGATACCGATCTTGGAGCAGAAGAAATTGCTCTCAAAGCAATGAATATTGCAGCCGATATCTGCATTTACACCAATCATAGCATTCTGGTGGAATCACTCGACGCGAAATAAGTGCCCAATTGAAGAGCAAAGCCGAGAGGCGAAAAACCGCCTCTCATCATCCAATCAGCTCAAATGAAAGCCGTTCACCTTTTCAAACTTATGCGGGTAACGGCCGATGGATTATAAATCATGTCAAATTTTTCACCGCGTGAAATTGTTTCTGAACTGGATCGCTACATTATTGGCCAGAATGATGCCAAGCGTGCCGTAGCCATTGCTTTACGCAACCGCTGGAGACGTCAGCAGCTTGACGGCCAGATGCGCGAAGAAGTGATGCCAAAAAACATTCTGATGATCGGGCCGACCGGCGTGGGTAAAACCGAAATCTCCCGCCGTCTTGCTAAACTGGCCGGTGCGCCTTTCATCAAGGTTGAAGCCACCAAATTTACCGAAGTTGGCTATGTCGGGCGTGACGTTGAACAGATCATCCGCGATCTGGTGGAAGCGGCCATTGGCCTTGTGCGCGAGAAAAAGCGCGAAGAAGTGAAGGCCAAAGCCCATATCAATGCCGAAGAACGTGTTCTTGATGCATTGGTTGGCAAAACCGCCAGCCCTGCAACCCGCGACAGCTTCCGCAAGAAATTGCGTGAAGGTGAGCTGGACGATAAGGAAATTGAAATTGAAGTGGCCGACAATGGCGGCGGCAACAATTTTGAAATTCCGGGTATGCCGGGTGCCAATATCGGCGTGCTGAATTTGAGCGACATGCTTGGCAAAGCCATGGGTGGCCGCACAAAGCAGCGCAAAACCAGTGTCAAAAACTCCTATGCAATGTTGATCACCGATGAATCCGATAAGCTGCTGGATCAGGATCAGGTCATTCAGGAAGCACTCAAAGCAACCGAAAATGACGGTATCGTCTTTTTGGATGAAATCGACAAAATCGCCCGTGAAGGCGGTGCCGGTGCCGGTGTTTCGCGTGAAGGTGTGCAACGCGATCTGTTGCCACTGGTGGAAGGAACAACCGTTGCAACCAAATATGGTCCGGTGAAAACCGATCATATTCTCTTCATTGCATCGGGTGCTTTCCATGTTTCCAAACCATCCGACCTGCTGCCTGAATTGCAGGGTCGTTTGCCGATCCGTGTGGAACTGAGCGCACTGACCCGTCAGGATCTGCGTCGCATTCTGACCGAAACCGAAGTGAGCCTCATCAAGCAATATATCGCTTTGATGGCAACGGAAGAGGTCAAACTCGATATTACCGATGATGCAATTGACGCCTTGGCGGATATTGCCGTTGATCTCAACGCAACGGTTGAAAATATCGGTGCACGTCGCTTGCAAACCGTGATGGAACGTGTGCTGGATGAAATTTCATTTTCCGCACCGGATAAGTCAGGCTCGGCTTTTGTCGTTGATGCCGATTATGTGCGTAAAATGGTGGGTGATCTGGCCAAGAACACTGATCTGTCACGCTTTATTCTGTGATAAATGTGAATATAAGTGGCCAGAAAGTCACTATCGAAATAGTTAATTAAGAATTTTAAAAATCCCCTCGACTTGTGCGGGGGGATTTTTTATTTTCCGGCTCAACTTATATTCGCATTCTTTCACTTACCGAGGCACGTTACAGCAATATGACTAGCCGACTGAACCTTATCGCCGGCCTTTGCCTGTCCGTAGTGCTTGCAAGCCCGATTCTCAGCCAACCAGCCTATAGTGCCACCGTTGTGCCTGCCGGCAACCGCAATGCGGAACAACCAGCAATTCCTGGTGCCTCTGCCAAGCGCACCAGAGAACTCAGCACCACGTACGAAAAGAAATATCAAAAAATCTACACATTGCTGAAATCGGATGCATCGCTGCGCTCAAAAATCCGCGCCAATGCTTCTGCTTACGGCATTGATCCTATTCATATTGCAGGTGCGATTGTCGGTGAGCATACCTATAATGTGGATGTTTACGACCGTTTGCAGACCTATTATGTGAAGGCCATGTCCTATGTAAATCAGGGCGTGGATTTCTCTTATAATGGTGAAAGCATCGCGACATTTATCAAGCGTCCTGAATTTGCAGGCTGTGAACGCTTTAAAGACAGCTACACTCTTTGGAGCTGCCGTGAAGATGTGTGGAATGCGAAATTCCGCGGCAAAAAAGTAAACGGCAAATCCTATCCGAACAACCGTTTCAGCGCCGTCTTCTTCCAGCCTTTCTTTGCAGGACAGACATTTGGCCTTGGCCAGATCAATCCGCTCACTGCATTGCAAATGTCCGACATGGTCAACCGCGTTTCCGGTCTGCCGAAACTGCGCGCAGAAGATGGCTCCACCATCTATAAAACTATTATGGATCCGGATTTGACACTGCCATACATCGCGGCAACCATCAAACAATCGATCACATCCTACCGCCAGATTGCAGGTTTTGATATTTCCAAAAATCCGGGTCTTACCGCCACTTTGTATAATACCGGTGGTGCAAATGACCGTGCCCGCGCTCTGGCGCAAGGAAATAAGAAGCGCAAGACAGCAGGTCAGTCAGAATTGATGCCGCAAGAAAATTATTATGGCTGGCTTGTTAATAATAAACTGGATGAGCTGAAAGCTCTGTTTTAATTCACTTGGCTTCAGTGACAGACAAACCATGACGGATTGATTTATTGCGGCGGCGCTTACGCGCCGCTTCAACCTGTTCGGTCATAGTCTTGATCGTCTCACGATCCAGAATACGAATATTTTTTGATAATAGATTAGCGAGCTCCGTGGCTTGCGGGCTCAGGCCAGCCGTATCAATCACCACTCGCGGATGCGAAATCTTCGCCAGCTGTTGCAGCTCTTCCGCTTCATCCCATATAATATTGAAATAAGTGATGATACGTTGCAGCATGTCCCATGTCGGTGCACCGCGCCGCCCGTGCTCAAGAGCTGACAAATAGGCCGCAGAAACGCGTAAAGCTTCTGCCATTTCCTTTTGTGATACACCGCGCTTTTCGCGCAACTCGCGCAAACGCTGGCCGAAAGGGGTCATAGTGATAATCCCGTTGAACCGGCACGGCGCAAACGTACGTAAAGCGCACCATGCCCGCCATGATGATGGGCTGCATCTTCATAAGCACTGACAAGCAAGCGGAAAATCGGCGTCGAAAACCAATGCGGCACCACTTGTTTCAGCACACCCTCACTACCGTAAGAGCGCCCTTTGCCGGTGATAATCAACACATGACGCAAACCTCTGGCATGGGCATCGGCCAGAAAGCCGTATAATAAATTATATGCCTCACGCTGCGTCAGTCCGTGCAGGTCAATCCTTGCATCGATATTGAGGCGCCCTTTGGCAATTTTTCGATGTGTTGGTTTATCAAGCTGATAAATTTCAGCCTGTTTCGGTTTGGCGACAACAGGCTTTGTTTCTTCACTGGAAACCACAAGCTTTTTAAATTGAGGCGCAGCCGATGGTTTTGGTTTGGGGGCGACTTCCTGTTCCCACAAGTCAAAATCATCCATTGCCGATTTTAAATGATGTTTGCCGGAAATCGGCAATGCGGTTTTGGCAACCGTTTCCCATAAAATCCGGTCTTCTGAGCGTAAGTAGTTTTTAGGAGCCATTTGCTATGCTCCTCACAACGCAAAAAAACGGCCAAAGCCGTTAGTCATTTTTTGAAAAATAAACAACCGGGCAGTACTGACTGCCCGGAACAGAGCTAATTTTATTATATACAACATTTGTCCGAATCCGGATCACAAAAGATGAAGGTCGCTAAAAGCAGAGAACCCCTTAGTCCTCTGCCTCAGTTGCTACCAAACGCCAGTTTGGATCACGCGATTTTACATCACGCGCAAATGTCCAGAGATCCTTGACCTCAATCACAGCTTCCGGATCACCATCGATAAGATTATCCTGCCTATCCAAAGTGGACGAAATCATCTGGCTTAACAATGAAACTGTAATATGGGCTTCCGAGCCTTTGATTTCCACCGCGGTGATATCAGCTTTTTCCACACCAATATAAGTAGAACGCTGTTTTTCACCACGCTTTTCACGCTCATCAATAGCGGCGACAAAGCCTTCATACACTTCTTTGGACAGAAGGTTTTTCAGCAATTTACGATCACCATCGGCAAAACTCATCACGATCATTTCATGCGCAAGCGTCACGCCTTTAATGAAGGTCTTCGGATCAAATGAAGCATCCATTGCACGGATGGCACGCAATTTATCATTAATGAGCGAACCGACAGGCGCCACAGCATCAATAGATCGGAAATCTTTGACAGGCTGTTCTGCACCAGCTTTGCGCGGCAGCGAAATCACATTATCCGCATCATCACCATTTTGCGGCTGTGCAGCATCCGCTGGCTTTTGCGATGTATAAGGATCAAAAGGCGGTTTCTCATTGCCTGTGCGGGTGCCAAGAACATTTCTCAGCTGGAAGAAAATCACAACCGCTGCGATGAAGAAGAAAATTGTGCCAAAATCAAAAAATTCCATACCCTGCGCCATTTTAGGACCCGTGCTTCACTTTAGCATAACCGGATCTGAATTTCACCTGAAGCATTCTTAATTTATAAAAATGCTCAATCCGCTCATTGATGCACCTTGTTCCAAAAACCGTTACTCAGTTTTTGGGATGCGTTTTTCTTCGCCGCACATCTTAATCTAAAAACCGTTACATAGTTTTTAGGATGCTGTTTATTCTCACCGCGCATCTTGTTCCAAAAACCGTTACACACTTTTTGGGATGCTGTTTATTCTTACCGCGCATCTTGTTCCAAAAACCGTTACATAGTTTTTGGGATGCTGTTTATTCTCAACGCGCATCTTAATCCAAAAACCGTTACACACTTTTTGGGATGCGCTTGTATTCAAAAAACATATAGAGTGCGCTGATCAAACATTCAAATACGGATAGCGCATACCTATCTGTAATAGCGTAAAGCTTAAGTGATGCTGTGTATCTTATATGTATTTCATTGCAAATGCATATATTTCATGCGGCTTAAACCACGAATATAGCATTATAACCGCAATACTGCCGCATCAATGTGAATGATGGACATTCATAAATGCTGAATGAACTGAAACCGACAGGCAAGTGAAAGGCCTTTTTTATATGCCATCCTCCTATGCACCACTCTTCTTATTGGCATTACCTTTTATCGAGATTGCTGGTTTTATTATCGTCGGCAGTCATTTGGGCGTACTGGCAACTATCGGATTGCTGATCCTAAGCGCAATACTGGGCTTTTTCCTGCTGCGTATTCAAGGCTTCAGCCTGTTACAGCGCATCCGCTCAGAAACTGCTGCCGGCCGTGTGCCAGATCGGGAAGTTGTTCATGGTGCTATGCTGGTAATGGCGGCAATTTTGCTGATCGTGCCGGGCTTTTTCACCAGTGCAATCGGCTTGTTGCTTTTCATGCCACCGGTTCGTGATTTTGTATGGAACCGCTTTTTGCGCGGCAAAATGGTGGTTAGCGGCGCTTATACAAATAGCGCCAGTTACAGCAATAATAATTCTTATCGCGGCAATTCTCCTTATAGTGATGACAATATCATTGATCTCGATCCAGAAGACTTTTCTAGTAAACCTGACCCGAATTCACCATGGCGGCCGAATAATCAGGATAAATGAAGCCTGAAGCTTTAAGATTTAAAGCAGTTTCTTGCCTCATAGAGAAACACATGCTAGCCAACTTAACTGAATTCGGGACATTCAGGATCCCGCTCAAACAAAAAAAGGTTTTTTTGAAAATGGCAAATGAAGCGACGAATGGAAACGGTTCGGCTAATCCAGCTGTTGAGCCATCACTGAATATTCTGGCTCAGTACATCAAGGATCTTTCCTTCGAAAGCCCAGGCGCACCAATGTCACTGCGTCCGCGTGAAAAAGCCCCTGCAATCAACATCAATGTAAACGTCAATGCAAACCCGATTGCACAGGACGATTTTGATGTTGTTCTGACCCTGACCGCTAAAGCAACAGACGACAAAGACGTTCTGTTCAACGCAGAGCTGGTTTACGGTGGTGTATTCCGTATTCAGGGCATCCCGCAGGAACATGTGTTGCCGCTTCTCTTCATCGAATGCCCGCGTCTTCTGTTCCCGTTTGCCCGTCAGATCATTGCTGATGCAACACGCAATGGCGGCTTCCCGCCGCTGATGATCGACCCGATCGATTTTGCTCAGATGTTCCAGCAGCGCATGGCTGAAGAACAGGCTAAAAACGCCGTTAAGAGCTAATCAGTTTAAAAACTGAAATATAAAAAAGCCCGGATAAACATCCGGGCTTTTTTATTGAACACTAGCAAAGCCTCAACCGGCCATATATTTTTTCCAGATCGCCTTATCACCCATTTTAGCAACCAATGCATCATGGGCTGCTTTTTCTGCTTCACTGACACGGGAAGCCAAAGGGGCAGGGCGCTTGGCCAGCTCAATTTTTTGTCCGCCGCCTGATTGGGAAGAACTATCCTGATTACTATCGCTGTTTAAACCAAGGGCTGTCTGTTTACCGCCGATCAGCTCGATATAAACTTCTGCCAGAATTTCAGAGTCAAGCAAGGCGCCGTGTAATGTGCGGTGGCTATTATCAATGCCATAACGACGGCAGAGCGCATCAAGCGTGTTCGGCCCCATCGGATTGCGCCGGCGCGCCAATGCCAATGTATCCACAATCCGGTCAGTCCCGATCGGTTCGCGCCCCAAACGATCGAGTTCCGCATTGATAAAGCCCAGATCGAACATCGCATTATGCGCGACCAGCTTGGCACCATCAAAAAACTCAAGAAAATCATCGACAATATCGGCAAACACCGGTTTGTCTAACAGCTGCTCATTGCTGATCCCGTGCACCGCCAAAGCATCAGGATGCACTTCTTTGCCTTGCGGATTGATATAAACATGAAATGTGCGACCGGTGAGGAAACGATTGACCATTTCCACGCCGCCGATTTCAATAACCCGATCTTCCAGACGGGCAAGACCCGTGGTTTCAGTATCGAAAACGATTTCACGCATTGTTATTCATGCCTTTATGCTCAATTCTATCTTCAGATTTAATGTTTGCTCAATTGCGCAATGATCAAATCAATCTGCTCTTGCATAGCCTCAAAACTAACATTGCTATCAATGATAAAATCAGCTTTTGCACGCTTTTCGTGATCGCTCATCTGACGGCTTAAAATACTCTCAAATTTTTCAACCGTCATACCTTCTCTGGCAAGCACCCGCTGGCGCTGCACATCAGCAGGGGCACTCACAACCACAATACGGTCAACCCGATCTTTACCGCCTGCCTCAAAAAGCAGCGGAATATCAAGCACCACCATCGGCTCACGGTCCAGCCTGGCTTGTTCTAAAAATAGGCTTTCTTCTTCATGCACCAACGGATGCACGATTGCTTCAAGCTTTTTCATTGCCTGACTATCATTGAGCACCGCCTGCGCCAGTTTTTTACGGTCGACAATACCGTCAACCACAGTGCCTGGAAAAGCTTGCTCAATCAGAGGGCTGGCGCGGCCGGCATAGAGCCGGTGCACCGTCTCATCAGCATCATAAACCGGCACACCAGCCTGCTCAAACATTTTGGCAGCGGTGGATTTACCCATTCCGATAGAACCGGTGAGACCGACAATGATCATTTTATTTTGCCATATCCTCTAAAATATGCGCGCGCAAAGCATCTGTCACTTCAGGGCGCACACCAAACCAACGCTCAAAACCCGGCACTGCCTGATGCAGCAACATGCCCAAACCATCCGCAGTTTTTAATCCGGCAGTCTTTGCCTTTTTTAAAAACCCTGTTTCCAGTGGAACATAAACAATATCGGTTGCCAAGGCTTGGTGAGAAGCCTTGCTCAGATCAAGCGGAAATTCCTGGTTCTCGCCATGGCCGCTCATCCCAAGCGATGTTGTATTAACGATCAAACCAGCCGATGGCACAAGCGCGTCAGCCTCTGCCCATTCATGCGCCGTGATCGCAACCTCATCGCTTTTAAAATGCCTGACCAGCTCTTCAGCGCGCGCCAAAGTTCTGTTCACTATAGAGATGGTTTTAAAGCCGCGCTCTTTCAATGCATGAATGATTGCGCGCGAAGCGCCACCCGCACCTAAAATCAAAGCCGTATCTGCTTTATCCCAATCCGGCGCCAATGCATCCAGATTGGCTGCAAAACCATAAGCATCGGTATTACTGCCGCACAGTTCGCCATTTTCCAGCCAAAGCGTATTGACCGCGCCAATGGCTTTGGCCGCATCATCAAGTTTGGCACAAAGCTTAAAAGCTTCTTCCTTATGGGGCAGGGTAACATTTCCGCCAACCAGATTTTGCGCAGCAAGCGTTTTAGCAAAGCTGGCGAAATCTTCAGGTGCCACTTCCATTGCCTGATACGAACCCTGCAAACCATATTCCCGCAGCCAAAAGCCATGAATAAGCGGCGAGCGTGAATGTTTAATCGGATAGCCGGTTACAAAGGCTTGTTTTTTTTCAGCCATCGATCAAACTTTCTTCGCGCAGTTTTTGTAAGAGCGGCAATAAAGGCAGGCCGATAATGGTAAAATAATCGCCTTTGATTTTTTCAAACAACTGAATGCCTTCGCCTTCCACCTGATAAGCGCCGACACTCGATAAAGCATTATCACCGATACGCCCCAGATAGCGGCCAATAAATTCCGGCTGCAAAGGACGCATGGTCATATAAGCAATGGCCACATGTCGCCAAATTGTCTCGCCGTTTTTGACCAGCACAATGCCACTGTTTAACTGATGTGTTTTACCGGAAAGCTTGAGAAGGTTTTTACCTGCCTCTTCCAGATCAGCCGGTTTATGAAAAATCTCATCGCCCAGAGATAAAGTCTGGTCACAACCGATGATGATCGCATCGGGATGTTTTTCACTAACGGCTAAAGCTTTTGCTTCTGCCAACACTATCGCCACATCTTCAGGCGTTGCACCCGAACGATAAAGCGGCGCTTCAACAGCGCGCTCGTCAATATCGGCATTTTCTGTGCCGAAAGTCAGACCGGCATTTTTGAGAAGCTGTGCCCTGAACGGACTTTTGGACGCTAAGATAAGGGAGGTGGTCATTGTTGATCTCATTTTTGCTCTGTCTTATCAGCGATTGCGCGGACGCAGCGCTAAAATGGCGGCGGCTGTTTCTTCGATTGAGCGACGCGACACATCAATCACCGGCCAGCCATGACGCGCACAAAGATTGCGCGCATAGGTCAGCTCTTCTGCAATCGCAGCTCTGTCGGTGTAAAATTCATTATGAAAATCAGCAACCGTGCCAAGCAAGCGATGCTGGCGCACCTGCGAAATCCTTTCAGCCGTGGCAATCAAACCAACGATCAATGGTTTCTTGGCGTTGATGACTTCATCAGGAATTGGCACGCCATTCACAATCGGCACATTGGCGGTTTTGATGCCGCGATTGGCCAAATAGATACTCGTTGGTGTTTTGGACGTGCGGGAAATGCCAACCAAAACAATATCTGCTTCTTCAATATCAGGCGGCAGCAAACCGTCATCATGCTCCATGGTAAAATTGAGCGCATCGATACGGCGGAAATAATCCGTGTTTAAAACATGTTGCGCACTGGCGCGTCTGTGTGCCGCCAGCCCCAAATAAGACTGGAAAGTTGCCAGCACCGGCTCCAGCACAGAAACGCATGGAACCCCCATAGCCGCACAGGACTGATCGATCATCGCCGCCAGTTTTTGATCCACCACTGTGTAGAGAACAATGCCCGGTTCTGCATCAATTCCTTCCAGAACTTTACTCAATTGTTTCTCGGTTCTGATCAGCGGATACATGTGCTCAATCGCACGCGCATTGGTGTATTGCGCGGCTGCAGCACGGCCTGCTGCGATGAGAGTCTCTCCGGTCGCATCAGAAATCAAATGTAAATGAAAGTAAGAAAGCGATTTTGTCACAGTTATCTCATCACCCTGTTGACGGTTGTGTGTAATTTTAAGCGTCTTTTATTCATCCCAGTCAGGCTGGTGGAAACTTCGCGATTTATCCACAATTCGGTGATCTGTATAAAAACTTATCATAGGGATGTGTATAAACTCTGATTGGTTTAGTTCTATCACAGTTATCCAATAGTTTTCCACAATTTGCAGTGGATAGATTTTTTTGCCAAGTCCTTACGATTCAAAGTAAATTTGCCCACCCATTGCTTTTTCCCGAATGATCGGTGATTTATGCACACAACAAAGGATCAGAGCAAAGGTACTGTGGGTAAATTAATGGCAAACATTAATCCCCAATACTAACAGACTCTAAGAATCAAAAGATTCCAAAATCCTACCTTTCTTTACTAATAGCGCCTGAGGATAACTCCGCTGAAGCGCAGAAGGAAAAACGATGAAACGCAAAGTTTTGAGAGTTATTGACGGTGAGACAGTGTTTCCACCACCAGCTTGGATGATGCGTCAAGCGGGTCGTTATCTGCCTGAATACAGAGCCAGCAGAAAAGAAGCAGGAAGCTTTCTCGATCTGTGCTACTCACCCGATTTTGCTGTTGAAGTAACACTTCAGCCAATTCGTCGTTTTGGCTTTGATGCAGCCATTCTCTTTTCTGACATTCTGGTTGTCCCTCACGTTCTCGGACGTGACCTTCGCTTTGAAGAAGGACGTGGTCCTTTAATGACACCGATTACGCCAGATGAAATTGCTGCTTTGAATATTGAAGGGGCTGAGGAAAAACTCGCACCTGTTTATGAAACGGTCAATCGTCTGCGTAATGAACTGCCGGATGAAACCACCTTGCTCGGCTTTTGTGGTGCACCCTGGACTGTTGCGACCTATATGATCGCCGGTCACGGCACAGCGGATCAGGCTCCTGCACGCCTTTTTGCCTATCAGCACCCGGAACTGTTTGAAAAGCTTTTGAATGATCTGGCAGATATCTCGGCTGCTTATCTCATTAAACAGCTCGATTCCGGCGCTGATGCTTTGCAAATCTTCGATTCATGGTCCGGCGTTTTGGATGAAGATTGCTTTGATCGTTTCTGCATTAAACCAGTGGCGCGCATTGTTGCCAAAGTCAGATCCGTTTATCCGGATGCCCGCATTATCGGTTTTCCGAAAGGTGCTGGTCTGCTTTACCAAGATTACCGTGAAAAAACCGGCGTGAACATGCTGGGGATGGATTGGACAGTGCCGTTTTCATTTGCCAAGCAGTTACAGGCACAGGGAGCCGTACAGGGCAATCTCGACCCGTTACGGGTGGTTGCTGGCGGAAAAGCGCTTGATGAAGGCGTGGACGCCATTTTGAAGCATTTGGGACAAGGTCCGCTCGTCTTCAACCTTGGCCATGGCATAACACCACAGGCACCGATTGAACATGTACAGCAAATGCTCGATCGGATAAGAAATCAGGCATAAGGAGAATCTTTATGAGCACTGATGTTAATAGTTCCGGTTCCAAAGTCGCAATTCGGGCAATGAGCGCGCTTGCCATTGTTTTGATCGGTTTCGGCATATTGTTTCACGTGAATCCAGAAGGTGCTTATAATTGGATTAAAGCGCTCCATGTGATTGCCATTATTTCATGGATGGCAGCCATGCTTTATCTGCCGCGTTTGTTTGTTTATCACTCAACAATCGCGGTGGGTTCCGAAACATCTGAATTGTTCAAAGTTATGGAACGCAGACTTTTGCGCGTTATCATGAACCCGGCGATGATCATTGCGTGGATCACAGGTCTTTGGATGGCTTGGGATATGTTTGCCTTTAAAGGTGGCTGGTTACACGGAAAACTACTTTTAGTTGTCCTGATGTCCGCAGCACACGGAATTTTATCAAAGTCCATGCGCCGCTTTGCAGCCGATCAGAATACCAAATCATCGAAATATTGGCGGATTTTCAATGAAATTCCGACAATTCTGATGATCTTGATTGTCATTTTGGTGATAGTCAAACCATTCTGATCATCATCTTTTAAATTTAAAGAAAAGCGCCGTTTGTAAAAGCGGCGCTTTTTTATTAGTCGAATATAGAGCTGTAAAACTAAAAATAATAATTGTCATTTAATTGTCGCTTGCTCTTGGAAGCAAAAATCATTATATATAAACCACTTCCCACCTGATAAGCAGACTTTCGATGTCGATCATGGCTTAATGATCACTTTTCCGAAAATTGCATTTTTTCCCTTACATTTTAATGAGTTCCTCACCCATGCAGGAAATGAAACTACAAGAACTAAAAAACAAAACGCCGGTTGAATTGCTGGCCTTTGCTGAAACACTCGAAGTCGAAAACGCCAGCGCCATGCGTAAGCAAGAGCTGATGTTTGCTATTTTGAAAAAACTGGCCGCTCAGGAAGTCGAAATTATCGGCGAAGGTGTAGTGGAAGTTTTGCAGGATGGTTTTGGCTTTTTGCGCTCAGCAAACGCAAACTATCTGCCGGGTCCTGACGATATTTATATTTCACCGTCACAGCTGCGTCGTTTCTCTTTGAAAACCGGTGATACGGTTGAAGGCCCGATCCGTGGCCCTAAAGAAGGCGAACGTTATTTCGCGCTGTTGAAGGTCAATACTATCAACTTTGAAGATCCGGAAAAAATCCGTCACAAAGTTCACTTTGACAATCTGACACCGCTTTATCCGAATGAACGCTTTAAGATGGAACTTGAAGTTCCAACCAATAAAGATCTCTCATCCCGTGTGATTGATCTGGTAGCGCCATTAGGTAAAGGTCAGCGTGCTTTGATCGTTGCACCGCCACGTACCGGTAAAACGGTGCTGTTGCAGAATATTGCGCATTCGATCACTGCTAACCATCCTGAATGCTATCTGATTGTTCTTCTCATCGATGAACGTCCGGAAGAAGTCACCGACATGCAGCGCTCGGTTAAGGGTGAAGTGATTTCTTCTACCTTTGATGAACCGGCAGCGCGTCACGTTCAGGTTGCTGAAATGGTCATTGAAAAAGCCAAGCGCCTGGTTGAGCATGGCCGTGACGTTGTCATTCTGCTCGATTCCATTACCCGCCTTGGACGCGCTTACAACACCGTTGTGCCGTCATCAGGTAAGGTTTTGACCGGTGGTGTGGATGCGAATGCTTTGCAGCGTCCTAAGCGCTTCTTTGGTGCTGCACGTAACATTGAAGAGGGCGGTTCGCTTACCATTATTGCAACAGCTCTGATCGATACGGGTAGCCGTATGGATGAAGTGATCTTTGAAGAATTTAAGGGTACTGGTAACTCTGAAATTGTTCTGGATCGTAAGGTTGCTGATAAGCGTATCTTCCCTGCAATGGATATTCTTAAATCCGGTACCCGTAAGGAAGACATTCTTGTACCACGTCAGGATCTTCAGAAAATCTTTGTTCTGCGTCGTATTCTGGCACCAATGGGTACCACAGATGCGATTGAGTTCCTCAATGACAAACTCAAGCAGACCAAGAGCAATGGTGAATTCTTCGATTCTATGAATACCTAATTGATAGAATAACGAGAATTAGTCTGTGAATTTTAAATGCCTCGCTTCAAACCTGAAGCGAGGCATTTTCTTTTAAAAGCGTTTCAAGGTCATCACTTGAATGAACCGGCGCTAAGCATCGATTGCCGATACATAAATAAGCTGATGCCCGACTGATATTTTGCGTGCCGAGATATGGTATCTCTGTTTCACACATTTCATCACTAGCAATGACGTTGATGATATCTGTGCGTCTCATATCAATCATCTGATTGGCAATTTTGATGAGCGGGTGTTCCATTGAATCAGCAAAAATATGTAAAATCATCGCTGATTGTGAAATGAGCGCAGCATTCAAAACGCCTGCCTGGCCATAGGCAAGCGCTTGAATACGGGTGAGGGCGCGTTGTGACAGTGCTTCTATTTGTTGCTGTAGTTCTATATCCTGATCAACCAGTGCCAGCCTTGATAAAGCTTCAATCAGCTGTGCTGTAGCGCTTGGAGTGGCGTCATCCTGATCCGCATGGATATGGATAATCACATCATCCTGATTAAGCGCTGTAAGGCGATAATCGCCGTTTTCATCCCTGTGCTGTTTGTTGAGTTCACTGAGCCATAGGCGGGCATCTGCTAAATAGCTTTTATCACCGGTATAGCCATATAATGAAACAGCGGCATGGATCATCGCCGCATAGTCTGATGATAATGCACGAATACTCGGTGCATAATCTGAAAGACAATGGCATAGGTTTTGATGATCAAGACTAATGTTGATTTTCGCATAAGTCTGTTTAGCCAGCTTAATCCAGTCCGAGCGATCAAATACGCGGCCGGCATTAAGAAGGGCTACAATTAATTGTCCGTTCCAATCTATCAGCAACTTATCATCACGGGATGGTGCAATACGTTTTTGGCGCACTGCCAGAAGTTTGCTTTTGCATGCTTCGATTAGTTTCTGGTCAGGATCTGCTAAAGAAGAATGGAGGCGGTTGAGAATATTGCTGCCTTCCCAATTTCCTTCAGCTGTTACATTATAGGCTTCGCAAAATATCTGACTATCATCACCTAGAATGGCATCAATTTCCGAGCGATCCCAAACGTAATATTTGCCCTCTATCCCTTCGCTATCAGCATCTAAGCTCGAAGCAAATCCACCTTGCGGTAATTGTAATTCTCTTTGCAGCCAGTCAATTACCTCTTCGATTCGAGTACGTAACAATTGATCCTGAGATTTAGCATAGGCAAAGCTGCCATGATTAATCAGCTGGCTATTATCATAAAGCATCTTTTCAAAATGTGGCACGAGCCAATGGTCGTCTACGCTATAACGACACAGGCCACCACCGATATGATCATAAATTCCACCTTGAACCATATTCTTGAGGCTTAACAGAAAAGCATCATAGGCTGCTGGATCATTATTATTTAAATGCTGGAGCCAAAATATTTCCATTAAAGGGCTGCTTGGAAATTTAGGCGCGCCTTTTATACCGCCGTAATGCGGATCAAGCATTGAACTTAGGCGTTGCGCGTATGTCTTGTGTAAAAGAGACGGGTCTTGTGGCGCAGTATTGTGGTTTAAATTTTGCGCTAAACGTTGCTGGATATGTTCAGTGATCACGCGGGAGTTATGGTTAACTTTATCTTTATCCTGATGGAAAAGCTGATTGATACCGCGTAGCACATCATCAAAACTGGGGCGATTATAGCGTGTATGTGGTGGAAAATATGTGCCACCCCAGAATGGTTCTGCATCAGGTGTTAAAAACATTGTGAGCGGCCAGCCACCTTGCTCACCCATTGCAGTTAAAGCGGCCATATAAATCTGATCAAGATCAGGCCGCTCTTCACGGTCGATTTTGATATTGATGAAATGCTCATTCATATAATCAGCAATTATATCATTATCAAAACTCTCATGCGCCATAACATGACACCAGTGGCAGGCTGCATAGCCGATCGACAATAAAATCGGACGGTTCAATTGTTTGGCAAGTTTCAGTGTTTCGTTAGACCATATCTGCCAATGAACCGGTTGATCTGCATGCTGTCGCAGATAAGCACTGGATGACAGATTTAACTGATTGGAAAGTTGAACTGTCATGGCGTGGTCCTTGAAGATTGTATGGCTACGAATGCTATAGTTGATGCTGGATATATTTATGCTGCGACTATCAATCAAATGCGCTAGATAAAACCTGTGATGAATTATCATACAGACAACTGATCTTTTTAAATACGGTAAAATGCTATGAATGAGAGTAGTTTCCACGATACGATTTTCGCTTTATCCAGCGGGCGCTTGCCAGCCGGTGTAGCAGTAATTCGCGTATCAGGACCACAAACTCGATTCGTTATCGAAACGATCTTTTCAAAATTGCCGGAACCACGCCGAGCGATGTTTGGTTCATTTCATAGTATGAACGGGGAATTACTAGATCAGGGACTTTTGATTTATTTTAAAGGACCAGCCAGTTTCACTGGTGAAGATTGCGCCGAGTTTCATTTGCATGGCGGTGTTGCTGTTGTTGAACGGTTTTTAAGTGAACTATCACAAATGCAAGGATTACGTTTTGCCGAAGCAGGGGAGTTCACCCGACGTGCTTTTACACATGGCAAGATGGACTTGACGATTGCTGAAGGTTTGGCTGATTTAATCAGTGCCGAAACTGAAGGTCAAAGACGGTTAGCACAACATGTGGCCTCAGGTGCGCAGCGCGATCTCTATAATGACTGGCGCACTAAGCTTATCCAAGCGCGCGCTTTGATTGAAGCAGAACTAGATTTTGCTGATGAAAGTGATGTACCAGGTTCTGTATCAGATCAGGTATGGGAAGCGATGGCTGTACTTAATCATTCCATTCAGGATCATATTGCTGGTGGTAAACGCGCGGATTTACTGCGTGATGGTTTTCAGATCGTTATTGCCGGTGAACCCAACGCCGGAAAATCCAGCTTGTTAAATCTTTTAGCTGGGCGTGATGTAGCTATTATTTCTGACGAAGCTGGCACGACACGTGACCTGCTTGAAGTTAAACTCGATCTTGCAGGTGTTCCTGTTTACGTCACAGACACTGCTGGTATCAGAGAAACAGAAAATAAGGTTGAGAAAATTGGCATTGAACGTGCGCTCGAAAAAGCACGTAAGGCCGACCTCGTTTTGCTGCTCGAAGATTTAACTACTCATCAGCGCACTGATTTGTCGGATGATCTGGCAGGTGTTGAAACTTGGCGTATCGGCACTAAAATTGATCTGACGCATGATTATAAGAGAGAAGATTTTAAAATCTGTATCTCCGTAACAAGCGGCGAAAATATCAATCAACTCATTGATACACTAACAGAAACAGTATCAGCTCAGGCTGGTAATTTGTCAGAAGTTGTTCCTACACGCCTGCGCCACATTAGCCTGTTAAAACAGACGGCAAATGAAATTGAAAATGCAATAACAAACACGAATTATCCATTGGAACTTCGCGCTGAAAACCTCCGTTTAGCTTCTCAATCATTAGGACGCATTACAGGTGATGTTGATGTGGAAGATATTTTGGACGTTATCTTTTCAGAATTCTGCATTGGCAAATGATTCACGTGAAACAATATACGTGATCATTAGTGTTTAAATGATTATTGAGTGATGAAATGTTTCACGTGAAACATTTCAGTGGAATCCATAATTGGTGCTTGACTCATAAAAGACCTTATGAGTCAGCATTCTCCATTCTCCATTCTCCATTCTCCATTCTCCATTCTCCATTCTCCATTCTCCATTCTCCATTCTCCATTTATCATGCCATAATTTTGTGCTTAAAAATCTGCTAACACTCAATACTGTGATTATGAAGCAGGGCAGATCTGCATTGAATTACTCTATCTTTTTTTAAACGAACATGGCAAAGAGTCTGTAATCAACTCTTCAAGTCAGGAAATTTACCATGACTGTATCTTACGACGTCATTATCATTGGCGGCGGACATGCTGGATGTGAAGCTGCCGCTGCATCTGCGCGCGCTGGCGCGCGTACTGCATTGGTGACACATAAAGCCGATACGATTGGTGTTATGTCCTGTAATCCTGCAATCGGCGGATTAGGGAAGGGACAACTTGTTCGTGAAATCGATGCACTTGATGGCTTGATGGGTCGTGTAACCGATCAGGCTGGCATTCAGTTTCGCTTGCTTAATCGCAAAAAAGGACCAGCAGTTCGTGGTCCACGCACACAAGCGGACAGAAAACTCTATCGCTTAGCAATGCAGCAAGCGATTGCTGAGCAGGACAACTTAGATGTTATTGAAGGCGGCGCTGACGATATCATAACGAATGATGGCAAAATCACCGGCGTCAAATTGATGGACGGCCGCGAGATTTCATGTCGTTCTGTTGTTTTGACTTCTGGCACATTCTTAAATGGTTTGATCCATATTGGTGAAATTAATTTTCCTGCTGGCCGGATGGGTGAAAAGCCAGCACTTGGACTAAGTGATACATTAACGAAACTAGGATTTGCCTTAGGCCGATTGAAAACTGGCACACCACCACGTCTGTCCAGTAGAACGATTGATTGGGATGGTTTAGAAAAGCAGTCAGCGGATGAACATCCATTGCCGTTTTCAATGCTGACTGATCGCATTACGGTGCCGCAAATTGATTGTGGCATTACCCGCACAACTGAAGAGACGCATAAAATTATTCGTGCGAACCTTCATCGTTCTGCAATGTATTCCGGTAATATTGAAGGTATTGGCCCGCGTTATTGTCCATCAATCGAAGATAAGATTGTTAAGTTTGGCGACAGAGACGGGCATCAGATTTTTCTTGAACCTGAAGGTTTGGATGATGATACTGTTTATCCAAATGGCATTTCATCCTCATTACCGGAAGAGGCGCAGCTTGCGCTTTTAAAGACCATTCCTGGCCTTGAAAAGGCACTGATGCTGCAACCTGGTTATGCCATTGAATATGATTTTGTTGATCCGCGAGAATTAAGCCGCACTCTTGAAACACGTAAGGTTGAAGGTTTATTTTTTGCAGGACAAATTAACGGTACGACCGGTTACGAAGAAGCAGCGGCACAAGGCTTACTTGCTGGCGTAAATGCAGCAAGACGGGCATCAGGTGACGAGCTTGTTATCATCCAACGCACCGAAGCTTATATTGGTGTGATGATTGATGATCTGACATCGCGCGGTGTGAGTGAGCCATATCGTATGTTTACTTCGCGTGCAGAATTTCGCCTTTCATTACGTGCAGATAACGCCGATGAACGTTTGACGCCTATGGCAGAAAAATTAGGCATCTTATCAAGTGTTCGTCGCGATAAATTTTCGGCACGTCAGCAAGACTTAATCAGTGCGCGGGAACTGGCACAGACAATTAATATCAGCCCTAATTTAGCTGCAACACATGGCCTGCATTTAAATCATGATGGTGTGCGCCGCAGTGTTTATGATCTGCTTTCTTATCCGACAATTGATATGGATCGCATCATTTCTATCTGGCCTGACTTTTCTAATTTCTCTGAAGTGACGCGCGAAGCTCTGCAAACAGAAGCTCAATATGCTGTTTATCTGGATCGTCAGAAAAATGATATTGTTGCAATGGAGCGGGACGAGAAATTACATATTCCGGAAAGTTTGAATTATGCCGGTATTTCTGGTCTTTCCAATGAATTGAAGCAGAAACTTGAAAGCCGTAAGCCAGCGACAATTGCTGAGGCACAACGTGTTGAAGGTATGACACCTGCGGCGGTTGCTTTATTGATTGCGCAAATACGTAAGCACTTGCGCCGCAATGATGCTTTTGATCAGGCTGTATAAGTATTTTTGTGTGTTGTATAAAATTGAATGAGCAGGTGTAAAATGGATCATTATTCACAGTTGAAAACTGTTAGTCCGACTGTTTCACGTGAAACAGCAGAGCGCCTGGTCGCCTTTGAACAGCTGTTTATCAAATGGAATGCAAGCATTAATCTTGCTTCCCCATCGACCATTGCAGAGCTTTGGCAGCGTCATATTATGGATAGCGCACAACTCTATGAGTTGGTTTTAAGCCGTAAAACGGATGCTAAAAACTGGCTTGATCTTGGCTCTGGTGGTGGTTTTCCTGGGATTGTGCTTGGTTGCATGATGAAGGAAAATTTAGGCAGCCGCATAATATTGGTGGAAAGTGTAGTGAAGAAGGCCGCTTTCTTGCGTACTGCCACTGGTAATCTGGATATTCCTGTAGAAGTATATGCAGAGCGTATTGAATCTCTTTGGGAAAGGGTTTCATCGCCCGATATTATTACGGCACGTGCTTTGGCATCATTGAAAAAACTCTTTTCATTGACTGAGCCGTGGATGAAAAACGGGGCAGTTGCGTTCTTTCAGAAGGGGCGCGACTACCAGAGAGAGATCGACGAGACCTTAGATGAATGGGATTATGATCTGGTAAAGCATGTCAGTGCTATTGATGATAATTCCGTTATTCTTGAAATTAGTAATCTGAGTAAGAAAGCAATTAATCCGGTTCTATCTACGGATAGTGAACAGAAAGCAGCAGGGCGGCAGTGATGATGAAACGTTCTCGTATCATAACTATTGCAAATCAGAAGGGTGGCGTTGGTAAAACAACTACAGCCATTAATCTGGCGACAGCTCTTGCCGCTATTGGCGAAACTGTCCTGATAGTAGATCTTGATCCACAGGGCAATGCCAGTACTGGGCTTGGAATTGACCGCTTAAACCGCCCATTATCATCTTATGATGTGTTGACGCAGGCGGCTTCGGTACCAGAAGCTGCTGTCGCAACGGATGTTCCTAATCTTCACATTGTGCCATCTACCCTGGATTTGCTTGGGATAGAAATGGAAATTTCGCAAGCTGCTGATCGTACAAGACGGTTGCGAGATGCGCTGAAATTCGATTCCAGCGTTGCTGAGTACTATAGTTATGTGCTGGTTGATTGTCCGCCATCGCTTAATTTGCTGACTTTGAATGCAATGGCTGCCGCTGACTCTGTACTTGTACCACTGCAATGTGAGTTCTTTGCACTGGAAGGTCTTAGTCAGTTGCTTCAGACCGTTGAACAGGTTCGTTCATCTTTGAATCCTGATCTCTCCATTCAGGGTATTGTGCTGACCATGTTTGATAGCCGCAACAATCTGGCATCGCAGGTTGTGGATGATGTGCGCACCTTCATGGGTGAGAAAGTCTATCGCACGGTTATTCCGCGCAATGTGCGTGTCTCTGAAGCGCCATCGCATGGCAAGCCGGCACTCCTTTATGATTTGAAATGTGCGGGAAGTCAGGCCTATTTGCAGCTTGCTTCAGAAGTAATTCAACGTGAGCGGCATTTACAAGCTGCTTGAACTATCGATTCGACTACGTAACAATTTTTAGAAAGTAGCCGTGACTATGAACGACGATCCTTCCAAAAAACGCCTTGGTCGTGGTTTAGCCGCTTTGATCGGGGATATTGATCGTCCTGTTGAAGAGCGCAAAACGCCCGTTTCAGCAGAACGCAATGTTCCGATTGAATTCATTACGCGCAACCCGCGTAACCCAAGACGTATGTTTGCCGAGGAAGATCTTGCGGATCTGGCGCAGTCTATTCGTGAGCATGGTGTTGTGCAGCCGATTGTGGTGCGTCCGGCACCCAACAATCCTGAGCATTATGAGTTGATTGCTGGTGAACGTCGCTGGCGTGCTTCGCAGCGTGCAGGTCTGACATCCATCCCAGTTATCCTGCGTGATGTGGATGATCGTATCGCATTGGAAATTGCGATTATTGAAAACGTCCAGCGTGCTGATTTAAACTCGATTGAAGAAGCGCTTGGTTATCAACAGCTGATCGATAATCATGAATATACACAGGCTGATCTGGCACAGGTGATCGGTAAAAGCCGTAGCCATGTGGCCAATACATTGCGCTTGTTGAAGCTGCCTTCAGGCGTTCAGTCTTTAATCACGGATGGTGCATTGTCGGCTGGGCATGCGCGCAGCCTGATTACGATGGAAAATCCGGTGGCGATGGCTGAGAAGATCGTCAAGGACGGTTTGTCTGTTCGTCAGGTGGAAGCTTTGGCACAGGCAGAAGCACAGGGTGAAAATCCGCGCAAAGCAGAAAAAGCTGCACCTGTGGAAAAAGATGCCGATACCAAAGCATTGGAAAAATTGCTTTCTGATGTCACTGGCATGAAAGTGGATATCAACCACCGTGAACGTGGTGGTGAAGTGCGTATTCGTTATAGCTCACTCGAGCAGTTAGATGAAATCTGCCGTCGCTTGCAAAGCTAAATGCAAGATTGATACGACCAAAGCTGATATTTAAAACGGCCTCCGGTTCATCATGACCGGAGGCCGTTTTAATTTAAATAATATTTATATTTCAATAAGTTATATAATTATCGTGCGCGACTGTTACGTGCGCCTTCAACGACAAGTGCCATCAGGCACTGACGAATAATGGGTACGGAAAGATCACTGTTCTGGCGGCTTTCAAGAACGGCTTTTTGCAGACGCTCACCCGCGCGTGAAATTGATGCTGCCGGCCAGCGCGACAATGCTGTTTCCATCAGCTTACGTCTGGTGAAGAAGATAGGAGGGCGGGCAGCAGCAATAATGGCAGCTGGTGCTTTACGTTCGACTTCTACGCTATGGCGCATGAGTTGCAGCTGCTGAAACTGGCGCATTGCAGCATTGAGAATGAGGAAAGGCGCGGTTCCTGAGGTAACGAGGCGATCGAAAGAACTGTTGAAGCCTTTCATATCACCGAGCAAAAGCGCATCAACGATTTCATCGGTTGAGGCAACACTGACATCACCCACGGAAGCGCGGACATCTTCCAGTTCAATACGGCTTTTACCTCTGGCATAAAGGCAGAGCTTTTCCAATTCGCCCCGCGTGGCCAAACGGTCACCACCAAGGCTCATGCGGAGCAGCTGACGGGCATCGCCACTGATTTGTAAATTGGCGGCGGAGAGAACATCATCAATCACACCGTCAATGCCGCGCGCATCGTCGCTGTAGCATGGCAGAGCCATAGCGGCAGAGCCGTTTTCGGCGGCTGTGCGTAAGGCAGCACCTTTTTTAAGGTCTCCAGCCTCAATGAGAATAATGGCATCCTGAGGCGGTTCGGCAGCCAGATGTTTAATAATATCCGCCATGTTTTTTTGGCCGGAGACATTACGAACCCAGATCAGACGTTTGCCGCCAAACATCGAAATGGTCATGGCTTCGTCGTGAAGTTTACCTGGATTTTGATCGACCTCGTCGCCTTCCAGACGGATGACGGTAAAGGGATCATCTAATGGCAGTCCGGTGGCTTTGGCAAAAATCTTTGCACGCTCGCTCACCAAGCCTTTATCAGGGCCGTAGAGCAGGATAATCGGAAAGCTGCTGCTGGGACGGTTGATAAAAGCATCAACCTCATGGGATTTTTTCTGAGCCATAAAGTCTGTTTAACCCATTCGGGTTTAAACTGAAATGGCAATTTGCGTGTAGCTTGAGCAAGTTTCACGAATAGAAGTTGAGCAAAGAAAAAGGCCTGATTAAAAATCAGGCCTTTAAGTTCAGTTTAGCCGATGAGCAGAGCATCATCATCAATGTTTTGACCGCGTACATCGCGGAACATTTTGACGAGGTCTTCAACGCCTAAATTCTTGCGTTGATCACCTTGCACGTCGAGCAGCACATCACCTGCATGCAGCATGATGGTGCGGTCACCATAATCAAGCGCCTGCCGCATCGAGTGCGTCACCATCAATGTGGTAAGCTTGTTTTCTGCTACCAGCTTGCGTGTGAGTTCCATGATGAACTCTGCCATGCCCGGATCAAGCGCGGCAGTGTGTTCATCAAGAAGCAGCACTTCGGATTCTGCAAGCGTTGCCATAACAAGTGATAAAGCCTGACGTTGACCGCCGGAGAGAAGCTCCATGCGGTCCTGCATACGATTTTCAAGGCCGAGCTTTAAACCGGCCACACGCTCACGAAATTCTGCGCGGCGGCTTGAAGAAAGGGCAGGTGAGAGACCACGCTTTTTGCCGCGTGCCGCAGCAAGGGCGAGGTTTTCTTCAATGGTCAATGTTCCGCAGCTACCAGCCAGAGGGTCCTGAAAGACGCGGGCAACCAGTTTGGCACGTTCCGCGGTTGCTTGTCTGGTGACGTCCTTATTGTTGATAACAACCTTGCCGCTTGTCGGGATAACATCGCCGGCAAGTGTGCCGAGGAAGGTGGATTTACCTGCACCATTGGAACCGATAACCGTTACAAATGAGCCTTGCTGCATGGTGAGATTGATACCGTTGAGCGCTTGCTTTTCAAGCGGTGTTCCACGGCCAAAGATCACATCAAGATTAGAAACTTCAATCATTTTCATGCACCTCCGCGGCGAAGACGCGGCAAGATCAGCGCCAAAGTAACAAGCACTGCGGTGACCAGATTAAGATCAGAAGCTTTGAGGCCTAAGAAATCACTGGTGAGTGCCAGCTGGATCGCAATACGGTAGATAATAGAGCCGACGACACAGCCGATAAGCGTGACAAGGATGAGGCGCGAGCGC
The DNA here is from genome assembly GCF_014205685.1 of Paenochrobactrum gallinarii. GTDB lineage: Bacteria > Pseudomonadota > Alphaproteobacteria > Rhizobiales > Rhizobiaceae > Paenochrobactrum > Paenochrobactrum gallinarii. The sequence goes on from NZ_JACIIU010000004.1 coordinate 152,110, forward strand.
AGCACTGTTTCACCGATGATGACAGCGGCAAGACCAACAACGATAGTACCAACACCGGAAGTCACATCCGCAAAGCCGTTTGTCTGGGCAAACAAAGAGCCTCCAAGCGCCACCAGTGCGTTTGAAAGCGCCATGCCGAGATATATCTGTCTTTCAGGGCGAACGCCCTGTGCGCGTGCCATACGCGGATTTGCACCCGTTGCACGCATGGCCAGACCGGTGTCACTTTCGAGAAAGCGCCAAACCAGGATCACTGCGATAACGACAAGTACGAAAATAAACAATGGACGCACATAATATTCTGGCAGGCCATGGCCGAAAAACGGCGACAGCATGGTGTCCTGATTAATCAGTGCAATATTCGGACGCCCCATCACACGCAAATTGACCGAAAAAAGGGCAATCATGGTGAGAATGGAGGCAAGCAGGTTGAGAATTTTAAAGCGCACATTGAGTGTCGCTGTCACAAGTCCTGCAAGGGAACCGGCAATCATTGAAATGGCAGCAGCCAGCCACGGGTTAAATCCGGCTAAAATCAGCACGGCAGTGACGGCAGCACCTAATGGAAAAGAACCGTCTACGGTAAGGTCGGGGAAATCGAGAACCCGGAAGGCCAGATAAACACCCAGCGCAACAAATGAAAATATCAGGCCTAATTCGACCGCACCCCAAAAGGCGATCTGACTCACAATGCCATTCCTTTAAATCGGGCGTACACACATGCCTAATTGCTTGCGAGTTGGCCGCTCGTTTGTGTGGCAAATTCACTGACGTTAAACGTGCAGTTAAAAATGCTTTTATGATTGTATTTGGTAACTGTCCGGCAATAGCAGCCAGTCAAAGGTGAAATGAGGCGCACAGCAGATATGTTTGCCGTGAGCCTCATGTTAATTAGTCGATCTTTTTGGTTGCGCGATCCACAACGGCCTGCGGCAGTTCGATGCCCATTTTCTTGGCAGCGCCCAAATTGACAACGAGATCGGTGCCTTTAGCAACTTCCACATCGATATCGCCTGGCTTTTCGCCTTTCAGAATGCGGGCAACAACCACACCGGTCTGTTTGCCAACATCGTAATAGTTGAAGCCGAGAGCCGCGACTGCACCGCGGGTAACGGAATCTGTATCGGCGGTGAAAAGCGGCAGCTTGCCTTCTTCAGCAACGGTTACAGCGCTTTCAAGGGCAGAAACGATGGTGTTGTCAGTTGGCACATACATTACATCAGCACGGCCGATGAGAGCTTGTGCAGCACCTTTGACTTCAGATGACTTGGTAGCGGCCGATTCAACAATCTCGATACCTTCTTTAGCGGCGGCTTCTTTCAAAACAGCCAGCAGGGATACGGAGTTTGTTTCACCGGAATTGTAAAGATAGCCGATTTTTTTGACATTCGGCATGATTTCTTTAATCAAAGCCACATGTTCGGCAACCGGCGAAAGGTCGGAAAGACCGGTGACATTACCACCAGGCTTTTCCATGGTTTTTACGAGCTGTGCGCCGATCGGGTCGGAAGCTGCGGTAAAGACCACCGGAATGTCACGGGTTGCAGCAACAACTGCCTGTGCCGAAGGTGTGGAAATCGGAACGATCACGTCTGGCGCATCACCGACAAACTGACGCGCAATCTGCGCAGCGGTTGCAGGATTGCCCTGAGCTGACTGATAAATGAACTTGTAGTTTTCACCGTCTTTATAACCGGCTTCAGCCAAAGCATCTTTAACGCCGTCACGAACGGCATCAAGAGCCGGATGTTCAACAATAGCGGTAACTGCTACCGAAACATCTTTGGCCATGGTTGGTGTGGTGGCGATAGCAGTGGCAGCCAGCAGTGCCAGAAACATTGAACGCATAAAGATCTCCCTCTTAATCTTTTCATGTTTTATAAAAAGGATTAATGCAGTTTTCAATCGAAAGCAACGCAGCCAAAGTGCTAAGGTGCAACCAGATTTAAATCTGCGGGTAAATGTTCTGCTTTTGCCTTTTTTGATAGTATAAATTTATAAATTCCTATTGATTATAGAAGATATTAAAGCATAGTAATATTATGGTTTTAACATTCGAGACCCGACAAGCTTATAATAGCGCTGAACTGGGGCGTGATCATAGTCTCGACGCATTATGCGAATTGGTCATGTCATTATTTGATGTGCCGATGGCTGCTGTCTCATTGATTAATGAGGATGTAACCCACTATTTAGGCTTTGCCGGCATCGAATTTGGCGATGTCGCTAATGAGCACACATTTTGCTCGTACGCAGTTCAAAATAATTTTCCGTTTTTAATTGAAGATACGACAAAGGATGTGCGTTTTGCCAACAATCCTTTTGTGGTTAATGATCCGCATATCCGTATGTATTTGGGTTCACCTTTGATTGCACCTAATGGCACGACTTTGGGTGCTATTTGTGCGTTGGATGTGAAACCGCGCAGCTATACCGCAGAAGAACAGCGTCGATTGCAAAGTCTTGCTAATACGGCCGTGCAATTGCTTGAAATGCGCCGGATGATGAAGCAGGCGAATGATATGGCGCTGGTGGATGGTATGACAAAATTGGCTAACCGCAGATCGCTGGAAGCTGAAATTGAAAAAGCGATTACGGTTTTAAACGAACAATCATTGCCATTTTCACTACTCTATTTTGATGTTGATTATTTTAAACAAATCAATGATCAAAATGGTCATGCTGCGGGTGATAAGCTTTTGAAGCTGATCGGTCAGACCTTATCGGCCAGAGCTATCCGCGATGAAGTTCACGGACGTTTGGGTGGTGATGAGTTTGTGGTTTTGATGCTCAATACAACGCTTGAAGCAGCGGTGGCTAAAGCCAGCGAAATAAAACAACAGCTGGATGATGTGATGCGTTTGGCTGATATTCCGGTTTCATTTTCCATGGGGCTGACAAATTTTGTCAATGCGCCTGAGAGTGCGGAGGCTGCGCTTAATTGTGCTGATGAGCGTCTTTATAAGGCCAAACGTGCTGGTAAAAACCAGATAGTTTTCAGCTAAATAAAATTTATAAAAGTGGTGATCCCGACTGGATTCGAACCAGTGGCCTCAAGATTAGGAATCTTGCGCTCTATCCTACTGAGCTACGGGACCATTAAGCCAACACATACTGTGTTTTGTTAATTTCGCCAACCCGAAAACCTGTGCCAGTCTTCAGAAAGTGACCGCACAGGTTTCAGAATAAGTTGAAACTATCAGGCAGCTAATGCTGTTTCAACAATTTGCACGAAATAGCTGATGCCATAAGGAATGGCATCATCATTAAAATCATAGGCCGGATGGTGCAGACCGGCGCTGTCGCCATTGCCGAGAAAAATATAACTGCCCGGGCATTTTTCCAACATATATGAAAAATCTTCTCCAGCCATCATCGGCGGGGTTTGGGTATCCACTTTGGCATCACCAACAATCTGCTTGGCAATACGTGCAGAAAAATCGGTTTCGGCATCATGGTTGAAGGTTACCGGATAGTTCTTTTTGTATTTTACCTCAATAGAAGTGCTGGTGAGGGTGGCAATACCGGCAGCAGCAGCCTTGATTGCTTCTTCGGCCTCTTTGCGGGTGTTTTTGCTCAGGCTGCGTACAGTTCCTGCCAGACGAGCTTCCTGCGGGATAACATTATGAGCGTCACCGGCATGGAATTTTGTGACTGACACAACAAGCGAATCTAAAGGATCTGTGCGGCGTGAAACAATGGATTGCAAAGTGGTGATCAATTGTGCGCCTGCAACAACCGGATCAATCGTTGTGTGTGGCATGGCTGCGTGGCCACCTTTACCGGAGATGATAATATCAAACTCGTCCGTTGCCGCCATGATCGGGCCTTTGCAAATTGCAAATTCACCCAACGCAATGCCAGGTCGATTATGCAGTCCGTAGACTTCGCGGATCTGGAATTTTTCCAGTAAACCATCTTCGATCATGGCAAGACCACCGGCGCCACCTTCTTCGGCCGGCTGGAAAATTAAAGCGACCGAGCCGCGAAAGTTGCGGGTTTCGCTCAAATATTGTGCAGTGCCAAGCATCATGGCCGTATGACCGTCATGGCCGCAAGAATGTGCTTTGCCATCGGTTTTAGATGCCCATTCCACACCGCTGGTTTCCTGAATAGGCAAGGCATCCATATCAGCGCGCAGACCGATAACAGGGCCGTCACCGTGGCGGCCTTTGATGATCCCCACAACTCCAGTGCGGCCAATGCCGGTCACCACTTCATCACAACCAAAGCTTTTTAATTTTTCTTCGACGAATTTCGCGGTGTTGAAAACATCATAGAGCAATTCAGGATTCTGGTGCAGATAGCGGCGCCATTCAGTGACTTCCGATTGTATTTCAACGGCACGATTCAGCACTGGCATAGATGAGCTCCGAAATTGATCTGTAAACCGGTGTGGTTACCGGAGATTGATAGGTGGTTTCCCTGCCACAGACTATTACTTTTGCATCAAAAAGAGCAATGCCTGTTTGCCTTTTCTATGCCACATGCCTTAGATAAGTCATGCTGAATATTTTAAGCGGCACCAGAACGGAATTAAATTAATGTTATTGAAACTGATCAAAGGTTGCATGCCGAAGACGCTCTTAACCGCAACTGCATTGAGTTGTGTGGTTATAAGTGGCGCGGCAGCAGCGCCATCTATTGTGGTGGATGTGGCAACAGGCAAGGTCTATGGCCATGAAGAGGCTTTTCAGCGCTGGTATCCGGCCTCTCTCACCAAGATGATGACCGCTTATGTGGCGTTTCGCATGCTGGAGGCAGGGCAGGTAACACCCGACACACCGGTGCGTGTTAGTATAACTGCCACTAAAGAGCCACCGAGCAAAATGGGCTATAAGGCTGGCTCGGTGATGACACTGGATACAGCCTTGAAGATCATCATGGTCAAATCGGCCAATGACGTATCGGTGGCAGTTGCTGAAACTTTGGGTGGCAGCGTCAATGGTTTTGCCAAGATGATGAATGCCGAAGCCGCACGTTTAGGCATGAGCGGCTCGCATTTTACTAATCCGCACGGGTTACCTGATCCGCAAAACTATTCTACCGCACGCGATCTGGCCATTCTGGGTATAGCGCTGCGTCGGCAATATCCGCAATATGCCCATTATTTCAGCGTTGAGGCGCTTGATTTTACTGATGGTCACCGTCAGGAGCTGAACGGTAATATTCTGCTTGGCCGTTATAACGGCGCTGATGGTATGAAAACCGGCTTCATTTGTGCATCCGGTTTCAATCTGGTGGCCTCCGCCACACGTCAGGGCAGAACTGTGATGTCGGTTGTACTGGGCGCGACACGTCAGGAAACCCGTGCAGCCAAATCTGCTGAATTGATGGAAACAGCTTTCCGCGGTAATGCAGCCAGTGCCCCGAATTTGAGAGATCTGGCACCTTATGGACAGAACATCAATTCTGCGCCGGATTTACGGGCGCAGATTTGTAATCAGGAAGCGATTGCAGCACGATGGGATGGCCGTGAGGTGGAAGGATATATGAAAATAGATTCTCCTTATATCCATGATATCAAACATGAGCCCCGCGCGATAACAGTGGGCTTGTCTGAGAAAGCACCGGAAACCAAAGCAGGTCAGCTGCATATTTCACAAGTGCCGATCCCGCTTCAGCGTCCGGCCAGGCGTGGTTCTTAAAAATTAAAATCTGCATTTTGTGCATGTGAGAAAGTAACATAAATCCATGAGTGCGTTCAGCAATCCTATTCCCGTTTCTGTGCTGACAGGGTTTCTTGGTTCCGGAAAAACAACCCTGTTGAACCGGTTGTTGAAAGATCCAGCACTCACCGATACGGCTGTGATCATCAATGAATTTGGTGAAATCAGCATTGATCATTTGCTGGTTGAGCAATCAAGTGATGGTGTCATTGAGCTGGCAGATGGCTGCATTTGTTGCACCGTGCGCGGCGAGCTGGTGGATACGCTGGCGGATTTGATTGACCGAGTGCAGACCGGTCAGTTGAAAGCGTTAAAACGGGTGGTGATTGAAACAACTGGTTTGGCTGATCCGGGGCCTGTTCTCAACGCAATCATGGGGCATCCGGTTTTGTTGCAGGCGTTTCGTTTGGATGGTGTGCTGACAACGGTTGATGCCGTTAATGCAATGGCCACCATGGATGCGCATGAAGAGGCGGTGAAGCAGATTGCCATGGCAGACCGCATTATTCTTACCAAAACCGATCTGGTGGAGGATAAGGTCGCTTATGAACATTTGTTGCAGCGCATCCGTCTGCTTAATCCTTCAGCAGAATTGCTGAATGTTTCGGACCAGCAAACAGGCTATGCCAGTCTTTTTGAATGCGGCCTTTATAATCCGGAAAAGAAAACAGCCGATGTGCAGCGCTGGCTGAATGCGGATGTTTTTGATGATGAGCATCATGATCATGGTCACGATCACCATGACCATGTCTGTGGTGAGTATTGCACGCATGAGCACCATCATCATCACCATGATAATGCCATTCGAACTTTTGCTTTAAAGCATGATCTTCCGGTGCCGTTTTCTGCTTTCGAGATGTTTGTTGATCTGTTGCGCTCAAGTCATGGCGACAAACTCTTGCGGGTCAAAGGTATTATTCAGATCGCAGAAGATCCGGAGCGCCCGCTGGTGATCCATGGTGTGCAAAAGATTTTCCATCCGCCCGCACGTCTGCCGCATTGGCCGGAAGGAAAGCCGCAAACTGTGCTGGTGATGATTGTCAAAGATCTGGATGAAAACTATATCCGGGATTTGTTCAATGCGTTTTTAGGCCGTCCCGGCATTGATCAGGCGGATGGTGCTGCGATGACGGATAATCCGTTGGCTATCCCTGGATTTACGCTGAAATAAGTTTCACGCTTTTTGAATGCGGAAGGTAAAGATAACACCATCATTTTCCTGATGAATGATGGTGTGACCTTCATTTGCACAAAAATGCGGAATGTCGAGACGTGACATCGGATCGGTCGTACGAACTTCAAGTACGTCTTTGCTTGCCATATCCTGCAATTTACGTCGTGTTTTAAGCACGGGAAGCGGGCAATTAAGCCCGCGTAAGTCGTAAATGACAGCCTGTTTTTCTTCCGACATAGACATTATTTTTTGAAAATGCCCCAGAAGCTTTTTTTCTCAGGCACTGCACCGGTCACGGTTGCATCGGCGGGTTCAGTAGCATCCTGCGCCATGATGCTGTTTTCAGCCGGAACAGGCGCTGCCGGATTGTTTGACGGTACAGGCACAGAAGTAGCGCCAGGCGTACTGGCTGGCGTACTGGCCGGAACAACCACCGGTGCAGCTTTTGGCGTGGTTACCGTTGCCGGTGCAGCGGCAGGTGATGTAACTGGTGCAGAATAATTCAAAGATGGCGGTTCGCGGCTTACTTTTTCACCGCGTGCGCGTGCGGCACTCCATGCCGATACAAGCTTGGCTTCAGCAAGACCGGCAATTGATGGCGACAGGGCTTTGCCGCTTTTGGTTGTCGCTGCACTAAAGGCTGCTTCATAATTCTTATGATAGCTGGTGAAAGCGGTGCTGATTGCTTCCGATTGCATGGTTGGCGGACAGGCAGCAGTCGCCGGACTGCCATTTGGAATAGCATTATTATTGAAGACATAGCGCTTTTCGCACACATCCACTTTTGGCGGCACTTTAGTGACTTCAAAAGCGTCATAGCCCTGCTTGAGCATTTTCCAGAATTCATAGTTTGAATCGTTGCGGTAGCGCGCCATATTGTCAGCAGTCATACGGAACGGAAATGCCTGAATTTGAAAAGCGCGCTGGCCGCCGAGAAAAGCATCACGGCCAAAGGCATAAATTTCTGAAACCTGTTCATCGGTCATGGAATAACAGCCCGCTGACGAGCAGGCGCCATGCACCATCAAATGCTGGCCTGTGCGGCCATGCGCGCGGTCATAAGCATTCGGGAAGCCCATATTAAAGGCCAGATAATATTGTGAGTTCGGGTTCATCTGGGCAGGATAAACGGTGTAGAAACCTTCCGGTGCCTGACGGTCACCTTCCACAAATTTAGGGCCGAGTTTTCCCGACCATTTGCAGATTTCATAGGACGAAATCATATCATAACGGCCGTTATTCTTCTGTTTCCAGACCTCTAAGACACCTTCTTCTTTGAAAATGCGAACCATGACAGGCGAGGTGCGGGTCATGCCCTTCGCCTTCATTTGAGCAACGACTTTCTGTGGCAGCGGCCTTTCAGCCTTGAGCCCCAGATCATCAAACGCAGATCCCTGACAACCGGCCAAAAGCACGGAAGCCATTAAACTTGCAAAAATTGCGGTTCTGATTTTCATACCCGTTATGCCTACTTAACTCGTGCGACACATCATCAATATTGCCGATTTACCGACCTTTGGAAAGAGAACGCTAGCAGGAAAACCTTTCAGTAAGGTTGACAAACTCTTGCTGTGAGTTAGCCAGATATGCATTTTTAATGCAATTGCCGATGTTTTTTCGTGATCACGTTACTTATCGTTTTTAACCAGTTAAGCCTTGGTAATCATTCAATATTAGCAGATAAACATTCCAATGTGAGAACAGAGTAAACAAAGATAACACTTTGTTACAAGCTGATATTCTTACATGAAAAAGCCCGATATTGCGGCAATATCGGGCTTTCTAAGCTTTAAATCAAAAGGCAGAGATCAGATGTTTCTGCCGATTTCGAGGAACTTCTTGCGGCGTTCCTGCTTCAATGCTTCGCCATCAACACCCTGCATGGAGCGCAATGCAGCAGCGATGACTTCGCCGGTTGCATTCATTGCAGCCACACGGTCACGATGCGCACCGCCCATCGCTTCAGGGATGATGCCATCAATGACTTTCAGCTCGAGCAAATCCTGTGCAGTGATGCGCATATTGGCTGCTGCATCTTTTGCACGGGTTGAATCGTGCCACAGAATGGAGGCTGCACCTTCGGGCGAAATAACCGAGTAAATGGAGTTTTCCAGCATGTAAACGCGGTTTGCAACAGCGATTGCAATCGCGCCACCCGAGCCACCTTCACCAAGAATGATGGAAATTACCGGTACTTTCAGATTGAGGCAAGCAGCTGTAGAGCGCGCAATGGCTTCTGCCTGACCGCGTTCTTCTGCGCTGATGCCCGGATAAGCGCCGGCTGTATCAACAAGGGAAATAACCGGCAGACCAAAACGGTCAGCCATTTCCATAACGCGTACAGCTTTACGATAGCCTTCAGGACGCGCTGAACCAAAATTATGCTTCAGGCGTGTTTTGGTATCATGGCCTTTTTCCTGACCAAGTACTGCAACGGCTTCACCGTTGAAGCGGGCAAAACCAGCTTGCAATGCGTCATCATTGGCAAATTTACGGTCACCTGCCAGCGGTGTGAATTCGGTGAACAGATGATTGATGTAATCCAGGCAATGCGGACGATCCGGATGGCGGGCAACTTGTGTCTTCTGCCATGGGGTCAGCTTGCGATAAAGATCGCGTAAAGCATCTGAGGAACGCTTTTCAAGGCGTTTGATTTCATCGCTCATATCGACGCTGCCATCTTCTTCGCTGAGTTTTTTCAGCTGGAGAATTTGACCTTCAAGATCGGCGACTGGTTTTTCAAAATCGAGGTAATTGTACATATGGCCTGACTGTGTATGCGTTTTTCAAAGCAAACGTGTTGGGTCTCATGAGGACTGAGCCTCGACAAGTTATAGATATTCACTCTTACCCCAAAGTGCAAATCCAAGGCAAAAGTTTTTTCTTCTCATACCTTCCGCGGGCTCAATCGGCAAGCGGATGATGATCATTTACAAGTTTGTGCAGTCTTTCTTCGAGAACATGGGTATAAATTTGTGTCGTAGAGATGTCCGAATGCCCTAATAATTGCTGCACAGCACGCAAATCTGCGCCATTTTGCAACAAATGACTGGCAAAAGCATGGCGAAGAACGTGCGGTGAGACATTATTTGCTGAAATTCCGGTGCGTGCCGCCAGTGCTTTTAAATCACGGGCAAAGACCTGACGCGCCAGATGGCCGCTTTCGGATGGTGCCGGAAAGAGCCATGGATTTTCTTCATAATCGGCACGCGCATCGCGCAAATCGAGATAAAATTGTAAAGCCTCACGTGCTTTTGATGATAAAGGTACGATCCGCTCTTTGGAACCTTTACCGCGCACCAGCAAAAAACGCTGATCGGAACGCGCCACACTCACTGGCAGGCTGACAAGCTCTGAAACACGTAAACCTGTTGCATATAAAGTTTCCAGCAGGGCATAAAGGCGCACAGATTGAAATTTTGTTAGCGGTTCGGGTGGTGTTTCAGCCTCTGCTTGCGCGCGATCCAGCAGTTTGGAAACCGTATCTTCGCTCATGATTTTAGGCAGTGCCATTTGTTTTTTAGGCGCATCGAGTGTGCCGGTCGGATCATCACCGCGCAGGTTTTCAGTATAAAGAAAGCGGAAGAATTGTTTGAGCGCGGAGAGGCGGCGTGCCTGCGAACTGGCGGCAAAACCAAGTACCGCCATCTGATTGAGGCAATCGCGCAAATCTTGTGGTTGTGCTTCTGCCAGATTGACGGATTTTTCCTGCAAAAGCTCGGTGCACGCTTCCAGATCGCGCCGGTAGGATTCAAGCGTGTTTTGTGCTGCACCACGCTCGGCACTCATCATTTCCAAAAAACTTTCAATCGCAACAGCTGCCCGCATTTATTGTGTTTCCTCTGTTGGCGCATCATTTTCACCCCTGTTTAAATCGGGTTCAGCAGGGGGAGACAGCGGAACAGGCTTCAGGTCTTTGGCTGGAATTTTAATAATAATATCGGTTTGTACCGGCTCCACATAAGTGACCAATGCCAGCATAATACCATAAATGGCAGCAGCGATCAGGGCGAGAACCAGAACCAGACGTGTAAGTGTGGGCATGAGGTTTTTATGCTCGCAACCTATTCGAAAAGCAAGGCTCTCAATTATTGAACCGCATTATAATGCCTTTTTGCGGCTAAAGCCTGATAAAGCAATTGACGTAGGCACTGTTTTCATGTGGAACCAAATCAGCAGACCGGATGAGGGCAATGACAAGCAGTAGTAAAAATACACATCTCCATGAGAAGGCTGAACGGGTAAAAGAATTGCTCGGTTCTCGTGTCCTGGTACTTGTGGGGCTTATGGGAGCAGGCAAGTCCACCATCGGCAAAAAGATAGCAATGATGCTGGGTTTGGCGTTTAAAGACGGCGACAATGAAATCGAAGGCGCTTCACGCATGAGCGTAACCGAACTTTTTGAAAGTTACGGTGAGGAAGAGTTTCGTGATCTGGAGCGTCGGGTAATTTTGCGTTTGCTGGAGGCAGGCCCTATGGTGCTGGCAACCGGTGGCGGCGCTTATATGAATGCCGAAACCCGTCAAAGCATCGCCGATCACGGCATTTCGCTATGGCTTGATGCCGAGCTTGATGTGTTGATGGAGCGCGTTTCAAGACGTCAGAACCGGCCGCTGTTGAAAAATGCTGATCCGCGGGGCGTGATGAGCCGCCTGATTGATGAACGCTATCCGGTTTATGCACAGGCTGATTTACGTTTCATGTCGCGTGAAGATCGCAAAGACGTGATTGCTGCGGAAGTGATTGATCTGCTGCTCGAACATCTTGAAGCTGAAAAGAACTGAAGAAGAGGGCTAACCGCCCAAGAGGAGACAAAAGAATGAATGCCCCGCAGCAAAACGCAACCATTAATCATGTTGATGCCGTGACAGTTCCGGTTGTGTTGGGGGATCGTTCTTATGACATCATCATTGGTGACAAGCTGATTGAACGTGCTGGTGCGGAAATCGCTTCACGCCTTGGCAAAATCCGTGTGGCTGTGGTGACAGATGAAAATGTTGCCAAGCACCATCTGGAACGCCTGACGGCAAGCCTTGCGGAAGCAGGCATTGATGCAACGCCGATTATTGTATCAGCGGGTGAAAAGTCCAAAGCTTTCGCTACATTGGAAACGGTTACCAATGCGGTCTTAGCAGCGCGTCTGGAGCGCGGCGATGCCATTGTTGCTCTTGGCGGTGGTGTTATCGGTGATTTGAGCGGCTTTGTTGCGGGAATTGTGCGCCGCGGCATGAAGTTCATTCAAATTCCGACATCGTTGCTGGCGCAGGTGGATTCTTCCGTTGGCGGTAAAACCGGTATCAACACATCACACGGCAAAAATCTGGTTGGTGTTTTCTATCAGCCGCAATTGGTGCTGGCTGATACCGGTGTTTTGAACACTTTATCGCCGCGTGAGTTTCGTGCCGGTTATGCGGAAGTGGCTAAATATGGCCTGATCGACCGTCCTGATTTTTTTGAATGGCTGGAGAAAAACTGGAGCGATGTTTTTGCCGGCGGGGCAGCCCGCACCCACGCTATTGCAGAATCATGCCGCTCAAAAGCAGCCGTAGTGGCACGTGACGAGCGCGAACATGGCGACCGCGCTTTGCTCAATCTTGGTCACACATTTGGTCATGCGCTGGAAACAGCGACTAATTATGATTCATCGCGTCTGGTGCATGGTGAAGGTGTGGCAATTGGTATGGCACTGGCCTATCGTTTTTCTGCCCGTATGAACCTATCTTCGGTGGAAGCCGCAGAGCGTGTGGAAGCCCATTTGCAGGCTGTTGGTCTGCCGACAAAGCTTTCACAGGTTCCGGGTGGTTTGCCGGACGCGGAAAGCTTGATGGCATCGATTGCGCAGGATAAAAAAGTGTCGCGTGGTGCACTGACATTTATTTTAACCCGCGGTATCGGACAGAGTTTTATCGCCAAAGATGTGCCACACTCTGCCGTATTAGAGTTTTTGAAAGACAGTCTGAACCACTAATGGATTTGTATGTCCGGTTTTGGCTTGATGATGACGCTTATTGCGGGCTTGGGGTAAACGACCTGAACCTGCGCTGTGAAAACGGAGAACTCCGATGACAACCGCATTGTGGATCATGTGTGGCATTATCCTGTTATGTGTGATTTTGTCGGCTTTTTTCTCTGGCTCCGAAACGGCGCTGACCGCCGCATCGCGCGCCAGAATGTTAGGTTTTGAGCAGCAGGGTGATGAACGGGCTACGACTGTTCAGCGCTTGATTGCACAAAAAGACCGTCTGATCGGTGCGTTGCTGATTGGCAATAATCTGGTCAATATTCTGGCGTCGTCTTTGGCAACCAGCATGTTTATGAGCCTCTTTGGCGATGCGGGTGTGGCTTATGCCACCATTGCAATGACGCTCATTCTGGTGATTTTTTCTGAAGTTTTGCCAAAGTCATGGGCAATCTCAACGCCTGACCGTTTTGCGTTAACTGTCGCGCGCGGTGTTTCTGTCGTTGTAACGGTGATTGGTCCGCTTTCTACGGTGGTGAACTGGATTGTCAGGACCATCATGCGCATTTGTGGAATTAATCTTGCCGCAGGTGGCTCGATGTTGTCGCCTCAGGAAGAGTTGCGCGGGGCAGTGGAAGTGTTGCACCGCGATGGGTCGGTGATTAAATCGGATCGTGATCAGCTTGGCGGTTTGCTGGACTTGCGCGAGCTGGAAGTCAGCGATGTGATGGTGCATCGTACCGCGATGGGTACTATTAATGCTGATGATTCCGCTGAGGTGCTGGTTAAGGAAATTTTGGCAAGCCCGCATACACGTATGCCTTTATGGCGCGATGATATTGATAATATCGTTGGAATTATTCACACTAAAGATCTGGTGCGTGCGCTATATGAAGTGGATAATGATTTTTCCTGTATCGACATATTGAAAGTAGCAACCAAACCTTGGTTTGTGCCGGATACAACCACCTTGCAAGATCAGCTCAACGCGTTTTTGCGTCGTAAAGCCCATATCGCCATTGTGGTGGATGAATATGGTGATGTGCAGGGACTGGTTACGCTGGAAGATATTCTGGAAGAGATCGTCGGTGATATTGCCGACGAACATGATATTGACATGCAGGGTGTACGTCCGCAGCCGGACGGCTCTTATATTGTTGATGGTTCATTGCCGATCCGCGATTTGAACCGTGCGCTTGACTGGTCATTGCCGGATGAAGAAGCTACGACGATTGCAGGTCTTGTCATTCATGAAACGCAGTCCATTCCGGAAGTGAAACAGGCTTTCACTTTCCATAACAAGCGTTTCACCGTTTTGAAACGGGAGAAAAACCGTATTGCACGATTGCGAATCGTGGCGCTGGATGAAGAAGGTAAACCAACCAATGCCAATCAGCCGGTTGAATATGAAATCTAAGGGAGCTTGATTTTTAGCCCCCTTAAGATGAAGGCATTTGTTAACGGCGGCTTGGTTCGCCCGGTGCGCTTGGTTCAAGCGCTAAAGCATGAACGCCGTTACTGAGTTCGTCGCTCAGTAATTCGTTGATGGCACGGTGACGGGCAATACGGGAAAGGCCGGTAAATTTGTCTGACACGATGATGACACGGAAATGTGTTTCACCGCTTCCGTCATAGACCTCATGATGGCCATTTTCTTCATGGTGATGGCCGGCATGGAGGTGGCTTTCATTGCGCACTTCGAGATGTTCAGGAGAGAAAGCCTGATTAAGTTTCTGTTCAATAGTGGTTTGTATGCTGTTATTCATGGACATTTGGTCAAGTTCTCCCCATATAGGTACTAACTCCCATATAAGTGACGTGGTTACGTCTTGATGTGGGGCAAATCCGCACAGGAAGCAGATGTTTCGTCCTCGCTTTATCATGAATCTGCATCATGATAAAAAGTCAATTCTTGTTTGAAAACTCTTTATCCGCATAATCTGACATCATGACAATCAATTCAAAATATTTCGACAGCATTCGTATTGGTGGCAAGAAGAAGGCCGAGGCTAAGTCGTCGGTGCCTGATTGCCGATGGGATGGGTGCCTCAAACCTGGAACGCATAAAGCGCCGGTCGGACGTGATCGTGAAGGTGAGTATTTTCATTTTTGTATCGATCATGTCAGGGAATATAATAAGAGCTTTAACTATTTCACCGGCGTTTCAGACGGCGAAGCTGCACGGCTGCAAAAAGAAGCCCTGACCGGCAACCGGCCTACTTGGACAACCTCGTCTAACGCTTCATCCGGTGCTTCCCGCACTTCGCCTGATATGGCACGAATGCGTTCGGGGTCGGCGGCTTATCATAACCGTATACGTGATCCTTTTAATTTGTTTAAGGATGAGAAGGATAATGCGCGAGCTGCCGCACAATTGCGCAAACCCCGCGCTTTGGAAGCAAAAGCACTGGCCACTTTGGGGCTTGATGCCAGCGCCACAAGCGATGACATCAAAACCAAATATAAGGAACTGGTCAAACAGCACCATCCCGATGCCAATGGCGGTGATCGTGCTTCCGAAGATCGCTTCCGCGACGTAATCCAGGCTTATCAATTATTGAAGTCATCGGGCTTTTGCTCGTAAAAAGCTTCAATATTGATCGCATGACCGATTTACAGAAGAGCAATATTGCTCTTTTGGAGCGGGTGGTGAAATAAATGTTTGATGCGCTTGCGAGTTCAGCTTGAACCGTTGGAGTTCAGACGTTACAAAAATGTGAACTATAGACGGACATTTTTTGTCGCATAGCGTTTAGTCAAGCTCATGCCAAGATGCCCGGTATGATTAAGTGTAATTAACAGGGCATTCCGTTTTTTAAATCAATACGGATCGCTTGCGAGTAAAGCAAAAGGAATGAGCGGCTGGTTTCCTTATCCGCCGCTTTGGAGGCATGATGAATAAGGTTGAGCGGGATATCACCAATTTGCCGGATACAACGGTTTCGGTGCGTGAAGTATTCGGAATTGACAGCGATTTGCAGGTACCTGCATTTTCTATGCGTGATCCGAATGTTCCGGACATTGATCCTGATTATCTGTTTGATAAACAGACCACATTGGCGATTTTGGCAGGCTTTGCCTATAACCGCCGCGTGATGGTGTCGGGTTATCACGGTACTGGTAAATCCACCCATATTGAACAGGTTGCAGCCCGTCTTAACTGGCCTTGTATCCGTGTGAATCTTGATAGTCATGTCAGCCGTATCGATCTCGTCGGTAAAGATGCAATCGTTGTTAAAGACGGTATGCAGGTTACCGAATTTAAAGATGGTATTCTGCCTTGGGCTTATCAGCGCAATGTCGCGCTGGTGTTTGACGAATATGATGCCGGTCGTCCTGACGTGATGTTCGTGATCCAGCGTGTGCTGGAAGCATCCGGTCGTTTGACCCTGCTCGACCAGAGCCGCGTGATCAACCCGCATCCGTCTTTCCGTTTGTTTGCAACCGCCAACACTGTAGGCCTTGGCGATACAACCGGTCTTTATCACGGTACACAACAGATCAACCAGGCACAGATGGATCGCTGGTCAATCGTGACCACGCTGAACTATCTGCCGCATGACAATGAAACAGCAATCATTCTGGCCAAAGCCAAACATTACCAGAATGAAGAAGGCCGCGACATTGTCAACAAGATGGTGCGCGTTGCCGACATGACCCGTCAGGCCTTCATCAATGGCGATTTGTCCACTGTGATGAGCCCGCGTACGGTGATCACATGGGCTGAAAACGCTGCGATCTTTAACGATGTCGGTTTTGCTTTCCGCGTAACATTCCTCAACAAATGTGATGAACTCGAACGCGCGATTGTTGCCGAATTCTATCAGCGTGCATTTGGTGCTGAATTGCCAGAATCGGCAGTTAACGTCGCTCTTGCGTGAAGGCGGTGAATTATCATGGCCGGTATAGGGGCAGGTGCAGGCGATAATTCGCGGCAAAAGCGGCAGACGCCAATCGATTCGGAACCGTTCAAACGGGCAGTAACCGCATGTATGCGTGCTATTGCCGGTTCCAACGAGTTCGAGGTCGGTTTTAGTAATGATCGTCCGGCTTTGACCGGCAATCGTGCCAGATTGCCGGATCTGCCGAAGCGGCCAACTGCGAATGATATTGCGATCACGCGTGGTTTGGGCGATTCCATGGCGCTGCGTCAGGCACGCCATAATCCGCGCATTCACGCAGGTCTGGCACCGGAAGGCAAACAGGCGCGCGCTATTTTTGATGCGGTTGAACAAGCGCGTGTCGAGGCTATCGGCGCGCGTGCGATGGTGGGTGTCGGCGATAATTTAAGCTCAATGCTGGCTGATAAATATGCCCGCGCCAATTACACAGCTGCGATGGAAAAAGAAGAAGCGCCTCTTGAAGAAGCTGTTTCTTTGTTGATCCGTGAAAAGCTGACCGGTCGCGAAGCGCCAAAAGAAGCCGGCAATTTGCTGGATTTGTGGCGCGACTGGATTGAAGACAAAGCCGGCGCGGATATTGAGCATTTAGCTGAAAATCTCGAAGATCAGGATGCCTTCGCACGTGTTGTGCGCAACATGCTGGCTTCGATGGAGATGGCGGAAGACCTGTCGCAAAATCCTCAAGATGATAATAATGAGGAACAGAGCGACGATACGCCGGACCCGGAAGAGAACGAAGACGGTGGTGCTGAAGAGCAGGAAGGCTCTGACCAGACTGAAAATGACGAATCGGAAGATTCCAGTGACGATGGCGAGCAGGGCGAAATGGAAGCCGCTGATGCCAATTCTGATGATCTGGATGATGGCGAGGAAATCGATGCGGAAACGCCGGGAGAAGCCCGACGTCCCGGCCAGCCGTTTGATGATCTTGCGCAGCAGATTGATTATAAAGTTTTCACCCGTGAGTTTGACGAAACGGTGGAAGCAACTGATCTGTGTGATGAGGCAGAGCTTGAGCGTTTGCGCGGTTTCCTCGATAAGCAGCTTGCCAATCTGCAAGGTGTGGTCGGGCGGCTTGCCAACCGTTTGCAGCGCCGTTTGATGGCACAGCAAAACCGTTCATGGGATTTCGATCTGGAAGAGGGCTATCTTGATACTGCGCGTTTGATGCGTGTGGTGATCGACCCGACCCAGCCGCTTTCTTATAAATGGGAACGCGATACGGATTTCCGCGATACGGTGGTGACACTGGTGATCGATAATTCCGGCTCGATGCGTGGTCGCCCGATTACGGTTGCAGCAACCTGCGCCGATATTCTGGCACGCACCTTGGAGCGCTGCGGTGTTAAGGTCGAGATTCTGGGCTTTACCACCAAAGCATGGAAGGGCGGTCAATCGCGTGAAGCATGGCTTGCGCGCGGTAAGCCTGCTGCTCCTGGTCGCCTCAATGACCTTCGTCATATCATTTATAAGGCCGCAGACGCCCCGTGGAGACGCGCACGTCGCAATCTTGGCCTGATGATGCGGGAAGGGCTGCTGAAAGAGAATATCGACGGTGAAGCGCTTATTTGGGCACATCAGCGTTTGCTGGCACGCTCCGAACAGCGTAAAATCCTGATGGTGATTTCTGACGGTGCGCCGGTGGATGATTCAACGCTGTCGGTTAATCCGGGCAACTATCTCGAGCGCCATTTGCGTGGCGTGATTGAAGAGATCGAAACCCGCTCACCGGTGGAGCTGATTGCAATTGGTATCGGTCACGATGTGACGCGTTACTATCAGCGTGCTGTGACGATTGTGGATGCCGAGGAACTGGCAGGCGCGATGACAGAGCAGCTGGCTTCTTTGTTTGATGAACAGACCCGTGGCCGCGGCTCAAAACGCTAAACTTTTTATTGAATACAAAAAAGCCGCCGGAAACAGTTCAGTTTCCGGCGGCTTTTCTTTTTTAATGATTTATGCCTGCTGGCGCGTTGCTGCCAGTACAATTTCCCTAATACAAACGCCTTGCGGTTGCTCATAGGCATAAAGAATAGCACGGGCTACATCTTCAGGGCTCAGCACCGGTGCGCCCATATTGGTTTTCCAATCGTCATATCCGGCTTTGATGCTTTCATCACTGGTATGGCTTAATAATTCTGTTTCCACGGCACCGGGTGCGATCGTCACAACGCGCACATCATGAGGTGCCATTTCTTCGCGCAGGTTTTCAGAAAGGCCGTGGACTGCAAATTTTGTGGCTGTATAGGCCACATGATTGGCAAATGTTTTGCGCCCTGCCACTGAACTGATATTGATGATCGTGCCATGCTGACGTTTGACCATTGATCCTGCTACGGCATGAATGCCATTGAGCAGGCCTTTGACATTGACCTCCAGCATCCGGTCCCATTCATCAGGGTGTTGCCGGGTGATGTCGCCTAACAACATGATACCTGCATTATTGATGATGACATCGGCTGCGCCATAGAGGCTTTCGGCTTGTCTGACCGCTTCCAGCAAGCTCTTGCGATCAGTCACATCCACAGCCTTGCATAGGGTGTGTGGTAAATGAAGTGCTTCCATGATTTCGAGACGGCGCGCCAAGAGCAGCAACGGATGACCGCGCGCGGCAAATAATTTGGCTGCGGCAAGGCCAATGCCGGAACTGGCACCCGTGATAATGACAAGCGGAAGCTTTTGCTTAGGCAAAGACATGTAAAAAATCCTTATCTTAAAAAAGTGAAACCGGCGCAGAAACATTTGATTGAAAGCTTTAGTAAAGCGCAAAATCAGCGTTTCGGCAAACCGGTTTGGAAATTTCGTCAGATAAAGAAAGAAGAGCCGCTATTTTGAAAAAGCGGCTCAGAGGGCATTTTTAACGGGATTTGTCCGGTGCATAGACGGCTGGCATAAAGATTGCCAGAATCGCGCCATAAGGCACCAGCATCAGCGTTCCCATGATGACCTTGATGAGGAAGTCACCGATTGCCAATGATATCCACAGCGCCACTGGCTGCCCCAGAAACGGTACAATCTCGGTCAGGGAAGAATCAGTGTGCCCTGTCATCTGATCGATCCATGCAAATTGCGCAGCAAAGGCAATGGCAAAGAACAGGATCGTGTCCAGCACAGAGCCGACCATGGCAGCTGCAAATGGCGCCTTCCACCATGACAGGCGGCGCAGGCGATCAAACACACTAATATCCAGCAATTGGGCGAATAGAAATGCACTGCCGGATGCAATGGCGATTCGCGGCGTTGCCAGCCAGATCGACATAATCACACCAAGGACAAAACCAGCCAGCACTACCTTGCGTGCAGCTTGCGGGCCAAAGCGGCGGTTTGTGAGGTCATTGACAAGGAAAGCCAGCGGATAAGTGAATGCGCCCCATGTCAGAATATCGCCAAGTCCGAAATAGTTGAACTGATATTGGACGAGGATATTGGATGCGGCAACGGAGACGCACATCGCCAGAACGGCGGGAATTAAAGCGGAAGTATAGAAAGTTCGTAAATTGAACATTTTTTTATCCTGGGTAATGGAACCAGTTGCAGATCAGAGATCTTAGGACAGCAAAAAGGGTCGACCAAAGCCGACCCCGCGATTATTTAGCCAAATAAGGCTTAAATATTAAGCGCTTACAGCTTCAGCCTGCTTCTTTGCAATCTGACGCTTCAGAAGACGTGCGCGCTGTGACAGCTCTTTGTCGTCTGATTTAGCCAAGAATGCATCAAGGCCACCGCGATGTTCTACTGAACGCAGAGCATTGGCGGAAACACGCAAACGGAAGCTCATGCCCATTGCGTCGGACATCAGGGTTACGTTGCAAAGGTTTGGCAAAAAGCGGCGACGCGTCTTGTTGTTCGCGTGGCTGACGTTGTTGCCGTATTGGACCGCTTTACCGGTCAATTCACAAGCGCGGGACATTTTGGTCTCACCTTCAAAATTCTGTTTCTCAAGGCCCCGACCTGAATGCCCGAACTAATGCACATCACAGCGTAAAACTGCTGCTGGCGCGCGATATCGGACAGGCGGCCTAAAGGGAAAGTTGCGTTTCTATAGTGTCCGGAGCGCAAACAGTCAAGTCGCTTTGCAACGTCAAGGCTATTTTGCTTGGTCTACCTTGCCACAAAAGATCGGCTTAACGCTCTTTATGCGGCATAAGTTAACGAAACATAACTTTGCCTGTTTTACCTGTTTCAGCTCTCAATACAAGTTTTAAAGGATAAAATTGCTGCAAATATGGTCTGAATCACCGCTCGGAGGCCTGTTCATGATGAAAATGAAGTTTTTATTGGCAGGGTTTGTTGCTGGCATTAGCCTGATTTCGCAAAGTGCAGGCGCACTTGCTGATGATATTTATACCACCCAATATAGAATCTCTGTAATCGGTTTAACGATTGCGCGTGCCAATACTCAAACGCATATCGGGCAAAATTCTTATCGTTTGAAAGGTGATTTTGCCAGTTCGGGAATCGCTCGTATATTTGATCAGACAGATGGAACTTTATTGATTGCCGGCAAAGTCAACAAAAGCGGCTTTCTGCCCGATTCTTATCATTTGCAATATCAGCATAAGAAAAAGGCCAAATCGACCAGCATAAGTTTTAGCAACGGGCAGGTGACAGGTACCGAAAATTCGCCACCGGTGAAAAAGCGCGATCCTTGGGTGGAGCTAACCCCTGCACAGCTCAAAAACATCACCGACCCGATTTCAGCGATGATGATCAGGGCCAAATCCCCGCAGGATGTTTGTGCGCAAGCTCTAAGAACCTTTGATGGTCAGACACGGGCTGATTTACGTTTGTCTTATACGGGCAAGGGCAGATACACCACACTGGGCTTTAAAGGTGAAACAGTGGAATGTACGGCGCGTTTTGTGCCGGTTGCCGGTTATCAAAAGGACAAAGAATCAATTAATTATCTGGCCAATAAGAGCCGGATCAGTATAAGTTTTGCCACACTGGGAAATTCAGGCATTTATGCTCCGGTTGAGGCGCGAATTGGCACAAAAATAGGAACAGTTAAAGTTTCAGCCATGCGTTTTGAAAAAATAAACTGACCGCAAGCCAGCAAGCTGAATAAGCTGGTCAGGGGAAGCGGTCAGGGGGATTGAACGGGAGGGGATGTGGCAACACTGGTTGGCTTTGCAGCCATTATTATGTGGGCTTTGCTCGCTTTATTCACGGCTGGGTCAGGTCAGGTGCCGCCATTTCAGCTTTCTGCAATGACTTTTGCAATTGGTGCTTGTCTGGGCATTCTATCATGGATCTGGCGACCACAAGCGATTAAAAAACTTTGCCAGCCCGCAATTGTGTGGCTGGTGGGCGTGGTCGGGTTGTTTGGCTATCATTTTTTATATTTCACTGCTTTGCGCAATGCACCGCCGGTGGATGCCAGCTTGATTGCTTATCTCTGGCCGCTGCTGATTGTGGTCGGCTCGGCATTGATGCCGGGTGAAAAGCTTAAATACTATCATATTGCCGGAACGCTGCTCGGGCTTGGTGGCATGGTGCTGGTGGTGACCAAAGGCGGCGGGGTGGGCTTTGAGGCGCGTTACGGTTTTGGCTATCTGATGGCAGCCCTTTGCGCGGTGACATGGGCCACTTATTCGTTGCTGTCACGCCGTTTCAAACAGGTGCCGACCGATGCTGTCACAGGCTTTTGTATGGCAACAGCATTATTGTCTTTATTGTGTCATTTGTTGTTGGAGCAAACCGTATGGCCGGAAACGACCGGCCAATGGATTGCTATTGTGGGCTTGGGGCTTCTGCCGGTGGGCGCTGCCTTTTATGCATGGGATTACGGCGTTAAGCGCGGCAATATTCAGGTTTTGGGCGCTGCCAGCTATGCAGCCCCTTTATTATCCACGCTTGTGTTGATTGTGGCAGGGGCGGCAGAGCCAAGCTGGCGTATTCTGGCTGCTTGTTTGCTCATTACGGCCGGTGCGGTTCTGGCGGCAAAGGATATGATTTTTAAACGAAAATCATAAAGCCTGATGGTGAATGCACTCGTCATGATTGCTTAAAACTTCAATGACGCGGCATTCATCCACGCGGCCATGGGCGCAGCTTTCCAGCATTTTTTGCAATTCTGCTCTTAAAGCCGTGAGTCTGACAATGCGTTTTTCGACATCAATCAGCCTTTCACGCGCCAGCTGATCGGCGACCGTGCAAGGCTGATCAGGGTTATCCTGTAATTGCAGCAAAGCGCGGATGGCATCGACTTCAAAGCCGAGCTCACGCGCATGTTTGATGAAAATCAGACGGCGGATATCAGCCTGCTCATAAAGACGACGATTGCCTTCACTGCGCTCAGGAACAGGAATGAGGCCGGACTGCTCGTAATAGCGGATTGTCGGCACTTTGACGCCGCTGCTAGCTGAAACTTCGCCAATGGTGAAATTTGTCATCTTTTGCTCTTGCTCCTCTAGTCACTAGAGGAAGTAAGCTGTTCTCAATTAAGATTCAAGGAGCAGTCATTATGGCAGGGGATTCGAGCGGAAACAGCCAGCAAATCCGCTATCAGATTGAAGGTATGGATTGTGCATCCTGCGCAACCAAAATTGACACAGCCGTGCGCCGCGTTGAAGGCGTGGAAGATGTTTCGGTATCGGTGACCAGTGGGTCGATGAAGGTCAGCTATCTGGGTGACCGCGATGCAGAAATTATCAAAAAAGTGCAGAGTCTTGGCTATAAAGTCAGCCGTGATGCACCACAGACAAATAATGTGACTGAAAAACGCTTTCAGATTGAAGGCATGGATTGCGGCTCTTGTGCCGGCAAGGTGGAAACAGCAATGCGCCGCATTAAAGGCGTTGAGGCGGTTTCTGTGTCGGTCACCAATGGTTCAATGACGATCAGCACCGCGGCTAACCTTGATGCTGAGATCATGAAAAAGGTGCAAAGCCTGGGCTATAAAATTGCTCTGGCTGATACATCGCTTGCCGAAGTAAAAACACAGGCGCATTGTCACGACCACGACCACGACCACGACCACGACCACGACCATGGTGATGGGCATGGTCACTCTCATGCCGCAGCACCTGTTGCGGTGGTGGTTAAAAAAGCGCCGCCAAAATGGTGGCAGACAGCCAAAGCTAAGCTGATGTTTATCAGTGGTGGCGGTTTGGTTGGTGCTTATATTATTGGCCTTATTTATCCGTCTGTTGCACTTTATGCATTTCTGGCTGCCATGCTTTTGGGACTGGTGCCGATTGCCCGCCGTGCAGTGATGGGCGCATTAAACGGCACGGTGTTTTCTATCGAGATGCTGATGACGATTGCTGCTATTGGCGCGATCTTTATCGGCGCTGCAGAAGAAGCCGCAGCCGTTGTGTTTCTCTTTCTGGTGGGCGAATTGCTGGAAGGTGTGGCTGCTGGTAAGGCACGAGCCAGCATCCAATCTTTGAGCGATCTGGTGCCAAAAATCGCCTATCTGGAGCAGGGTTCCGGTACTGTTGAAGTGCCTGCCGATCAATTGCAGCCAGGTGAGACGATTGTTGTGCGGCCGGGGGATCGTATTCCGGCGGATGGTGAAATTATCGCTGGTGAAAGTGCCATTGATGAAGCACCTGTCACCGGTGAAAGCACGCCGGTTAATAAAGGTGAGGGTGAAAATATCTTTGCCGGTACGATTAACGGCGATGGCGTTTTGCGTGTGCGTGTCACTGCCGCTGCGGCTGACAACACCATTGCCCGTGTGGTGAAACTGGTGGAAGAGGCACAGGATGCCAAAGCGCCGACCGAGCGCTTCATCAATCGCTTTTCTACTTATTATACGCCGGGCGTTGTGGTGGTTGCAGCTTTGGTGGCACTCATTCCGCCGCTGTTTTTTGGCGGAAACTGGAATGAGTGGGTCTATAAAGGTCTGGCAATTTTGCTGATCGGTTGCCCTTGTGCATTGGTGATTTCAACACCGGCGGCAATTGCCGCTTCGCTTTCATCGGGCGCTAAGCGCGGCTTGTTGATGAAGGGTGGCTCGGTGCTGGAAACCATCGGTAAAATCACCGCCGCAGCTTTTGATAAGACCGGAACACTGACCGAAGGCAAGCCTAAGGTGACCGATGTGGTTGCCGGTGCGCTGCCGGAAGATGATGTGCTTAGCTTGGCGGCTGCCCTTGATGCAGGCTCAAGCCATCCGCTGGCCATTGCTATTGTCAGCGCCGCCGAAGCGCGTAACCTGACATGGCCGGACGTGATGCAAGGCAAGGCGATTGGCGGCAAGGGTGTTGCAGGTCAGGCGCAGGGTATGGAACTGTTCTTAGGCTCGGCCAAGGCAGCACGCGCTCAGGCCACAATGAGCGATGCGTTTGCAGCAAAGCTCACAGCACTCAACGATGATGGTAAAACTGTCTCTGTGCTGGTTGCTGACGGCAAAATCGCTGGTGCGATTGCTATGCGTGATGAGCCGCGTGCCGATGCGATTGCCGGTCTGAAGCGTTTGAATGCTTCAGGTATCCGCACCGTCATGCTGACCGGTGACAATCGCCGCACGGCGGAAGCTGTCGGACGTGATATCGGCATTGAAGTGCGGGCTGAATTGCTGCCGGAAGACAAGCAGAAGATCATTGCCGGCTTGCAAAAAGAAGGCCTGATCATTGCCAAAGTGGGTGACGGTATCAATGATGCGCCAGCACTTGCGACGGCTGATGTGGGCATTGCGATGGGCGGCGGCACGGATGTGGCGCTGGAAACTGCCGATGCGGCTGTCTTACATGGCCGTGTGTCGGATGTGGCGGAGATGGTGGAGCTTTCCAAGCGTACCATGCGCAACATTTATCAGAACATCACGATTGCCCTTGGGCTGAAGGCGGTATTTTTGGTGACAACCGTGCTGGGGATTACCGGTCTCTGGCCTGCTATTTTGGCTGATACGGGCGCAACCGTTCTGGTAACCATGAATGCGCTGCGGCTCTTGCGAGCCCGCTGATACTCTGAATATGACCATGAAAAAGCCGTCCTGAATAGTTTTCAGGACGGCTTTTTTGTCGGAGCTTATTCGCCCAATAATTGCAGGATACGTTCCTGATAGGTCTTGGCAAATTCCACATGTTCCGGATTGATGTCCTTGAGTTCATCAACCATTTGTTCTTCGTCTTCAGCCTCGGCACCTGCCAGCCCGCTCATCAGGGCAAAATATCCGGTGATATAATCACTGGCCGAAAGTTCGTGCTGATTGAGAACAGCCATAATCTCCGGCTTGGCTTCAACGCCTTTAATCAGCATGGCAATGGTTGGTTCCACTTCGCTGTCAGGTTCTGGCATAGCGGATTGGTCAAGTCCGCTCAGCGATGTTTGTACCGCTTCCATTTTGCTCAAGAATTCAGGTGTCAGTTTAAATGCATTAACCTCGGCCGGAACAGGCGGCGGAGCCACTTCAGAAAAGCTTTGTGCCTGTGCCGTTAAAGGCAGAGCGGTCATGCTGGTTGTTGTCAGAGTAAGGGCTGTGAAAACATGAAGCAGGAATGATTTTTTCAACATGATATGTCTCTTAAAAATTATCTTTTAAAGCGCGGATGCGGGTAAAAACCTGCTCATCACTCGCATCCGTCAGCGAAAGACGGGCACGGATTTGCCTATCGGATGCGCGCAGGAAAGGATTGGTCGCCAGTTCCCGTGCTATGCTTGTCGGCAATGTCAGCTGATCATTGGCGCGCAGGTGCGTGATTTCGGCAGCGCGTTGTTGCAAGGCTTCATTGTCGGGATCAATAGTCAATGCGAAACGGGCATTGCTGGCGCTATATTCATGGCCGCAATAAATGGCCGTATCGGCGGGAAGGGCGCTTAAAACTTTCAGAGACCGGAACATTTGCTGAGGTGTGCCTTCCAGCAAGCGCCCGCAACCAAGCGAGAATAATGTGTCGCCCGTAAAGGCTACTTTCGATTGCGGAATATAGTAAGAAATTTCGCCTTTGGTGTGGCCGGGGGTGCTGAGCACCTGCACTTCAAACTGGCCGAACCGGAAATTGTCACCATCATTTAAAGTCACATCAATTTCAGGGATTTTATCACTTTCCGCATGCGGGCCATAAATTTTCAGGCCGTATTTTTGCTTGAGAGCAAAATTGGCTTCCACATGATCATAGTGGTGATGGGTGGTGAAGATATAATCCAGCATCCAGCCGCGCCGTTCAAGGGCTGCCAATATCGGCGCTTCTTCCGGTGCATCAATGGCAGCGGTCAGATTATTGACCGGATCATGGATCAGCACGCCGATATTATCGCTGCGGCAGATGAATTGTTCGATTTCGAGTACGCCCATTTCCATCTCCCATAAATATCTTTCAGCGGCTCACCTGAACCGCTGAAATCTGACAAGCCGAAATGGCTAATCTGTGGCGAAAGTTTAGTTTTTCGCTTCTTCGGGCAGCGTATGTTTTTGAATGAGCGGCATTTGGAACAAGGTGAATAAAACCGTGATCGGCATAATGCCCCAAACTTTAAACCACACCCATGTGTCGGTGGAAAAACCGCGCCATACCACTTCGTTGACAACGGCCAAAAAGATAAAAAATACACCCCAGCGAAGCGTCAGCTTGCGCCAGCCTTCGGCATCCAGCTTGAATGCGGAGGCAAAAACATAGCCGAGCAGCGATTTTCCAAAGGCCAGACCACCCAGCAAAATCACACCAAAAAGGGTGTTGACGATGGTCGGTTTCATTTTGATGAAAGTGTCATTGTGGAGGTAAAGGGTGAGAGCACCAAAAACCAGCACTACAATACCCGATACTAATGGCATCACCGGCAGGCTGCGGGTGAGCGCCCATGAAATGGCCAGCGCAATAATGGTTGCGCCCATAAACAAAGCTGTTGCCATAAAGATCGGTTCGCCGATGGAGGCTAAAACAGGGAATTTTTCCCGTAGCATCTCACCGCGTGCATTGGTAAAGAAAAACACCATCAAAGGGCCGATTTCCAATGCCAGTTTCAGCAATGGGTTGATGTCGCTTTTTTCTTTGCCGGATGTTTGCGAAGGATCGCGTTCAAAAATTGGCTGGTTCATGACGCTACTCCTGCAATCGCTTTGGCAAAATCTTTGGCGGCAAATGGTTCAAGGTCATCAATACCTTCACCAACACCAATAAAATAAACGGGTAATTTATGTTTGGCGGAAATTGAAACCAGAATACCGCCGCGTGCCGAGCCATCCAGCTTGGTCATGACAAGACCGTTGACGCCTGCGATATTCTTGAAAATCTCTACCTGATTAAGGGCGTTTTGGCCGGTGGTGGCATCCAGCGTTTGTAACACTGTGTGTGGTGCTTCCGCATCATGTTTGCTGAGCACACGTACTATCTTGGCAAGCTCGTCCATCAGCTCGGCCTTGTTTTGCAAACGACCGGCGGTGTCGATAATCAGCACATCGCTGCCAGCTTCTTTGGCTTTTTCCCATGCGTCATAGGCAAGCCCTGCCGCATCGGCGCCAAGTTTGGAGGAAACAACCGGCGAGCCGGTGCGCTCACCCCAAATATGGAGCTGTTCAATTGCTGCTGCACGGAATGTATCACCGGCAGCCAGCATAACTTTCAAGCCGCCAGCGGTGAGTTTTGCGGCCAGTTTGCCAATCGTGGTGGTTTTGCCGGTGCCGTTAACACCCACGACCAAAATCACATGCGGCTTGTGCGACAGATCCAGTTCCAATGGCTTGGCAACAGGTGTCAGCACTTTTTCAATTTCCGCGCCCATGATCGCGCGCACTTCATCGGTGGAAACATCTTTGCCGTAGCGGCTGGCAGAGAGTGCATCGGTCACGCGCATGGCTGTTTCAAGGCCGAGATCAGCCTGAATCAGCACATCTTCCAGCTCTTGCAATGTATCATCATCAAGTTTGCGCTTGGTAAAAATGCCGCCGATGGAATCGCTTAAATTGCTGGAAGAGCGTGCCAGACCTTGGCGTAGGCGCTCATACCATGAGAGCTTCTTTTCAGGTTCCGCGACTGGCTCGGGCAAGTCTTGCTTGACGGCAACTGCTTTGCTGACCTGCACTTTGAGCGGCTTTGTTGCTGCTGGTGCTGGTGGTGCTGCTGGGGCAACCGGTGTAGGCGCAGGGAGTGGTGTTGGTTCAGGCTGTGGCTCTGGGGCTGCTTCAGCCACAGGTTCTTCGGCCTGAGGGGCTATCGCTTCAATAATAGCTTCCGGCGCGCCAGCTTGAGGCTCCTCTTCTATGTTTTGCTCAGGCTCGCTGACAACAGGGGCAGGGGCAACATCTTCTTCTGTCGGGTCTGGCGCAGGAGCAGCAGCCGGTTCTTCAACAGCCTCCGCATCTTCTGCAACAACACGATCATCGACTTGTTCTTCAACAAGTTCAGCCTCCTTCTTGCCGAAGGAAAACATTTTTTTGATAAAGCCGATTGCCATGGTCTGTCTTTTTCTTGTTCTGTTGAAGCTGCTGTTTCACTCTGTTTAAAGAGTGCTGGTCAGCAGCTTATCTTTATCATGCCCGATAATGCGGCGCTCAATGATTTTACCCGGTACATTTTCGGCATCATCTGCCGTAAATGCTGCCATGGTGAAGCCTTCTGTGCGACCGATACCAGCCTGTCCGTTGACGCTTTCCCGTTCAATCAGCAATTTCTGCACACTGCCGTCCAAAGCCTTCAAATGCGCAGCATAAGCACGATCTGCCTCTCCGCGCAAACGTGCAGCACGTTCTTTGACGATATCGCGCCGCACCTGCGGCATTCTTGCAGCCGGTGTGCCCTCACGCGGGCTATATGGAAACACATGTAAATGGGTGAGGCCGCAATCTTCAACGATCTTCATTGAATTTTGGAACATTGCTTCAGTTTCGGTCGGAAAACCGGCAATAATATCGGCACCAAAGACAATATCAGGACGGATTTGGCGTACAGTTTCGCAAAACTGAATGGAATCATCACGCAAATGACGACGTTTCATGCGCTTTAAAATCATATCATCGCCTGATTGCAAGGACAGATGCAGATGCGGCATCAGGCGGCTTTCATTGGCAAGTGCTTCCATCAGATCATCATCAGCTTCGATCGAGTCAATGGAAGAAAGACGCAGACGCTGCAAATCCGGCACTTGAGAAAGAACGGTTTTGACCAGTTTTCCAAGGCGTAAATTGCCTGGTAAATCAGGGCCGTAAGAGGTCATGTCAACGCCGGTGAGTACCACTTCCGCATAGCCATTATCGACCAGACGCTTGACCTGATCAACCACACCACCCATCGGCACCGAGCGGGAATTGCCGCGGCCATAAGGAATGATGCAGAACGTGCAGCGGTGGTCACAACCGTTTTGCACCTGCACAAATGCACGCGCCCGACCTTCAATGGCATCAACCATATGGGAGGCAGTTTCGCGCACTTCCATAATGTCGTTGACGCGGACTTTTTCAAACTGGTTGACGCCAAAATCCGGCAACATGCGATAGGAATTGGATTTCAGCTTTTCTTCATTGCCGAGCACCATGTCCACTTCGCCCATTGCGGCAAAGTTTTCTGCTTCTGTTTGTGCGGCACAGCCGGTGACGATAATACGTGCTTCCGGATTTTCGCGCCGTGCTTTGCGGATGGCTTGGCGTGCCTGACGCACAGCCTCGGAGGTAACGGCGCAGGTGTTGAAAATAATCGCGCCGTCTTTCAGCTCGCCTAAGCCCGCAGCATCGGCCTCGCGTTTCATCACTTCGGATTCATAGGTATTGAGACGGCAGCCAAAAGTTACGATTTCTACAGCCATTACACAGTACCTTTATTCGTCAATTTGCCAAAACGGCCAGAGGGTGAAGGAGCATCTGAGGATTGCTCATCTTTCTTCCCCTGATCACTTTTCCAGTGGCCGGTTTGCGGATCAAAAAGGCCGGAGAATTCCCATTCTGCAGGCCCTGTCATGATAATATGATCATCATCGCGCCATTCTACGGTTAAATCACCGCCCGGCAGATGCATTGTTACATATTGTTTTGTTTTATTTGTTATGACAGCACAGACGGCTGCTGCACAGGCCGCAGAACCGCAGGCGCGCGTCAATCCGGCACCACGCTCCCATGTGCGTAAATGAATGTCGTGCTCTGATGTTACTTGCGCAATCGAAACATTGACGCGCTGCGGAAAGAGCGGGTCATTTTCAATGATCGCACCAAATTGTTCTAATCGGTAAGACCAGACATCCTGATCAACCCAGAAGATGATATGCGGGTTGCCGATAGAGGCAAGAGACGGCATTTGCAGGCCGTATTTTTCACGCAAATCATTAAATATATCAGCTTGTGCAGTATCGCCGATATCTAGGCTTAACGGCAGATCCTGCCAGCCAAAGCGTGGAGTGCCCATATCAACGCTGATTTGAGTTCCGTCCAGCATTGCGGCGGTCAAAATGCCGGCAAGCGTTTCAAAGGTGAAATTTGTTTGCCGGGTTTCAGCATGGAGTGCCTGCACCACGCAGCGCGTGCCATTGCCGCAAGCTTGTGCCTGGGTGCCGTCACAATTGATAATCTCGATATAGTGATCGGTGTTTTCTGTGCGGGCATCATGAATGGCCATAATCTGATCAAACCGGGTGGCAGCATCCTGCGCCAGATAAACGGCAGCAGCCGGCGTGATGCGATCATCACGTCCGCGCATATCGGCAACAATAATTTGATTGCCTAATCCGTTCATTTTGGCAAAAGGTGCCATCTTGTTCATTTAGATTTCCGGTTTGATGATGAAAACAGGCTTCTATATGGGGGAAAAGACACGAAATTGCCAGTGTCTTGAACAGGCTTTGCGTGGATTGCGCTGACTGATTCTGCGATAAATGCGCTTCTTGAGTGTAAAAGTAGCGTTTTCAGCTTTTTAAGTGTGGCTGTTAAGCCCCAGTCTGTTTTAAAAAAGGCGATATGGCGGTTCAGCAACCCTGCCGCCTTAAAAAATCCATCAACAATGTTGCATTTTTATCTTATGCCTATTTTATTAGTAACTTGTAGATTATGGCAGGTGGAATAACATTCCTCTGACGCAATGGAGATCCGTATGGGAATTTCAAAAGCTAGCTTGCTCACTGTTGCAGTCGCGGGCATCCTGATGGCCGGTTGTCAAAGTTCCCGGTTTGATAATCAGAATTCAAGCTATCCGGCAGCACCATTGCGACCTGCACCTGCGGGCACTGTGCAAAAGCAGCCTTTGACACCTGCTAATCCGGATCAATTCCCGACTGCGCCAACAACCGGTATGGACGGTAATGTGAATGCAGGTCAGCCGGAAGGTGGCCAGCAGGTAGCAAGCCTGCCACCGGAAACCGCACCAACTCTCACCGCTGGCAGTGTTGCTGGTGTGTGGAATGCAAATCTCGGCGGGCAGAGCTGTAAGATTGCAACGCCGCAGACCAAATTTGGTCAGGGTTACCGCGCAGGTCCGCTGCGTTGCCCGGGCGAATTGGCAAGCCTGACCTCTTGGGCAGTGAGTGGCAAACAGCTTACTCTTTATAATGCAAATGGCGACACCGTTGCTTCGCTTTACTCGAGCGGTGCAAGCCGTTTTGACGGCCAGACATCCAGCGGTCAGCCGCTGAGCTTGTCTCGTTAATGATTGGCTTGGCTATTAAGCTTTAAGACAAAATTGCAGATATATGAATGGGGCACTGATCAGGTGCCCTTTTTCTTAAATTCTGTAGATGTGCAGATAGGATGATGATTTAGATATGTCGTTTGATGGCAATTTGAAGGCTTTCCCTTCTGTACGTGAGCACTATGAAGCTATGGTTCTGGCCGGTGATGTGGATAAAGATCCGGCTCAGCTTGAGTTGACTGATCTTTACGATCAGCTGATTAACGCTATTTGCAACAAGCGATTATCGCGCAAGTCGAGTGCGCTGGGGTGGTTGTTCGGGCGTAATAAACAGACGCAAAGCATCATTCATGGGCTTTATGTCCATGGTGAAGTCGGGCGCGGCAAAACCATGCTGATGGATATGTTCTTTCAGCTTTTGCCGATTGAACGCAAGCGCCGTGCGCATTTCAATGATTTTATGGCCGATGTGCATGATCGTATTCATGCCCATCGTCAGGCATTTAAAAACGGCACCACCAAAATTGAAGACCCGATCCTGCCGGTTGCTGACGCTTTAAGCGAGCAGGCTTGGGTTTTGTGCTTTGACGAATTTACCGTCACCGATATTACGGATGCGATGATTTTGTCGCGTTTGTTCGCGGCACTTTTCGAGCGCGGCGTGGTGCTGATTGCCACCTCCAATGTGGCGCCGGATAATCTTTATCGCAATGGCTTGAACCGTCAGCTCTTTTTGCCGTTTATCACTTTGCTGAAGCAATATGTACGCGTGATCAATTTGGATTCACGCACTGATTATCGTCTGGAAAAGCTTGATCTTCAGCCGGTCTATCTTTCGCCTTTAAGCAGTGATGCCGACAGGCAGATGGATGAGGCATGGGAGGCGCAGAAAGCAGGTGCAAAGGAAGAGCAGGCGATTATCCGTATTAAAGGGCGTGAAATTATTGTTTCACGCAGTGTTGCAGGTGCAGCGCGGTTTTCCTTTAATGAATTATGCGCCAAACCGCTGGCTGCTGCGGATTATATTGCCATTGTCAGCCAGTTTCCGACGATTTTTCTCGATCATGTGCCGGTGCTGGACTTGGCAAGACGGAATGAAGCCAAGCGCTTCATTTTGTTGATTGATACTTTATACGATCATCACGCAAAATTGTTTGTCTCAGCAGAGGCGGCGCCTGAGAAGCTTTACATTGCGCGTTCGGGAACGGAAGCTTTTGAATTTGACCGCACCGCTTCACGTTTATTTGAAATGCAGAGTGCAGAATATCTGGCGGCCGTGGAGCCTGCTTGATCTGGAATTTTGAGCTGATTTGCGCTTAACAACAGGGTGAGCGGGCTGGGTCTGTCGCCGGTTGTGATTTTGTGATAACTGCTCTATTCTAATAAATGAAAGCTGCAAAAGAGCCGGTAAAAACGGCTTTTGTGGCTGATTGTTGAGGTCGTGAATGATCGGGCAGAGCGATTGCATTAATACTGAACTGATCAGTCGCTTCATTGCCGATAATACCGCAGTTTTTAAAGACAAAAACCGGTTTCATATTTGTCTTATAAAACTGCTCTAATGCTTTCGTAGAACTGGAATTCTTTCCGGTTTTATCGGATGCAGGCACTTGTGTTGGTGGATGCGCTGCTTGAATGAGGATTGAAAGCAGGGACTACCGGTTTAAATGTATAAAGTCACAAGGTGATGCCGCGGGATTTTATACGGGAGTTGAGGTTGATCAGGCTGGAGAATAATTCCTTAAATTTGGATTAGTTTAAGGTAAAATTATGCTCTGATTTTAAAGTATTAGAGCGACCTTTATGTGCCAAGTCCGGCACATGGCGGTCTAATGCCTGAACGGGAATATCGCATGATTTTTTGTGCGTATTGCCGGATTAAACTTGGGAGGTTTGAGCAATTCGAAGATCTGCTAACAGCATGAAACAGCTGTCTGTTTCAGATTTTAAAGACGTCCGGAAACCTGTCCGGAGGTCGCAATTTTGCTGAAATCATCCCGCACCATTTCATTGGATTTTTTGGTTTTCGAAGCACAAAAAAGCTCTTTAGAGAATCAAGATTTTGACGTTTACGTAAGAACTTATAAATCTAACCGATTGAAATCATTGAGGTGAAATTTATTAGTTGAGTTATTCCCGGAAAGAGCTTAGTGAGCATCAGCGCTAAAGCTATTTCCGGGCTGTCGCCGGAGCTTGTTTCGGCGTTTCTGTGAATCACAGCTTGAGGAAAGAAACTAACATGGCACGCAGCAAGATTGCCCTAATTGGTTCTGGTATGATCGGCGGTACGCTGGCTCATTTGGCCGGCCTGAAAGAACTCGGTGATGTCGTATTGTTCGATATCGCTGAAGGTATCCCGCAGGGTAAGGGGCTTGATATTGCAGAATCGTCACCTGTTGATGGTTTTGATGCGAATTATTCCGGTACCAACGATTATAAGGACATCGCAGGCGCTGATGTTGTAATCGTGACCGCAGGTGTACCACGTAAGCCAGGCATGAGCCGCGATGACCTTTTGGGTATCAACCTGAAGGTTATGGAGCAGGTCGGCGCCGGCATTAAGCAGTACGCACCTGACGCTTTTGTTATCTGCATCACCAATCCGCTCGATGCGATGGTTTGGGCATTGCAGAAATTCTCCGGTCTGCCAGCCAATAAGGTTGTTGGTATGGCCGGTGTTCTGGATAGCGCACGTTTCCGCTACTTCCTCTCTGAGGAGTTTAAAGTTTCCGTTGAAGACGTCACAGCATTCGTGCTGGGCGGCCATGGCGACACCATGGTTCCGCTGACCCGTTACTCCACTGTTGCCGGTATTCCTTTGCCGGATCTGGTGAAGATGGGCTGGACAAGCCAGGAAAAGCTGGACCAGATCGTTCAGCGTACCCGTGACGGCGGTGCAGAAATCGTTGGCCTGCTGAAGACCGGTTCTGCATTCTACGCACCTGCTGCTTCTGCAATCCAGATGGCTGAATCCTACCTGAAGGACAAGAAGCGCGTTCTGCCGGTTGCTGCACAGCTTACCGGTCAATATGGCGTAAATGACATGTATGTCGGTGTTCCGACTATCATTGGCGCCAACGGTGTTGAACGCGTCATCGAGATCGAAATGAACGAAGCTGAAAAAGCTGAGTTCGAGAAGTCGGTCGCTTCCGTTGCCGGTCTTTGCGATGCTTGTAAGGGCATTGCACCGGCACTCAAGTAATCTGCTAAAAATGGCTGGTGGTATCACTGGCCATTTTTTAAGCTTTTCTGAAACGATCCTTGAAAACAAGAGATCGGGAAATCCGCAAAGGACATCCAGATGAATATTCATGAATATCAGGCCAAGCGTCTGCTGCACTCGTTTGGTGCGCCAATCGCCAATGGTGTGGCTGTTTATTCCGTTGAACAGGCGGAAGAATGGGCAAAAACGCTTCCTGGTCCGCTTTATGTGGTCAAGAGCCAGATCCACGCAGGTGGTCGCGGTAAGGGTAAGTTTAAAGAGCTCGGCCCTGATGCAAAGGGCGGTGTACGCCTTGCCAAGTCGGTTGAAGAAGTTGTTGCCAATGCAAAAGAAATGCTCGGCAACACACTGGTAACCGCACAGACCGGCCCTGCCGGTAAGCAGGTCAACCGTTTGTACATCGAAGATGGCGCAGACATTGAGCGTGAGCTTTATCTCTCCATGCTTATCGACCGCACCGTTGGCCGTCCGGCTTTTGTTGTCTCTACCGAAGGTGGCATGGACATTGAAGCTGTTGCAGAAGCAACACCTGAAAAGATCATCACTGTTGCGATTGATCCGGAAGCCGGTGTGACTGATGCTGATGCAAACCAGCTTGCTGATGCGCTGAAGCTTGAAGGCGAAGCCCGCGAAGATGCTTTGAAGCTTTTCCCGATCCTTTATAAAGCCTTCACCGAAAAAGACATGAGCCTGCTGGAAATCAACCCGCTCATCGTCATGACAGACGGCCGCATGCGCGTGCTGGATGCCAAAGTATCTTTTGACGGTAATGCTTTGTATCGTCATGCAGATATCATGGAACTGCGCGACACAAGTGAAGAAGATGCCAAGGAAATCGAAGCATCGAAATATGATCTGGCTTATGTAGCGCTTGATGGCAACATCGGCTGCATGGTCAATGGTGCAGGCCTTGCAATGGCCACCATGGACATCATCAAGCTTTACGGCGCAGAACCTGCAAACTTCCTCGATGTTGGCGGCGGCGCTACCAAAGAAAAAGTAACCGCAGCTTTCAAAATCATCACAGCTGATCCGGCTGTTGAAGGCATTCTGGTCAACATCTTCGGGGGCATCATGAAGTGCGACATCATCGCAGAAGGCGTGATCGCAGCTGTTAAGGAAGTCGGTCTGAAAGTTCCGCTCGTTGTGCGCCTTGAAGGCACCAACGTGGAACTGGGTAAGAAAATCATCAACGAGAGCGGTCTGAATGTTATTTCAGCTGACGATCTCGACGATGCGGCGCAGAAAATCGTCGCAGCAGTGAAGGGAAATTGAGGCATGTCCATTCTGATTAACAAGGACACCAAGGTTCTCGTACAGGGTCTGACCGGTAAAACCGGTACATTTCACACCGAACAGGCACTGGCTTATTACGGTACCAAGATGGTTGGTGGTATTCACCCTGCAAAAGGTGGTCAGAACTGGACCGGTGCTGAAGGCCAGACTCTGCCGATCTTCGCAAGTGTTGCTGAAGGCCGCGATGTCACCGGTGCTGATGCGTCTGTGATTTATGTGCCGCCAGCAGGTGCCGCAGCTGCGATCATCGAAGCCATTGATGCTGAAATCCCGCTGATCGTTTGCATCACTGAAGGTATTCCGGTCATGGATATGGTGCGCGTGAAGGAACGTCTGGCACGTTCGAAATCACGCCTCATCGGCCCTAACTGCCCTGGTATCCTGACCCCTGAAGAATGCAAAATCGGCATTATGCCGGGCAATATCTTCAAAAAAGGTTCGGTTGGCGTTGTGTCGCGCTCAGGTACACTGACGTATGAAGCAGTGTTCCAGACCTCCAACGAAGGCCTCGGCCAGACAACTGCTGTTGGTATTGGTGGCGACCCTGTAAAGGGTACAGAATTCATCGACATGCTGGAAATGTTCCTTGCTGATGATGAAACCAAGTCGATCGTCATGATCGGTGAAATCGGTGGTTCGGCTGAAGAAGAAGCTGCACAGTTCATCGCTGACGAAGCCAAGCGCGGTCGCAAGAAGCCAATGGTTGGCTTCATCGCAGGACGTACAGCACCTCCAGGCCGCACCATGGGGCACGCCGGTGCCGTCATTTCTGGCGGTAAAGGCGGAGCGGAAGACAAGATTGCTGCGATGGAAGCTGCGGGTATCCGCGTATCCCCGTCACCGGCACAGCTTGGCAAGACGCTCGTTGAAGTGCTGAAGGGCTGAGGATGAACGGCTCTCGTTAAATATTTCCCGGTTCCGGCTTTTAAGCTGGTGCCGGGATTTGCGCAATGAGGCGAGAATTTCAGTTCCGGACTAACTATTTGAATATTTGTATGAAACTGCCCTTAAATCGGCCTGATTTTTGAAGTTTTATACAGTCCTGATGTCAGGGGTGCCGCACAGTTCCGCCCTGACCGCGTGAGGGGAGAAAATTTCAACCCGCGCGAAGATGAACTGCTAAGAGGAGACGGGGCTCGGCCTCCGGATAAGTTATGGCAAGGCAAGAACAGGCTAACGACGTTTTCGCCCTCACTTCGTTCCTTTACGGTGGTAACGCCGATTATATTGAGGAACTATACGCTAAGTTTCAGGATGATCCGAATTCTGTCGATCAGCAGTGGCGTGATTTCTTCTCAGAACTGAATGACGATGCTGACGATGTGCGCAAAAATGCGCAGGGCGCATCGTGGACCAAGCCGAACTGGCCGCTTGCTGAAAGCGGCGAGCTGGTTTCAGCGCTGGACGGCAACTGGGCAGATGTTGAAAAACACGTCACCGACAAGCTGAAAGCCAAGGCAGGTAAAGACGCGAACACGGCACTGACCGCAGAAGAGCTGACACAGGCAGCCCGCGATTCCGTTCATGCCATTATGATGATCCGCGCTTATCGTATGCGTGGCCATTTGCATGCCAATCTGGATCCGCTTGGTCTTGCCGAAAAGCCAGATGCTTATAATGAGCTGGAGCCGGAAAATTACGGTTTTACACCGGCTGATTATAACCGCAAAATCTTCATCGATAATGTGCTTGGTCTGGAATATGCCACTATTCCGGAAATGCTGGCTATTTTGAAGCGCACCTATTGCTCGACCATGGGTGTAGAGTTCATGCACATTTCCAATCCGGCTGAAAAAGCCTGGATTCAGGAACGTATCGAAGGCCCGGATAAAGGCTTTGCATTTACCCCTGAAGGTAAAAAAGCAATTTTGTCGAAGCTGGTTGAAGCAGAAGGCTTCGAACAGTTCATCGATGTTAAATATAAAGGCACCAAGCGTTTTGGTCTGGATGGCGGTGAGTCGCTGATCCCTGCTCTTGAGCAGATCATCAAACGCGGCGGCTCCATGGGCTTGAAAGAAATCGTGTTTGGTATGGCTCACCGTGGCCGTCTCAACGTGCTTTCACAGGTTATGGGCAAACCACACCGTGCTATTTTCCACGAGTTCAAGGGCGGTTCTTACGCTCCTGATGATGTGGAAGGTTCAGGCGACGTAAAGTACCACTTAGGTGCATCATCCGACCGTGAATTTGACGGCAATGAAGTGCATCTGTCGCTGACCGCCAACCCGTCCCACCTTGAAATTGTCAATCCGGTTGTGATGGGTAAAGCCCGCGCCAAGCAGGATCTGCTTGTTGGCCGCACCCGTGATGATCTGGTACCGTTGACTGAACGTGTCAAAGTGCTGCCATTGCTTCTGCATGGTGATGCGGCATTTGCCGGTCAGGGTGTTGTGGCTGAGTGCCTGGGTCTTTCCGGCCTGCGTGGTCACCGCGTTGCCGGTACTGTCCACTTTATCATCAACAACCAGATCGGTTTCACCACCAATCCGGCGTTCTCCCGTTCGTCCCCATATCCGTCCGATGTGGCCAAGATGATCGAAGCGCCGATTTTCCACGTGAATGGTGATGATCCGGAAGCTGTTGTTTTTGCTGCAAAAGTTGCGATTGAATACCGCATGACATTCCACAAGCCAGTTGTGGTTGATATGTTCTGCTACCGTCGCTTTGGTCACAACGAAGGTGATGAGCCTGCGTTCACCCAGCCTTTGATGTATCAGGAAATCCGTGCGCACAAGACCACTTTGCAGCTCTATAGCGACAAGCTGATTGCTGAAGGTCTGGTGACACAGGAAGAAGTTGACCAGATGAAAGCGCAATGGCGCGAAAATCTGGAAAAAGAGTTTGAAGCAGGTCAGAGCTATAAGCCGAACAAGGCTGACTGGCTGGATGGTGCATGGACGGGCTTGCGCACTGCGGACAATGCAGATGAGCAGCGCCGTGGCAAAACCGGCGTGCCGCTGAAAACTCTGAAAGAAATCGGTAAGAAGCTGGTTGAAGTTCCAAGCGATTTCAACGTGCACCGTACTGTTCAGCGTTTCCTCGACAACCGCGCCAAGATGATTGAAAGCGGTGAGGGCATTGATTGGGCAACGGCAGAATCGCTGGCTTTTGGTACGCTTGTATCGGAAGGCAATCCGATCCGTCTTTCCGGTCAGGATGTCGAACGCGGCACCTTCTCGCAGCGTCACACCGTTCTTTATGATCAGCAAAACCAGAACCGTTACATTCCGCTGAATAATATTCAAAAAGGCCAGGCGATCTACGAAGCCATCAACTCGATGCTTTCGGAAGAAGCCGTGCTTGGCTACGAATATGGTTATTCATTGTCTGATCCGCGTGCGCTGACTCTGTGGGAAGCCCAGTTTGGTGACTTCGCCAACGGTGCGCAGGTGGTTTTTGACCAGTTCATCTCATCAGGTGAGCGTAAGTGGTTGCGTATGTCCGGTCTTGTTTGCCTTCTGCCGCATGGCTATGAAGGTCAGGGTCCTGAGCATTCATCCGCCCGTCTGGAACGCTTCCTTCAGCTTTGCGCCGAAGACAATATGCAAGTGGCCAATGTCACCACACCGGCCAACTACTTCCATATTCTGCGTCGCCAGATGAAGCGTGATTTCCGCAAGCCGCTGATCATGATGACACCAAAGTCATTGCTGCGCCATAAGCGTGCGATTTCGACCTTGAATGAACTTTCAGGCGATTCATCCTTCCACCGTCTGTTGTGGGATGATGCGCAATATCTGAAAGACCAGCCGATCAAGTTGCAGAAAGATGCGAAAATCCGTCGTGTGGTTCTTTGCTCCGGTAAGGTCTATTATGATCTTTACGAAGAGCGTGAGAGACGCGGTATCGACGACATCTATCTGTTGCGCGTCGAGCAGCTCTATCCGTTCCCGGCAAAGGCGCTCATCAATGAACTGTCGCGTTTCCGCGGTGCGGAAATTGTATGGTGTCAGGAAGAGCCGAAGAACATGGGCGCCTGGTCGTTCATCGAGCCTTATCTGGAATGGGTACTTGCGCATATTGATGCAAAATATCCGCGCGCCCGTTATACAGGCCGTCCGGCTGCCGCATCACCTGCAACAGGCTTGATGTCCAGACATCTGGAACAGCTTGCAGCATTCCTTGAAGATGCGCTCGGCTCTTAATGAGCCGGACGCCTTTCATCAGAATTTTCAGACTTGAGATCAACGGAAGATAAAACCATGGCCACCGAAATCCGCGTTCCTACACTTGGGGAATCCGTCTCTGAGGCAACCATTGGCAAATGGTTCAAAAAAGTCGGCGAAGCTGTCGCTCTCGATGAACCGCTTGTCGAACTGGAAACCGATAAAGTAACGATTGAAGTTCCAGCCGCCGCTGCCGGCGTTCTGGCTGAAATCACTGCACAGGAAGGCGATACTGTTGAAGTAAACGCTCTTCTTGGCCAGATTTCCACCGATGGTGCAGCTGTTGCAGCCGCTCCAAAACCAGTAGCTGCCGCACCTGCTGCTGCCGCTGCACCTGTTGCAGCATCAACAGGTTCAGCTTCTTCGGGCTTGGCAATGTCACCAGCACCATCCGCTGCCAAGCTTTTGGCTGAAAGCGGTTTGAGTGCTGATCAGGTTGCCGGTTCCGGCAAGCGTGGTCAGGTTCTTAAAGGCGATGTGCTTGATGCCGTTGCCAAGGGCATTTCAGCGGCACCTGTGGCAGCTCCGGCTGTTGCCCGTGCTGCTTCACCAGCTGGTGATGAAGTGCGTGAAGAACGCGTGAAAATGACCCGTCTGCGCCAGACCATTGCACGTCGTTTGAAAGACGCGCAAAACACTGCTGCCATGCTCACCACTTACAACGAAGTGGACATGTCTGCGGTTATGGATCTGCGTAAGCGCTACAAGGATATCTTTGAGAAGAAACACGGCGTGAAGCTCGGCTTCATGGGCTTCTTCACCAAAGCTGTTACTCATGCTTTGAAAGAACTTCCGGCTGTTAACGCTGAAATCGACGGCACCGACATCATCTACAAGAACTTTGCTCATGTGGGCATGGCTGTTGGTACCGATAAAGGTCTGGTTGTGCCGGTTGTGCGCGATGCTGATCAGATGTCGATTGCTGAAATCGAAAAAGAAATCGGTCGTTTGGCTAAATCTGCCCGTGACGGTTCGCTTTCTGTGGCCGATATGCAGGGCGGCACCTT
The DNA here is from genome assembly GCF_014205685.1 of Paenochrobactrum gallinarii. GTDB lineage: Bacteria > Pseudomonadota > Alphaproteobacteria > Rhizobiales > Rhizobiaceae > Paenochrobactrum > Paenochrobactrum gallinarii. The sequence continues at coordinate 194,000 of NZ_JACIIU010000004.1, forward strand.
CACCATCACCAATGGTGGTGTATATGGCTCGCTGATGTCTTCGCCAATCCTCAATGCACCGCAGTCGGGTATTCTCGGCATGCACAAAATTCAGGAGCGTCCGGTTGTTGTCGGCGGTCAGATTGTTATCCGTCCGATGATGTATCTGGCTCTGTCTTATGACCACCGTATCGTTGACGGCAAGGAAGCGGTAACCTTCCTCGTGCGTGTTAAGGACAGCCTGGAAGATCCGGAACGTCTGGTTCTTGATCTTTAATTCTTATAAGAGCGGCGGCTATTATAGTCGCCGCTCATTCTCTTGATTTGTTTGTTTCGTCGCACTTTACCGGGTCAGAACCATGCACGCATACCTGATCGAACTGGCATCATTGATGGCGATTTTTGCTTTTGCAGTGATTTCGCCCGGCGCTGATCTGGCTATGGTTATGCGACAAGCTATGGTGCACGGACGCAGACAAGCAATTATCACCAGTTTTGGTATTGGTGCGGCACTGATGATGCATGTGAGTTATACAGTGCTGGGGCTTGGCCTCATTATCTCCAAATCGATCTATTTGTTTAATCTGGTGAAATGGTGCGGCGTGGCCTATCTGGTCTATATCGGCATCAAGGCGTTGCGCTCATCGGGTGGTTTTGTGCAAATAAGCCCGGAGGGTGTTGCACCTAAAACACCGGAAAAACAGCAAAGCTTTATGAGAGCTTTCAGCCTTGGATTTGCAGCCAATGCACTTAATCCGAAGGCGGTATTTTTCTTCCTTTCGATCTTTTCAACTGTGGTGAGCGTTCATACACCGACAGAGATCAAGCTTGGCTATGGCATGCTGATGGCCATCTGCCTGATTAGCTGGTTTGTCTGTGTCTCATTGTTTATGACAACGCCGCATATGCAGGCAGCATTTGCGCGGGCGGGCAAAATGATTGATCGGGTCAGTGGTTTGGTTTTTATCACGCTGGGACTGAAACTGGCCACAGAAAAGGCCCATATGTAAAAGCATGTAATTTTCGATGATTTGTATGAATGGCGCGGACTTGCATGAATGACGGGAAACCCGAGGAGAAAACATATGAGCTGTTATCGCAGGATTTCTAAAACTCTATCTGTGATGCTATTGGCAGGCATTGTGGCTGCTCCGACAAGCGCTTTTGCAGCCTGCATGCAAAATCGTGCGGTTTATACCGATCGCGATGATAATTATACGCTGACCTTTCGTCCTGAAGAGTCGAATGATTTACAATTCAGCCCTGCGCCGACCAATGAATTTACGATTGTTTCCAACGAAAAGCCGGACTTTAAACTAACCGGCTTGGTGGTTTGGCCGGAAGAGGCGGTCAAGCGTCCACTGGCGATGATTATGTATAATTGCGGTGATGCGGGAGCATCATCTGAAGATCTGGAAGATTGCAGCATCTGGCAGGGCGTAGTTTATGCGCTGAAAGAGGCAGCTGAAGCTGAACCATTGCCAAAGGCGGAAGAGCCTGCTGCCCAGACAGTGCTGTTTCCTGACCTGCTTGGTGCGCTGGATGCTTATGACTTTGGCGAGGCCAAGCCTGCTGAACCGCTGACATGGGAAGCGTTCCGCTTCAAAACCTGCACGCAGGAAGCTGAATAAGTTTAAAACTGCCTGACAAGGCAGATGTGAATAGCAATGACTCACTGGGTTTGAGCCGTGAGTTACCAACCATCAAAGGGCAGTTATGCCCTCGTTGAAAGTAAAGAGGATTATTGAATGTCTTACGATGTCGTCGTCATCGGAACCGGACCAGGCGGTTATGTGGCAGCTATTAAAGCCGCGCAGTTAGGCCTTAAAGTAGCGGTTATTGAAAAGCGTAAGACATATGGCGGCACCTGCCTCAATGTTGGCTGCATTCCTTCAAAGGCGCTGCTGCATGCTTCTGAAGTTTATGAAGAAGCCGGTCATTCTTTTGATGCGCTTGGCGTTGAAGTGAGCAAGCCGAAGCTGAACCTGGAAAAAATGCTGGCGCACAAAGACAATACGGTCAAAGCAAACGTCACCGGTGTTGAGTTCCTCTTTAAGAAAAACAAAATCACCGCTTTCACCGGCACCGGTAAAGTGGTTGCACAGGGCAAGGTTTCGGTCACATCCGAAGATGGTAAAGTTGAAGAACTGACCACCAAAAATATCATTATCGCAACTGGCTCTGATGTTGCCGGTATTCCTGGTGTTGAAGTTGCCTTCGATGAAAAGATCATTGTTTCTTCAACCGGCGCTCTGTCTTTTGACAAAGTACCGGAAAGCATGATCGTTGTTGGCGGCGGCGTTATCGGACTGGAACTCGGTTCCGTCTGGTCACGTCTTGGCACCAAGGTTACCGTTGTTGAATATCTCGACAAGGTTCTGGGCGCGATGGACGGTGATGTGTCCAAGCACTTCCAGCGCATGATGGAAAAACAGGGTCTGGCTTTCAAGCTGGGTGCGAAAGTCACCGGCGTTGAAAAAGCCGGTAAAGGCGCGAAAGTGACCTATTCGCCGGTTAAAGGCGGCGATGCCGAAGTGCTGGAAGCCGATGTGGTGCTGGTTGCAACCGGTCGTCGTCCTTACACGGATGGTCTGGGTCTTCAAGAGGCAGGTGTGGCGCTTGATGAACGTGGCCGCGTTGCGATCAACGATCATTGGCAGACCAATATTGCCGGTATTTATGCCATCGGTGACGTGGTTAAAGGCCCGATGCTGGCGCACAAAGCTGAAGATGAAGGCGTCGCCGTTGCTGAAATCATCGCTGGTCAGGCAGGCCACGTGAATTTTGATGTTATTCCGGGCGTTGTTTACACCCAGCCGGAAGTAGCTTCTGTTGGTAAAACCGAAGAAGAGCTGAAAGCTGCCGGCGTTGAATATAAAGTCGGCAAATTCCCGTTCACTGCAAACGGCCGTGCACGCGCTATGCAGCACACCGATGGTTTTGTGAAAATTCTTGCAGACAAAGCTACTGATAAAGTTCTGGGCGCACATATCCTTGGCTACAATGCCGGTGAAATGATCCATGAACTGGCCGTGCTGATGGAGTTTGGCGGTTCTTCAGAAGATCTGGCACGTACCTGCCATGCGCATCCAACCATGTCGGAAGCTGTGCGTGAATCGGCCATGGCTACATCTGGCAAGCCGATCCATATGTAATTTGCATTGTGTAAATGAGAAAAGCCCGGATATTTCATCCGGGCTTTTTTTGTTGTGATATGCGGCGGGATGCGCTTGTTAGTTCAGCGATACATTCTCGACGGTAAAGCCTTGGGCACGTAACAATTCCACGAGGCCGTCTTCGCCTGGCAAATGCAATGCGCCAACAGCCATAAAAACATCGCCGTGATTGAAGAAAGTCAGGCCACGCTCCACCATATTGTGATTACGTTTGTTGATCATGATCTCTTCAAATTTTTGATAATCCTCATCATTGAGACCGTCTTCATCAAGAGCCTGCAACACAGGTGCCATCAGTCCGATGCGCCCTTCGAGATAAAGATGGGTGAGGGTTTCCATAAAATCATCAATCTCTTCGATTGAACGCACACTTGCGAGCAAGCCTTTGTGATGAAACTCCATCGGCAGCGCTTTCATCGCTTCCAATTGTTCTGCTGCGGTCTCCAGCCCGACGAGATCTTTATCCTGCTCCTGTGCACGTTTTGCCAGCATCATATCCAGCGCGACTTTACCTTGTGCCTGATGCACGCTTTCACATTGCGGTATGCTCAAAAGATTGGTGACTATCCACGGCTGAAGCTTGTCAAAGGCGGCGAGGCTGAGATTTCGCTTGGACAATTGCTGGCGAATTTCCAGTTGCTCCTCGTCGGAAAACAGTTTGGACAATGTGTCATTGCCCTGCATTTGGATGAGATCAGGCTGGTTGCTCAGAATTTTATTGATAAATGGCGGATCAAGAACATCGGTGGTTTCGATGATGACTGTTTCGGACTTGTCCAGCAATTCCAAAACCTGCGCCGGCGCATTGGAAATACGCGGATCGCTCAGATGCATTGTACCGAAAAGATAAGAGGTTTTTACATCCGGCTTGGTTACTTTCCACAACAGGCCGGAATGGTTGGGCGTTTTTTCAGCTTCACTTTGCAGTTTTTGATAAGTGTCAGGATGTTTCTTAGTGAAATCCGGCAACAGATTTTTAACCGGCTTACAGCTGCTTACTGAAGCCTCTTGCGCATGAGATTTTTGCGCGAATGCAAATGTGCTTGCTGCAAATAATAGCGTTAGCGTTAAAAAACGCGCGGGGGTTTTGAAGTGATGCCACATATTTTTCATGTGGCGAATATAGGGGTGAAACTTGCAAAATTACATACGCGGATGGGCTTTATCGTAAATTTCCAATAAGCGATCCGTATCTACACCGGTATAGACCTGGGTGGTGGAAAGGCTGGCATGGCCAAGCAATTCCTGAATGGTGCGCAAATCTCCGCCGCGCCCTAATAAATGGGTCGCAAAAGAATGGCGCAAAGCGTGCGGTGTGGCGCTGTCCGGCAGACCAAGAGCGGAACGCATTTTCTGCATTTCACGCTGGATGATGCCTTGTTGCAAGCGGCCACCTTTGGCACCGCGAAAAAGCGGTTGATCGGCACTTAAATCATATGGGCAGAGTTTGCGATAATCGGCCACGGCACGGTGGATGACGGGCAATAGCGGCACCATCCGGCTTTTGCCGCCCTTACCGGTGAGAACGATTGAACGCTCGTTGGGATCATTGAGCGCATCCCCGTTAAGGTTGAGCGCTTCTGAGATACGCAAACCGCAACCATAAAGCAGTGTCAGCACGGCTGCATTGCGGGCGGCAATCCACGGTTCTTCCGCCAGTTGCTCGATTGTACTGACAACTTTAAGCGCATCTTGTGTGGTCAAAGGCTTTGGCAAAGATTTTGGCTGTTTGGGTGCGCGGATAGCGCTTGCCCCTGCCGCATTGGCAAGGCCACGGCGTTCCAGATGGCGCAATAGCGAGCGCACACCGGCAAGGCCGCGTCCAAGCGTGCGCGCACCGGCACCATCATTACGGCGATTGGCTAAAAATGAGCGTAAATCTGCAACCCGCAAAGCGCTGACATCTTTCAGGCTTGGCGGTTCACCAAGGTGACCGGTTAAAAATTGCAGAAACTGGCGTGTGTCGCGTTCATAGGCTTGCAACGTATTGTCAGAGAGGCGGCGCGTTTCGCTTAAGCTTTTCAACCATTCTTCACGCGCAGCCTGCAAATCTGCGCGCGCTGGGATCAGAAATTCTTGTGATTTGGAAACTGTGCTCATGCGCTTTAAAATATGCCGTTTGATGAGTTAAGCGATGCAACTATTGTGCCATTGAGTTATTACTCAGAGCTTACATATTATTTTTTCAATCAATTATCTTGGACTTTGCCTGAAGATTGGTTAATCGGAAGCAAACTCTTTGATGCATGTTAGGAACCATCATGTCGCGTCCGGAAAACCCTGTTCAACTTGCCGTTATCGGTGCTGCACACGGCATACGTGGTGAAGTGCGGGTCAAACCCTATACAGAAGATCCGCTGGCGATCGGTGATTATGGTCTGCTTTATGATAAGCAGGGCAAATCTTATGAAGTGCTGGATGTGCGTAACGCGAAGACCGTGGTCATCGTTCGTTTTCGCGGTATCAATGACCGCAATGCTGCCGAAGCATTGAACGGCACAGAATTATTTATTGATCGTTCGCAATTGTCGGAAGATCTGGATGATGACGAGTTTTATTATGCCGATCTGATTGGCTTACAAGCCTATGACAAGCAAGGCAATAATCACGGTCGTGTCCATGCTTTGTTTGATTTTGGTGGTGGTGATCTGATTGAACTGCGTCTAACAGGGCGCAAACCAATGCTTATTCCGTTTACCGAAGCCGCAGTCACCGAGATTGATCTGACCAATGGCAAGATCATTGTTGATCCTTATGCGGCAGGTCTTATTGCCGATCAGGACGATGATTATCCTGACGATGGCTATGATGATGAACGCGATCGTGAAGTATGAGCGCTGATATGACATTGAAAAAATTTCAGGCATCGGTGCTGACGCTTTATCCGGAAATGTTTCCGGGCCCTTTGGGTGTGTCCCTGGCTGGTAAAGCTTTGAACGATGAAAAATGGTCACTGGAAACCGTTCAGATTCGTGATTTTGCTGAAGATAAACATCGCATGGTGGATGATACGCCGTCAGGCGGCGGTGCCGGTATGGTGATGAAAGCGGATGTGGTGGCAAGAGCTATCGATTCGGTTGCCGATCATCGTCCGAAATTGCTGATGAGCCCGCGCGGCAAACCATTGACGCAAAAACGCGTGCGCGAATTGGCGGCAGGTGATGGCGCAATCATCATGTGCGGGCGCTTTGAAGGGCTGGATGAGCGGGTGATTGAAAGCCGCGAACTGGAAGAGATTTCCATCGGGGATTATATTCTCTCGGGCGGCGAAACCGCTGCTATCGTGCTGCTTGATGCCATCGTGCGCTTATTACCAGGTGTCATGGGCAATCAGGAATCAGGGGAAACCGAAAGCTTTGAAACAGGGCTTTTGGAACATCCGCATTATACCCGTCCGCAAGTGTGGGAAGGGCGCTCCATTCCTGAGGTGCTGACTTCGGGCAATCATGGTGCGATTGATAAATGGCGCCGTGTTCAGGCCGAAGAGATCACCAAAACACGCCGCCCTGATTTATGGGAAGCTTTTAAAGGCATCAAGAAATAATGCAGATTTTGCGTCGCGCAGAATATGGGGCGGTTTTACTGATTGCTCTATGGTTTTATGCAATCAGCGGCGCAAGCTGGTGGCTGTTTGCGCTTTGTTTTCTGGTGCCGGATTTTACCATGACCGGTTATGTTTTCGGTAATCGGGCAGGGGCGGTCATTTATAATATCGGCCATAGTTTTTTGGGCGTGATTGCTCTGGCTACATTCATCCATATCTACGATCAGGAATGGTTGTGGCCTTATATGCTGATCTGGTTTGCGCATATCGCTTTTGACCGGATGCTAGGTTACGGGCTGAAATATGTGTCGAGCTTTCAGGATACGCATATGGGTTCTATTGGCAGGCAAAAATAATAAGGCCATAAAAACTTGCGATCTGCCTGTGCCCGCAGAGTTGATTATGTCACGTTAATAGTGTATTGCGACGCCAGTTCCGGAAGAATCCGGACGTTCGCTAAATCAATAAATGGTGAACCGCCCCTGCTGAAAAGCATAAATTTGTGGCCATGTTGCTACAAGTGAAGCGTTGGGCGCTCTGGCTGTTTGAGAAGAACTACTAAGGATCAGAACGATGGATATCATTAGCCAGCTCAACGCTGAACAGGTTGCTAAAATCGAAGAAAAGCGCAAGCTGCCAGATTTTCAGCCAGGTGACACTGTACGTGTTATGGTTCGCGTAACTGAAGGTACACGTACACGTGTACAGGCTTACGAAGGCGTTTGCATTGCACGCGCTGGTGCAGGCCTCAACGAAAACTTCACAGTTCGTAAGATTTCTTACGGTGAAGGCGTTGAACGCGTATTCCCGGTTTACTCCCCACTGGTTGAAGGTGTTGAAGTTGTTCGTCGCGGTAAAGTACGTCGCGCCAAGCTCTACTACCTGCGCGGCCTGACCGGTAAAGCAGCTCGTATTGCTGAAAAGAAAGACAACCGCACCAAAGCAGAACGCGAAGCTGACAAGCTTGCTGCTGCTAAGGAAGCCGCTGCAAAAGCTGCTGCTGCTGAATAAGATCAGCAAAAATGATTATAAAACAGGCGGCCTTCGGGTCGCCTTTTTTATTTGCTGAATTTGCAAAAAATTATTACTCATTCCGACTCAATTAAAATGCGTGAAAATGCATGATGAAAGAAAACTGAAATGCAATTTCTCAGCGCTGAATGATGTAAAACAGGGGCTAAGCTACAGGAATTACTGCTGCTGCGGCTTTTTACCCCGCCTGAATGGCTCAAAATGCGGGTTTTACAGCGTTTTTCGCTATTCTTGCTGGCCGTAATTCTGCTATAATCTAGGCGCAAACGAAGTTTTTTGCATGTTTTCGGTCGGTTTTGTTTCGGAATCTTGCTGCGACACCCTGTTGCGCTTGCTGTTTCTTGACGAAACCGTGCTGTCAGTGCATAGACAATCATTATTTTTTAGAACCGTTCAAAGGATACTCCGCAATGAGCGCGCCGCGTACACTTTATGACAAGATTTGGGACGATCATCTGGTGGATCAGCAGGATGATGGTACCTGCCTCCTCTACATTGACCGCCACCTTGTCCACGAAGTGACAAGCCCGCAGGCTTTTGAAGGTCTGCGTATGACAGGACGTAAAGTTCGTCATCCGGAGCGCACTTTGGCTGTGGTTGATCATAACGTGCCGACTTCGCCTGACCGTGTAAATGGTATTAAAAACGAAGAAAGCCGCATTCAGGTTGAAGCACTGGCGAAAAACGCTGCTGATTTCGGCGTTGAATATTATTCCGAGCGCGACAAGCGTCAGGGCGTTGTGCATATCGTTGGTCCGGAACAGGGCTTTACACTGCCGGGCATGACCATTGTTTGCGGCGACAGCCATACCTCAACTCACGGTGCTTTCGGCTCTCTGGCACATGGTATCGGTACATCTGAGGTGGAACATGTTCTGGCAACCCAGACCCTGATCCAGAAAAAGGCTAAAAACATGCTGGTGCGTGTGGATGGCAAACTGGCACCGGGTGTAACCGCTAAAGACATAACACTTGCAATCATCGGTAAAATCGGCACCGCTGGCGGTACTGGTTATGTGATCGAATATGCCGGCGATGCAATCACCTCCTTGACCATGGAAGGCCGTATGACGGTCTGCAATATGTCGATTGAAGGCGGTGCACGCGCTGGTCTGATTGCACCCGACGATACAACATTTGATTATATCCGTGGCAAGCCGCGCGCCCCGCAAGGTGAGCAGCTTGAACAGGCAATCGCTTATTGGAAGACCCTTCGCTCCGACGAAGGCGCTCATTTCGATAAGGTTGTAACCCTCGATGCGGCTGAAATCTCACCGGTTGTTACATGGGGTTCTTCGCCGGAAGATGTGGTTTTCGTGACCGATGTGGTACCAAATCCGGATGACATTAAGGATGACACCAAGCGTTCATCCAAATGGCGTGCGCTGGAATATATGGATCTGAAGCCGGGCACCAAGATCACCGATATCGCGATTGATCGCGTCTTTATCGGTTCTTGCACCAATGGCCGTATTGAAGATCTGCGTGACGCCGCGCGCATGGTTGAAGGCAAGAAAGTTGCCTCTACCGTCAATGCGATGATCGTTCCGGGCTCGGGTCTTGTAAAAGAAATGGCTGAAGCTGAAGGTCTGGACAAGATTTTCATCGAAGCAGGCTTTGACTGGCGTGAGCCGGGTTGCTCCATGTGTCTGGCGATGAATGATGATCGTCTGGCACCGGGTGAACGCTGTGCTTCCACTTCAAACCGAAACTTTGAAGGTCGTCAGGGCTTTAAAGGCCGCACTCATCTGGTGTCGCCTGCTATGGCTGCAGCCGCTGCTGTTGCAGGTCATTTCGTTGATATCCGCGACTGGAAATAATCCACATCTGCGGATGAGTTTTAAAGGGGTGCAGTTTTATCTGCACCCTTTTTTATTAAGGCATAAGCGATAAATAGCGGGCTTTTACCCGTGACGTAAAAGCGCTTCGCACTTTTGTCTGAAATGCTTTAGAAAGAAAGTCAGTTTGGAATAGTAAGACGATTGTACTTGAAACTGGTTTATACAGATTATGCATATATGATTTGGAGGACTGACCTAAATGTCGAATGAGCATGCTTTTGATATTGCTTTGTTGCATTTGCGCGATGCCCATGAATTTGCACCTTTGCTGGCAAGTTACGCGCAAGCTTTGAAGCGCGGCGCACCACGCCGTCCCGATGAATATTATGCCGAGCATTTGTTGCAGGATCGCAGCGCCGAAATTTTAGGCGCGCGCCTGAATGGTCAAATCGTCGGCTTCTCGATTTTCTACGATTTGCCGGAGCCGGTATCAGGTATGCGTGCAGGGCAGGTCGATCACATTTATGTGCATCATGAGCATCGTGGCAAAGGTATTGCCAAAGCATTGATTGATGTGCTGGCTGATAAAGCGGAAGAACGTGGCTGGAGCAAGCTGATGCTGAATGCGCCGCGCGTGCCGGAAGATGGTCGCAAACTTTATGAGCAGGTAGCAACCGCTGCCGACTGGTCCAGCTATGTGATTCGCTTCGGCGTTTGAGAAAAGCATGTGCCGGATATGGTGTTAATAAGTTGATTTAAAACAGCAACTTTTAAGGGGTTCCTGTTTTAACCGATTGAAGTGCACTGAATGGCGGATTTTCGCAGAAGCTGCGACTAAATGTTTAAATCTAAGCCAAAAGCGACTTTGACGTGGTCGCAAAAGAGCAGTAAACCACCAAGTAGATGATCGTATTTTGCGATCTCAACGTATTTTACCCGATCGGGTGCGCAAGTGAGGATTGGATTGCGCACCAATGTCTTTAATGGTTCGTGGATTTACGAGCCCTTATGATCGGGACGTTACGCAAGGGAAGCCTACGAAAAGCCATGACACAACCCACATCAACGCGTCAGCGCCCTTTATCTCCCCATTTGTCGGTGTATCGCTGGACCATCACGATGGCCATGTCGACACTGCACCGCCTGACCGGTATCGCACTTTATGGCGGTACTGTGCTTTTGGCCATCTGGCTGCTGTCAGCTGCAATCAGCGAAGAATGCTTTAATGCAGTCAACGTAGTTTACGGCTCAATCATCGGCCGCTTTATCCTGTTTTGCTACACATGGGCTTTGTTGCACCATATGGCTGGTGGCGTGCGCCACTTCATCTGGGATATGGGCGCTGCGATGGAAAAACATACCGCTTCCAAGATTGCATGGGCATCATTGATTTTCTCACTGGCTGCAACCGTGCTGGTCTGGGTTATCGGTTACTCGGTGCGCTAAAAGGAGATGACTATGAAAGATATGCGTACTCCTCTTGGTAAGGTTCGCGGGCTCGGTTCTGCTAAAGAAGGCACCGGCCATTTCTGGGCGCAGCGTATGAGCGCTGTGGCTCTGGTGCCGCTGGTTCTTTTCTTTGTCGGTTTGGTCGCCTCCTTGAACGGCGCTGATTATGCGACAGTGAAAGCAACACTTGGTCATCCGGTGATTGCCATCATCATGGCGCTTTTCATCGTAACGGGTGCCTACCACATGCGCCTTGGCATGCAGGTTGTTGTGGAAGATTATATTCATAGCGAAGGCATGAAGATCCTGCTGGTTATGCTCAACACATTCTTCTCGTTTGTGATTGGCTTTGCCGGTGTATTTGCGATCCTCAAGCTCAGCTTCGGAGGTTGATAAGCCCGATGGCTAAAACAGAAAATAAAGCAGCAGGCGCTGATAAAGTTAAATTTGGTGGTCGCACATATACCTATGTGGATCATAAGTTTGATGTGGTTGTTGTTGGTGCCGGTGGTGCGGGCTTGCGCGCAACACTCGGTATGGCTGAGCAGGGTTTTAAAACTGCCTGTATCACTAAAGTTTTCCCGACCCGCTCGCACACTGTTGCGGCGCAGGGCGGTATTGCTGCATCCCTTTCCAATATGGGGCCGGACTCATGGCAGTGGCACATGTACGATACCGTCAAAGGTTCGGACTGGCTCGGCGATATGGATGCGATGGAATATCTGGCGCGTGAAGCACCGGCTGCAGTTTATGAGCTGGAACATTACGGTGTACCGTTCTCGCGTACCGAAGAAGGCAAGATTTATCAGCGTCCGTTCGGCGGTCATATGCAGAACTTTGGTGATGGCCCGCCGGTACAGCGCACATGTGCTGCTGCTGACCGTACCGGTCACGCAATTTTGCACACACTTTACGGCCAGTCTTTGAAAAACAATGCGCAGTTCTTCATTGAATATTTCGCGCTTGATCTGATCATGACCGACGGTGTTTGCACCGGTGTTGTTGCATGGAACCTCGATGACGGCACCATCCATCGCTTTTCAGCCAAAATGGTTGTGCTGGCGACCGGTGGTTATGGCCGTGCTTATTTCTCCGCAACATCAGCCCATACCTGCACCGGTGACGGTGGCGGTATGGTTGCACGTGCTGGCCTGCCTTTGCAGGATATGGAATTTGTTCAGTTTCACCCGACAGGTATTTACGGCGCAGGCTGCCTGATTACCGAAGGTGCGCGCGGTGAAGGCGGCTATCTGGTCAACTCAGAAGGTGAGCGCTTCATGGAGCGTTATGCGCCTTCTGCCAAGGATCTGGCATCACGTGACGTGGTTTCGCGTTGTATGACACTGGAAATCCGCGCTGGTCGCGGTGTTGGTAAAGATAAAGATCATATCTACCTGCATCTTGATCATCTGGATCCTGAAGTTCTGCATGAGCGCTTGCCGGGTATTTCGGAAAGTGCCAAGATTTTTGCCGGTGTTGATCTGACCAAAGAACCAATTCCGGTTATCCCGACTGTTCACTACAATATGGGTGGTATTCCGACCAACTATTGGGGTGAAGTGCTGAACCCGACCGAAGCTGATCCGCATCGCGTACAGCCTGGTCTGATGGCTGTTGGTGAAGCCGGTTGTGCTTCCGTTCACGGTGCAAACCGTCTCGGCTCCAACTCGCTGATCGACTTGGTGGTCTTTGGCCGTGCGGCTGCAATCCGCGCTGGTGAAGTGATCGACCGTGATGCAAAAATTCCAGCCATTAATGAAGCAGCCTGTGATGTGATCATGGAGCGCTTTGATCGCCTGCGTTTTGCCAATGGTTCCACACCAACGGCAGTGCTGCGTGATAAGATGCAGCGCACCATGCAGGAAGAAGCGGCTGTGTTCCGTACATCTGAATCCCTGAAGGAAGGCTGTGTCCGTATGGCCGCCATCTGGAAGGAAATGCCGGATATTAAAGTCACTGACCGTTCGATGATCTGGAACTCCGATCTGGTGGAAACACTGGAACTGGAAAACCTGATGGCGAATGCGATCACCACTGTGGTGGCAGCAGAAGCCCGCAAGGAAAGCCGCGGCGCGCATGCGCATGAGGACTATCCGGATCGTGATGACGTCAACTGGCGCAAGCACTCTTTGGCATGGCTGTCGGAAAATGGCGACGTCAAGCTCGGCTATCGTCCGGTACAGCTTGAGCCACTCGTCAAAGAAGAAGACGGCGGCATCAGCCTTGAAAAAATCGCGCCAAAAGCGCGTGTATATTGATCGGGGGACAGAGCATTGGCTGAATTAGCACTTCCCAAGAATTCGCAGATTAAACAGGGTAAAACCTGGGAACGCCCGAGCGGTTCAAATAATCTGAAAGAGTTTAAAATTTATCGCTGGTCGCCGGATGATGATGAAAATCCGCGCATGGACACTTATTTTGTCGATCGCGATGATTGCGGCCCGATGGTTTTGGACGGTCTACTTTGGATTAAAAACAAAGTTGACCCGACCCTGACCCTGCGTCGTTCATGCCGTGAAGGTATTTGCGGCTCTTGCGCCATGAATATTGACGGTGCCAATACGCTCGCTTGTACTAAGGGTATGGATGAGATCAAAGGCACAGTTAAGGTTTATCCTTTGCCACATATGCAGGTGGTAAAGGATCTGGTGCCAGATATGAGCACATTCTATGCTCAGCACCGCTCCATTGAACCATGGCTGAAGACCGTTTCCCCGGAACCTGCGAAAGAATGGCTGCAGAGCCATGAAGACCGCGCCAAGCTTGATGGCTTGTATGAGTGCATTTTGTGTGCTTGCTGCTCGACATCTTGCCCGAGCTATTGGTGGAATGGTGACCGCTATTTAGGTCCTGCCGTTCTGTTGCAGGCTTATCGCTGGTTGATCGACAGCCGCGATGAAGCAAAAGGTGAGCGTCTGGATAATCTTGAAGATCCGTTCCGTCTCTACCGCTGCCACACTATTATGAACTGTGCGCAGACTTGCCCTAAGGGTCTGAACCCTGCGAAGGCGATTGCCGAAATCAAGAAGATGATGGTTGAGCGCCGCGTGTAATCGCGGCAATCTCCTTCTTTTTTATTTCCCTGTCGGCCATAGGCCTCGTCGCCTCTTGTTTAGTTCCCACTCGGCCTTTGGCCTCCGCGCCTCTTGTTTAGTTCCCACTCAGCCTTCGGCTTCGTCGCCTCTTGGCTGAAATCAAGAAGATGATGGTTGAGCGCCGCGTGTAATCGCGGCAATCGGCCTGTCTCTTTTCAGACGGGTTCGGGCTCTTGAAAATTTCAATAAAAAAGGCAGGGATTTCCCTGCCTTTTTTATAATTTAAAACCCGTAAGTTTAGATTTGCTCACCTTGCAAAAGGCGCGGAATATCTTGTGTCAGGCCGGAGGCTTGGCGAATGAAGAATTGTTTCAAGCTTGGCAGGCGATCCACCAGCCCCAGGCCGATGGTGCGGGCAGTGCGCAGCGCCAGATGGTCGTTGGAGAACAATCTGGTTAAAACATCGCTGGTGACGCCCATGCGTACCGTATCAAAACGGCGCCATGCCTGATAACGCTCTAGGGCTGCAAAGGAACCGATATCGAGGCCCAGACGATCAGTTTCGACAATCACCTGTGCAAGTGCTGCGGCATCTTTAAAGCCCAGATTTAAGCCCTGACCCGCAACAGGATGAATACGGTGTGCCGCATCACCAACAAGCGCAAAGCGTGGTTTGACAAATTCGCGTGAGAGCGAAAGCCCAAGCGGGAAGGCGCGCTTCATACCTTCGACGCGCAATGGCCCCAGATGATGGCCGAAGCGTTGTTCTAATTCAGCTTCAAAGATGAAGTCATCTTGGCTGATTAAGCGTTCGGCATCAGCTGTGCGTTCGGACCACACCAAAGAACATCGATTGCCTTTCAGTGGCAAAATGGCAAAAGGGCCTGACGGCAGGAAATGTTCAATGGCCACGCCGTTATGCGGTTTTTCATGGCTGACATTGCAGACAATGCCGGACTGGCCATATTCCCAATCAACGGTTTTAATACCGGCCAGATCGCGCAGTTTCGATTTTGCACCATCTGCTGCTACCAGCAATTTGGTGTGAATGGTTTCACCCGTTGAGAGATGAACCTGCACTTCTTGCGGTAGTGTTTCAAAACCATCAACACTGGTTGCTTCAATAAATTTGATACCCAATTCACCCGCGCGTTTGTGCAGGGCACCATTGAGAACACGATTTTCGACCATATGGGCAAAAGGTTCACCAGGCTCCACTTCACCGTCAAAGGTCAAAAAGACAGGGCGCACAGGGTCGGATGTGCGTGAATCTGTAATGACCATTTCAGTGATTGGTTCAGCTTCCGGCAGGATTTCTTCCCAGCAGCCAAGCTGGTTGAGCATACGGGAGGCTGCCGCTGCAATCGCGGAGGCGCGCGGGTCTTTTTTCCATGCACCGGCTGGCGCACCATCAACAATGGTGACGTTTAAATGTGGCGAGGCAGCTTTGACAGCAACTGCGGTGGTGAGCCCGACATAGCCAGCACCCGCAATTACCAGATCGGCTGTCAGGTCAGCTTGCTCTGTTTTGGCTTGGCTTTTTTTAGCGCTCATGTCCGGCATCCTTTTTGCAGTTCTTATGCACACATGCATATTCGCATTTACTACATGATATCACAAGCAAAAGGCATAGTTTGTTGTCGCAGCAATTTTGACGCATTTTGCTTGACCATCTTTGACGATAACGTGCTTTGATCATTGATTTTAATAATCAAACCTCCATAAGTCGTCGCCCTTTATATGTGTTTCGGGAGTTGTTTTGTCTATGTCACATGATGCGAACCCATCGGCTAATTCTGCCCCGTCCGCAATGCAAAAACTTCTCACCATTCTTGATCTGGAGACGTTGGAGCATAATCTTTTTCGCGGTAATAGCCCGCAAGTGGGTTGGCAGCGTGTGTTTGGCGGGCAGGTGATCGGGCAAGCCTTGGTGGCGGCACAGCGCACTGTCGATAGAGATAAGTTTGTCCATTCTTTGCATGGTTATTTTATGCGGCCGGGTGACCCGTCTATTCCGATTATTTATGAGGTGGACCGGATTAGGGATGGCGCGAGCTTTGCTACGCGCCATGTGTTGGCAAAGCAGCATGGCAAAGATATTTTCACTCTTTCGGCTTCTTTTCAGTTGGATGAGCCGGGGCTTGATCATCAGATGCCTATGCCGACCGGCGTTGTCATGCCGGAAGTATTGCTCAGCGACGGCGATATGAAAGACAAGTTTTTGAATAAAGCGCCGCCTGCTGTGCGCAAATATTGGGAGCGGGAACGTCCGGTTGAAATCAAGCCGGTATCACTTGATCATTATTTCTCGCGTGAAAAATTGGAGCCGCGCCAGCAGGTCTGGGTGCGTGCAGTGGATGTGGTGCCGGATGAGCGAACATTACAGGCGGCAGTGCTGGCTTATCTGTCGGATATGACATTACTTGATACGTCTTTATTTGCGCATGGGCGTTCGATTTTTGATCCGGATTTGCAGATTGCCAGCCTTGATCATTCGATGTGGTTTCACCGGCCATGTAAACTGGATGATTGGCTGCTTTATACGCAAGACAGCCCCAGCGCTTCCGGTGCACGAGGCTTTACGCGGGGCTCCTTCTATACACGCGACGGAATATTGATCGCATCGGTAACGCAGGAAGGATTGATCCGGGTTCGCAGATAAACCATCTATAATTAATCACATAGATAGCAACTTAAGTTGAGTGAGTTATTCGTTGCCATTAGTAGGCAAGTATTGTTTTAAACTGCGGCTTGGTGTAGCAAAGATATTTGTTCAAACTAGATGCCCCGCTTGGGGTAAAGTTATGGTCGGAAGTGAAGAATAGTAATTGTAGTTTTGTCAAATTAAGTATCCTCGTTCCGTGCTATAATGTTTCTAAATACATAGATGAGTGTTTGGATAGCATCGCAGATCAGATTACGAACCAATGTGAAGTCATCATTTATGATGACGGCTCCACGGATGATACTGCTGAAAAAATTAAGCAACACAGAATTGTTAAAGGATTGGATGCGTGCTTAATCTTGGCGCAAGAAAATGGCGGCATCAGTGTTGCACGCAATAATTTGCTGGAACATGCTCGCGGTCAATATATTTGGTTTGTAGATTCTGACGATAAAATTTTAGACAATGCAATTTCGAACGTGTTGGGGT
This sequence comes from Paenochrobactrum gallinarii, assembly GCF_014205685.1. Lineage (GTDB taxonomy): Bacteria > Pseudomonadota > Alphaproteobacteria > Rhizobiales > Rhizobiaceae > Paenochrobactrum > Paenochrobactrum gallinarii. Next base: position 211,150 of record NZ_JACIIU010000004.1, read on the forward strand.
GTATCGCGCAGCATCAGCCCGATATATTATTTTTTGATTATAATGCGTGGTTCCATGATCCTACTCCGCGTATGATACGTAAGGGCTTTCAGCGCACTAGTTTTGATGGGAAACCTGGCTTCTATCAGAATACAGATGATGGGTTGTTATATAACGCGACGATGAAAAGTACGAGGTTACACCCGTGGTCAAAGATTTATAGGCGCACTCTTTTTAAAAACGGGACAGAGTTTCCGGTTGGAAAAATATTTGAGGATGTGACCGTTGTGCCTCTTTTATCTGCATATGCAGAAACAGCTTTTTATCTGAACCAGCCGCTCGTAGCCTATCGTGCCCGTGAAGGAAGCATATTGTCGTCACTTCGTGCCGATAAAGAAATAGAAAGTCTTAGGGCTGTTAAAGAATTTAAAAACAGATATGAAAAAAACATAGGCGCTCTAAGCAAAAAATCTCACTTGATTACCACATATTTTGCAGCCTTGCAGTTGCGCCATATCATCAAGTCAATTGCTAAACATCCGGATAAGCAAGAATCTGCATTCTTGATTGAACAATGTCTGCATGAATTTAAAAGCATACATGGAAAAAATACATTCTATGCTCTTTATGCGTGTTTGCGTGAGGGGGATTTTTTCCATTTCATACATTGTTCAAAGCGTTTGATACAGGCGCATCTTATTTGCTGGTTTAATAAGCAAAAAAAGGCCTGAAGAAGCAGATTGAGAATATTGCTGATTTGATAGTGTTAGGTAGTCGGCTCCTGCGCGATGGTTAATGACGTCTTAACTATCGGTGTTTTATGATGTCCCGAATCTGCAAAATTAACGTGTTTGGCATGCTGGTTTTGCAGGAGCTTAAAGAGCAGGGTTATTCAGGACAGATTTCATGCGGCAGGGATATCCGGTCAACGATGAACGGCTAAATGGTGACAGATTACGATTGATGACGCTGTTGCGGCGTCAGGTCGATATTCTGCTCGGACTATTTTTGCTGGTTCTGGTCGGTTTGGCGATCGGCGCGCTGGCTACATGGAATGTGACCGATCCGAGTTTTAGCCATGCAACATCGCAAGAGGCGACCAATGCGCTTGGCTATCCGGGTGCGGTTTTTGCCGATTTCGCCATGCAGTTTTTGGGGCTCGCCAGTGTGACAGCCCTTTTGCCCTTAGTGTTCTGGGGCATTTTGCTGATGGTTCAGGGTAAAATCGGCCGTCTGCCAAAAAGAATTATGGCATGGATTTTATCGGCATTACTGTTTGCCGCTATTGCCAGTTGTTTTTCTGTACCGCCAAGCTGGCCGATGCAGATCGGCTTGGGTGGTGTTTTCGGTGATATGATGCTGAAACTTCCCGGTCTTTTTCTGGGTGCGTTTCCGCATGGTGCTATCGCTTCTGTCATCGCACTGGTCTTACTATTTCCCGCTATTTGGCTTTGTGCTTTTGCCGGTGGTCTGACAGGCCGTAAAAACGGCCTGATTAAATCTGGTGCACTGCCTGCCGATGATGCCGAGCAGGACGACTATGATTATTACGATGAAGAGGATGACGAGCCGGCACCGTCGCGCTTCCAGTTTGTCGGAGCTGTTACCCATTGGTATTTAAGTGCACAGGCACTGATGCGTCGTTTGACTGGTTCGACCAAGAAGCGTGATGCGCGCCGTGATGACGATCCTTTCGGGGATCTGCGTGGTAGCGGTCGTCGTCGTGAGCCTGGGTTTGGTGGTGATGATATTGCTCATGATGAACCGCCATTTGCTATGGGTAGTGATGATGATGTTTGGTCGGATGAGGATCAGCCAGCACCGGTCACGCAAACCGCTCAGCGTGCATCTTCAAGCCGTAGCAATGCCCGTGCCGCGCGTGGAAAACGCAGCGGCGCTTTCGAGCTGCCGTCTTTGCAATTATTGGCAGAACCGAAGGCGGTAATGCGCGATGCCACGCTGTCGAAAGATGTGTTGGATCAAAATGCCCGTATGCTGGAAGGTGTGCTGGAAGACTTTGGTGTGCGCGGCGAAATCATCAGCGTTAAGCCGGGGCCGGTGGTAACGCTTTATGAGCTTGAGCCTGCACCAGGTATTAAATCATCGCGTGTTATTGGTTTGGCCGATGATATCGCCCGCTCGATGAGCGCTATTGCTGCACGTGTGGCGGTAGTGCCGGGGCGTAATGCTATTGGTATTGAATTGCCAAATCAGAAGCGTGAAATGGTCTATTTGCGCGAGATGCTGGCCAGCCGTGACTTTGAACAGAACAAAGCAAAGCTGGCGCTGGCGCTGGGTAAAAATATCAATGGCGAACCGGTGATTGCCGATATTGCCAAGATGCCTCACGTACTCGTTGCGGGTACGACTGGCTCGGGTAAATCGGTGGCAATCAATACGATGATCTTGTCGCTGGTCTACCGGATGACGCCACAGGAATGCCGCCTGATTATGATTGATCCGAAAATGCTGGAATTGTCGGTTTATGACGGTATTCCGCATTTGCTCACGCCTGTGGTGACGGATCCGAAAAAGGCGGTTGTCGCGCTGAAATGGACAGTGCGCGAGATGGAAGAGCGCTATCGTAATATGTCCAAAGTGGGCGTGCGTAATATTGATGGCTTTAATGCCCGTGTCGCGCAGGCGCAAAAACGCGGCGAATCCATTTCCCGTACTGTTCAGACCGGTTTTGACCGGAATACTGGTGAAGCTATTTACGAGACAGAAGAGCTCGATTTGCAGCCAATGCCATATATCGTCGTTATCATCGACGAAATGGCTGATTTGATGATGGTTGCGGGTAAGGATATTGAAGGTGCGGTGCAGCGCTTGGCACAGATGGCGCGTGCGGCGGGCATCCATGTGATCATGGCAACACAGCGCCCGTCGGTGGATGTTATTACCGGTACGATTAAAGCCAATTTCCCGACCCGTATTTCCTTCCAGGTCACTTCTAAAATTGACAGCCGCACCATTTTGGGTGAGCAGGGCGCCGAGCAGCTGCTTGGCATGGGTGACATGTTATTTATGGCTGGTGGCGGACGTATTCAGCGTGTTCACGGGCCATTTGTCGGCGATGAAGAGGTTGAACAGGTCGTGCAGCACCTGAAGAGCCAAGGTGTGCCGGAATATCTGGATGCCATTACTGAAGATGATGAAGATGAAGGAGTGGGGCCTGGGGGCACTTCCAATCTGGAAGATTCCGACGATCCTTATGATCAGGCCGTGGCTGTCGTATTGCGGGATAAAAAGGTCTCGACCTCTTATATCCAGCGTCGTCTTGGCATTGGCTATAACCGTGCGGCCACCATTATTGAACGGATGGAAGAAGAGGGGCTGATCAGTCCGGCCAATCATGCCGGTAAGCGCGAGATTTTAGTGCCGACCGACGGAGATGATTATTAAAGCCATGCACTTGAAAGTGCCTGAAAGTGATTATGGCAATGGTGATAAGCAGCGCCTTACTAACGACAAACTGGCGACCTACATAATATCTGATGATAATGAAAAGAGAGATTTGGAAGCGAATGAATATGCTGTTTTCCAAGCTGGTTGATAAAGTAAAAACGATCTCTGTTGCAGGAACACTTTGTGCAGCTGTTGGTATGAGCTTGCCGATGGCGGTTATGGTTCCTGTTAGTGCACAGGCGCAAGATGCCAATCAGCAAGCGCAGAAAATTGCAGATCATTTTTCCGGCATTCGCACTATGACAGGTGAGTTTGTTCAGTTTGGCCCGAAGGGCGACCAGCAGGGCGGCACATTTTATCTTGAGCGTCCGGGTAAAATTCGCTTCAACTATGAAAACTCGCCGATCCGTGTGATTTCCGATGGTCAGTCTGTGGTGATTAACAATCGCAAACTCGATACATGGGATCAGTACAAACTGTCGACCACACCGCTTAAAATGTTGCTCGATGATCGTATTGATTTAGGCGGCGGCCGCCTGAAACAGATCAAACAAGAGCCGGATATGACCACTTTGGTGGTGGGTGATAAGTCGATTTTTGGTGATTCAAAAATCACCATGATGTTTGATCCCAAGACCTATGAGCTGAAGCAGTGGACAATCACCGACGCACAAAACCTTGATACCACGGTAATGGTTTTCAATGTGCGCACCGGCGTTCGCTTTACCGATGATATGTTTAAAATCGACTATCAGCGCATTGCCATGAAGGGCAAAAAAAATAACTAACAAACAGGTAAACCGCTTTTGTCCGTCTCTATTGTGGATGCGTGAGAAGAGCGGTTTTTATTTTTGACTTTAGTGCTACTGTGCTCGCGTTTTTTAATGAAAGCGAGTGAGCGAAATGGCATTTTCTGTTGCGACCTGGAATATCAACTCTGTGCGCCTGCGGCTGCCTTTGGTCGAGCAGTTTTTGCAAACCTATCAGCCTGATGTTTTGTGCTTGCAGGAAACAAAATGTCCGGATGATTTATTCCCTCATGATGCTTTTAAAGCGCTTGGCTATGAGCATATCGCGATTAGCGGCCAAAAGGGTTATCACGGTGTTGCAACGGTTTCGCGCCGTCCTTTGAGTGATGTGAATGTGATCGGTTTTTGCGATATGGGCGATTGCCGCCATTTAAGCTCGGTGGTGGAAGCCGGCAATAAAAAAATCCGCATCCATAATTTTTATGTGCCTGCAGGTGGCGATGAACCAAAGCCGGATATCAATCCTAAATTTGCTCACAAGCTTGGTTTTCTGGAAGAAATGCGTGATGTCGTTGCTGACCAAGGCGACGGTTTTTCGTCTATTCTGGTTGGTGATCTCAATATTGCGCCACTGGAAAACGATGTATGGTCGCATAAGCAGATGCTTAAAATCGTCAGCCATACGCCGATTGAAACCGAAACGCTGGAAGATCTGCGTGTCAAAGGTGGTTGGAGCGATTTGATGCGCCATCTTATTCCGGCGGATCAAAAAATTTACACGTGGTGGAGCTACCGCGCCAAGGATTGGGATGCGTCAGATCGTGGCCGCAGATTGGATCACGTCTGGGGCTCACAGGATTTGGAAAATCACATTAAAGATTTGCAGGTTCTGCGTGAAGCGCGCGGTTGGGAGCGTCCGTCTGACCATGTGCCGGTAATCGCGAGCTTTGATCTTTAATTGCAATTCTCATAAGTGGTCAGGTGCTTTGTGCCTGACCGTTTTTATTTGCTTTAGTTAGAGCTGCATTTTTAGCCGAGCCGCGAGCAGTGCCTTGCGGGGTGAGAACCGGCACAAAAACCCGCCGTGAAGTGCGCCTTGCTACAGGCACTCCTTGATAAAGTCGCTTTTGAGCCTCCACCACCAAAACACCGGCAAAGGCAGGCCAGCATGTGCGGGCAATCCGCTCCAGCCCTGAGACAGGCTTTTGCAGCCAGCTTTTTGAAGTGGGTGGAAAATGCAGGGCATCTTTGGTGGCTGTCACAGTAAAATTGGCTTCACGCAGCGCGGACATGATCTGGCCGCGACTATAAGGTCGGCCGCTGCCAAAAGGCGTGTGCTCAAAACGTGCCCAGATACCGCGTCGGTTTGGCACGACAATCAAAAGACGGCCATTGGGTGCAAGCACGCGCCACATTTCATTGAGTGTCTCGGCCGGGTTTTCAGAAAACTCCAGTGAATGCACCATCAGGATGCGATCAATGGAGGTGTCCGGCAGCGGCAATTCTTCATCAAAAACCAGAGCCGTGGTGTTTGCTTGCCGTTGTGGCCACGCAACAGCACCCTGACCGGCAGGCATGAAGGCAAATGTGCGCTCTGCATCGCCTTTGAAGCGGTCAAGAAAAGGCAGCGTATAGCCAAGCCCCACAAGGCGCTCATCGGGCATACGCGTCCACAAGGCGCTCAGTGTCATGGTGATGGAGCGCTCGGCCATCATGCCCAGTTTGCTGTCGTAAAAAGAGCGCAGAGCAATAATATCAGGATGCATGGGCGTTACTGTAGAGCATGCATCGTGAAAAACATAGGCATGATTATTGCCAGCAGCCCAAGTTCTGGCCTTTGAGATTGTGGCTGTCGATTTCAACGATCAGGCGCGGATCTTCGCGCATCAGAAAAAGTGAGGTGCGCTTTTTGAGATCGATTTTTTCCCAGCCCGCACATTCCGTCGGCATAATTGTTTTATCGAGTGTGATTTTTTCGGCATAGGTATTAACGCTGCACCCCTGCATGAACGCCAGCAGCGGCAGTAAAACAGCTATAGGCCGGATATGAGATGATGATAACACGCTAAAATCCATTTTTTGTGCATTCTCGCAACGTTTTAAGACAGACTTAATGGCTCCTAATAATAAAGAGCATTTTTTAGTAGTCTATAATTAAATAAGCCTGTAGTCGACTGTTTTGTTAATTCATCCACTGATGTAGCATAAATATAATATTACATAAATATTGTGAATTGAATACATTAAATCATCGCGTAAGTTAACAGTAATTATTTGTTTAAAAATTTTTTTATAAAAACATTACTTTAATTTCTAAAGGATTAATGCATGATTAATAAATTGTCGGCTGAGTTCATCGGCACTTTCTGGTTGGTTTTTGGCGGTTGTGGCAGCGCAATTCTGGCTGCAACATTTCCTGAGCTTGGCATTGGCTTTTTAGGCGTTGCCTTTGCTTTCGGTTTAAGTGTGCTGACGATGGCCTATGCGGTCGGGCACATCTCCGGCGGCCATTTCAATCCGGCAGTGTCGCTTGGGCTTATGATCGGTGGCCGCATGCAAACCCGTGAGCTTTTGCCATATTGGGCGGCGCAGCTGGCGGGGGCGGTAGCGGCTTCACTGGTGCTTTTCATCATTGCTTCCGGCAACGACACTTTTGCACCTGAAAGCTTTGCTTCGAACGGTTATGGAGACTTGTCACCCGGTGAGTTTAATATGGTTTCCGCACTGATTATTGAGATCGTGCTGACCGCATTTTTCCTGCTGATCATTTTAGGAGCAACATCCAAACAAGCGCCCAAAGGCTTTGCGCCGATTGCCATTGGTTTAAGTTTGACGCTTATTCATTTGGTGTCGATACCGGTGACCAACACATCCGTTAATCCGGCGCGTTCCACAGGCGTGGCACTATTTGCTGAAACAGCCGCCCTTAGCCAGCTATGGCTGTTTTGGCTGGCACCATTATTGGGAGCGGCGCTCGGCGCCATGATGTGGAAAGTCTTCCTCGGCAAAGACTAAAAATTGCAGCCTTTGGTACGGGCTCATAAGAACCGGATTTATGCTTGCGGGCAAAAGCGTTTTTCAACGCGCTGCTGGATGGTCATGCGATCCGGTTCTGCCACTTCCAGCAGATCGGCCAGCCGCCACATCACGACATCTTCCAGCTCATGAGCTTCGCCGTCGCTGTAAACCATCTCCCACATCAGTTCGATAAATTCGAGCCGTGCAGCCTGATTGAGATGACGTTTCAGCACCATCGAAAATCCATAAATATCGATAGCTTCCTGATCGGCTTTTTCTGCAGCTTGAATCAGGCGCTCGACTGCTTCCCGGGGCAGGGCATAAGCTTCTGACAAGGTGCGGTAGAGCACATCGCGTTCTGTTTCACGACGATCGCCATCTACATCCATGACGTGTAAAAGAAGGGCTGCTGCTGCCAGACGGGGATCGTCATCAGAAAAATTCTCAGCAGGCTCGCCCATGACGCTCTGCTGAATGTCTTTCATAAAATCAAGTAACCGATCTAGCATGCAGTTCCCCGATGAAGCGCTTAAAATAAGCGCATATTATTAGTTTTAATGGCGCCGACATCATCCGGATGCACACCCGGATCATCCACAACCGTCAGCGGAATGTCACGTTTATTGTTTTTGTCAGATTTGGGCGCCGTGGGTTTGACGGTTTCGGTTTTGCTTGCTTCAGTTTTCGGTTCGCTTGTTTCGACGACAGCCTGTCTGGCTGGTGTAACAGGTTTAACCGGTGTGAGATCAAGCACTGGGGGGGCTTCCGGCAAATCAGCGTTGCCGTCTGGTTCTCCCATCACTTCTTGCGGCTCTGATTCAATCATCGGAGTCAGCTCTTCCACCGGCACTTTCCATTCAAAGCTATTTAAGCGACCGGTAACGGGTGAAACCGGAGCCCATATTTGCGACACATAACCATCGGCTGTCCAGACCGGATCGCGCGGCGCTTTAAGTGCTTTGCCAAGCCATTGGCGCACCAGCCCCTGATCGCCGCTATCGGCTTCTTCAATATCGGCAAGCAACAGATAAGCGCTTTTTCGCGGCGCGGCATTCAAGACCTGCTCAACCTGATCGCGTGCCACGTTGAACTCATTGGCATCATAAGCAGCCCGTGCCAAAGCCAGATTGCTTTCAACATTATTGTTGCGCAGTGACACCAGATGTCGCGCGCGTTTCAAGCGGTCATGGGCAGTGTCGCCACTGCGGCCATGCACATAAACATCGGCAATCTCAGGATGCGGCTCTTTCTTCCACGCAGCTTCCAGAATTTTGGATGCTTTGCGCACTTCGCCTTGGGCAAAAAGAGCGCGTGCAGCAATGACAGATGCCGGAATGAGATCAGGATTAAGCTTATGTGCTTCCAGTGCAATGCTGCGTGCTTCAAGCGGCTCGGTTTCAAGCTTAGCCATGGCTTTGGCAGTCAGCAGGGCTGCGCGTTCTTTTTTGGCAACTTCTTTGCTTTGACGCAGTGATTGTTTGCGAGCTTCAACCAGATTAAGCGCTGCATCCCAATTGCCTTGGGCGCAAAGCTGGCCAAGAACGGCAGAAGATGCCCATTCAAGCTGCGGTGCATGGCGCACCGCTTCGGCCGCATAGTTGCGGGCGGCGTCATAGGCACCCATACGCAGCGATTCAATATAAAGACCGCGCAAACCCAGCAAACGTGTTTCAGGGTCTTCCACCATCGCTTCAAACCCTTTGCGGGCATCATCGGCACGGCCTTCGAGCATGGCGGTTTGTGCTTCCAGCAATTTGATCAGCGGTTCCTGATCCGCACTGATCAGTTTCGCCGCTTGTGCGGTCATACGACGTGCGGCTTCTGCGTCACCGGCGCCGGCTGCAATCAGGCCGGTGGATAAGGATTGATAGCCGCGGTCGCGCTTGCGGGCACGAAAATGACGGCGCAAAAGATGCGGCGATTGATAGATGTTTTTGATCAGCCACCAACACAGCATAAAGCTTGCAACAATGGCGACAATGCTGGCCGCAGCCACCATCAGGCTGATTCGATAGCGCTGGCCGCCAAACATCATCACCAGATCACCAGGTCGATCAGCCAGCCAGCCAAAGCCTAAGCCTAAGGCGACAATAATCAGCACATAGATAAAAATTCTTATCATGCGAGCGCTCCTTATTGTGCAGCCTGAGGTGTGTCTGCATCCGTTTTCGGTTGCAGGCTTTGGGTCATCAGACGGGTAAGCAGCTGATCGGCATCACGGCGCAGTTTCATCTGATCGGCAAATTCCTGACTGACCGCTTTGGCGTCGGTCGGGAGTTGTTCCCATTCATTAATGGCGCGTTCCAGATCTGCCGAATGCAGTGCTGATTCCATACGGGCCGTGGTCGGGCCAACACCTGTGCCGCTGACATCACCGACAGGGCGCACGCTGATGAGTCCTTTGGCGCTTGCCATCAGCTGCTCCCACAGGCCGGCATCAGCGGCAGGTTTATTGGCAGTTGCAACAATTTTATCGGCCACAGGATTAAACCACGCATTTAAATCCGACACGGTCGGAATGCCTGTATTTGCATGCTGACTAAGCGTTTCAATTGATGGATCAGACGGGCGCAGAGAGGTGAAGGTTTCCAGTTCGCTCACATAAGAGCCACCGCGATCAATGGCATTTTTAAGGGAATTGGCCGCAATCAAAGCTGCCACATCAGGTTGACGCGATGTCTCGGAGATTTTCTCCTGCAACGCAGAAAACTGATCCTGCAATGCGGTGATTGAGCTTTGATCAGTGGAAACATTGGCGGCGGCTTCACTGGCTTTTGAAGATGCTGTCGCAAGTTGTGTTTCCAAGGCTGCAATTTTAGCGGTTAATCCATCAATATCGGCATCGACATTAGCACTGGTTGCGGCTGGCAGATTGTCGATCTGTTTTTGCAGCGCATTCAGTTTTGCCGTTGTGGAATTACTAAGCTCGTTAAGTTTCTCAGCTGTTGCTTGGGTAAGATTGAGCGCTTGTTCCAGTTTTTGCTGTCCGGCCTGATCGAGCGATGCTGTTACTGGTGCAATTTTAAGCGCTGCAATTTCTTGCTCTATATGTGCTAATTGCTCGGCAGTAACGCGGGCACCGGGAGAGGGGATAACATTGCCCCATTGCAAAGCCGCAGCCCCCGCCAAGGCAATTACGCCGCCTGCAATGCCTGCTATCAGATTGGAACCGGTATTGCGGGTGTTTTTCACCGTTGCCGGTTTTGAAGCCGGATCGTTTGTTTTTGCCGATGCACTGGCCGATGTACTGGAAGCAGTGCTTGATTGCGGTTTTGGTTCGGCCTGCATATGGGATTGTGACACGGAACCTGTTTCCTTTAATCTATCGGGCTTTGCTGTGTTTTGCTGTGCTGGTGCGGCGGTTGGTTTGGCAGCCGGTGATTTCGGCGCTTCAGTTTTAACCGTGCTTGGGCGGGCGGTTTTTGCTTTGGTAAAATCGCCGACCGGTTCTGCTTCATGGGGGTGTGGCTTCGGGTTCACTGCGTCACCTGTTTCCTGGCGCGGTGCGGGATCATGCTCGATCGTCACGGGTTTGCGTGTTGACTTTGAGTGTCGCGGTGTTCCGGATTTTGCCATTGGTCCTCTCGTCATGATTAGCGCAGCAATTAGCAATCTATATGGTCGGCAACTTAGCAGATATAACCTTGATATGAAGGAATCGTTGCCTCATTTTTCATTAAATATGCTGAAATAGCCTAAAAATTCCGTTTTCATCGGGATGATCGGCAGAAAAGCTGTTGTTTTTCCAGTGTTCGGGCAGAAGTTCAGCCACGCGCGGTGCTATGCAGAAAAACTTGGTATCGGCCTTTAAAAGCGGTTCTGCTCTCTGTTCTTGCAAATGTTTCAGGCTGCTGGCGGCAACGCCGGAATATAATAACACTGCCGCATATGGCTGATTGATAATCGCATCCGGTTGGAAATTCGTCGCGACCGTATCATAAATATCATAAGTACGCATGATGATGCCGGTCGCGTGAACGCGCTCTTCAAAAACAGGCTGGCGCACGCGTCCGGCCAGATAGATGATATGTGCCTGAGGCGGCAAATGAGCGGCCAATGTTTGTGCCAGCCGCACCGCATCGCCGCCGCCTTCAATGACCGTTTGGAAGCCGTATTCACGCGCCACTTCTGCGGTGCGCACACCGACGGCAAAAAGCGGCAGATGTTTTAAGCCTTCAAGGAGTGCCGGATCGGCATGGCGAAAAGCATTGATGCTGGTGGCGGTGACCGCCGCATAATCCAGCATCTCGACGGTGGGTGACAACCCTTGTGTTTTAGTTAGTGGAAAAACATCCGCGATAAATCCCGCCTCTTGCAAAAGACGAGCAGTGCGAGCTGCCGCTGGTTGCGGCCGCGTCACTAAAATGCGCCTTCCTTTGCCTTCCGGCAGTTTTACCGAGGATGAAATTTCCAAATCAGCCAATCCTGATCTTACCAGTCTTTGAAAAAGTCGGGGCCTGCCATGGCACGTACGCGCTTGGCTGCATCTTCACCAATCGCAGCCGCATCGGCGATGGAGCCTTCGCCGCTGACATGATGTGCCTGTGTGCCATCAGGGGTGAGAATCATACCATTAAAGCGCAATTGTCCTTGATCGATGATCGCAAGGCCGGCAATCGGTGTGCGGCATGAGCCATCAAGATGGCCTAAAAATGCACGTTCACATGCAAGAGCAATTTGCGTTTCGCGGTGGGCAAGAGGAGCCAGCAGCGCATCAATGCGGGTGTCACCGATACGGCTTTCAATGGCAATTGCACCTTGGCCGGGAGCTGGCAGAAAATGTTCCGGCTCCATCAGGTCGGTGATGACATCTTGTAGCCCAAGACGGCGCAAACCGGCAGCGGCCAAAAATGTGCCGTCCACTTCGCCTTCTTCTAATTTGCGCAAACGGGTTTGCACATTGCCGCGATACATGACGATTTGCAGATCAGGGCGCAAACGGCGAATGAGCGCCTGACGGCGCAAAGAGGATGAGCCAACCACAGCACCTTGCGGCAAATCAGTGAATTTTTTGACATTGCGGCCGATGAAAGCATCGCGCGGGTCTTCCCGTTCCAGATAAACCGACAGATGCAAACCATCCGGCAGCACAGTTGGAATATCTTTGGTGGAATGGACTGCTATATCAATTTCGCCAGCATGGAGTGCTTGCTCAATTTCTTCGGTGAACAAACCTTTGCCACCAATTTCTGCTAAAGGGCGATCCTGAATGCGATCACCGGCGGTGGACATCGGAACGATTTCAATGGCCTCTTCAGGCAGGCCGTGGGCTTCCTGTAGGCGGCGGCGCGTTTCATAGGCTTGAGCAAGCGCGAGCTTGCTGCCGCGCGTGCCGATCTTCAAGGATGCTGTTTGCATATTCATTCGTCCATGATACCGGGTTGCATAAACTTGTCATAATGTGGTTTAGCCTATGGCCTAACCAAAAATCCCCTCGGGGGCAACAAATTCAGGGTCTAATCGCAAATGCGCGTGCTTGGAATAGAGACGAGTTGCGACGAAACAGCCGCAGCTATAGTCGAACGGGATGAAAATGGACATGGGACAATTCTGTCCAATGTCGTGTTGAGCCAGATTGCCGAGCATGAACCCTATGGTGGTGTCGTGCCGGAAATCGCTGCCCGTGCGCATGTGGAGGCTCTGGACAGGCTGGTGAAACAGGCTCTTGCTGAAGCAAATTGTGAGCTTGGCGATGTGGATGCCATTGCTGCAACCGCAGGCCCCGGCCTCATTGGCGGGCTGATTGTTGGCCTGATGACCGGCAAGGCGCTGGCCTTGGCCGAGAAGAAACCATTTTATGCGATCAACCATCTGGAAGGCCATGCGCTGACAGCGCGCCTCACCGATGGACTGAGCTATCCTTATTTATTGTTGCTGGTTTCCGGTGGTCATACCCAGATGGTGCTGGTGCGTGGTCTTGGCGATTATACCCGCCTTGGCACCACGATTGATGATGCATTGGGCGAAGCTTTTGATAAAACTGCCAAACTGCTGGGGCTGCCATATCCGGGCGGACCTGCCGTTGAGCAGGCGGCCTTAAAAGGTGACCCGAAGCGTTTTTCACTGCCGCGACCGTTAAAAGGCGAGGCACGGCTTGATTTTTCCTTCTCCGGTTTGAAAACCGCAGTGCGCCAGACCGCAACAGAAATCGCGCCTTTAAGTGAGCAGGATGTTGCCGATATTTGCGCAGGCTTTCAATTGGCTGTTGCCGACACATTGAGTGATCGTGTCAGTCGTTCTTTGAAACGCTTTAGGCAAGAATATCCCGACAAGCCAATGCCGGAACTGGTGGTGGCAGGTGGGGTTGCTGCTAACAAAGCTTTGCGTGCTGCTTTGCAAGGTCTTTGTGATCGCTATGGTTTCCGCTTTGTCGCGCCGCCGCATAATTTATGCACCGATAATGCCGCAATGATTGCGTGGGCTGGTGTGGAACGTGCTTGCCAAGATAAAGAATTTGATCAAGACGAATCATTTGGCAAAAATGGTGATCCGCTTGATATTGCGCCACGTTCGCGCTGGCCGCTGGATCAGAAATCCGCGCCATTAATCGGAACGGGACGCAGAGGAGCCAAGGCATGACGAAAGATTTAAAAGTTGCTGTCCTCGGTGGCGGGGCATGGGGAACGGCACTTGCCGTGATGGCTGCTAATAATGGCCATCAAACGATGCTTTATGCCCGCGATGCGGCAACGGTTGAGGATGTTAATCGCAACCATCAAAATCAGCGTTACTTAGGCGATATTGTGCTGCCTGCAAGCGTGCATGCGAGTAGCGAAGCGGCAGAGGTTTTGAGCGGTGCTGATATTGTTTTGTCGGTTATTCCGGCGCAGGCAATGGGGGCAGCTTTAGCTGAAATGGCTGAGCTTATTCCGCAATCGGCACCGCTGGTTTTATGCGCTAAAGGCATTGAGCGCAGCACTGGCCGTTTGATGTCGGAAGTGGTGAGTGAAGTTTTACCAACGCATCAGCTTGCCTCGCTATCAGGCCCAAGCTTTGCCACCGATGTGGCGCGCGGACTGCCAACGGCTGTGACCATCGCCAGCAAAAATATCGCCATTGCCGATCAGGTCTCTGTTGCTTTATCCGGGGCTGCATTCCGCTGCTATTCAACGGATGATCTGACCGGTGTTGAAATCGGCGGTTCATTGAAAAATGTGCTGGCTTTGGCCGCCGGTGCAGCAATCGGGCGCGGTCTTGGTGCAAGTGCACAGGCCGCACTGGTGACCCGCGGCTTTGTTGAATTGCGTCGTATCGGCCACAAAATGGGCGCTCGCGCTGAAACAATTATGGGCTTGTCGGGCTTGGGTGATTTGATGCTGACCTGCTCATCACCGCAATCGCGCAATTATTCTTACGGTATGGCTTTGGGCGCTGGTGAAGATCTGTCGCGCCGCCCATTGGCAGAAGGTGTGGCCACAGCTCCTATTGCAGCGGAGCTTTGTCTCAAATATCAGATAGCCGCACCTATCATTGATGCAACGGCTGCGCTTTTGGCCGGCGAAATCACTATTGATGATGCAGTGACCGCTTTGATTAACAGGCCGCTGAAAATAGAAGATTAAAAACGGGAGTGAACTATGCTTTTTGCAATTCTTTGCAACGATAAAACCGATCATCTGCAATTGCGTATGGACACACGTCCGACCCATGTGGAATTCTTGAATGGTCTGGGTGATAAGTTGAAATTTGCCGGTCCTTTCTTGGATGGTAATAACAAGCCGAATGGCAGCCTTGTTGTGATTGAAGCAGAAAGCCAGGCAGATGCCGAAAAAATTGCAGCCAGTGATCCTTATGCGGTTGCAGGATTGTTTGAATCGGTCACAATCCGCCCGTGGAACTGGGTTTTCAATAATCCATCTGCTGCTTAAAAAGAATTTGGCTCTTATCAGAGCTTATTAATCGAAATTGAAACCGGAGTATAAGCTCCGTTTTTTCACGCGTTTGACGTCTGTTTTTCCGGAAAGGATGCGGCCAATGGCTAATTACTGGCTTTTTAAATCGGAACCATTCAAATGGTCTTGGGAAATGCAAAAAGCCAAAGGTGCGGCCGGTGAAGAATGGGACGGCGTACGCAATTATCAGGCGCGCAATAATATGCGTGCCATGAAAATTGGCGATAAAGCTTTTTTCTATCATTCCAATGAAGGTTTGGAAGTCGTCGGCATTGTCGAGGTCAACGAGCTTTCGGCACCTGATAGTACCACTGACGATCCGCGATGGGATTGCGTGCATATTCGCGCTGTGTGCGATATGCCAAAGCCGGTGACCTTAAAAGCCGTGAAAGCCAATCCGGCTTTGGAAAAAATGGCGCTTGTGACTTCGATGCGTTTATCTGTTCAGCCTGTTTTGCAAGACGAATGGGATGAGGTTTGCCGCATGGGTGGCCTTGATCCGAAAAGCATTTAAACGATGAAAAGTGATGCGCGAGATGCCACTTTGCAGCCAAAAGGCGAGCGCATCACATTGTTTATTTTAGAAAATACCAGCCTTCAATATTTAGATTTTGTACCGGAATTGCAGCTTTATCTGGCCGATGAAGCGCATGACCTTTGGCATAAAACCGAAGAAGAGCTTGCAACTATTGGTCTGCCGCCGCCGTTTTGGGCTTTTGCCTGGGCTGGCGGGCAGGGCGTTGCCCGTTATATTCTCGATCACCCTGAATTGGTGCGTGGTAAAACTGTTTTGGATTTTGCATCCGGTTCGGGGTTGGTGGGTCTTGCAGCGGTGAAAGCAGGCGCGCAATCGGTTATGGCAACTGATATTGATGTTTTTGCCATGCCGGCAATGGCGCTTAATGCGGCAGTCAACGGTGTTGAACTATCGGGCACATCCGACAATCTGATCGGGCAGGATCACGGCTGGGATGTTGTGCTGGCGGGTGATGTTTTTTATGATAAGCCTTTTGCTGATATTTTGATGCCTTGGTTTCAAAAATTGGCAAATCGCGGTGCACTGGTGCTGATGGGTGATCCGGGGCGTGCTTATCTGCCAAAAGATGATTTGGCTGAACTGGCATTGTATCAGGTGCCTGTCACCCGCGCTTTGGAAGACGCAGATGTGAAAGAGACGCGTGTCTGGTGTTTCGCGGATGCGGCGCAAAGCTGATGAGTGCCATCAAATATATGTGATTTCATCAAATAGACACTATCATAATGAAATAGCTATATAAATGTAGGATGCATCTAAACCGGTGCTGGTGCTGAATTTTTGAGACAGGCTGTTTTGACAAATGAAAGTTTTTCGAGCTTAAGAAAATATCTTCTGTAAGTAGAATCGTTTTTTGTCTTTCACGGCTTCAACTTGTTGATAATCAGTGTCATAAATAGAAAAATGTTAGCTGAAGCATATTCAGGCTGATCGCTATCCGGCTGAAGAAAGAGGACAGGTATGACGAACCGCACTATTCTCATTGTTGATGATGATGAAGATTTGCGCGCCATTCTGGTCGAGCAGTTAGAGCTCGCCAAAGAATTTCAAATCCGGCAGGAAGCAACCGCAGCTAAAGCCATGGAAGCGATCAAAGGTAATATCATTGATCTATTGATTATGGATGTCGGCTTGCCGGATATGGATGGTCGTGAAGCGGTGAAGCAATTGCGTCTCAGCGGCTTTAAAGCACCTGTTATCATGCTGACCGGTCATGACACCGAAGCTGACACGATTTTGGGGCTGGAATCAGGCGCTAATGATTATGTCACCAAGCCTTTCCGCTTTGCTGTCCTTCTCGCACGTATTCGCGCTCAGTTGCGCCAATATGAGCAGAGCGAAGATGCGACCTTTGTGGTCGGGCCTTACACCTTCAAGCCAGGGCAAAAATTATTGCTCGACGAGAAGGGGGTAAAAATCCGCCTGACCGAAAAAGAGGCGGCGATTATCAAATATCTATACCGTTCCGGCACCCAAGTGGTGGGGCGTGATGAGCTTCTGGAAGAGGTTTGGGGCTATAATTCCGGTGTGACAACGCACACGCTTGAAACCCATGTTTATCGTCTTCGTCAGAAAATCGAGAAAGATCCGTCAAATGTTTCGCTTTTGGTGACAGAAAGCGGGGGATACAAACTTGTGCCATGATGGAATAAGTCTGTCGAAAGTGTAAAAGAACTCTATGGCACTTGATGATGATATTCGCATCTTAGGCAAAGTTGGGCTGTTCGAAACCTTTAACGGCGAGCAGTTGCGTCTGCTTGCCTTTGGTGCGGAGCGCTTGGTTCTGCGTCCCGGACGTGAATTATTTCATGAAGGGCAAAGTGCGGATTGCGCTTATATAATTGTCTCCGGCCATATAGTTTTGTTTCACCGGTTGAAGCATGAGCGCATTCCGGTGCGCTCTGTGCATGTCGGCTCCATCATTGGTGAAATGGCATTGATCGCCCAGACCGACCGTTTAACCGGTGCTTTGGCAGAAGAAGAAACGGAAGTTATCCGTCTCAGCCGCACGGTTTTCCGTCGCATATTGGAAGAATATCCGGAGCTGGCCGCCAATCTTCATCAGCGTATCAGTGAAGATTTGAACAAGATGGTGGCGGATATTGAACAGATCGCTCATCACTTTAACGCGCAAGACTGAATCTTTTCAGGTCATGCAGCCGGTCAAAACGTGCCGGATGCGGTAAAAATGCCATTTCCGGCGCTGTTCTCTCGTTTGGTTTAAGGTTTTGCTCGACTTGTCTGTAGTGGCAGTTTATGCCGCTATGATGCATTTGCTATGCATGCAGACTGAGAATGCAGATTTTTCCTTAATCACTGTAGTTTCATTTGACGGAACAGAATGATGACCAACGATCAAAACCTCAATCGCCCTACTCCTAAAGCCGGTGTCATGGACATCGCTGCCTATGTGCCAGGTAAGGAAACTGTTGAAGGTGTTGCTAAGGTCTATAAGCTCTCCGCCAATGAAACCCCGTTAGGGCCGAGCCCGCATGCGCTGGAGGCCTATCGGCACGCCGCCGAACGGCTCGCCATTTATCCGGACGGTCAGGCAACCGTGTTGCGTCAGGCAATTGCCCAGACCCACGGCCTGAACATGGATAATATTATTTGTGGCAATGGTTCAGATGAATTGCTGGGGCTGATCTGCCATGCCTATTTGTCGGTTGGTGATGAAACCATCATCACGCAACATGGTTTTGCGATTTATGAAATCCAGACCAAGGCATCGGGCGCCAAGCCAATCACCGTGCAGGAAAAAGATTTGCGTGTTGATGTCGATGCCATTCTGGCAGCCGTGACACCGCGCACAAAAATTGTTTTCATTGCTAACCCTGCCAACCCGACCGGCACTTATCTGCCGTTTGAAGAGGTTAAGCGTCTGCATGCCGGTTTGCCAAAAAACGTCATTCTGGTGCTGGATGCCGCTTATTCGGAATATGTGCGCCGCAATGATTATGAGGCTGGTGTCGAGCTGGTATCTGCCAATGAAAATGTGGTGATGACCCGCACTTTCTCTAAAATCCATGGTCTTTCAGCGCTGCGAGTGGGCTGGGCTTATGCGCCTGTTCATATGATTGATGCGATGAACCGTATTCGCGGGCCATTCAACATGAATTCGGCAGCATTGGCTGCCGGAGCAGCTGCAATCCGCGACCGCGATCATGTTGAAACTTCCATTGCTTATAACAGCAAATGGGCTGAATGGCTGACTGAAGAGCTGACCAAAATGGGTTTGCAGGTCACACCATCGGTTACGAATTTTCTGCTGATCCACTTCCCTGACGATGCAGCCAAATCGGCTGTAAAGGCAGATGAGTGGCTCTCTTCCTATGGCTATATTTTGCGCCGTGTTGGGGGATACGGGTTCCCTAATGCGTTGCGCCTGACTATCGGCCCGGAAGAAGCCAATCGCGGTGTAATCGCCGCACTCAACGACTTTATGAAGCAGTAAAATGTCTGAACCACAATTTAACAAAATTACACTTATCGGCATCGGCCTGATCGGGTCTTCCCTGGCGCGCGTTATTCAGCGTGAGGGCTTGGCCAAACATGTAACCATTGCCACCCGCAGTCCGGAAACGCTTAAACGTGCAGAAGAACTGCAATTGGGTCATGCATACACGACAGATAGCGCCGAAGCCGTGCGCGATGCTGATCTGGTGATCATCTCTGTGCCGGTCGGCTCCTCCGGTGCGGTTGCACGCCAGATTGCCGGATCGCTTAAAGCGGGTGCCATTGTTACCGATGTTGGCTCCACCAAGGCTTCTGTGATTGAGCAGATGCAGCCGGAATTGCCGGACACAGTGCATTTCATTCCCGGCCATCCGATTGCCGGAACCGAATATTCAGGCCCCGATGCCGGTTTTGCCGACCTCTTTATCAATCGCTGGTGCATTCTGACACCGCTGCCGGATACGGATAAAGCCGCACTCGACAAATTGTCAGCTTTCTGGGAAGCCTGCGGTTCGCGCCTTGATCATATGGAGCCGCAGCATCACGATCTGGTGCTGGCGATAGTTTCGCATCTGCCACATTTGATTGCTTACAATATTGTTGGCACAGCCAGCGATCTGGAACGTGTGACCAAATCGGAAGTGATTAAATACTCCGCTTCCGGTTTCCGTGATTTCACCCGTCTTGCCGCCTCTGACCCGACCATGTGGCGTGATGTTTGCCTGCATAATAAAGATGCCATTTTGGAAATGCTGGGTCGTTTCTCGGAAGATCTGGCATCGCTGCAACGCTCCATTCGCTGGGGTGATGGTGATGCGCTTTATGATCTCTTCAGCCGTACGCGTGATGTGCGTCGCGGGATTATTGATGCAGGTCAGGAGGTGGATGCACCGGACTTTGGCCGGCAGGCAGCTGTAAAAGAACCGGTTAAAAGCTGATAATTGTCATTTAATTAAAAAACCGCCTCTCTGATTATTAAAGAGGCGGTTTTTTTATGCCTGAAGTTTTTAAAGGCTCGGCAAACGACCAAGCGGGATAAAGCCGGCATTGGCCTTGCCGTCTTTGATGGTGACATCCAGTGTAGGATTGCCGTTTTCATCTTTTGGCATGGCTGAAATTGCAAAAAGCAGCGTTGCGATATTGTTGCTCTCTTCGGGGAAGAGAGTTTGAGCGACTTGTGCAAGTGCTGGCGGGTTTGTTAGTGCGATTTTGATCTGGCCGTTAATTTCGCCATCGTAATTAACGGAAAACGGCCCGCTTAGTGAAACAACCGCGCCATTGGATAAGGAAATCATTACTTGTTTGATTTCACCTGACTGGCCGCGCAAATTTTCCGGAAATGGCAGATTGCGATTGTCGAGCAGGTTTTGTGAATCGAATAAAGCGATATTCACCAACCCGTCGATTTCCGGCATTTTATTGCGATTGATGAGCTGTGCTGCAAATTCAAGTCCGGCAAAACGGCCATCAAGATTGAAATTATTATCTTCATTGGAGAGCTTAATTTCCAGCTCCTCCAATTTGGACAAGAGTTCGCTGGCCGTTGGTTCGCTACGCAGTGATATGTTCAGATCAAAGCTTTTGAGCGAAATTTCGGTTGGAAAAGGCTGTGCCAAACGTGCATTGGACGTAAAGCTGTTCCAGTCAATTTCCAGCGGTTCCAGCCCGGGTAAATTGATAAAGGCAGGGCCGGTCAGCTGATTATTGAGCGACATCGGCGCATAGATTGCAGAGCCGGAACTAAACCGGCCAGCCATGAAGGAAATGCCTTCGGACTTTTGCTGCCATGAAATGCTTTCGCAAACCACATCAAGCTTCAGCGGATAACCGCTGGTTTTCAAGTTTTCACATTGAACATTAATGCCTTTGGCTGTCAGCCCTTTAAGGTCGCTGGCAGCGCGAATTTCCACTTTGTTTGCCAGATAAAACCAGCCGGCGGTATAAAGAGCAGCGACAAGAGCGAGCAAAACATAAAGCAGTTTGAGCTTTTTGCGCGATGGCGCGGCAGGTTGTGTCATAGACATTATAAAACGGCCTTATGCTCAATCGTGATGTTACAGATTGATTTGCAAACTGATCTGACGGATGTTTGTAGCGTAACATAACAGCGCTTCGCAATGAGGCCAGCATAATGATTGAAAAAATACTATGAAAGATTTTTGGGTTTTTGGTTATGGTTCGCTTATGTGGCGGCCGGGTTTTGATTTTATAGAAAGCAAACGGGCACGTTTGCACGGATTTCATCGTAATTTATGTATTTATTCGCATGTTTATCGCGGTACAGCCGAAAATCCGGGCTTGGTGCTTGGTTTGGACGAGGGCGGCTTTTGTGATGGTTTAGCTTTTAAAGTGGCTGGCAATGAGAGCCAAAAGGTTGTGGACTATCTACGAGAGCGTGAGCAGGTCAACAATGTCTATCTGGAAAAAAACCAGACGGTTGAACTGGAAGGCGGCTTAATTGCAGAAGCGATCGTCTATGTGGCTGATTGCAACCACGCGCAATATGCAAGGGCTTTGAGTGCGGAAAAGGCAGCAGGAATTGTGGCTTCAGCTTCAGGCAATGCCGGACCGAACCATGAATATGTCAAAGCTACATTGGAGCATTTGCAGCAAATGGGTGTGCGCGATGAGGAGCTGGAGCGCGTTTGGCATTATGTATGTCTGCGGCAGTCAAAATGAATTTACAGGTTTTAGCTCTTGTTCTGCCATTAGCCAGCCGCTAAATAATTACAAAATCAGAGCGATCATTGTCTGGTGGCGCTTTTTACCAATGTCTTTGACTTCAAGTCATACATCTTTATGGAGATATGAATGATCGCATTATTTGAAACAATCGATATGGCGCTCAATCTTTATACATGGATTATTATCGCCAGTGCGGTTTTTTCGTGGCTCTATGCTTTCAATGTGATCAATTCGAGCAATCGTTTTGTCGCGTCGCTTGGTGAGTTTTTATATAAAGTAACCGAACCGGTTCTGCGCCCGATCCGAAATATTTTGCCTCAGATGAGCGGTATTGATATTTCGCCGGTGATCCTGCTTTTCATCATTTTCTTCATCCGCCGCTTCATGTGGACCACATTGCTGCCGATGGTGCTGTGAGCATCAGTTTTTACCGGCTTGAAAAAGAGGGGGTAACGCTTTTTGTGCGCCTTACCCCCAAAGCTGCTAAAGACGCAGTGGAGGCCGTTATAACAAGCGCTGACGAGCGTTGTTACTTAAGTGCAAGGGTGAGGGCAGTGCCGGAAAAAGGGCTTGCTAATAAAGCACTGGAAAAGCTGCTGGCGAAAACCCTGAAACTACCGGCAAGCACAATCTCGGTTGATGCTGGTGCCACCTCACGGGTTAAGCAGATTTTCATCAGAGGCGATCCCGCAGACTTGGCTGGTCGTCTCGATCAATTGGCATGAGATAAGCCTATAAAAAAACTGCCGGTGAAAACCGGCAGTTTTTTTGTATTCTTTTAAAAACTCTTGAGAAAACTCAAGCGCCTTTAGCGCGTTCAATCGCTTCTACGATCAGCTTGCGTGCGTAATCTTCATCGCCCCATTCGCCGATCTTGACCCATTTACCAGGTTCCAGATCTTTATAATGTTCGAAGAAATGTGAAATCTGCTGCAAGGTGATTTCCGGCAGATCTGAGTAGTCGTGGATTTTTTCATAACGACGGGTCAGGTGCGGTGATGGCACAGCAATGATTTTTTCGTCCTTACCGGCATTGTCTTCCATGACCAGAACGCCGATCGGGCGAACATTGATCACGCAGCCGGGAATCAGCGGACGGGTGTTGCAGATCAGAACGTCGATCGGATCGCCGTCATCTGAGAGGGTGTGCGGAACAAAGCCGTAGTTACCCGGGTAGGTCATCGGCGTATAAAGGAAGCGATCAACGATCAGTGCGCCTGCATCTTTGTCCATCTCATATTTAATGGGATGTCCGCCGACCGGAACTTCAATAATGACGTTGATATCTTCGGGAGGATTGGAGCCGATGGAAATGGCATCAATATTCATGACGTATCCTTTCGTTTGGCGTTCTGATATCGGGTTTCACAGCATCACGCAACAAAAACGAATAATGCAAAAAGCGGCGAATTGTCGTTATGTGCATGAAGCGGTGCGGGGTGTTATCAGGCGCTTATATTAAGTGAGTGTGATGATGGGATGATTATTTGTCTGTTTTCACCGGAAAACCAAGCTCTTTCAGGCGATTAACCGCTGTTGGCGGCATAGGTGGCGGGTTTTTATCTTGAGCGGCTGCAATCAGCAATTCATCGCAAGCGTTCTCAGTGTCGCGGGTTAGGCGTTCGAGAAATTCTTGTTTATCAAGGCCTGCCGGAATAACCGGCAGAACACGGGCACGAATAGAACCGGGATAGCGGAAAATGGAACGGCGCGGCCAGTAAAGTCCGGCATTATGAGCAATCGGCAGCACTGGCAGATTAAGTTCGGCATATAGATGCGCAACGCCATATTTATATTGCGGTTCAGCACCTGGCGCACGACGTGTGCCTTCCGGGTAGATCAGCACCTGACGGCCTTCTGCTATGGCTTTTTCGGCACCTGTCGTGATGGATTTGAGCGCCTTGACGCGTGAACCGCGATCAACGGGGATCATTTCCATTTTTCCCACATACCAGCCGAAAACAGGAATACGCATCAGCTCGCGCTTCAGGATCATCACCGGATCGTCAAGATAAGGCAAAAAGGCAAACACATCCCAGAAGGACTGGTGTTTGGGGGCGACGATATAAGCGCCTGCCGGAATATTTTCCAAACCTTCAATGATAAAATTGGTGCCGGCAATTTTCTTTTGCAGCCAAAGACTGCTGCGTGCCCAGAACTTTGGCACGAACCATGCTTTTTTGCGTGGCATGAGAAAGTAAATCGGCGTCCACAGGATCATCTGGAGGATCATGCTGAGGTAGAAAAAGAAGTTAAACAGAAGTGACCTGACCGCAGTAAGCATAATTATTCAGTCTGTCTCCTGAGTGCTGATGGTGTAAATATCCGAACAGCAAAAACTCCTACAGATATTATCAGGAAAATGCCAGATTAATGTTAGCATAGCATCTGTGCAGATAAGCAGGAGCAGAGATTGAGCCTTGATTGAGTTTTATGATTATTGCTCTATTTGCTCAGGCCCGCCAAAAACGGATAGTTCTGTCAGGTGAAAAAGCGCGCCGAGATATTTGACATATTCGGTCAAAAGCACGCGCAACACATCGCCCTGAGTAACCCAATTCGTATTGCGCAGATCGCTGTTGACCACCGGATAGGGAATGAATTCCACATTATCCATCAGGCGTGAAAGCTCTAAAATAGAGCGCGGCATGTGGTAGTTATTGGTTACTACAATCACCCGCTTATAATTATGCGAGCGGATCCATTGCGCACTCTCAGTCGCATTGCCGATAGTGTTGAGGGCTGTTCTGTCGAGATCAATGCAGCAATTCAGCAAAGCCTCATTGGCAATAGTCACCCGTTGCAGCGCTTTTTTATTGGTGGTCGGATGTACACCACTGATGAGCAGTCGCTGGCCTTTTTTATCTTGCAGCAGTTCAATCGCCACATCAAGACGCGCCTTGCCGCCGGTTAAAACAATAATGGCGTCTGCCGGTTCCAGATCAGCAGGGGGAAGCATATTGCCGACTTTTTCGCTGAAGATGAAAAAGCCAACTGCCAGCACGATAATGCAGGATAACAGTATAACTGATATGGGCCGGAACCGTCGCATAATACGCCTGATAAGGGACATCATCCGATTAGTCCCTTTTAGCTCGGCAGTCAGTTGAAAAATAAAAATGGAGCATAATCACTGTGCGGCTCTGGTTGTAAAAATATGGTTCTTGTCATGTATTATTGCCAGATTAAACCGAAGTTCCGGGGCCGTCCATCTGTGATAATTGACGGATGACAGTGATGCGGCTTGTCAGCATGGTGAGCAGGCTGACCATGAAAATAATAATGGCTGCGCCAATATATCCCTCGCGACCGATCACAAAATTACCAAACATTGCTGCCGCCTGATCGCCCTCCGGTGTGGCCATGCGATTGTTTGACCACCAAGAGACAATGAAGAATATTGCCATAGCAAATGCGCCACCGCACAAGGCACCTTTTAGGGCTGTGCGGAAGAAATGCCATTCAAATTCCCGTGCGACGGTTTTGGATTCGGCACCGATAAAATGCAGCACTTCGATAATATGGCCATTGCCGGACATGGCGCCGCGGGTGGCAAAAATTACGGTCAGGATTGTTGCCGACATCACCAGTGTGAGAACGCAAATGCCGATGAATACGGTTGTGTGAGCCATAGATGCTAAACGATCAATCCATGTGCGGTGATCGTCAAAACTGGCACCTGCTACCTGCTTGATAAGCTCTGCGCGAATGGCGGCAAAGTCCGGCGGTGCGTTTTCGTCAATGGTTACGACGACAAGACGGGGAACCGGCAGCTCATCCAGATCGAGACCTGTGCCAAGCCAAGGCTCCAGCAGGCGCGCTGTGGCTGCACGATCAACAATGCGGGTGCTGAGCACGCCGGCGAAACTTTGTGCGATCTGACTGGCATCCAGCAATGATTTCTCGATATCCTGTCCGTCAAGCGGCCGGATTTGAATGGTTGCTTCACGCGCAATCTGGCTTTGCCATGTGGTGGCAGAATCACGCACCAATGTCACGCCGCCAAGGGTGAGGCAGGCCAGAAAGGTCATGATGGCAATGACAATCACCAAAGCCGTGCCGGTGACACTACCGTCTGGCACAATTGGAGTGGGGCCTTGTTTGCGCTTGCGTTTACCGACGGCTACAAAAAGCAGCTCTTTAATGTCGGCCAGATGATCGCTCAATTTTGATTGTCTACTCATAAATATCAAGCCTGCCCTGATCCAGAATCATACGACGGGCATCGACCTGATCCATCAAAGACAAATCATGGGTTGCGATGATCACCGCAGTACCGGAGCG
Source organism: Paenochrobactrum gallinarii (assembly GCF_014205685.1). Lineage (GTDB taxonomy): Bacteria > Pseudomonadota > Alphaproteobacteria > Rhizobiales > Rhizobiaceae > Paenochrobactrum > Paenochrobactrum gallinarii. Next base: position 237,156 of record NZ_JACIIU010000004.1, read on the forward strand.
ATTTAACTCTGCAAAGAGGCGCAACAAACGTTTGGCAAGCGGGGGGTCGACGTTACCGGTCGGCTCATCGGCGAGCAGTAGTTCCGGCTGATCAATCAGTGCGCGCGCAATAGCAACGCGCTGTTTTTCACCACCCGATAAAATCGGCGGCAGTACATGCATACGGTCGCCAAGGCCAACCCAGTGTAAAAGTTCTTCCACCTCAGCGCGATAAGTTGCTTCTTCTTTGCCGCGCACGCGCAATGGCAGCGCTACATTTTCATAGGTGGTCATATGATCGAGCAGGCGGAAATCCTGAAACACGATACCGATACGGCGGCGCAGCAGCGGAATTTCTTTGCGCTCAAGCCCGCTGATATCTTTGCCGAAAATATTGATAAGGCCGCGCGTTGGCTTCATCGCCATGAATAACAAGCGCAAAAGCGATGTTTTACCCGCACCCGAAGGGCCGGTTAAAAACTGGAATGAGCGCGCAGGGATGTGAAAGCTGACGTCCCGCAGGACTTCAGGCCCCATGCCATAACGCAAACCTACTTTTTCAAAGCGAATCACCGCATGTTTTCCTTGAGGCTTTTCTCATTCAATATTGATCCTGAAGACCATTGCCCCTGATGGTTAACCTTCCGTTAATTTCGCTTGTTTTTATTGTTTAAAAACGTGCAATTTTTTGACGGTGCCGGCTAAAAATCATCGCCTGCTAAGGCTGAGCAAAAGCAGATTTTATCGTCTATTTTCCGAATTCTCATTTTGCATGAACCGCTTCTCGGATGGATGAAGCGAAAGACTATGCAAAAAACACAGCTAATATGACGAGAACAGGTGCTTTTTCCTAAAATTATGCTATATACGCGGTGAGATTGTGGCTGTGAATGCTTTCGCAGCCCTTTATTTTTTTAACTTACGGAGAACCGGCACGATGCCAGAAGTCGGCGGCAAGACACTTGAAGTACTGTTCAGTGCCGAACAGATTGCGGCTCGCAATGTTGAAATTGCGCGCGATATCGCAGACCGCAATTTTCATAATCTTTTGACTGTATCCATTCTCAAAGGATCATTCATTTTTGCTGCGGATTTGATCCGTGCAATGCATGATGCTGATGTGGAGCCGGATGTGGAATTCATCACGGTTTCCTCTTACGGAACAGGCAAAGTCAGCGGCGAAGTACGCTTGTTGCGTGACATCGACAGTGATGTGAAAGATCGCGACGTTCTGCTGATTGATGATATTCTTGAATCCGGCAAGACGCTTACTTTTGTACGCGATCTGATGCTGGAACGCGGCGCGCGCAGTGTCAGCATTGCAGTGCTGCTGGATAAGCCGGTACGCCGTAAAATGGATATTGAAGCTGATTTTGTGGCTTTCGAATGCCCTGATTATTTCGTTGTCGGCTATGGCATGGATGTGGCGCATGCGTTCCGCCAGTTGCCTTATGTCGGCCGTGTGATGGGCGAATAAGATTTAGCCTGTCTTTGACAGATTAAAGCCGCTGTGATGATGATCACAGCGGCTTTTTATTGCCTGAAGTTTTTCGGGATGCGCTTTAGAGCGTCATATGCCAGACTTGGCACACAAAGGTTGCTCTGACACTTTAAAATCAGAGCATAATTTTACCTTAAACTGATCCGAGTTTAAGGAATTATGCTCTAATCAAATTTCAACAGGCGCTCCAGATAGTCTTTTTCCATCTGCGGGCTGAGGGCATCGCCAAGACGGCGGCGGATTTCATCCAGAATTTCGCGCGCACGCTGAATGTCAATCTCGCCCGGTATTTTGGTGTTGTCGCCAAAATCAGGGCCGGTTTGGCCTTGGTTGCGGCCAAGCGGATCTTTGCCTGCCTGATCTTCACTCGGCTGGCCGTTTTCACCCTGACCCTGACCTTCACCTTGGCCCATGGCTTCCTGCATTTTTTTCATCATGTCACGGCTGCCGCGACGCAAAGCATCAAGGGCGGATGCCTGATCATCATTGGCCTGCGCACTTTCATTGCGCCCCAAAGCATCACCCGCATTGCCCATGGATTTTTCTGCGTCTCTAAACTCTTTCGACGGATCAATGCCTAAAGCTTTCAGGTCCTCGGAGAGTTTCTTCAATTCCGATTGCAGCTGTTTCTGCTGGCGTTGCAGGTTTTTCATCGCCTCTTCAATATCGGGCGAAATAGGGGGCTGTGTGCTCTCGGCATCTTCGTTTTCCGAGAAGAAATCTTCATCATTATCGCCGAATTGCTGCTGCATGCGCTGGTCGAGCGAGAAGGTTTCATTCATCATCTGCTGCTGGCGTCGCATCAGTTCGCCAAGCTTGTTCATCTGATTTTGCATCTGGCTTTGCTGGCTCTGGCCACCTTGGCCTTGCTGGCCGTTTTGTCCCTGTGCCTGACCTTGCCCCATTTGCAGGTTATTCATCAGGTTTTCGAGTTGTGACAGCAATTGCTGTGCTTCATCACGCGAGCCCTGACGAGCCAGATTTTCAATTTGGTCCATCATCTTTTGCAGGTCTGAAGGGGATAAAGTCCGCACATTGGCATTGGGTGGTAAAGCAGGGTTTTTATTGTTTTGCTGGCGCTGGGCAAATTCTTTCAAGAAGGCGGCCATCGCCTCGCGCAGCTCATTGGAAAGTTTGGCAATCTCTTCTTGCGAGGCACCGTTTTCAATCGCATTGCGCAAAGCTTCTTGAGCCATGCGCAGGCGCTTTTCAGCAGCCGACAAATCACCGTCTTCGATGCCGCGTGCCACTTCCCACATATAATCAACGACATTGCGCAGATCATCTTCGGAATGTGCAATGGCCAAGCGGGTGCGGATGGTGCGGAGCCCTAAGAAATGTCCGGCATTTTTAATGGTGTCGGCAGGGCGCAGCATTACGGCATCAAGCATATCTAAAACATGCTCATTTTGCATGGCATCCATTGCCAGAATGCGGCGTTGTTCAGTGATGGCTTTTGCAAGAGGATTGGTGAAAGCGCGCTCAGGCAGGGTGATGGTGCGGCTCTCGCTATAACCGACCTGTCCGGCCTGATCGTTAACCACAAGGGTCAGCTCCACTTCACTGCCAGCCCATGGATGCATTGTCAGGTCTTTGACCGTGCTTGCATCTTCGGTGCCTTTGCGGGGCAGGGACAGCGTCAGTTCCGGCGCTTCATAAAGCATCAGCGTTTCATGATCATCGGCTTCAAGTGGTGTGATTTCGGCATAAGCGGAGGCGACCGGATAATCATCGGTGACTTTATAATGCAGTTGCAAAGTGCCGTTGCGGGCTTGGTCGGGCGCTTTGGTAAAGCTGATTTGTGGCAATTGATCCGGCGTAACAGTAAACTGCCAGGATTGGCTGCGCTGATTGACCGTCAACTTCACGGTCTGACTGTCATTCAATTCATATTGGAAATTGCGTGTATCTGCCGTGGGCTTGGTTTTGCCTTGTTCTGCTTCGTCTTCGGTCAGCTCCGGTTGAATTGTTTCGCTTTTGCCGTTTGTGTCTTCTGCGATCAGGTATTCACGGGCGCTGCCCGAAATGCGCAATGAAAAGATACTGCCTTGCGGCACACTAATAGCTGCCTGCTCATCCGTATTCGCATTGAGAAAAATAGGTGCCTTGCCGGTATAACGCGGCGGTGTCACCCAGGCGTCAATACGGGCTGCCACTTGCTCTTTGGCTTCCGGCAAATGCACCATATCGATAAGGCGGCCACCTTTTGACCCGTAAGAAAAGGCAAAAGCAGTAACAAACAACAATAAAACCAAGGCGCGGATACCAAGCGGATCACGCTCGGCAATGCGTGTATCAGGCAGGCCGGTTTGCAGATTCTTTAATTGGCGCGCCATGCGGCGCTGATGTTCGCGCCAGAGAGCCTGCGCTAAAGGATCATCACCGGTCGCAATTCTGTCTGTTTGTGTCGTCAGCGGCTGATGCGACAGCGCGTTGATCGTTTCAATGCGCTGATTGACCTCTTTTTCAGATGGAATGCGGACACGGGCAGGCAGAAAAACTGTTACAATCGCTACCACAAAAAGCAGGCTGAGCACGGTCAGATGCAGCCAATAAGGCATATGATGAAAAAGGCCGAACCAGCTTAATGATGCCAATAATGCCAATGTGATGAGAAGCGGCAGTAAAAGCGGCCACATACGCTCGAACAATATCGTGAAAAATACACGCAGGCGTATTTTCCGAAGTTCGTCCTTTGGCTTGTGATCAGGCAAAGCCATTCTCATCTTTCCGGTTCATATCTCTTCGGCTCATTTTCCGGCTGCGCCTTGGCCTTCTCGTTTGCGCAACAATAACATGCATCATGGCAAAGACGAGGCTTGGCCTTAAAAAAATGCATGCAACTTGTGCGAAAATGCCAAAGGCGACCTATCCGGTTGATAATGTCCGGACAGGTCTTGATTGCGGATTGCTGCTTAAAGCCAATCAGGAATGCTGTCCTGCGCGATCAGCTCTTCATAGCTGGTGCGCGGGCGCACAACATGGAAGCGATCACCATCGACCAGCACTTCCGGAATAAGAAGACGGGTGTTGTAAGTGCTTGAAAGAACAGCACCATAAGCACCGGCAGTGCAAACAGCGATAAGATCACCCGGATTTGGACGTGCCACTTCACGGTCTACACCCAGATAATCGCCGGTTTCGCAAACAGGGCCGACAAAATCGGCATGAATGCGCGGCGCATTATCGTCAGCTTCCACCACCGGGCGGATACCGTGATAGGCTTCATACAAGGTCGGGCGGATAAGATCATTCATCGCCGCATCAACAATGATGAAGTTTTTGGCATCACCATCTTTAACATAGATCACTTCAGTGATCATAATACCGGCATTACCGACAATCAGACGACCCGGTTCAAAAACTGTTTTCAAACCCAATGGGCGGATATGTTTACGCACGATTTCCGCGTAAGCATCCGGCAATGGCGGCGGGTTATTGTCGTCGTGGTAAGGAATACCCAGACCACCACCCATATCGACATGATCGATCTGGTGGCCGTCTGCCTGCAATTCACGCACCAACTCTGCCATTAAGGCAAAAGCATCATCAAACGGTTGCAGATCAATGATCTGGCTGCCGATATGCATGTCAATACCGGTGACTTTAATGCCCGGCAGTTCGGCGGCGCGCTTATAGGCTTCACGCGCACGCACACGCGGAATGCCGAATTTGTTTTCGGATTTACCGGTGGAGATTTTGGCGTGGGTTTTGGCATCCACATCCGGATTAATGCGCAAAGAAACAGGCGCTACTTTGCCCAGAAGCACAGCGCGTTCCGACAGGAGTTCCAGTTCCGGCTCGGATTCCACATTGAAGCAATAAATGCCTGCATTGAGCGCGAAATCCATTTCACGCGCAGATTTTCCAACGCCTGAATAAACGATTTTTTCGGCAGGAATACCGGCAGCAAGTGCACGACGCATTTCACCTTCAGAAACCGTATCCGCACCAGCACCCATTTTAGCCAGTGTTTTCAACACGGCCTGATTGGAATTGGCTTTCAGCGCATAGGCCACCAATGGCTGCATATCGGCGAAAGCTTCCGAGAATACGCGGAAGTGGCGCTCGATCGTTGCGCGGGAATAGCAATAAAAAGGCGTGCCGACAGCATCGGCAATGTCGGAGATCTTCACATTTTCAGCATGGAGAACGCCGTCTTTATATTCAAAATGGTTCACGGACTTCAGTCCTTAAAATTGAAAGGGTTAAACGTCTTACGGGATCAGCTTGTCGAGGATGAATGGCTCATCCCTGGCAGGTTTGGGAGCCGGTTCTGTGCGCCCGTACTCATCAGTCACAATGGCAGAAGGTGGCAGCTCCAGCGGGCCTTTACGACCGCAAGCCGTGAGAGTGCCTGCTATAAGCAGTGTGACTAATGCTGAGAAAATTACTTTCCGGCTCGTCATTGTTTGACCTTTAAAGCTTGGGTTTAACCCTTAATACGTATTTCGAAGCAGCCCGCTTGGGGTGAAGTAAAGCCTGAAGATCAGGCTTTAACAATCCGCTTCTTCCAGTAACGGATCTGACGGCGCACTTCCTGCGGGGCAGTTCCGCCGAAAGACTGACGGCTTTTAACCGATTTGTCTACGGTGAGGAAATCAAACACAGCATCGGTGATGCCGGAATGGATTTCCTGCAACTCGGCAAGGCTGAGCTTCGACAGGTCAACTTTTTTGGCTTCAGCCGCTGCAACAGCACGGCCGGTGACATGGTGCGCCTCACGGAAAGGCATGCCCAGTTCACGCACCAGCCAGTCGGCCAGATCGGTTGCAGTGGAATAGCCGGAGCCCGCTGCCTTTTTCATTGATGCGGTGTTGATGGTGATGTCACGCACCATGCCGCTCATGGCAGCAATGCTGAGTTCCAAGGTTTCTGCGGCATCAAAGACGGCTTCTTTGTCTTCCTGCATATCTTTGGAATAAGCCAGCGGCAGGCCCTTCATGACAGTCAGAAGGCCAACGAGCGAACCGGTGATACGGCCCGTTTTGGCGCGCACCAGTTCGGCAGCATCCGGATTTTTCTTTTGCGGCATGATGGAAGAGCCGGTGGAGAAAGCATCGGACAGACGCACAAAATTAAACTGCGGTGTCGACCAGATAACGATTTCTTCAGCCAGACGCGAAAGATGGGTGGCGCAGATCGCAGCAACAGAGAGGAACTCCAGCGCGTAGTCACGATCAGACACGCTGTCGATGGAGTTGCGGGTCGGCTCACGGAAGCCAAGTGCTTCTGCGGTCATATGACGGTCAATCGGAAAACCGGTTCCGGCCAGTGCAGCAGCGCCAAGCGGTGATTCGTTCATGCGTTCAATGGCATCACGTACGCGTGTCAGATCACGGCCGAACATTTCCACATAGGCCATGCAATGATGGCCAAAAGTGACTGGCTGTGCCGTTTGCAGATGGGTAAAGCCGGGCATAACGGTAGCCGCATGTTCTTCGGCACGTTCCAGAAAAGCTTCAATCAGGTTTTTCAACGCGGACGCTGTTTTTTCCAGCTCTTCTTTAACCCAGAGGCGGAAATCCAGCGCTACCTGATCATTACGCGAGCGCGCAGTATGCAAACGACCGGCAGAGGCGCCGATCAGTTCGGCAAGGCGTGCTTCAACATTCATGTGAATGTCTTCAAGCTTGCGGGAGAATGTGAATTTACCGCTTTCGATTTCGGCCAGAACAGCCTTCAGGCCATCAACGATTTTTGCGTGATCTTCGCTCGCAATAATGCCGGATTTAACCAACATGTTGGCATGCGCAATGGAGCCGCGAATATCCTGACCATAGAGTTTTTGGTCAAAACCGATAGATGCGTTAATCTCTTCCATAATCGCATCGGGTCCTGAGGCAAAACGGCCACCCCACATCTGGTTGCTTGATTTTTGTTCGCTCATGCTCGTATGCCTCAGGCTTAACGGTAAAATTATTATAAGACGAAATGGCAGGAAACAGCGACAGATGACCAATATTCTGAGACAACCGAGAATCATCATACTGGCAGCCGTCGCAGGTGTACTCGCCGGTGTAGGGGCGGTATACGTGATGGAACGCCCTTCTGGCAATGATATTAGCGCAAACCTTGCCACAGGAAATAGTGATCAGGACAAGTTTTGTGCGGCAAAAGCCGGTACATTACAAAAACTGGATGCTGCGGCGGGTGGAACTGTGGCTGCCATGCGCGCAGCCGACAAACCGATTTCGCTGGCGCATCTGGAATTTTCTGATCGCGACGGCAAAAAAATGACACTCGGAGATTTCAAAGGCAAAACGCTGCTCGTCAATTTATGGGCGACATGGTGTGCCCCTTGCCGTGAAGAAATGCCGGCACTTGATAAGTTGCAGCAAATGAAAGGCGGCGATGATTTTGAGGTGGTTGCCGTTAATATTGACACCGGAGACAATACCAAGCCGGTTGGTTTTTTAAATGAAATCGGCATTGAACATCTGGCGCTTTATCGTGATGCAACATTGAAAAGCTTCAATGATCTGAAGCGTAAAAATCTGGCCTTTGGCCTTCCGGTAACATTGGTGGTTGATAAAGACGGCTGCCAGATTTCATCTATGAACGGGCCGGCCGAATGGGACAGCCCCGAAGCGATCAAGCTGATCGAGGCTGCGCACTCTCTTTGAGCGGGGCGCTTTAAGGTTTGAAACCTTCTCTTTTAAGCCTTGTGATTGCTTCTTCGAGACTTGATAAAAAGCTGGAGCGGTCACGCGCTGAAAACGGGGCAGGGCCGCCGGTGACCTGACCGGAAGAGCGCAGGCTATCCATCAGATTGCGGGTCGCCAGCGTATTGCCGATATTATTGGCTGTATGCAATTTGCCGTTAGGTGCAATGGTGATGGCACCTGCATTGACCGAGCGGCTTGCCAGCGGGATATCGGCGGTGATGACAATCGAACCTGGGCGGGCGCGTTCTGCAATCCAGTCATCAGCGACATCAAGGCCGCTTGGCACAACAATGCGCTCAACATGGGTCAGATCTCGCGGGATCATCATGTAACTATTGGCGACAAGCAGCACTTTGACACCGTGACGTTCAGTTACTTTATATATTTCCGCCTTTACCGGACAAGCATCGGCATCAACAAACAATATGATTTGATTATTATCTTCGCTCATGGCGCAGCAATGGCAGTTAATAGCTATGGCTGCAAGGCCACACTCGCGGACTAGTTGCAAAAAGCGGCCAGAAATAGCTTGGTGCACCTGACATCCTATGATCTGTGCTGAAGCCGTGCTTTTATGTCCAAGGTAAAAAAATCATGTTAGTCCGCTTGTTTCCGGTGTTCTTTGTGTTTTTGTGGGCGACTGGTTTTATCGGTGCAGGGCTTGCCATGCCTTATGCCGAACCTTTCAGCTTCATGACGGTTCGCTTTATTTTTGCCGGTTTGATTTTTGGTATCTGGGCTTTGAGCAGCGGGGTTGTCTGGCCAAGGCGAAAAGCTTTTGTGCAGGCTGGTATCACGGGTTTGCTGATCCATGCCATTTATTTGTCGGCGATTTTTTGGGCGGTGCGTCATGGTTTGCCAGCTGGAATCGTAGGGTTGGTTTCCGGTTTGCAGCCAATGATAACACTTTTGATTGCTGCAATATTTCTTGGCGAGCGCATTAAGCAACAACAGGTTTTGGGGCTGGTTGCAGGCTTTATAGGCGTTGCCATGGTGATCTCGCCCAAGCTTTCAGCAGGTTCTGATGCGATTGATCCCGTGACATTGCTTGCAGCTCTTATCGGTGTTTTGGCGATCAGTTCGGGTACTGTTTGGCAAAAGCGCTTTGGCAGTGCCATGGATTTGAAGGCTGGCACAGCCATTCAGTATCTGGCTGCCGGAATGTTCACGCTTATTTGTGCGGTGCTGTTTGAAACCGGCCGGTTTCAGCTTACATCTGAGCTCATTATTGCGCTTGTCTGGTTAACCATTGTGATTTCAGTGGGCGCGGTGCTGGCTTTGATGGTGATGATCCGCGAAGGCGCTTTGTCGAAAGTATCGTCGCTGTTTTATCTGGTGCCTGCGGCGGCCGCCATCATGGCCTATGTCTTGTTTGGTGAAACTCTAAATTTGTTGCAGATTGCGGGCATGTTGGTCACGACAATTGGTGTCGCTTTAACCGGCATTCAGCGTAAGCCTTAAGAACTTTGCCAGCGTAATTGCCAGTTAATTATCCGCTAGTTCCGGTTGTTGCTGGCGTTTGCGATAATTCATAATGGCTGTGTTGATTTCTGCACCTATAATAAAAATTGCAGAAATCATATAGAGAAACACAATCGCCACCATGATCGAGGCAAGACCGGCATAGGTGGTGACGTAATTGGCAAATGTTTCCAGATATTGCGCAAAAGCCATGGCACCGGCCAGCCATGCGATCAATGTCAGCACAATGCCGGGCAGGATATCGCCCAAAGTGCGTTTGCCGGCAGGCAACCAGATATGGACGGCAAAAAGCGCTAAAATCAGCACTGTGACGGCAATGAAATAGCGCCAGAAGCTGATTGTGCCGGCAAAGAGGTCAATATCGGGAAACCATTGCACGGCAATGCGGAAGGCGAGTGGTGCTAAAATCAGCAGGAAACTGATCACCATCAGTGCCAAAGTACCAAGCAGCACAAAGCCCAGACTTTGCAGGCGGCAGAAGATGATTGAGCGTGTGTCAGTGACACGATAGGCGCGGTTGAGCGCAATGCGCAAAGCTTCCACACCATTGGAGGCAAAGTAAGCGGCGGCAATCACACTGAGGGTCAGAAGTCCGCTGCGCTGCACGGTCAGCACATTTTTCACTTCATTGGCAATTGGTCCGGCGATAGCGGATGGCCAGATATCAAAAACAATATGGACGGCTGTATCAGCAAAAGCTTGCGCGCCTAAAAATGAAGCCAGTGTTGTAGCAAAGATCAAGAACGGAAAAAGCGCCATCAGGCCGGATAATGCAATATGACTGGCAAAGGCCCAGCCATCATCCGAGTTGAAGTGACCGACAGCATCAAAAATAACTTTGGTGAGGAAAGTTTTTACTTTTCGCATAGCGCCAAAATTATCCTTAGGGTTCGGCATTGTTATTCCATAAATCTTAAGCGCAGGTCTGGCATGACTACTATAAGAAAGAAAGACCTAATCGAATCGTTTAATCACTTTGCTGACAGTTTCGCCAAGCTTTGGGCAGATGAGGGATAAGAAATTTTATGTCATCCATGCTGCAAAAAACAATTATCATCACCGGTTGCTCTTCAGGTATCGGCGCTTATGCAGCGCGTCAGCTGAAGGCGCTCGGCTGGCGGGTGTTTGCCACTGCCCGTAACAGTCAGGACATTGAAGCACTGGAACAAGACGGACTGGAAGCTTTTTATCTGGATTACAGGGATGAAGCTTCAATCGAAGCGCTGGTGAAGGTGGTCTTGGAGAAAACCGGCGGTACATTAGACGCGCTTTATAATAATGGCGCTTACGCTTTGCCCGGTGCTGTTGAAGATTTGCCGCTGGATGCTTTGCGTGAATTGTTTGAGGCTAATTTCTTTGGCTGGCATAGTTTGACGCGTAAAATTGTGCCGGTGATGCGCCGTCAGGGGCATGGCCGTATTGTGCATTGCTCCTCTATCCTGGGACGTGTGCCGATGAAATGGCGCGGTGCTTATGTTGCCTCCAAATATGCGCTGGAAGGCTTGATGCTGGTGCAGCGAATGGAATTGCAGGGCACCGGCATTGAGGTTTCGCTGATTGAGCCGGGGCCGATTGCCACGCGATTTACCTATAATGCGGCAAAACAGGCAGAAAAACATATTGATATGGCGGCATCAGTTCATCATGATCTGTATTTGCGCCAGATGCAGAAATTGAAATCCGGTGGCACGCAATCAAAAGACAAGCTTGGTCCCGAAGCTGTTTTTGATGTATTGCTGCATGCATTGGAAGCAGCTAAGCCACGGCCGCATTATCTGGTGACACGTCCGGCGAAGCTTGGTGTGATCGCTCAGCGGTTTATGCCGATGCGCTGGTTTTATAAAATGCTGTCGGGTCAGTCTTAGACGTCTTACAGTGATAAACAAAATGGGTGGATGATGGATAGTCTGTTAAGATATGGCGCGATGATTGCGATGGCCGCGGTTGCCTTCGTACTGTTTTTAGGTCTGCGCAATTTGATGCGTGGCGGTGATGGCAATTACTCCAACAAAATGATGCAATTGCGCATTTTCTTGCAGTTTGTGGCGCTGGTGCTGATTGTTGCAACAATTTATTTCAGCCGTCAGGCAGGCTAATTCATGGTCAAGCTCAATAAGATTTATACCCGCACCGGTGATGATGGCACAACAGGGCTGACCACTGGTGCGCGCCGCAAGAAAAGCGATCTGCGTGTAGAAGCCTACGGTACGGTGGACGAGACCAATGCCTGTGTCGGCATGGCGCGTTTGCATCTGGAAGCCTATCCGGAAATTGATGCCATGCTATCGCGCATTCAAAATGATTTGTTTGATTTAGGCGCAGATCTTTCCGCGCCCGACGATGGCACTGTGCTGCCCTATGAACCTTTGCGCATTGTGGCCTCTCAGGTGGAGCGTGTGGAGGCAGATATTGATGCGCTGAATGCGCATCTCTCACCGCTTCGTTCTTTCATCCTGCCGGGCGGGTCGGCGGCGTCCGCCATGCTGCATCTGGCGCGCACTGTCTCGCGGCGTGCCGAGCGTTTGATGGTTGCTTTAAGTGATGTTGACGGTGAAGTCGTATCTCGTGAAGCGCTGCAATATATCAATCGCTTGTCGGATTTTTTCTTTGTCGCATCGCGTGCGGTGAATGAAAATGGCGCGCTTGATGTTTTGTGGGTGCCTGGTCAAAACCGTTAAGGGAAGCTAAAAACGCTGATGAAAATCAGCGTGAGCAATGAACCGTTATCTTTAATGTCGCTTTCGGCGTTATCTGATTGACGGAAAGCAGAAGCGTCATTACGTTTCTGTCAAATTTATCGCCAAACTCATCAATTGTGTGAACAGGCTTCTGATGGTGGTGAAATCGGATGAAGATGCCAACAGGATGTTTATGCGAAGTGACAATTATCATTTTGCAGCATGGATGAAATGAAAGGTTATGTGGATGAAAATCCTCGTCGCAGTTAAGCGTGTCGTCGATTACAACGTGAATATCCGTGTCAAACCTGACGGAACCGGCGTTGAACTGAATAATGTAAAAATGTCGATGAACCCGTTTGATGAGATTGCGGTTGAAGAAGCAATCCGTTTGAAAGAAGCTGGCAAAGTTTCTGAAATCGTTGTTGTTTCAATCGGTCCGGCACAGGCACAGGAAACATTGCGCACCGCATTGGCGATGGGCGCAGACCGTGCCATTCTGGTTAAAACCGATGATCAGGTTGAGCCTTTGGGTGTTGCCAAAGTGCTTAAAGGTGTCGTTGAAGCTGAACAGCCGAATATGGTGTTTTTGGGCAAACAGGCCATTGATGATGACAGTAATCAGACCGGCCAGATGCTTGCTGCGCTTCTCAACTGGGCGCAGGCTACATTTGCTTCCAAGCTTGAGCTTGGTGAAGATCAGGCAACTGTTACCCGTGAAGTTGATGGCGGCTTGCAGACCATCAATGTTAAACTCCCTGCAATCGTCACTGTTGATCTGCGCTTGAATGAACCGCGTTATGCGTCCTTGCCGAATATTATGAAGGCGAAGAAAAAGCCGCTGGATGAGAAATCACCGGCTGATTTTGGTGCCGACATTGCCCCGCGCCTGAAGGTTTTGAAAACAGAAGAACCAGGTGGCCGCAAGGCTGGCGTCAAAGTGGCTTCCGTTGCCGAGCTGGTAGAAAAGCTCAAAAACGAAGCCGGCGTTTTGTAAGTTAAGGATCAAGGATTTATACTGATGGCTATTCTTCTGTTTGCTGAACATGATAATGCAACCTTGTCCGATCAAACTGCAAAAGCATTGAGCGCCGCACAGGCGATTGGTGGGGATGTGGATGTTCTGATTGCCGGTCAAAATGCGCAAGGCGTTGCTGATCAGGCGGCAAAACTTCAAGGTGTGCGTAAAGTTTTGTTGGCGCAGGCTGATGTGCTGGAAAACCGTCTGGCAGAGCCGGTGGCAGCACTGATCGTTTCGCTTAGCGATGGTTATGATACGGTGATTGCTCCTGCGACCACTAACGCTAAAAACATCTTGCCGCGCGTTGCAGCTCTTCTGGATGTGGCGCAGATTTCTGAAATCATGGAAGTGGTTTCGGCTGATACTTTCAAGCGTCCGATCTATGCTGGTAATGCGATCCAGACCGTGCAGTCAACCGATGCTAAAAAAGTTATCACTGTGCGTACGGCTTCTTTCTCTGGTGTGGGTGCTGGCGGTTCTGCCAGCATTGAAACAGTTGCCGTGGCGGCTGATCCGGCTCTGTCTTCTTATGTTGGTGCTGATCTGTCCGGTGGTGAACGTCCTGAACTGACCTCTGCCAAGATCATTGTGTCCGGTGGTCGTGCATTGGGTTCGGAAGATAAGTTCAACGAAGTGATCCTGCCATTGGCAGATAAGCTCGGGGCAGCCGTTGGTGCATCGCGCGCAGCCGTGGATGCGGGCTATGCACCCAATGACTGGCAGGTAGGCCAGACCGGTAAAGTGGTCGCGCCTGAACTTTATATTGCTGCCGGTATTTCCGGTGCCATTCAGCATCTGGCCGGGATGAAGGATTCTAAAGTCATTGTTGCGATCAACAAAGACGAAGAAGCGCCGATTTTTCAGGTGGCTGATTATGGTCTGGTGGGCGATCTCTTTACGATCCTGCCGGAACTGGAAAAGGCGCTTTAATTTTCTGTCAGAACCTATTTGGTTCTGACAAATTTTATCAACGGCTTTAGCCCTGACTGAGTGACAGCAGGGCGTTTATTTGGAGGATGTTACGGTGGCGATTAAGACAGTGGGAATTATCGGTGCCGGACAAATGGGCGGCGGAATTGCGCATGTCTGTGCGCTCGCCGGATATACTGTGCTGCTTCATGATGCTGATGCTGAGCGTCTGGAAAAAGGTATTGCCACCATCAATGGTAATATGGCGCGTCAGGTGGCTTCCGGTAAGCTGGAAGATACGCAGCGCAGTGAAGCGATGAAAAAAATCCTGCCTGCCAAAGCCATGGAAGATCTGGCTGGTGTTGATCTGGCGATTGAAGCGGCCACTGAAGACGAAGATATTAAGCGTAAAATCTTTGCCTCCCTTTGCCCGATCCTTAATCCGGAAGCGATTTTAGCAACCAATACCTCATCCATCTCCATCACCCGACTGGCAGCAACCACTGACCGGCCGGAGCGTTTTATGGGTATTCATTTTATGAATCCTGTGCCGCTGATGAAACTGGTTGAACTGGTGCGCGGTATTGCAACGGAAGAAGTGACCTTCAAGGAAGCGCAGGCTTTCGTACAGTCGCTGGATAAAACCATCACTGTTGCGGAAGATTTTCCGGCCTTTATCGTCAATCGTATTCTGCTGCCAATGATCAATGAGGCGATTTATACGCTTTATGAAGGTGTTGGTTCGGTGGATTCCATTGATACCGCCATGCGACTTGGTGCCAATCATCCGATGGGGCCTTTGCAACTGGCAGATTTTATCGGCCTGGATACATGCCTGTCGATCATGCAGGTGCTTTATGACGGGTTGTCAGACAGCAAATATCGCCCGTGCCCGTTGCTGGTTAAATATGTTGAAGCCGGCTGGTTGGGACGCAAAGCCGGTCGCGGTTTCTATGATTATCGCGGTGATGAACCGGTGCCGACACGTTAAGTTTGGCTCGGATATAGCAAATTTTAATGGCGCTGGTGCTTATGCATCCGGCGCCATTTTTGTTTTCTGATTGTGGATAACAATCAATGAAATTTGCTTTAAGATTTCATTAACCTTCACTGTTCAGTGTGTATTCATCTTTAAATGCTAAATATTTGATTAATGAAGGTGTTAAAATTTAACCCATCATTGCCTATTATTGGCTGTAAGTGATTGATTATTGAGGGTGAAGACGATGAGCATTCTTGTTCACTTGCGCGAAAGCGTAAACGTCATTCGTGAGTTCGTGGTGCCGAGCTATCGTCCGGAACGTCATTATATGCGTGGTCCGGGGCCAGCTTGTGCGGCGCGTGTTGCACGATGAGGAAAACAACAGACTATTTAATATAAAAGCCCGGTTTCGATTACGAACCGGGCTTTTTCTTATTCGTGCTTGGGAGGCACTGATTAGTCGTCCAGACCTTCAAACAGAGCGGTGGAGAGATAACGCTCGGCAAAGGAAGGAATGATGATGACGATGTTTTTGTCTTTATTTTCGGGACGTTTGCCCACTTCGATGGCGGCAGTCAGTGCCGCACCCGATGAAATGCCAACCGGAATACCCTCAACGCGTGCCAGTTCGCGGGATTTGGCAAATGCGTCTTCATTGGAAACCTGAATGATTTCATCGTAAACATTTGTGTCCAAAGTTTTTGGCGCAAAACCTGCACCAATGCCTTGGATTTTATGCGGGCCTGGTGCGCCACCGGAAAGAACGGGCGAATCTTTTGGTTCCACGGCAATCACTTTAAATTCAGGCTTACGGGCTTTCAAAACCTGTCCCACACCTGTGATGGTGCCACCGGTGCCAATAACGGAAATCAGAATATCGGCTTCGCCATTGGTGTCGTTCCAGATTTCCTCAGCGGTGGTTTTGCGGTGGATTTCAGGATTGGCCTGATTTTCAAACTGTTGCGGAATAATGGCATGGGGTGTGCTTTCAGCCAGTTCCTCGGCCTTGGCAATCGCACCCTTCATGCCTTTTGCGCCTTCCGTCAGTACCAGTTCGGCACCAAGGAATTTAAGCAGCTTGCGGCGCTCAACCGACATGGTTTCCGGCATGGTCAAAATCAGACGATAGCCTTTGGCGGCGGCTGCAAAAGCCAGCGCAATACCGGTATTGCCGGAGGTTGGTTCAATCAGTGTGGTCTGGCCTGGCACGGCTTCGCCTGAGGCTTCCAGCGCTTCAATGAGCGCCAGACCGATACGGTCTTTGACGCTTGCCAGCGGGTTGAAAAATTCAAGCTTAACGAGAAGATTGGCGACGACGCCATGTTCACGCGCGAATTTATCAATGCGCACCAAAGGTGTGTTGCCGATCGTATCAAGGATCGAGTCGTAAACGTGACCACGGCCGATCTGCTGGCCGGTTTTTTGGTTTGAGGTTTGGCTCTCTGATTTCGACATTGTTAGATCCTTGTATGTTAGACCCGTGATAAAATCTTGTTTTCTATTGCCGGAGATTTTAATCGAAAGGCTTGCAGACACAAGTTTTCGCCTTGCGTATAAATCTATATATGAGGCATATAATTCCAATATTAAAGTTTATTAGAAAAATATTTCCCGAAAATTCGAGCAAGACTAAGCAGTCAGGAAAATATCTTATTCCTGATTGCTATTGTTTAAAAGTATAATTTTGATTGATCAGTTTTTGTCTTCAGGCAAAGCCGGAAGCGGCATAATTTCAATGCCTTCGTCAACAAGCGATGTCACATCATCGGCTGTGGCTTCGCCATAAATGCCGCGTTGTTCCGTTTCGCCATAATGGATTTTGCGTGCTTCTTCGGCAAATTTATCGCCGACATAATCGGCATTCTCACGCACTTTGCGTGCGAGATCCTGAATGTCGTTCAGAATTTTTTTCTGCGCTTCATCCATACTGACCGCGATTTGCTCTTTCTTGCGACCCGTTGAGACAGACGGTGCCATCAGTGCTTTTTGCACACTCTGCGAGCCGCATTGCGGACAGGTGACGAAACCGCTTTTCAGCTGCTGGTCAAAATCATCATTGTTTCGAAACCAGGCTTCAAAATGATGGTTACTGGCACAATTAAGCGAAAAGCGGATCATTTCTCTTGTTTTAGTCCCTTATGCTTTGACAATTTGGGTGGTGAACTGACGTGCATTGGCAAGGTTAGGAATTTTTTTGCGCGCAAGCACAGATTCATTCACATCAATATCGGCCACAATCACGCATGGCTCGTCATGGTCGGCTTCGGCCAAAATCGTGCCCCATGGGGAAACAATGATCGAGTGACCATAAGTGCCGCGCCCGTCTTCATGAAAACCGCCTTGAGCGGCAGAGATCAAAAAAGCACCATTTTCAATGGCACGGGCGCGCTGCATAATATGCCAGTGTGCTTCACCGGTCTGGCGTGTAAAGGCGGCTGGCGCTGTCAGCAGATTGGCACCGCGCAAAGCCTGTGCCTGAAAGAGCTGCGGAAAGCGAATGTCGTAGCAAATGCCCATGCCGATATTGGCAAGCGGGGTTTCAACAACAATGGCTTTGTCGCCCGGCTCATAAGTGGCGGATTCACGCCAGCTTTCACCATTGTCCAAATCCACATCAAACATATGGATCTTATCATAGGTGGTGATTTTCTCACCTGTGGGTGCAAAGATCACACCGCGATTGGCTGCCTTCTGGTCAGCCGCACGAATGGCGGTGGAGCCGATATGCAGGTAAATGCCATATTGTCTGGCAAGCTCTGCGGCTGCAAGAAAGACCGGATCATCGGCTTCGTTGCGGATGGTGGCGAGCAGCACGTTTTTATCGCGCTGAAACCCGCCGGTCGCTTCAGGGGTTTGCACATAATGAGCACCTTGGCGCGCAGCTTCGGCAACAAGTTGCTTCAGCGTTTCAACATTGGTGTTGATATCATTGCCGACACGCATCTGAATGGCGGCTGCGCGAAAAGTGCTCATAGCTTTATCCCTTATAGTGTTCCACTCTCCAAAAGTCCGTCCAGTTTGCCATTAGCTTCCAGCGCATGCAAATCATCACAGCCACCAACATGATAATCACCGACAAAAATTTGCGGGAATGTGTTGCGGCCGGATTTTTGCTGCATTTCTGCACGCAGTTCCGGTGTGGCACCGGCATTGATTTCGTGAAATGCAACGCCCTTTTGGGTCAGCAAATCTTTTGCTCTGGTGCAATAAGGGCAGCCCGGACGGGTATAAATTGTAACATCAACCATGATTAACTCCATTGTTGATGCTCATATATGCTTAAATTGCCTCAACCGAAAGCCCTTGTTGCTATTACTTAAACCTTAGATTTGTTCAGGCAAGACACGGCTGAAGGTTAAAACGTCTACGGATTGTGCCCCGTGGCGCAGTAAGGTGCGGGTGGCAGAGCGCACGGTGGCACCGGTTGTATAAACATCATCAATGAGCAAGACCCGCCGCCCGCGAATGTGGATATCGCCTTTGTCCGGCACTTTAAATGCGCCATCAACATTGCGCTGGCGTTCTTTACTGCGCAAGCCTGTTTGCTGGACGGTGTTGCGGGTGCGGATTAAAGCCTCAGCGCAAAAAGGTTTGTGTGCAGATTTGGCAAGACTGCGCGCCAGTTCTGCCGATTGGTTGTAGCGGCGTTGCCATAAGCGCCAGCGATGCAGCGGCACGGGAATAATCACATCGCAATCATCAAGCAATTCTCGCCCCGCCCGCGACAACCATTGCGCCATCCATGGCGCTAAATCGGTGCGGTCATAAAATTTGAGTGACACAGCCATGTGCTGCGCGGCCCCCTTATGCAAAACGGCAGAGCGCAGACGTTTGAAAGGAGGCGGATTGGCGATTGCCTCGGCACATAAAAAATGCGAGCCGAAATCATGGGCGAAAGGTGTGCCAAGCACCGGACAATAGGGCTGCTCGATAAAGCGGATTTCGTCCCAGCAGGCAGGGCACAAAGAGCCTGGATGTGAAACATGACGTTTGCAACCGATGCAGGTGGGCGGAAATAAAATATCGGCAGCCGCTTTCAAGGCTTTTGCCGCATGGGCGGAAAAGTTGAAATTCAGCCTTTTCGGCTCTTCATCATCGTCATTATTTTTCAAACTGACATGGTTTGTCATTGCATTCGCTCCCGATCGAACGCATGTAACACTTAAGTCACCATGCCAGAAGAAATGCAGATTGTAAAAGGCGGATCATAAATGTCGGGTAGCGGAATTTTTGACCGCCAATTGATGTTGCAGTTTCAAAAGCGTGCATTGGCAAAGCCTGTTGCGGGGGCTGACTTTTTGCTTGAGCGCAGCGTTGAAGATGTACTTGATCGTTTAAGTGCCGTGGAAAGACAGTTCAGTACCGGCGTGGCGCTGATGGGGTATACAGATGCTTTGGCGCGCGGCTTGCAACAATCCGGCAAAGTGGAGAAGATCATCCGCATTGAGCAGGGTGACTTCTATTTTCAAGGCAGCGACTCAGCTTTTGAACATGGCGTGATTGAGCCAAGTGAAATTCTGCCCTTGGAGCCGCAAAGCGCTGATCTGATCGTCTCTTTGATGTCTTTGCATCTCATCAATGATCTGCCGGGAATGCTTATTCAAATTGCGCGTGCATTGCGCCCCGATGGTTTGTTTCTGGCAGCCTTTTCCGGCACCGGAACTTTGGGCGAGTTGCGTGAAAGCCTGATGCAGGCTGAGATTGAATTAAGTGGCGGCGCTGCGGCACGTATTGCGCCTTTTGCCGATATCAGAGATGCGGGTGCTTTGTTGCAGCGTGCTGGTTTTGCGTTGCCGGTAACAGATGTTGACACGGTGACGGTGCGCTATAATTCGATGTTTGATCTGCTTAAAGATATCCGCGCCATGGGGATGCAAAATATTCTGGTTGACCGCTCGAAGAAGCCGCTGACGCGCAGCGTTTTCATGCGGGCAGCGCAAATTTATGCCGAGCGCTTTTCTGATCCGGACGGGCGTGTCAGGGCGAGCTTTTCAACATTGTGGATGTCAGGCTGGAAGCCGCATGAATCACAGCAAAAACCGTTAAAGCCCGGTTCTGCAAAAGCCTCGCTGGCAGACGCATTGCAGCAGCTTCAAGTCAAGCCGGAAGACGGTTAAATCAGTTACGGATTGAGCCTGTTTTGGTCATGTCGATGCCTTGCGGGAACAATGCCTGCATATCCTGACGATTGGCGCGTTCATTCATCAATGGGATGATAATCATGCCAAGAGCAAGAGCTGCTGAACCAAACAATAATGCAATGCGCAAAGCACTGCTTTTGGCGTTAGAAATTGGACGATAGGACAGGTCAAAGTCGATATCGTTGATATTTTTTTGTTGTTTACCCATTACTCAAAACTCCGGGTTTTACCAACCGCAGTGTCGCGTAATGAAGTGAAAGATAAATTAACAAAATCGCATAGAGCGATGCTTGTTACAGTTAATCACAAAAAGATTTTACAACAAATCACATAAAATAGGGATGAGCGGTTCATCAGCGGGTGGCATCGGATAATCGCGCATGTCACGCGGCCGCACCCATTTGATCGCCTGCCCCTCCATGCCGCGAGCAATGCCTTCATAGCGGCGGCAGATATAAAGCGGCATCAACAGGTGAAAATCATCATAAGTATGGCTGGCGAATGTGAGCGGCGCCAGACATTCAGCCTTGGTGATAATGCCAAGCTCTTCCTGTAATTCTCGAATGAGGGTTTCTTCCGGTGTTTCACCGGCCTCTACCTTGCCGCCGGGAAACTCCCACAAACCCGCCAGCTGCTTGCCTTCAGGGCGCTGCGCCAGCAAAACGCGGCCGTCATTATCCACCAATGCACAGGCGGCCACTAATAAAATACGGCGTTGTTGGGTGTTGCTCATGGTCGTCTCATTCATTTCAGATAGTTGGCTGCATTCAAAGCGCGCTCAATAGCTTAAGGCATTTCGCGGTAGGAATAGCGATAGCTCTCACTAAAGCCCAGTTTACGATAAAGTGCCAATCCTGCAAGATTGCTTTCTTCGATTTGCAGCCATGCGCGCTTGGCACCTTGTTGCTGCGCCCATGATAAGCCGCAGGCAATAAGTGCTTCAGCCCACCCTTGGCGTTGATGAGCTGGCTTGGTTGCTAAATCAAAAAGACCAGCCCACGCATAATCTTTTACACATAGGCCGGCAGCCACTGACTGGTCGCCTTTTTTGGCAATCATCATCGCTTTGGCAGGGCGGATTTGGCTTAAAATAAGTTCAAGAGCAGGCAGAAGTGCTTTTTGTTCTGCAAGGCTTTTGCCATGTGCTTCCAGCGAGGCTTGGGCATAAGTCGCAATATCATCGCTTATGGTGATATCAGCCGGATCGCTGGCGAAATCCGGTGTAATCGAACGCATCATCGTGATGGTTCGCCCTTTTTCCACCCAGCCCAGCTCATCCAGATATTGGGTGAGCTGTGGTGCAGCAAGCGGAGACAGGCGGAAAACCGGACGTTTTCCGGCCTGCTGGAACATGTCCTGAATCGCAGCCACGCGCTCATCAAGATTATGAAAATCGCCCGGATCAAGCGGGTTAACCGAGTTCAGCCGCTTGGACTGATGATCCGGTGTCAGACGGATGGCCCAGCTCCCGCTATAGCGCACCTGACTTGCAGGCCATGCGCGAAAGCCCAAAGCTTCAAGCTGGCGTACAATTGTCAGATCAGGTGTTTGTGGCATAGCGGAGCTGGTCATTATCTGTTTTCTTTTTCAGGATGTGCTGTTGTTAACTGCGATAGTCGCCATTGATCGCGACATATTCTTTGGTCAGGTCGCATGTCCAAACCGTTGCTTTGCCGCGGCCAAGACCAATATCCACACGGATATAAATATCTTCGCCCTTCATATAATCGGAAGCAGCGGCCTCCGAATAATCCGGATCACGTTCGCCCTGATGTGCCACACGGATATCGCCAAACCAGATTGTAAGCAAATCGCGCTCGGCTGGTTCACCGGCTTTACCAACGGCCATGACGACGCGGCCCCAATTGGCGTCTTCACCGGCGGCTGCGGTTTTCACCAATGGTGAATTGGCAATGGAAAGAGCGATTTTCTTGGCGGAAGCGGCGGATTTTGCACCGGTCACTTCAATTTCAAGCATCTTGCGAGCGCCTTCACCGTCGCGCGCAACCTGAATGGCAAGCGACTTCAACAGGCGGTTCAATGCTTTTTTGAACTGGTTGAGGCGTGTGTCTTTGATATCGGTGATCGCTGGTGCGCCGCGCTCGGCAGCGGTGCCGGTCGAAAACAGCATTAAAGTGTCGGAAGTGGAGGTGTCGCTGTCAACGGTCATCGAGTTGAAGGTCGGATCAACGCCTTTAGAGAGCATGCTCTGTAACACTTGCGACGAGATCGGCGCATCAGTAACGATGAAGGACAGCATGGTGGCCATGTCCGGTGCAATCATGCCGGCGCCTTTGGCGATACCATTGATGGTGACAGGCACTTCGCCGATCAGCACGGTTTCGGTTGCAACCTTCGGATAAGTATCGGTGGTCATGATTGCTTTGGCGGCTTCCGTCCAATAATTATCGACGGCATTTTGTGCCATGTCGCCCAGCAGATGCGAGAACTTGCTGGCATCTAATGGCTCACCGATCACGCCGGTGGAAGCGAGGAAAATTTCGGTGGTCGAGCAGCCGATAGCCTGAGCGGCGGCTTCTGCGGTGGCCTGCGTGCTGGCGCGGCCTTTGGAACCGGTGAAAGCATTGGCGTTGCCGGAATTGACCACAACGGCGCGCGCTTTGCCGTGAACGAGGTTCTGGCGGCAGAAATCAACCGGAGCAGACGGGCATTTCGAGCGGGTGAATACACCTGCAGCTTCTGCCGGCTGATCAAAAATCAGCATCATAACGTCTGTTCGGCCTTTATATTTGATACCCGCTTCAGCGGTGGCAATACGCGCTCCTTTAATCGCGGGCATCGCCGGATAATGTTTTGGAGCAAGCGGAGAAATAGGTGCCGACATGATAGCCTCAAATACTGGTCATGATATGTGATTGTGAATTTTTCTGCTTTTAAAGCAATCAATCTCTGCATCTCTTATGCGGCTTTTCCAAGCCTTTGCATAGAGATACCTTGTGCGGGACGTAAAAAAACGGGCACTTTCAAAATCAATTAAAAGCACCCGTTGTATTTTTGTCTTTTCAGGCCGTTATTTTATGCCCGATGCCAATGCAAGTTTACTGCTTTGCAGCTTCTTCAGCATCCTGTTCGGCTGCTGCTTCCTTCATGGCTTTTTCAACAGCCGGATCATCATAGGTGATCTTCATGCCATTGCGCAGGTCTTTGATCATGGTGACATAACGCTCACGCATAATCATCGAACGGATTTCGTCTTTAACCTGATCAAATGCCGGTGGCTGCTTGGCGCGCTTGTCTTCCAGCTTGATGATGTGGAAACCAAACTGTGATTCGACAGGCTCTTTGGTGTAGCTGCCCGGTTCCAGCGCAAATGCGGCTTTTTCGAATTCAGGCACCATCATGCCTTCGCCGAAATAGCCCAGATCACCACCCTGTGCGGCAGAACCGTCAGTGGAGTTTTCTTTGGCCAGATCTTCAAACTTGGCACCGCCATCCAGTTTCTTGATGATTTCTTCCGCGTCTTTTTTCTCTTTTACGAGAATGTGACGGGCACGAACTTCGTTTTGAGCAGGCAGAGCTGCAATTTCTTTGTCATAACGCGCGCGAGCATCTTCATCGGAGATCTTGTCAACGATTTCAGCTTTGAAAACTTCGTTATGCAGTGCACGGTCTTTCAAGAAACCCATGCGACGCTTGAATTCTTCTGTCTGGTCGAGCTTGTTTTTTTCGCCTTCAGCAGCCAGCGCTTTGATGTCGATGAGCGCAGCCAAGGCTGCCAAACGGCGCTGTTCAACCGGCAGGCGGCCAAATTGCGGATCCAGATCGGTTGCAGCCTGATCGACTTCGCCTTGCGTGATGGCGATACCATTGACAGTTGCCAGAACTTTGCCCGGTTCATCTTTTTCGGATTCGGCCGCAGCAGGAGCCGGAGCGGCTGTTTCCTGTGCGATAGCTGTGCCCATTACGCCACCTAAAAATGCTGTTGCAGCGAGAAGGGCAAGGCTTTTACGGTAAAGTGTCATTAAAAATTCTCCATTGAAACCGTCTACCGACCTGATAAATACGGCATAATTTGGCCTTAAAAAGCATCTGTTATCATAGATGATAACGCGCTACTACGTTGACATCACGCAATCCCACTCTTATCTCTCCAACGGCTTTGCGTCCAGTAAGCTTGCTTTTGTTTGCATGAAGGTTCGAAAATTGCGCCGTTTGGTTGCGCGCGAATGTTGTGCATTGTGATGCAAGTGCTTAGATTGACGTAGATAAAAGCATTTTAATGCCGGTAGTTTAGCTGGCTGAACGGACAGGAAAGGACCAGGAATGGTCAGCTTTGGCGGTCTCGCCCGTAAGATTTTCGGCTCATCTAATGACCGCCGTGTCAAAAGCATGCGTCAGCGCGTTCAACAGATTACAGCGCTTGAAAAGAATTATGAGGCACTCACAAACGAACAGTTGCAGGCAAAAACCGCGGAATTCCGCGCCGCTTTGGCCAATGGTAAAACTGTTGATGATTTACTTCCAGATGCGTTTGCCACGGCCAGAGAAGCCGCAAAACGTGTGCTTGGTATGCGTCCCTTCGATGTGCAGCTGATTGGCGGTATCGTGCTGCATGAGCGCGGTATTGCTGAAATGCGTACCGGTGAAGGTAAAACTTTGATGGCAACCTTGCCGGTTTACCTCAACGCGCTTGAAGGCAAAGGCGTTCACGTCGTAACGGTTAACGACTACCTTGCCGGTCGTGATGCCCAGACAATGGCGAAGCTTTACAACTTTCTTGGCCTCACCGTTGGTGTGATCGGTCATGGTATGGATGATGATCAGCGCCGGGCTTCTTATGGTTGCGATATCACCTATGCGACCAATAACGAACTTGGTTTTGATTATCTGCGCGACAACATGAAATATGAGCGCGCCCAGATGGTGCAGCGCCCGCATCATTACGCGATTGTCGACGAAGTTGATTCGATTCTCATCGATGAAGCCCGTACGCCTTTGATTATTTCCGGCCCGCTGGAAGATCGCACTGATTTTTATAACCTCATCAATAATTTTATTCCGCAATTGTCTGCGGAAGATTTTGAAGTGGATGAAAAAGCCAAAACGGCGATCTTTACCGAGGTCGGTACTGAACGCATGGAGCAGCTTTTAGCTGAAGCCGGACACCTGAAGGGTGAAGGTCTTTACGATATTGAGAATGTCGCCATCGTGCACCACCTCAATAATGCGTTGCGTGCGCATACCTTGTTCCAGCGCGATAAAGATTACATCGTTAACAATGACGAGATTGTCATCATTGACGAATTTACCGGCCGTATGATGCCGGGTCGTCGTTATTCCGAAGGTCTGCATCAGGCTCTGGAAGCCAAGGAAGCTGTTAAAATCCAGCCGGAAAACCAGACGCTGGCTTCGATCACCTTCCAGAATTATTTCCGCATGTATACCAAACTTGCCGGTATGACCGGTACGGCTGCAACGGAAGCGGAAGAATTCGGTAATATTTATGGTTTGGAAGTTGTAGAAATTCCTACCAACCTGCCGGTTGCCCGTATTGACGACCATGACGAAGTTTATCGTACGGTTGAAGAAAAATACAAAGCGATTGTGCGCGATATTCTTGAAGCACATGCGAAATCGCAGCCTGTACTGGTTGGTACGACTTCGATTGAAAAATCGGAAATGCTGGCAGAGCGTCTGCGCAAAGACGGTGTCAAAGATTTTCAGGTGCTGAACGCCCGCTATCATGAACAGGAAGCGTTCATTATTGCGCAGGCCGGTGTGCCCGGTGCCATTACTATTGCAACCAATATGGCCGGTCGCGGTACTGATATTCAGCTCGGCGGCAATCTGGAAATGCGGGTGCAGCGAGAACTGGCTGATATGCCGGAAGGCGCTGAGCGCGAGCAAAAAATTGAAGCGATTAAAGCTGATATTGCTGTGTTGAAAGAAAAGGCATTGGCTGCCGGTGGTCTTTACGTTCTGGCAACAGAGCGCCATGAAAGCCGCCGTATCGACAACCAGTTGCGTGGTCGTTCCGGTCGTCAGGGTGATCCGGGGCGCTCGAAATTCTTCCTGTCATTGCAGGATGATCTGATGCGTATTTTCGGATCTGATCGTATGGACGGTATGCTCCAGAAGCTGGGTCTGAAGGAGGACGAAGCAATCGTCCATCCATGGATCAACAAAGCACTGGAAAAAGCCCAGAAGAAGGTGGAAGCGCGTAACTTTGAAATGCGCAAAAACCTGCTCAAATATGATGATGTGATGAATGATCAGCGTAAGGTGATCTTTGAACAGCGTCTTGAAATGATGGATAGCGAACATCTGACTGATGCCGTTACCGAAATGCGCCATGAAGTGATTGAAGACATGGTGGCGTTGCGTATCCCTGAAAACGCTTATGCAGAAAAATGGGATATTGCCGGTCTTAAAGAAGATGTCGCAAAAACCTTGAACCTTGATCTGCCTGTTGAAGAATGGGCAAAGGAAGAAGGTATTGCTGAGGAAGAATTCCTCAATCGCATCATGGAAGCTGCTGACAAAGCCGCAGCCGACCGTGCCGAGCGTTTCGGCGAACAGATTATGACCTATGTGGAAAAATCTGTGATCCTGCAGTCGCTTGATAATCTGTGGCGCGAACATCTGGTTAATCTGGATCATTTGCGCTCAGTCGTTGGTTTCCGTGGTTATGCGCAGCGCGATCCGCTGAGCGAGTATAAGACGGAATCTTTTGAACTGTTCCAGGCCATGCTCGGCAATTTGCGTGAAGTTGTTACATCGCAGCTGATGCGTGTGGAACTGGTGCGTGAGGCAGCCGCAGAACCTGCGCCGGAACTGCCGGTCATGAGCGGCAGTCATATTGATAGCTCAACCGGTATGAATGATTTTGATCCGGATGCCTGGGCTGAACATCAGGAAGATGAACGGATTATTGACCCTTCGAGCCGCGATGCATCTGACCCGCGCACATGGGGTCGTGTCAGCCGCAATGAGAGCTGCCCTTGTGGTTCTGGTAAGAAGTACAAGCATTGCCACGGTGCATTTGACTAATATTGATTAAGTTTGGCGCTGGTGCAGCCAGCCTCAAGCCTTTGACTTAAAGCCGCTGCGCCGATTATGATCGGCCAGCGGCTTTTTGTTTGCTTTTTATTAAGCTTCTGTTTTGTCTTTATTTTAAAGGGTTTCCCCTATAGAGGCTTAAAAATACTTACCTTTATGGCGGGGTTTTACTGCTCTATTGCGTAATTCAAAGGGGATTCAAATGGTTGTGCATCCATTGCTTGAGGAGAAAGCGCAAGGGGCAGAGGGTGTGTCGGCTGATGAGCCTAACACCTCTGAACGTCCTGTTGCCCGATCAGAAGCAAGCGAAGGCTATGGCGCACAACGCGATATTCCGCGTAAATTAGATATTTATGCTGCCTCTGCCGGTTATGAATTACGCAACGAACTGGACTTTTTAAGCAAACGCACTATTGAGCCGAATATTTTTTATAATGCCCGTTTTCTGGCACCTGCCATGCCGCGGCTGGAAGACCGCATCATTCGTTTTATGGTGATGCGTGACGAGAATGAAGAGCGCAGCCGCTTGCGCTTTGTCATGCCCTATACGATGGAGCGTTTAGGCTGGGGCAGTGGCCAGACCATGCTGCGCGCATGGACAACCCGTTTTTCCCCGCAGGGCACACCTCTGATCGATCAGGATGACCCGTCAGGCGTTGTCGATGATTTGTTTGACATCTTAAGCCGCAAACATCTGCAATTGCCGCAGGTGATGGTTTTTCCGCATATGCGCACCAATGGAGCCGCAACGAAAACAATCCGTGAAGTTGCCCGTCAGCGCCAGTTGCCCATGCAGGTGCTGGAAAATGCACCGCGCCCGTTTCTGATCAGTGACCTGACGGGTGAAGACTATTTCCAAAAACATCCTACCGGCGGGCAGGCGATGCAGATGCAGGCTTTACTGGAAAACCTGTCGGAACTTGGCGATGTGCAATATACCGTTAGCACCGGTATTGAGGATATCCGGCTTAAATTTGAGCGGTTCATTATTTTGGAAAACCGTACGGAGCGTACCAAGCAAAAGACGAAAATCGTTGGTGATCGTTACCGCGAGGCTTTTGCCCGTGAAGCAGTCAATAATCTGGCTGAGCGCGGTGCCGTACAGCTTCATTCATTGGAATTGAACGATAAAACTATTGCTGCAGCTATTCTTTTTATTGAAAACGGTGATGCATGGTTGTGGAAGAGCGCTTGTTCCGAAAGCTTACGCTCGTTTATGCCGGATAGTCTGTTATTGCAGGAGGTGGTTAAGCATGTTCTGGCCAATCCGGCAATTAAGCGGCTGGATGCCTGCACACTGACCGAGCATCCCTTGCTCAATACCATCTTCAATGTGCAAGAACCGCAAGAGACGCTGATTATCGGCTTGCACAAGGATGCGCATCGCTTAGCGGATAAGGCGACAGCAAAAGTCAGGTTTCGCAATCAAAGCAGTGCCTTAAAACGAATGCTGCGTCAGGTTGCACGCACTATTAAATTGGTATGATCTTGCTATAGTCTCTGCAGCGAATTGACATAAAAAAGCTTAAATTCAGGCAAAGACAAGCTGAAATTTGCTTAAATTCAGAAAGCACCATTGATGCGTTTTCCCCGCCCTGTAATCTCCAGCGGTTTCTTGTGTGTATTAACCGCTCTGTATCTGTTGTTCTTTAACAACAGGACTTTTTGGACACTTATTTTACAGTATTTTGACGGCCAGCTGATGAAGGTGGTTGTGATGGCAGTGGCTTTATTACTGCTGCATATTGCCATTCTGGTGCTATTTTCTGCACAATATGTCATTAAACCGTTTTTGATCTTGATGGTGATGACTGCGGCAGGTGGTTCTTATTTCGGTGAAACATTTGGCACCATCATCACCCGTAATGTGGTTGAAGCGACTTTAACCACCACCGCCGGTGAATCACGCAACCTCATGACCACAGGTTTCATTACCCATATGGTGCTGTACGGGCTTTTACCGTCGTTGCTGATTGTGTGGGTGCGCATTAAGCACCGGCCGATTTTCAAAAAAATATTGGTCAATACGCCGGTTATTTTGGGCTGTGTCGTTGGTTTTGTGGTGCTGGTGGCGTCGGATTTCGGCGCTTATTCGTCAATGTATCGTATGCACCGCAATGATATTATGGCACGCCTTGTACCTTATAAACCGGTTGCCAGCACGGTTGATTATTTCGTCCGGCATTATACTGAGCGCCATATTGTTATGCAGCCGTTGGGGCAGGATGCAGTCCAAGAAACCGTAGCGCTGCCTGAGGGCAAAAAACTGCTGACTGTTGTCGTGGTGGGGGAAACTGCTCGGGCGCAAAATTTCAGTCTTAATGGTTATAATCGCGAAACCAATCCTGAGCTGAAAAAGCGCGAAGTGATCGCCTTTACCAATACGACCAGCTGCGGCACTGAGACCTCTGTATCCGTGCCTTGCATGTTTTCGCCTTTTCCGCGCAAAGATTATTCCAGCGCCAAATTTAAAGGCTCTGAAAACCTGCTTGATGTTTTGCAATATGCGGGCGTGAAGGTGGAATGGTGGGAAAATAATACCGGCGATAAAGGTGTTGCTGACCGCTCGAAACTGATTGATCTGCAAAATTCGTATGATCCGAAATATTGCGAGGGCGGTGAATGCCTTGATCAGATTTTGTCGGATTATCTGCGGGATCATCTGAAGGATTTTGATGGCAACACAACGCTCGTTCTGCACATGACCGGCAGCCACGGCCCTGCTTATTATATGCGCTATCCGCCGGAAATGGCGCAGTTCAAACCGGAATGCCGTACGGCGGAATTCTCGGAATGTGAAGATAGCCAGATCGTCAATGCTTATGACAATACAATTCTTTATACGGATAAGATTTTGTCGCAGATCATTGATATTCTCAAAGCCAATGAGGACAAGTTTGTTTCCTCAATGATTTATATGTCCGATCACGGCGAATCATTGGGCGAGCGCGGTCTTTATCTGCATGCGGCTCCTTATTTTATCGCGCCTGATACACAGACGCATATTCCGTTCATCACATGGTTCTCGCCTGATTATCAGGCTGTGACGGGTACGGATTTGTCATGCTTGCGTGCCAGCACCGCTGAGGAAGCATCGCATGATAATCTTTTCCATACAGTGCTGGGCATGATGAATGTGAAAACATCCGTTTATGACCGTTCACTTGATCGTTTCGCGGCCTGCCGGAAATAGGCAAATGACAACAACAGACAGAGCGGTTTATGATTCTTTTGACGAATTTACCGCTCTGTTGCTGCATCATTGATGTGTTTTTCAAAAGCAAACAGGGTGTGAAAGGTTTAAGCGCTCATAAATCTTGAAAAAAATCATTTTAGTGCATGAAGTTTTGTCAGTTGTGATTGACCTTAAGAGACGAAGCCGTTATATCCCAAACCGCTACCGAACATTAGTTCCCCGTTCTGGTTACAGGACGTACCCTCGGTAGTTTATAAATGTGCGGGTGTGGTGGAACTGGTAGACGCGCTGGATTCAAAATCCAGTTCCGAAAGGAGTGTCGGTTCGATTCCGACCACCCGCACCATTTCTCTTTCAAATCAAATTATCTTAAAATTGATATAGTTATTTTAAACGCGCTGTTTTGTGCCGTGCTTTATCTGTCTGCAAAATTTATCAGCAATTTTGCGATATGAAAAAGGCGGCCTATTGAGCCGCCCTTCAAGATATTTAGTCAGCTTTGCCAGCTGTTGTTTCCAGCCCGCGATTAGCGCGCCAGACAGGATCCGGACGTGACCACAGAGCAGGATTCCTGATGGCATCAGCCAGTGCTTTTGCTTGCACACTCAGGAAGCGTTCGCCTTTTTCAGCACTTGCCAGACGCGGGTCACCCCATGTTCCGGTGATCGGTGCGCGTTCCGAGAAAGAATAAAAGCGTGAGAAACCGTCCGGCGCATGCACAGGCTCCGGTGCCTGCTGCATGGCTTCATCCAGCTTGTCAGCCTTCACGCAATCACCGGCAATCGCCATCATCACGGATGTTTCACCTTCACAGGCATGTTTGGGTGCGGTGTCGGATTCAAAAATGGCCGCGGTTTCTTGCGGTGCCAGAAACCAAGGAGTGGTGGCAACAATCGGCAGATCATAAGTCACTGCCAATTCACGCACCGCCACGGCCAGCGGATCGACATTGCCGCCATGACCGTTCACGATAAGGAGCCTCGCAAAGCCCAAAGCTTTCAGCGATTTGACGATACCGCGCAGCATGGCTTCATAAGCCTGATAATCAACGGTGATGGTGCCACCAAAAGGCAGGTGATGTTCGCTCATACCAAGCCAGAGGCCGGGCAATACTGCAACAGGCACATCTTCTGCCACCAGTTTGGCGGCACGGATAGAGGCGGCACTGGCACTTGCTGTATCGGTAATCACCGGTAGGTGGGGGCCGTGCTGTTCCAGTGAGCCCACAGGCAGAATAGCCAGTGCATTGCCGCGCTCGGCGATGCTGCGCAGATCAGGGGCAGTCATACGCGCCCATTCAACTTCAATCGACATGTTTATGTTCCCCATGTTTAGGCGATTGTTGGCCAAGGTTTTTGTGACGGGCGCATATCTTCATAGGCTTTTGCCATGCGAAGTACGCCCAGATCATCAAAGCGCTGTCCGAAAATTTGCAAGCCGATTGGCAGGCCATCAGTGGTGTAGCCACAATTGACCGAAATGGCTGGCTGCTCCGACATGTTCATCGCTACAGTGAAAGCAATATGCTCGAACGGCTTTTGCGGATCATTAACAGGGGACGCCCAATGTGCCGGATAGGTTGGCATCGGCGCGGTTGGCGAGATGATGAAATCAAAGTGCTCCGATGCTTTCAGGCAGGCGTGACGCATCGCATCCATCTGCGCAAAGCCGGTATAGACATCCATACCGTCCAGATCTTTGGCGGTTTCTGTCCATGCAAAAATATATGGCAGGATTTTTTCCTGATTTTCGCGGCTCATTTTGGAAACATCATTCCAGGAACGTGCGCGCCAGAAACGATCAAGACCATCAATCATGGTGCGATTGAGAAACGGCTCAATCGGTTCGACAATGGCACCGGCATCGGCAAAAAGTTTGGCTGCTGCTTCAACAGCAGCTTTAACCTGCGGCTGTACCGGCTCACCAAAACCTGCATCCAGCCAAAGACCGATTTTTTTGCCCTTGAGATCCATGTCCAGATCCATCCAAGGCAGATCCTGATAAGGCAGGCTCATGCCGTCACGGCGGTCTGGTAAAGATAGCACAGACATATAAAGCGCATTATCAGCAACGGTGCGGGTCATTGGCCCTGCAACACGGCCTAAAAAGGCCGGATCAATAGGGATGCGGCCGAAAGACGGCTTCAAACCGACAATACCGCACCAGCCGGCAGGCAGGCGAATGGAGCCGCCAATATCTGTGCCAATATGCAATGGACCATAACCGGCAGCAGCAGCAGAACCGGCACCGGCACTGGAGCCGCCCGGATTGGTATCAAGGTTCCAAGGGTTACGGGCGAGCTCATGGAAGCTGGAAAGGCCGGAAGACAACATGCCTAAATCCGGCATGGTTGTTTTACCCAAAATAACACCACCGGCTTCGCGGGTGCGGGCAGCAGCAGGTGCATCTTTGGCGGCTGGTGTCATATCAGAGGCTGCACAACCAAGCGGCACGGCGGTGCCTTTGGTGGCGATATTTTCTTTGATCGTCAGCGGTACACCGTCAATGGCACCGGCAGGCGCACCTTGCATCCAGCGGGCTTCAGACTGTTTGGCAGCTTCACGCGCAGCGGATGGATCAAACGCCCACATCGCATGCAAAGACGGCTCATAAGCCTCAATACGGGTGATAACCGCTTCTGTAACATCGACAGGAGAAAGGTCTTTGGATTTATAGGCCGTAACAAGTTCAACAGCGGACAGATCAGCAAGATTTGTCATGGTTTCTCCTCAAAAACATGGATGTAAATGTCAGGCAAAATGGCAGCGGGCATACCAGCCTTGCTGGATTGTTTTTTGTGTCGGGGCTTGTTGCAGGCAGATCGCCTGAGCCATCGGGCAGGCTGGCGCATAAGCGCATCCCTGACCGGTAGATTCGGTGTGAACGGCAACCACATGCTCACCTGCTGGCTTCGATCTTTTGCGCCGTCCTGAAAACGGCTTCGGCACGGCATTAACAAGCGCCTGCGTATAAGGATGGCGCGGATTGTCAAAGACCGTATTGGTCGGGCCTTCTTCGACAATACGCCCCAGATGCATCACGGCAACGCGGTCAGTAATCACCCGCACAACGCCCAAATCATGGCTGATGAAGAGATAAGACAGGCCGAATTTATCCTGCAAATCCATCATCAGATTGAGCACTTGCGCCTGAATGGAAACGTCGAGCGCGGAAACCGGCTCATCGGCCACGATCAGGGCAGGGCGGGTAATAAGCGCACGCGCAATCGCGATACGCTGGCGCTGGCCACCGGAAAATTCATGCGGATATTTGTCCGCTGATGCAGGAGGCAGACCAACGGCCTCCAGAACCTCTTGCACACGGGCTTTGCGTTCAGTGGCTGAGATATTGCCTTCCAGCGAATTGATCGGCTCTGAAATAATGCGCTGTACAGTGTGGCGCGGATCAAGCGAACCATAAGGGTCTTGGAAAATCGCTTGAAACTGCTTGCGTGCTTGGCGCATGGCAGTGCGATCAAGCGCATAAATATCCTGATCCTGAATGATCACCTGACCTGATTGTGGTGGTTCCAACCCCATCACAGCACGGGCAAGGGTGGATTTGCCGGAGCCGCTTTCACCGACAATGCCTAAGCTTTCACGCGGGTTCAGCTCAATGCTGACGCCGTGCAAAACGCGTAAATGTTTAGGTGCAGAAAAGATCGAATGGCGCGGCATCGGATATTCGCGTACGACATCTTTGACCTGAAGCAGTGGTTTACTCATGCCACGACCTCATCTTCACGTGGGAAAAAACATGCAACTTTATGGGCAACAGAAGCCGTTGCTTCATCGGAGCCGTTGAATGCTAATAATGGTGGCACGCTTTCGCGGCATTTCGCTTCAACAAATGAGCAGCGATCGGCAAAAGTGCAGTTTTGTTTGCGATGTAACGGATCAGGCACCACACCCGGAATAGCGGCCAGACGCTGACGGCTGCGGCTGCCATCTTTGGTGGTTAAAGCCGCACCATGCGGTGAGGCTGCAAAAAGACCACGCGCATAAGGATGCGCCATGCGCTTGAACACTTCTTGCGTGTCACCGGTTTCAACAATCCGTCCGGCATACATCACGGCGAGCTTGTCGGTCATTTCAGACACCACACCCAGGTCATGGGTAATCAGCATCAAAGCAGTGCCGGTTTCATCAACCAGATCATCAAGCAGATCGAGAATTTGTGCCTGAACGGTCACATCCAGTGCAGTTGTCGGCTCGTCGGCAATCAACAAATCCGGTTCACAGGCAATCGCCATCGCAATCATTACGCGTTGGCGCTGACCACCGGAAAGCTGATGCGGATAAAGATCAAGGCTGAAACGCGGGCCCGGCAGACCAACACGGTCAAGCAACCGGCGGGCTTTGGCTTCTGCGTCTGCGCGGTTTTCGCCCAAATGGAGGCGGCGGCCTTCAGTGATTTGCGAACCAATGGTTTTGACCGGATTAAGCGCAGTCATCGGCTCTTGGAAAATCATGGCAGCACGGCGACCACGCATCGTGCAGCGCTCATTTTCCGACATAGTGGTGAGGTCTTGCCCGTCAAAGCGCAAGGTGCCGTTGACCTGCATCCGGTCGGGCAGCAAGCCCATCACTGCCAAAGCGGTGATGGATTTGCCGGAGCCACTTTCGCCAACGATGCCTAAACGGTCGCCGCGATTGAGCGTCATGGTAATGTCGGTGAGAATATTGACCTGACGTGAACCGATAGGCAGGCTCACATTCATCTGGTTGATTTCGAGCAGGCTCATCTTTGCCTCCTGACGCGCGGATCAAGCGTATCGCGCAAGCCGTCACCAAGCATATTGAGGCCGAGAACCGCAAATGTAATGGCAAGGCCGGGAAAAATCGCAAGCCACGGCGCATCGTAAATATAAGTCTGGGCATCATTCAGCATTTTGCCCCAGCTCGGCATCGGCGGTTGTGTGCCAAGGCCGACATAAGAAAGTCCGGCTTCCGCGACGATCGCGAGCGCAAACTGAATGGTTGCCTGCACAATCAGCACATGGCCGATATTGGGTAAAACGTGATCAAGCGTAATGGCAATATCGCCGCGTCCTGCGCAGCGTGCTGCCATGACATATTCACGCTTCCATAAGCCCAATGAAGCGCCGCGCGTAACACGCGCAAAAACCGGAATGTTGAAAATACCGATAGCAATCATCGCATTAACTGCACCAGGGCCAAAAATGGCGGTGATGATAACGGCAGTTAACAGAGACGGAAACGCAAAGGCCAGATCGGTTGAACGCATAACGAAACCATCGATCATGCCGCCGCGTGCGGCTGCATAAGAGCCGAGCGGAATACCGATACCGGCACCTACCGCAACGGCAATGATGGAAACAGCAATGGAATTACGCGCTCCCACCATAATCATCGAAAAGACATCGCGGCCAAAGGCATCGGTGCCGAACCAATGGACACTGCTTGGCCCTTGCAACTTGTCTTTAATGTTGAGGCCGGTTGGTGAAAACGGCGTCCAGACATAAGAAATCAGTGCCATTGCAATCAGCAGGCCGGTGACGATACAGCCGATCATCAGGCTGCGGCTTAAGCTAATGCCGGAAAGTACTTTGCTGATTTTGGATTGGTTTACGGTCACGTCGCTCATCAGTGACCTCCTGTCGAAAGACGTGGATCAAGGAAGCCGTAAGCCAGATCAACCAGAAAGTTGACGGTAATCACACTGGCCGCCAAAAGCGTGACCAGAGATTGTACGGTGATGAGATCGCGCTGCGCGATGGATTGGAAAATCAACCGGCCAACGCCCGGCAGATTGAAAACATTCTCGATAATGATGGTACCTGCCAGAAGAAATGAAAACTGCAAGCCGATGATGGTGACAACAGGGATCAGCGCATTGGGAACGGCGTGTTTCCAAAGAGCGTGACTGCGTGTCAGTCCTTTGGCGCGTGCCGTACGAATGAAATCTTCGCCCAAGGTTTCAATGACCGCCGATCGGGTGACGCGCGCCAGAATGGCAGCAAGCGGCAATGCCAGTGCAACAGCAGGCAAAATCAGCGAGCGTAAACCCTTCCATAAACCATCTTCCCAGCCACCAAAGCCGGAAGCCGGAAACCAGCCAAGCTGCAAAGCAAAGAGCAAAATCAGCAACAGGCCGAGCCAGAAGTTAGGAATAGCCACGCCCACTTGTGCAACGCCCATACCGGCGACATCAAAAGCCTTGCCGCGCTTAGAGGCAGCGATAACACCGAGCGGAATAGCTAGAATCACGGAAATGCTCATGGCCAGAACGGCGAGCGGCAATGTGACCAGAATACGCGGGCCCAATAATTCGCTGATCGGCACGGAATAAGTGTAGCTGACGCCAAAATCGCCGACAACAAAACCGGAAATCCATGTGAGATAACGCGACCATAAAGGCGCATCGAGGCCAAGTTGCTTTTGCAGCGCGGCCAGTGTTTCAGGCTGCGCATTAATGCCAAGCATAACGGCTGCCGGATCGCCCGGCAAAACCTGCATCAGCAAAAAAACGATCACTGAGGCAGCAAGGGTCGTGAGTATTAATGAGACAAAACGTCCAGAAATATAACTCAGCAAATTTTGTCTCCCGTTTCTTAACCCCTCCCGCCTTTGTATTTTAAAAGGCGGGAGGGATAATTTTTACTATGCTCTAAGTTTTTGTTTTATCGCATTATCCGACGCAAAACCGTTTTACACTTTTGCTGGAAATGCTTTTAATCAGCCCAGTAAGCGGCAGTCAGGTCATTTGCCGGCAATGGCAGATTTTTCCAGACGCCTTGTACTTTCTTGTTCCAGACACCGATTTTCGGCAGTGCATAGAGGAACACATTTGGCTCGTCTTCCGCGAGTTTACGCTGCAACTGGCCTAACAACTCCAGCTGTTTGGCTTCGTCTGTTGTTTCCGTATAGGTCTTGTAGAGAGCGCTATATTCCGGATTTTTATAGTTGAAGTAGTATTTATCGCGGGCGTAAATATCGAGGTCGCGTGCTTCTGTGTGGCCGATAATGGTCGCTTCATAATCCGCACGTTTGAAAACCTGATCGAGCCACTGGGCAAATTCCATCGGAACCAGATTAACCTGCAAGCCGATTTCGGCGAGCATGGCTGCAATGATTTCACCACCGCGGCGCGAATAAGCCGGAGGCGGCAAGGTGATGGTAAAGCTTGTGCCTTCCGCAACACCTGCTTCTTTAAGCAGCTCTTTTGCCTTGGCAATATCATATGGATAGACATCGGTCAGGTCGATGTAACCTGGCTCTGCCGGTGTGGAATGGGAACCAATGGCGGTGCCATAACCCGATGATACAGCATCGATAAATGCATCGCGATCAATTGCATGAGCCAATGCCTGACGGAATTTGACATTGTCAAATGGTGCGCGCTCATTGTTGAGTGACATCACAACTTTACCAGCGGTGCTGCCCACTTCTACATGCAGGTTTTCGTCGCTCTTGAAGCGGTTAAGCAGTTCCGGTGCCTGAAACTCTGCAAAGAGATCAATGTCACCAGCCATTACGGCAGCAGCTGCCGCAGACGGATCACTGACAAAACGGAAGGTGACGCCTTCAAGCTTTGCAGGAGTGCCCCAGTAATCAGCGTTCTTTTCAATTTCAACGCGGTCACCTTGTACCCAGCGTTTGAATTTGAAAGGACCTGTACCAACCGGATTGGTCTTGTTGTTTTCAGCCGATTGCTTGCCGATCATCACCGCGTCGCCCCAGCCCATACCAAACAGGAAGTTCGAGGCCGGACGTTTAAGTGTAACCACTGCGGTGGCAGGATCAGGGCATTCGGTTGATGCGATTGGTTCAAACAAGCCTTTTTGGGCATTGGTTGAATCTTCGGCCACCGCACGTTCATAGGAGAACTTGACGATAGAGCAATCAAAAGCTTCGCCGTCATGGAACTTCACGCCTTCACGCAGCTTGAACGTGTAGGTTAGATTGTCCGGTGAAATGGTCCAGCTTTCAGCCAAGGCTGGCTGCACAGAGCCATCTTCTGCAATGCGTACCAGACCTTCATAAAGGTTGGCATAAGTCACGCGGCGGATGGCGGATGCAGCATTGGCTGTCGGATCGAGACCCGGAGGCTCAAGCACCTCGCCCACCACCAGATGATCTTTGGCGAAAGCGCCGTTGATGGATGCCAGCATGGCCGCGGAGACCAAACCGGCAAATAGTTTCTTGTTCATTATACCCTCCCTTATAATCGTTGTTTTAGGCAGCAGAATTAAATCGAACGTCCGCCGTCAACATCTAAAGCAACACCGGTGATCATGCTAGCCTGTGGTGAGCACAGATATGCCGCAGCCTCGGCCAGATCTTCCGGCTTGAGCAGACGGCCAAGCGGAATGGATGCGCGGAATTTAGCACGAATTTCTTCTGTGTCTTCACCCATAAAGGTGGTTAGAAGCGGTGTTTCACCGGCAACAGGATTGAGTGCATTAACGCGGATGTTAAAGGCCGCCAGTTCAATCGCCAGTGCTTTAGTGGCGCTGACAACCCAGCCCTTGGTGGCATTATACCATGCAAGATTTGGACGCGGACGGTTGGCGCCAGTCGAAGCGATATTGAGAATGACACCTTCGCCATTTTCCTTGAAGTGAGGCGTAATGGCACGCACGGCCAGATAGATGCCGCGGATATTCACACCGATGATACGGTCAAACTCGTCTGGTTCTACCAATTCGGCATTTTGCGGCTTATGGCCAATACCGGCATTGTTGATGAGAATATCGATACGGCCGAATTTTTCGATTGTCGCAGCAATGGCCGCGTTAACATCGGCTTCTTTGGCAATATCAGCGGCAATAGCAATGGCATTGGCACCGATTTCTGCGGCAACACGTTTCGCACCTGCTTCGTCACGGTCAACAACAGCAACCTTAGCGCCGCCTTCAGCAAAGCGCTTGGCCATGCCTTCACCAAAACCAGAACCCGCACCAGTGATCAGGGCGATTTTATTTTCAAGAGACATAATCTCTTCTCCTCGAATTCTATATAAATAATTAGCCGTGATAGAGCGAAATGGTTTTCAGGCTGGCGAAACCATAAAGGGCTTCGAAACCTTTTTCGCGGCCATGACCGGAACGCTTTACGCCACCGAAAGGCAGTTCCACACCGCCACCGGCACCATAATTATTGATGAAAACCTGACCGGACTGCACAGCATGTGCCATGCGCAGCTGACGGGCACCGTCATTAGTCCAGATACCGCAAACGAGGCCAAAGTCGGTGCCATTGGCGAGGGCAATTGCTTCTTCTTCGGTGTCAAACGGCATGATGACCTGTACGGGCCCGAAGATTTCCTGCTGTGCCAATGGATGATCGGCCGGTACATCACGCACCAGTGTTGGCAGCACATAGGCACCGTTTTCAGGAGTGCCGTCGGCCATCTGACCTTGAGCCGCAATGGTGAGGCCGTCTTTTTGTGCAAGTTCAATAAAACCGTCGACGATTGCTTTCTGGCGATCGGAAACGACAGGGCCGACAGACGGATCGCTGAGAGCTGAGCCGACTTTAAGCGCACGGTAGCGTTCAGCCATTTGCGCGACAACAGTTTCGTAAACTGCGCGCTGCACCAAAATACGTGAAGAAGCCGAGCAGGTCTGTCCGGCGTTTTGAATACCGGCATTGACGAGAAACGGTAATGCGCGTTCCAGATCGGCGTCGGCAAAGACGATTTGCGGGGATTTTCCGCCCAGTTCCAGCGTAACAGGTACGGCATGTTTGGCTGCTGCTGCCTGCACAGCTTCACCTGTGCGAAGCGAGCCGGTGAAGGAAATATGATTGATGCCAGCATGGCCGGAAAGGGCAGCACCTGCTTCCAGACCAAGGCCGGTCACGA
Source organism: Paenochrobactrum gallinarii (assembly GCF_014205685.1). GTDB lineage: Bacteria > Pseudomonadota > Alphaproteobacteria > Rhizobiales > Rhizobiaceae > Paenochrobactrum > Paenochrobactrum gallinarii. The sequence goes on from NZ_JACIIU010000004.1 coordinate 277,561, forward strand.
TATTGAGTGCACCTGCCGGAAGACCTGCTTCCTGAGCAATACGGCCAAATTCTAAAATGGTGAGGCATGCTTCTTCAGCAGGCTTAACCACGGCAGCATTACCCATGGCCAAAGCTGCACCCAGTGAACGACCGATGATCTGCATCGGATAGTTCCACGGAATAATATGACCGGTAACGCCAAGCGGTTCGTAAACGGAAAGCACGGTGAAACCATTTTGATATGGCAGTGTGTCGCCATGAACTTTATCGGCAGATGCGCCGTAAAATTCCAGATAACGCGCCAGAGCCACCACATCGGCACGAGCCTGTGTGATTGGTTTGCCGACATCTTTGGCTTCGAGTTCTGCCAAAAGATCAATCTTTTTCAACACAGCTTCCGACATGCGATGCAGAACGCGACCGCGTTCGGTTGCTGTCATCTTGCCCCATTCGCCGCTGAGCGCTTTGCGCGCACTTGCAACGGCCAGATCAATATCGGACTGAGTGCCACGGGCAATCAATGCCAGATCACTGCCGTCTGACGGGTTTTTAAGTGTCAGAACTTCACCGGAAACGGCATCCTGCCAGTTATTGTTAATGAAGTTGCCGTAACGGGGAAGACTGTTGTTATTAGACATTCTTAAACTCCAGATCAGGCCGTTCGGCCCGTAGTCTTGCAGATGTGGCACGGATATGTGAGCGGGCGAGATTTTCAGCGGCATCACCATCGCGGGCGGCAATGGCATCAAGAATCAGCCTGTGCTCGGAAACCGCATGCGGCGCGCGATCAGTTGATAAGGAAAATGCAGGTGCGAAAACCTGCGAGGTCATGCGCAAAAGCGGAATGAATGCATGAAGCGAAGAATTGCCGCTCGCATCCATGATCACCATGTGAAAATCGACATTGGATTGGGTATAGGCTTTAGGATCCCATGGAGCGACCGTCGCAGCCTGTTCTTCAATCAGTCTTTGTAAGGTGTCGATCGTCTCAGAGGTGGCGCGTTCTGCGGCAAAGCGGGCAGCAACACCGTCAATCACTTCACGCAATGCGTAAGCATCAAGCAGACGGGGAAGGTCAGCACTGGCAACGCGCGCGCCTTTGCCTGCCTGATGCACGACAAGACCGTCCCGCTCAAGCACGCGTAAAGCTTCACGCAGAGGCGTGCGGCTGATGCCGAATTCTGTTGCGATATGCTCTTGGCGTAAAATGGTGCCGGGTGCGTAGTCGCCCGCATAAATACGCTCTCGCAGTGTTTCTGCAACTTCATCGAGCAAGCGGGTTTGGCCACGCCATTCAAAAGCTGACAATAGCTCTCCCCCTCCTGAGATTAGTGTCATATCCTTGGTTTTTGGATACTACATCCTGGATACAAAATGCGTCAATCGGAAATATTCGTATTCTTGAAGGTTTTTTTAAGCTCAAAAAACGCCTGAGAAATGGCTTAAACGTAATTTTATTTCAAAATATAGATTTTGAGCTGTGTGGCTGGCCGGTGGTTTTGTAAGAAAATTATCTTGTGCGCTGTTTTATCAAATTAAAGTGACCAACAGGCTTTTCAGAAGATTTAAGTGCTGTAATGATTTCAGTTAAAAGGCGCAGTCAAAATACATAAGCGATCAGGTAAATATAAGGTTGACCTCAATGAATCAGTTAATGCAGTCAGCCTTATTTTTATTGGTTGCAACCGGTGCCATGCTGGGGCTGACTTTGCCTTTTGGTAAAATCGCTGCTTCGTTGCATATTTCACCTTTCATGTGGGCCTTTGTTATTTCGGCAGGGGCAGGGCTGATCTTGCTGGGATTTTTGCTGGCAAAAGCGCGCTTTTTAAACTTTACCGCGCATCATCTGCGCTATTATTTTATTGCTGCCGCCGTTTCTTATGCTTTGCCGAATGTGATGGTCTTAACGGTTATTCCGCATTTGGGCGCTGGCTTTACCGGTATTATGTACACACTATCGCCGGTCACCACATTATTGCTCTCGGTTGTATGCGGCTTAAAACGCCCGAATTATTTAGGCATTACCGGCATTGCGGTTGGTTTCTTAGGTGCGCTTCTGGTGGCAATCACCCGTGGTGAGACCGGCTCTGTTGCCGAGCCTTTATGGCTCATTGTGGCACTGCTTATTCCGGTGGTTCTGGCTGTTGGCAATGTGTACCGCACCATTGACTGGCCGCAAAATGCCGATCCGGTCGAGCTTGCCTGTGGCTCACATCTGGCCGCAGCACTTTTACTGATTGTCAGCATGCTGTTTGTGGAAGGCAGCTTCCCAATCGGCCAGTTGATGGCCGCACCTTGGATGGTGATTATTCAGGCAGCCGTATCGGCTTTGATGTTTACGCTCTATTTCCAGCTGCAAATCGTTGGCGGGCCGGTTTATTTGAGCCAGATGGGCTATGTCGCGGCTGCCATCGGGCTGATTTCAGGCACGCTCTTTATGGGGGAGCATTATCAGATGCTGACATGGTTCGGAGCGCTGGTCATAGCCTTGGGGGTTTTCTTTACCACCAAGGCACAACGTGCAAAATAAGCCTCATGCTTCGTTATGCATCAGGGCGTTTGGCCAGCAACATATAATTGACATCCAGATCGCGGGAGCGGCTCCAGCTGTCAGTCAGCGGGTTGTAAGTAACACCGAGTTTGTCAGTCACTTGCAAACCGGCTTTGCTGAGCGCTGTTTCAAGTTCACCCGGGCGCACCAGCTTTTCATATTGGTGTGTGCCGCGAGGCAACCAGCGCAGGATATATTCCGCACCCCAAATCGCGAGACCAAGCGCTTTTAAGGTACGATTGATGGTGGCGACAAACATGATGCCGCCAGGTTTTACCATTTCGCTGGTGGCAGACATGAAGAGATCGACATCGGAAACATGTTCAACCACTTCCATATTAAGCACGATATCAAATTTTTCGCCGGCCTCGGCCAGCGCTTCGGCAGTTGTGGCGCGGTAGTCAACATCCACACCGCTTTGTTGCGCGTGAATTTTGGCTACTTCAATATTGGTTTCTGAAGCATCGGCACCAATAACGGTTGCGCCCAGTTTTGCCATTGGCTCGCAAAGCAAGCCGCCGCCGCAGCCAATATCAAGAATGCGCAAACCCTCCAACGGGCGTGCCAGCATCGGATCACGGTTAAAATGGGCGCAGGCCATTTCTTTAATATAGGCAAGCCGTGTCGGATTGAACTTATGCAGCGGGCGGAATTTGCCCTGCGGGTCCCACCATTGGGCTGCGATTCGCGAGAAGTGCTCAATTTCAGCAGCGTCAATTGTGGTGCGTGATGTTTCGCTCATAATCGTCTCCATGGCTTTCCATCATGGACTTGAACGGCAGAAAAAGAAAGTCAAGCAAGAAATCACTTGAGAACCTTGCGGATTGCTCACAATTTAGGTATGTCACCCGCGGATTGTCTGCTGAGCAACAAAATAATGTTTCAGCAGGCTCAGGTGAAATTTTCAGAATTCGGGACGTATCCATACCATGGCGCGCATCGTGATGAAATTCGGCGGCACTTCAGTAGCCGACATCGACCGCATCCGTAATGTGGCACGACATGTTAAACGTGAAGTAGACGCAGGCAATGAAGTGGCTGTTGTTGTTTCGGCGATGGCCGGAAAAACCAATGAGCTGGTTTCATGGACGCGTGAAGCTTCCGCAATGCATGATGCCCGTGAATATGATGCAGTGGTTGCCTCCGGTGAGCAGGTTACCGCAGGCTTACTGGCTATTTGCTTGCAGGGTATGGGCGTACACGCCCGCTCGTGGCAGGGCTGGCAGATCCCGATCCGTACCGATAATTCCCATGGTGCGGCCCGTATCGTTGATATTGACGGTTCATTCCTGATCGAACGTTTCGGCGAAGGACAGGTTGCAGTGATTGCAGGCTTTCAGGGGATTGGCCCTGATAACCGCATTGCAACACTTGGCCGCGGTGGTTCGGATACATCGGCGGTGGCGATTGCGGCCGCTGTGAAGGCAGACCGCTGCGATATTTATACCGATGTGGATGGCGTTTACACGACCGATCCGCGCGTGGAACCAAAAGCGAAGCGTCTTTCAAAGATTTCTTTTGAAGAAATGCTGGAAATGGCTTCTCTTGGTGCCAAGGTTTTGCAGGTTCGCTCGGTCGAACTGGCTATGGTACATAAGGTTCGTACCTTTGTACGTTCAAGTTTTACGGATCCTAATGCGCCGGGCATGGATGATCCTATCAACCCTCCCGGAACACTTATTTGCGACGAGGAAGAAATCGTGGAACAGCAGGTTGTGACCGGTATCGCTTTTGCCAAGGATGAAGCTCAGATTTCATTGCGCCGTGTTGCTGACCGGCCAGGTGTGTCGGCAGCTATTTTCGGCCCTCTGGCGGAAGAGCGTATCAATGTCGATATGATCGTTCAGAACGTATCTGAAGATGGTACCAAAACAGATATGACATTCACCGTTCCGTCCGGTGATCTGGAAAAAGCGGTTAAAGCGCTTGAAAAGGTCAAGGGTGAAGTGGGCTGTGATGCTGTTCAGTCAGAATCAGGTCTGGCGAAAATTTCGGTCATCGGTATCGGTATGCGCTCTCACGCTGGTGTTGCAGCGACAGCTTTCCGTGCTTTGGCTGAAAAAGGCATCAATATCCGTGCAATCACCACCTCTGAAATCAAAATTTCTATTTTGATTGATGGCCCTTATGCAGAACTGGCAGTTCGCACTCTGCATGGTGTTTATGGTCTGGATAAATAAGAAAAAACACTTTTGTTCCTCTAAGCCGCGTTTTAGACTCTAGACGCGCGGCTTAAAAAATGCCCAAAAGGATTGTCGACGTGTTACTTGCATAGTAAGACGTCGACATTATCTTGTCTGGTTCGTGATTTGGCCGCCTTGCAAAAGGCTAATGCCGCCATGAACCATTAAAGGAGCATTCGATCGCCTATGCGTGAGCTGACGACCGGTCCCCGTGTATTGCTCAAGCGACTTCGCGAATTAATGGCGGAGGCGTTGGAGCCACAGGTGCGTCTTGATCGCATTGTGAACGAAATCGCGAAAAATATGGTCGCGGAAGTTTGCTCCTTCTATGTTCTGCGCACGGATGGTGTGCTGGAGCTTTACGCAACAGTTGGTCTTAATCCGCAGGCTGTGCATCTGGCGCAGTTGCGTCTGGGGCAAGGTCTGGTTGGCACGATTGCCGCCACAGCGCGCGCACTTAATCTGACCGACGCTCAAAGCCATCCGGCGTTTGCTTATCTGCCGGAAACCGGCGAAGAAGCTTATAATTCATTCCTTGGTGTGCCTGTTTTGCGGGCTGGTCGCACACTTGGCGTTCTTGTTGTGCAAAATCGTACCAAGCGCGCTTATCGTGAAGACGAAGTGGAAGCGCTTGAAACCACGGCAATGGTGCTGGCGGAAATCATCGCCACCGGTGATGGCACCCGTTTGGCGCGTGCCGGCATCGAGCTTGATCTCGGCCGCTCCATGAGTTTTACCGCCGGCGGCTATAATGATGGTGTCGGGCTTGGCCATGTGGTGCTGCATGAGCCGCGCATTGTCGTCAATAATCTTTTCAACGAAGACAGCGAAGCAGAAATCAAGCGTCTGGAAGACGCGATAGGTTCGTTGCGTCTTTCCATTGATGATATGTTATCACGTCGTGAAGTGGCAACCGAAGGTGAGCACCGTGAGGTGCTGGAAGCTTACCGGATGTTTGCGCATGATCGCGGCTGGGAGCGCCGTCTGGAAGAGGCGATCCATAATGGCCTGACCGCAGAAGCAGCCGTTGAAAAAGTGCAGAGCGACACGCGCGCCCGCATGATGCATCTGACCGATCCGTATATTCGGGAGCGCCTGTCGGATTTTGATGATCTGGCTAATCGTTTGCTGCGCCAGCTGATGGGACATGATGCCAAGACCATAGCTGAAAGCATGGTCAAGGATGCCATTATTGTGGCGCGCTCAATGGGTGCTGCTGAACTTCTTGATTATCCGCGTGAGCGTTTGCGCGGGGTGGTGCTGGAAGATGGTGCGGCTACCAGCCATGTGGTTATTGTGGCGCGCGCCATGGGTATTCCGGTTGTCGGGCAAGCCAAAGGCGTTGTCTCGATGGCTGAAAATAATGATGCGATCATTGTTGATGGCGATTCCGGTATTGTTCATTTGCGCCCGCAATCGGATGTGGAAGCAGCCTATGCTGAAAAAGTGCGCTTTCGTGCGCGCCGTCAAAAGCTTTATCAGGAATTGCGCGACAAACCTGCCATCACTTTGGACGGCGAAAATATATCGCTTTACATGAACGGTGGTTTGCTCGTTGATCTGCCGCAATTGGAAGCATCCGGCGCTGTCGGTATCGGGCTTTTCCGCACTGAATTGCAATTCATGATCGCCTCGACTTTCCCGCGTGCTGAACAGCAGGAGCGGCTTTATCGCTCGGTGCTGGAAGCCGCAGGTGACAAGCCGGTAACCTTTCGTACGCTTGATATTGGCGGCGATAAAGTATTGCCATATTTCCGTTCGACCGGTCAGGAAGAAAATCCGGCAATGGGTTGGCGAGCCATCCGTTTGACGCTTGATCGTCCGGGGCTTTTCCGCACCCAGTTGCGCGCACTTTTAAAAGCTTCCGGCGGGCGCGAGTTGCGCATGATGCTGCCAATGGTGACGGAAGTGGCGGAAGTGAAAGCGGCACGCGAAATTATCGAGCGTGAAATACGGCATCTGTCACGCTTTGATCATCTGCTGCCAAAAGTTGTCAAGCTTGGGGCGATGATTGAAGTGCCCTCACTGCTCTGGCAGATAGACGAACTGATGGAATCCGTTGATTTTGTCTCGGTTGGTTCCAATGATTTGTTCCAATTTTTAATGGCGGTAGATCGCGGTAATTCGCTGATTGCCGATCGTTTCGACCAGTTGTCACCAGCATTTTTGCGTGTATTGCGCCATATTGTGGAATCAAGCCTGCGCCATGATACGCCGGTCACTTTGTGTGGTGAAATGGCTGGGCGTCCATTGATGGCGATGACATTGATCGGACTTGGTTTCCGCTCGATTTCGATGTCGGCCGCAACCATCGGGCCGGTGAAAGCCATGCTTGGTGCATTGGATGCCAGCAAGCTCAACACGCTTTTGCAAGGCGAGCTGGATAAGCATAATGTTGCGCATTCTTTGCGTGAATTGTTACTGAACTTTGCGCACGATAACGATATTCCGTTGTAGCCAGGCTGTAAGCTTTCCCACGCGTTTTCGTTTATTTTTGCCATTTGGCTCAAAAAAAGGCGGGTTTTGACCGCCAATTTTCAATATTTTTGTATCGGACTTAACTTATGATCGCATTGCCGCAGGACCGTATGGACCAGCTTCTGAAACGTTTTTCGTTGATTGAAAGCCAGATGGCTTCCAATCCGGATTCGGAAACCTATGTGAAGCTGGCATCCGAATATTCGGAACTGGAAGAAGTGGTAGGCAAAATTCGTGAACTGGCCTCAGCGCGTGAAGAAGTGCAGGAGCTGAGCCTGATGAAGGAAGATGCCGGCACGGATGCGGATATGCGTGCGCTGGCGGCAGAAGAATTACCAGCCCTTCAGGAGCGCGTAGGTGTTTTGGAGCAGGAAGTGCAAATCCTGCTATTGCCAAAAGATGCAGCCGACGAGAAAAACGCGATTTTGGAAATCCGTGCCGGAACCGGCGGTTTGGAAGCGGCACTTTTTGCCGGTGATTTGTTCCGTATGTATGAGCGTTACGCATCGGAAAAAGGCTGGCGTGTGGAGCTGGTGAGTTCCAGCGAAGGCGATGCCGGTGGCTATAAAGAAATTATCGCGACTGTTTCGGGCAAGGGCGTGTTTTCGAAACTGAAATTTGAATCCGGTGCGCATCGCGTGCAGCGTGTGCCGGAAACTGAAGCGGGCGGGCGTATTCACACCTCTGCTGCAACGGTTGCAGTGCTGCCGGAAGCGGCAGATATTGATATTGAAATCCGCAATGAAGACATCCGCATTGATACAATGCGTGCGTCGGGTGCTGGTGGACAGCACGTCAATACTACCGACTCTGCAGTGCGTATCACCCATATTCCAACCGGCTTGATGGTGGTGCAGGCGGAAAAATCGCAGCACCAGAACCGTGCCCGTGCGATGCAGATTTTGCGTGCCCGTCTTTATGATATGGAACGGCAAAAGGCGGAGAGCGAACGTTCCGAAGCGCGCCGCAGTCAGGTGGGTTCAGGGGACCGATCTGAACGTATCCGCACCTACAACTTTCCGCAGGGACGCGTTACCGATCACCGCATCAACCTGACGCTTTATAAGCTTGATCGGGTGATGGAGGGCGAGTTGGACGAATTGGTGGATGCGCTGATTTCTGATCATCAGGCCGCGCTCCTGACTGAGCTTGGTGAATGAAGAACGTCCATCAAATGCAGCTGGGACAGATGTTTGCGCAGATGCGCGATGCTTTTATGGCAGCCGGAATTGAAAATCCGGCCATTGATGCGCGGTTTTTAACCGAATGGGCAAGTGCCACGTCGCGCATGGATATGATCAGCCGGCCAGATCAAATCGTTGATGCGGATAAAGTGGCGCTTTGGCAAGCTGCTTTGGAGCGTCGTTTGAGCGGTGAGCCGGTGCATCGCATCATAGGCGCGCGTGCTTTCTGGGGGCTGGAGTTCCAGCTTTCGAAGGATACGCTGGAGCCGCGCCCTGATACCGAAGCTTTGATCGAATTGGTGCTGCCGGTTGTGGAGCAGAAAGCGCATGCAAGCCAAGTGGTGGACGTGCTGGACTTGGGCACCGGCACGGGGATCATTGCTATCACATTGCTGCATCAATGTGCGAAGGCGCGTTGCGTGGCAGTGGATATAGCGCAAGATGCTTTGAGCACCGCGCGTATTAATGCTGAAAATGCCGGCGTGTCTTCACGCCTTGCCGCACTACACAGTGATTGGTTTGCTAATGTGAGCGGGCGCTATGATGTGATTACATCAAACCCGCCTTATATACCGCATCATGAAATTGCCGCACTTTCACGCGAAGTTCGCGAACATGATCCTATGGCCGCGTTGGATGGCGGCGAAGACGGACTGGATTTTTATCGCTCTCTTGCGAAGCACGCTGCAAATCACTTATATGATGAGGGTGTGATCGCCATTGAAATCGGTGCAGGTCAGTTGCCTGACGTGGAAAAGATTTTTAATCAATATGATTTCAAGCTTACGCAAATCAGTAAAGATCTCGGCGGACATGAACGGGCGCTGCTTTTTGAAAAAGCTTAAAAAAAGCGAAATGATGCAGATAATTGACAGGCAATCAATAAAAACGCTTGGAATTTCCGCAAAATCTGTTTAGGTTCCGGTCACCGTCCGAAATTTTGGTTTTTGACTGCACCGCAAAGTGCAAGACCGCTAGAGGTCTGGAAAACGGGGTCTGAAAACAGGCCGGTTAAGTTTTAAACGGTACGTACCACATTCAGAGCATTACACAGACTGGGATATTAGGGTGCACTCCCTTCTGTAGCTCAAACTGCGAGACCCGTTGATCTTTTTGATCGCGCAGGTCTTAAGCGCCCTTAATCTGAAAAGAGATATGAGTATGAGGCCAGCACAGCAGAACAGGCGCATGCGTGGACGGGGGAACAACAATAACCGTAAGGGTCCCAATCCTCTGACGCGTAATTATGAAAGCAACGGTCCGGACGTGAAAATCCGGGGCAATGCACAGCATATCGCAGAGAAATATGCAACTCTGGCAAGAGATGCTCAGGTTTCCGGTGATCGCGTGATGGCTGAAAACTACCTGCAGCATGCGGAACATTATACCCGCATTATTTTGCAGGCGCAGGCACAAAATCCGCAGCATTTCCAGCGGGATGAAAATTTTGATGACGAAGCCAGCGATGATGAAGAGCAGAGCTTTGCCGCCACATCATCGAATAACGGCCATAATGGTTCCTCGTCGCAGGAAGTAAATGGTAGCGGTCCGCAGCCTTTCATTGAAGGCACTCCGGCTGAAGTCGTTTATGATGAAGATAATGGCGGCAATGCACGTTCTCATGAACAGCGGGCTAACGAACAACGCAGCCAGAACCGCGATTATAACCGTGACAACCAGAACCGCGACAATCAAGGCCGTGATAATAATGGCAGAGATCGTGATCAGCGCCGCATTCAGCGTCCGCGCCGTCCGTCGCGCTTCGAACAGCACAGCAATCCTGTTGCCCCGGATGCACCACAGCCTGTCACGCATTTTGCTGAAGGCGCCGAGCAGCCGGAAGTAAAAGAACAGACGGTTGTCAAAGCTGTTGAAGTTGCTCAGGAACAACCGGTTGCTGTAAAAGCAGAACCAGTTGTTGAGCCGGTTGCAGTTGCTGTGGAAGCGGAAGAAAAGCCGGTTAAAAAGGCTGCGCCTGCTAAGCCGCGCACACCACGCGCCAAGCCTGTTGAAGCTGTCGCGGAAAGTGATGGTGAGGAACCGGTCCGTCGCCGTCCGGGTCGTCCGCGCCGCGTCAAAGCAGAGGATGCGGATCCGGTCAAAGAAACTTCAGAAGCTTAAATTTTAGCTTTATAATCAATCAAAGGCGCGAGAGTTTAACTTTCGCGCCTTTTTTATTACAGAATATTTGCAGCCTTCTTGCCGAACGCATAAACTCATCCCATATCATAACCAGATGGAGCCCGCCTCATCTGGGGGCTCGTCACCAAAGACCGTACGGCGCTGTTACAGGCCGAAGCGGATGAAGGAGACATTTATGAATATTGAAAAATATACCGAACGTGTTCGCGGTTTTATTCAGTCTGCACAAACCTATGCATTAAATGCCAATAATCAGCAATTTATGCCGGAGCATATGCTGAAAGTATTGGTCGATGATAATGAAGGTTTGGCTGCAACGCTGATTGAACGTGCGGGCGGTAATCTTGCGCAATTGCGCTCCGGTCTGGATGCAGCTTTAAATGCTGTGCCGAAAGTGACCGGCGGCAATGATCAGCTTTATCTGTCACAACCTCTCGCAAAAGTGTTTTCCACTGCCGAAGAACTGGCCACCAAGGCTGGTGATAGTTTCGTGACGGTTGAACGTCTTCTGACGGCACTTGCGATTGAAAAATCTGCCAAAAGTTCTGAAATTTTAAGCAAAGCCGGTGTGACGGCCACAGCTCTGAATAAGGTGATCAACGATATGCGTAAGGGTCGCACAGCTGATTCTGCATCCGCAGAAGGCAATTATGATGCTTTGAAAAAATATGCGCGTGATCTGACGGAAGATGCACGTGACGGCAAGCTTGATCCGGTGATCGGTCGTGATGAAGAAATCCGCCGTGCTATTCAGGTTTTGTCGCGCCGTACCAAAAACAATCCGGTGCTGATTGGTGAGCCGGGCGTGGGTAAAACCGCGATAGCCGAAGGCCTGGCTCTGCGTATCGTTAATGGTGACGTGCCGGAATCCCTTAAAGATAAGCAATTGATGGCGCTTGATATGGGCGCGTTGATTGCGGGTGCAAAATATCGCGGTGAATTTGAAGAGCGTCTGAAAGCGGTTTTGTCGGAAGTGCAGAGCGCAGATGGCCAGATCATCTTGTTCATTGATGAAATGCACACCCTTGTTGGCGCCGGTAAAAGCGATGGTGCGATGGATGCATCAAACCTGCTTAAACCTGCTCTTGCCCGTGGTGAATTGCGTTGCGTTGGTGCAACGACTCTCGATGAATACCGCAAATATGTGGAAAAGGACGCAGCGCTTGCCCGTCGTTTCCAGCCGGTTTTCATCAATGAACCAACAGTTGAAGATACGATTTCGATCCTGCGCGGTTTGAAGGAAAAATATGAGCAGCATCATAAAGTGCGGGTTTCTGACTCAGCACTGGTGGCCGCTGCCACATTGTCTAACCGTTATATCACTGACCGCTTTCTGCCGGATAAAGCGATCGACCTTGTGGATGAGGCAGCATCGCGTCTCAGAATGCAGGTCGATTCGAAACCGGAAGAGCTTGATGAGATTGACCGCCGCGCCATGCAGCTGAAAATCGAACGCGAAGCTTTAAAGATGGAAACCGATACTGCTTCCAAAGACCGTCTTGTGCGGTTGGAAAAAGAGCTGAGTGATCTGGAAGAAGAATCAGCCGAACTGACTGCTAAATGGCAGGCGGAAAAGCAAAAGCTCGGCCATGCGGCAGACCTGAAAAAGAAACTGGAAGATGCGCGTAATGCTTTGGCAATTGCCCAGCGTAATGGCGAATTCCAGAAGGCCGGTGAATTGGCTTATGGCGCAATCCCGCAGCTTGAAAAAGAGTTGTCGGATGCTGAAAGCAATGAAAACCGTGGTTCCCTGGTTGAAGAAACCGTGACGCCTGACCATGTGGCACAGATCATTTCCCGCTGGACGGGTATTCCTGTTGACCGCATGCTGGAAGGTGAGCGCGAAAAACTTCTGCGTATGGAAGACGAGATCGGAAAACGGGTGGTTGGTCAGGCGGAAGCCGTGCAGGCGGTTTCCAAAGCGGTTCGTCGTGCGCGTGCCGGATTGCAGGATCCTAACCGTCCGATTGGTTCTTTCATATTCTTAGGACCCACCGGTGTTGGTAAAACCGAGCTGACCAAGGCATTGGCATCATTCCTCTTTTCTGATGATACCGCGATGGTGCGGATTGATATGTCGGAATTTATGGAGAAACATTCCGTTGCCCGTCTGATCGGCGCACCTCCGGGCTATGTCGGTTATGAAGAAGGTGGTGTTTTGACGGAAACTGTCCGTCGCCGTCCTTATCAGGTCATTCTGTTTGACGAGATCGAAAAGGCGCATCCGGATGTCTTCAACGTACTGTTACAGGTGCTTGATGATGGCCGCCTGACTGATGGTCAGGGACGCACTGTCGATTTCAGAAATACGCTGATCATCATGACGTCTAACCTTGGTGCGGAATATCTGGTGAATTTGGGCGAAAATGATTCTGTCGACAGCGCCCGCGAGGATGTCATGTCGGTGGTGCGTGCTTCGTTCCGTCCGGAATTCCTCAACCGTGTGGATGAGATCATACTGTTCCATCGTCTGCGTCGGGCTGATATGGGTGCGATTGTCGATATTCAGTTTGAACGTCTGCAGAAATTGCTGGCTGACCGGAAGGTTCATCTTGAACTGGATGATGATGCCCGTGATTGGTTGTCCAACAAGGGCTATGATCCTGCCTATGGTGCACGTCCGTTGAAGCGGGTTATCCAGAAGGAAGTTCAGGATCCGCTGGCAGAGAAAATTCTGCTTGGTGATGTTCTTGATGGTTCGGTTGTTGAAATTTCAGCCGGTTCTGACCGGTTGAATTTCAAGGCGAAGGCCGGAATGGTAACTGAAGATAAGTAATCACTTAGGTTGACGTCAATCGATGGTGAAAACTTTAAAAGCCGGTCAGGTTTTGACCGGCTTTTTTATTGTCACCATGTTTGATTTGGCCATTTTGAGGTCACCTTCATGACTTAAGAAATTGAAAATTAGATGTTTGTTAACCGTAAATACTTCATCTGATGTGAAGGCTTTTTCTCTGCAAGGTTGTTTCATGGCGCATTTCCGTTCACTGTCTTATTTGGCACTTCTGGCATCTTTTACATCTTCTTTTTGGATGAGTGCGCCAGCTTCGGCACAGCTCTATGATCCGGGAGAGCAGGTTTTCAGTGATGGCCAGATCAGGGTTTATATTGATCCGAAAGGCCAGCGCGTGACCATGGACAGGCGCGGTCGTATTATTTCGGTTGAGCCTGTTTATGAGCAAGAGCAAACCAGAGGGCGACGTGGGATTCGCGGTGGCGGCAACTGGACATTGAATGGTCCGGTTGATGGCGGTGCGCCTTATGATGGTTTTGGCAATGTGCCCGAAGACCCGAATTATTATCCGGCGGCACCTTCAGCGCCAGAATATACTTATAATCGTGACGGACAGATTGAGCGCAACGAATTACCGCCTGTTGGCAGTGATCCATATGATCAGGCGAGCATTCCTGATTATGAGCAACAAAATCGTCAGATGCAGCAACAGCAGCGCAGTTATCCTGACATTAATGATTCGACACCAGCCGTTGAAATGCCAAAAGGGCAGGGTGCGAAAGCAAAAATTGCAGCCTATCAAATTTTGCTGGATCGTGCTGGCGCATCACCGGGGGTCATTGATGGTCGTGCTGGCAGCAATGTCGATAAGGCGGCGGCTGCTTATGGCGAATTAACAGGCCGTTTTATTAATCCGCAGGACGAGGCTGCGATCAATGCCGAATTGGAAGCCACCGGTGGTGCGGCATTTACCGAATATATGATTACCGAAAAAGATGCAGCGCAAAATCTGGTCGCGTCGATTCCATCGGATTATGCAGAAAAAGCCAGGCTTTCCAGCATGGCCTATACATCCCACGCTGAAATGCTGAGCGAACGCTTTCATATTGATGAAGCTTATTTGAAGGAAATTAATCCGGGTGTAAACTTTGGACAACCGGGCACAATAATTAAAGTGCCGAATATCAAGCGGGTGAAAAAGCCTAAAGTTGCCCGTATCATTGCCGATAAAGCGCGCAAACAAGTGCGCGGCTATGATGAAAACGGTAAACTGGTGGTGGCTTATCCATCAACCATTGGCTCTTCCGATAATCCATCTCCTTCGGGCATTGTGAAGGTAGAGCGGATCGCCATTAATCCGAACTATACTTATAATCCGAAAATCAATTTTAAACAGGGCAACAATAACAAGGTACTGACTATTCCACCGGGGCCAAACGGGCCGGTGGGCACTGTTTGGATTGCTTTGTCAAAACCGACCTATGGTATTCACGGCACACCGGAACCATCTAAAATCGGTAAAACCTCCAGCCATGGCTGTGTGCGCTTAACCAATTGGGATGCGCAGGAGCTGGCCAAACTGGTGGGGGCAGGGGTAACTGTCGAATTTACCGAATAAAAAGAAAAACCGCAGAAATGATTATCTGCGGTTTTTTATCTTTGGTGGTTCGGCTTTGCAGGCTTTTAACCGCGAGCCGAATTATTGGCGGCCAGTTTGGTGCCATCGCTAGGATCATTGAGCAATTTATCAATGCGCTCGCGCTCACGTACAAAAGCTTCCAGCTCTTTGCCGCTCAAGGCTTTATTATCCGGCAGACGGATGCGCAGCGGATCAACTTTCGTACCATTGACGATCAGCTCATAATGCAGATGAGGGCCGGTCGACAGGCCGGTCGAACCGACATAACCAATCACTTGCCCCTGACGGACTTTTGCGCCTGGTGTTACACCATTGGCAATCGCATTTTGGTGCGAATAGCTACTGACATAGCCATTGGCATGGCGAATGAGCGTCTGATTTCCATAACCATTGGACCAGCCGGCCTTTTCAACAACACCATTACCGGATGCAATGATAGGTGTGCCACGCGGTGCCGCCCAATCAACGCCCGTATGCATTCGGCTATAGCCGAGAATTGGATGACGGCGCATACCAAATGGTGAGCGGAAGACACCGTTTGGCACCGGATTACGCAATAAAAACTGTTTGGCGCTTTTGCCGTTTTCATTGAAATAATCAACAGTGCCGTTTGGAGCCTGATATCGGTAGAATTTACGGGTGGTTCCACCAAAATTTGCTGACACATAAAGAAGCTGCGAATCGTCATCCGCGCTATCAGAATCATCCGGCAATGAGAAAAATGCTTCCAACTGATCAGATGCGCTTAGCTTGCCCTGTAAATCCACATCGGATGCGAGCATTTTAATCAGCTGCGCGCGCATTGTATCAGTCATTCCATAGGCAAGCGCAGCGCGGCTGATTCCGTCATAAACACTTGGCATAGCCCCACGTAAACGCGGCGCAATCACTTCCCCATCAAAAGCGCTGGCCAGTAATGGCGTTGTTTCCGGTTCATCGGAAGGCACATATTGTGCTTTATCATTAAGGGTTACGGTCACCAGATGGGTGGTGTTACTATAAATGCTGGCGCGAACAATTCTGTCTTCGCCATTGCGGCTTTCAACACCGACACGCAAAACGCTGCCTTCTTTCAGGCGCGGCGAATTCATCAATTTGGACAGGGCTTCCGCCATTTGCGGTGCACTGTCATCGGTATAGCCGGCACTGTTCAGTGCATCACTGATATTGGCAGCGGTTCTGAATGGTATCAGTTCTTCAGAAAAGCCATCACCTGCAAGTTCAGCCCCTTCATTGCGCGCTGCGACACTGACATTTTCTTGCGTGATACGCACACCAAGTGCCGGGCTTAAAGAAAAGAGCGAATCATTAGCACCAAAGCGCAATGGATCAACATAATGAAGAGAAGCTACTTGTACGTCGCCATCAGTGAGCAAAATGCCGGTGTCACGTACAATATCTTCTACATCATCGACGGACAGATCTGCTGTGGTGTCAAAATTATTGACGTCCATTGGAAAATCAACCACCCGCAGGCTGATTTCACTTTCCACTTTAGCGCCGTAGATCTGGCCGGTATTTGAAGGCTGAGGAGCAGACGGCCCTTCAGAAAAGACTTCCAGCGCATTAAATGCCGGATATTTACGATTTGTCGGATGATCCACCGCCAGTGCCATTTTAACATATTCAAAGGGGCGGGTTCTGATCACTTCACGCTCGCCTACCTTCAGCATGGTGGAGATTTCCATACGGCGGCGGTCTTGCGGTTTTTGTTTGGCAATCGCGCTGGCGATGCGATTACCTTTACTTACATCTTGTTGGACGGCCGGCTGGATATCTTCGAGCGCCAGCAATTCAGCGGGCGTTGCCAATTGTTCGCGACCATCAAGAGCAGCAAAAAGTGCAACGCCGATGAGTGTGCAGGAGGTAACGCCAGTTAAAAAGGTGCCGACAAGCCAACGTGCAGAGACATCGCGGCGATCAGGCGGGCGCCGTTTACCACCCACTGTAAGCGGGGGCTCGTCGCCGGTAAATTTTTGATCGCGTTGATACGACGTCATATTAATACAGGGTATCCCATAGTTGGCTATATGATACACGAGTTCATAGTATCAAAACCGCTCACGATAGAATCGCAATACGGTCCACATTCACAACATTTTTCAGGTAGTGCTGAAGAGAAATAAGCAAAGCCTAACATTGTCGTCATTTGAGTTTTGCCTATCCCTGTGTGTGAAGTCAATAATAAGTGGTTGCGTACAACCATATAAATGACGGCTCGTTGTCTAATAATGCAATGAGGCTGCTTTATGGCCTTATATGTATAAGAAGTGTGCTGTTGAGGCATGGTTTCACATTATCTGCGACTAGGCCTATTCTTTAAGGCGACATTCAGGGCTTATGCACAGGCTAGAATGAAGAAAATGATCAATCTTCAAAAAACATTCAAGAAAACTAAAAAACACCGTTGACAGTTTTAGTTTGGTTGCCCTATAAGGCGAACAACGAGGGCGGCGGCGCTGCTAGCGGCAGACAGCTTCGTCCTTGAGAGTGATTGACCGGTTGTAAGATTGGTTGATTGTTCGGCGGTAAATCTGAAGAGATTTGGTTTTACAGCACTGAGAAAATTATTTGCTAAGTAAATGATTTTCTTGCAAGTTTTCACTTGACAGTGATTGCTTGAGGGGTTAGAAGCCCCGAACCACTTCGGAGCCTCCGGGCTTGAGGGTGGTGAGATTGCCGGATGGTCGGGCGGATTGCCTGATAGTTTGGTGGTTTTAAAATTTGAGTTTTCGACGAAGGTGAC
>NZ_JACIIU010000005.1 GCF_014205685.1 Paenochrobactrum gallinarii
TGGCCATGGGCCAAGTTTGAATGGAGAGCCGTATGCGCTGAAAGGTGCACGTACGGTTCGGGGAGGAGAAGCGCGTTTGCGCTTCTTACTCCACTCTCTATGCAGCGTGGTTTTCTTTATCTGGTTGCGATTATGGATTGGGCAACGCGCAAAGTGCTTTCATGTCGACTCTCAAACACAATGTATACCAGCTTCAGGGTTGAAGCCTTAAATGAGGCTATTTTCAAATACGGAAAGCCTGAAATAATGAATAATGATCAAGGGGCCCAGTTTACTGGAAAAGACTGGATCGCTATTCTGACTGATGCCAAGATCAAAATATCAATGGATGATAGCGGACGTTATCCCGACAATATTTACATCGAAAGACTATGGCGCCCCCTCAAGCAAGAAGCGACTATTTCGCAATTACGCGGCGGCGTTTTTGATCTAAGTGGCTTGTAATACCTTGATGAAAATTAAGTTCTGGAAGCTGCGTATTTAATTTTGCAGCTTCCATCAGTAGGTTTTGCTCAACATATTGACAAGCCAATGCAAAATCATCCGTATCCAACCAAATTTTCAGCAGATGCTGGCCAACTTGCACAGCGCGATAATCACGAATTTCACATTGGCTTGTAGCAACGGCCTGCCGGATAAGATCGGAGGGGATCATTTGCAATCCGCCATCATGCTTTTGCCAATAAAGAATATCATCGCAGCGCCCTTCAATGCGTTTCAAACGCAGACTTGCACAGCCACAAGGACACGGCTCATCATCAGGGATTAAAATATCATCTAAGCGATATTTTAACACTGGTTGGGTTTCACGTGTCAAATCCGTAATAATGGGGGCAAAGGCGCCGCTCGCTTCATCAATAATATCTCGCTCAATATGCACATAAGCTTCATTTAAGTGCAAAGAACCGGCGCGGCATGTCATACCAAGCACGCCTTCGGTGCATTGATAAACCTGATCCACTTCCACACCAAAAACATCTGTAATCGCAACCTCGTCTTCGGGGGAAAGCACTTCTGCGACAGATATGATGCAACGAGGTTGAATATCAATTGCACCATCATTTTGAGCATGTGCCAAGAGCCGCAAAATTTGTGCCGGTGCAATCAGAACTGTTGGATTTTGCTTGTTCAAACGCGGCAGATGGAGATCAAACGCCTGTAGCAAATCGTAAAACTCAAAACTGATCAGCGCATTTCCCAACCGCTCATAAAGCATATTATTGGCACGCAGAAATAAGCAAACCCGCTGACTGCGTAAAAAAGACGGCGAAAAACGCCCCAACATTAAAGCAGCCCATAATGCGCGTTCACGTTTATTGGAAGCAAAAAGTCCGCGCTGACCGGATGTGCCGGTGGAAAGCCCCACAGCAACCTGCCCGATCATTGGTGCGAAATCGCGCTTTTCTTCTGAGGTTAAAGCGATGTCTAAGGCATCTTCTTTGGTAATACCGGCTGTGTTGATGTCTGTAAAATGCTCCATCATCAGTGCTTTATTCATCATCGGCCAGTTTTCATATGGCTGATCCGCAAAGTCTTTATAAAATGGCGAGCGCGGCATAATATGGCGGCGTAAATGCGCAAATGCCTGTTGCTGATGCCGGGCTATCGCTTCGCGCGATGCAAAGCATTTACCATAACGCGCGCGCAAAAAAACGCTGAACGGGTTCATATTTTCACCTCTGATGATGAAAGCGGGTAACTTTCAGTGCAATGCGAGGCGATTATTTTGACCTCCGGCTGAGCCAGGTGAAAGGCACGTAACTTTGCAAAACTATCCATAAAGGCGGCAGCATTGCCCAAACGATGCAAAGTAAACTTTGGTGGTGGCAAATTACGCTGCAAAGATTGAAAACTCCAAACGGCATCTGCCACCAGAAAAATCGCACCCTTAGAGGTTTTGGGTAAAAATAAACCTGTTTGGCCGAAACCGTGTCCGGGAAGTGAAACTGCAATCGCAGTCTGATCACCCAATAGATCATAACCGCTGCCGAAAGCTTGCAATCCGTAGGGTTGAAGGCTGAGCTGGGGCAGGCTTTCAACTGCTTTTAAAGGTAAGGCTTTTAACCGGTCACGCAGCATTGCCGGACATCCAGCTTGTAAACTGGCAAGGCGCTTTGCGTTTAGTTTTTCAATCGCCGTTTGGGATGTGATAACGGGCGGGATAGTGTTTAAATCAAATAAACCTGCCACATGGTCAGCATGAAGATGTGATAAAAAAACTAAATCAGGCGCAGAAACTCCAAGCTTTTGCAGTTGACTGGGCAAGTTATAATTCGCATTAAAAGACACAGGTGTCAGCCAGCGATAAATGCGCTCCGGAAATGGCTTTGTCGCTTGATTAAAAAGTGCGCCATAGCCCGCATCAAACAATATCGTGCCATGAACCGGATGGCGCAGTAGCGCTACACCCGCAGGAAAACGCCTCATGCGCCACGGCGCGCCGCGTTGCGTCATTGCGTGAGGCCCGCGACAATAGCCAATATGAAAACAAGTAAATTCCAGCACGGTTTCAGATGTTTGCGGCATAATCCTGAATACCATCTTCAATAGATATAGCTGGGATGTAGCCCAGCTTTTCTTTTGCTTTCGTGATATCAAGCGTCAGGCTGCAACCGAGCGACGCGACCGCCTGACATGTAATGACAGGCTCCTTTTGAGGCATCAAAACGCGGTGTACAAATTCCAGCATTTTTGCCAGTCGCATGGCATTTTCATGTGAAATATGAACTTGGCGAGGGGCAGCGCCGTTTAACGAACAAACAGCCGCCAAAAGCTCGGAAAAACGGTAAGCAACGCCGGAGGTAATATTAAAAACTTCGCCGCAGGCGCCATCTTCAAATCCAGCAAGTGCCATAGCGCGTGCTGCATCTGACACATGGGTGATATCAATCAGGCTTTTACCACCGCCAATCATCGGCACACGCCCGCGCTTAATGGCTTGCAACAGACGCGGCATCAGCGAACGATCACCGGTGCCATAAATCGCACGCGGGCGCAAAGCGGTGGTGCGCATAGCGCTCACATTATCGGCGGCCAGCACCAGACATTCCGCTTCATATTTGGTGCGGGCATAATGACTTGGAAAATGCTCCGGCAATGCTGCATCTTCTGCAAGATTAAAGCGGTCTTTTCCATTAGCATAAATGCTGGGCGATGAGGCAAAAACAAAGCGCCCAACTTGTGCTTTGGCCGCAGCTTCAAGCAAGCGTTTGGTGGCGGTAACATTGACGGCTTCAAACTCTTGACGAGGCCCCCAAGCGGATGAAAGTGCCGCGCAATGAAAAACGATATCAACATGCTGAAACGCTGCAGCCGGATAATTGCCCTTCAAATTAAAGGCAAGAAATTCGATGCCTTCAGCTGCAAATTCTGAGCCCGCAGCCAGGTCACGCCCCTGCGCCAGCACATGATGTCCTTGTGCCGATAAATATTGGCTTAGTCGTTTTCCCAGACAGCCGGTTGCACCGGTTACAAGAACTTTTGCCATTAATATCGCAATATTGCTCCGCCAATGGAAATACCCGCTGATGTGCCAGCCAGCAAAATTACATCATCACGCTTCACACGTTCTTCCGTTATTGCCGTATGTAAAGCCATCGGAATTGAGGTGGCGATTTGATTGCCGAAACGCGAAAATGTCTGGATGACATGATCAGGGTTAAGCCCGATACGTGCCAAACCATGCGTAAGCGACGGACCGCTTGCCTGATGCGGAATAATGCAATCAATATCTGCAATATGCATATCGGCCTGCATAAATAACCGTTTTAAAAACCGTGGCAAATAACGGGCAGTGATCCGAAATGCAGCCTGACCATTCATCTTGAAATAGGATGCTTCAGCCGCTGCGTCACGGTCAACAGCTGCCGAAATTCGAGTGCCACCACCTGCCAGCACACAAGCCTCGCCACCTTCAGAATAAGTTTCAAATCGGCTGGCAATCAGGCCGTTTCCGTCAGCGGTTAAAACAACAGCCGCAGCACCATCACCAAAAATGGCTGCAACATCCGGTTCACGCCAGTCCAAGCCAACGGAAGCAATATCAGCAGAAAAAATCAAAACACTGCGGGCAACGCCCAGCTGAATTTTCATCGCAGCTAAATCAAGCGCCTGAATGAAGCTTAGACAAGTTGCATTGACATCATATGCCGGTATGCCGGATTTTCCCAATCCTAACCGCTGCTGAACCAAAGTGGCGGTAGATGGAATAACTTGCTCCATAACCCCGCAGGCACCGAGAATAAGATCAAGCTCTTGCGGGACAATTCCGGCAGCTTTCAGCGCCTGTCTTGAGGCTTGTTCAGCCATGAAAGAGCTGGTTTCCTGCCCCTTTGCCACATATCGCGCGGTCAAACCAAAGCGGTTTTCCACCGTGCCCTGAGGCCAGCCAAGTCGGGCATCAATCTCAGAAGAAAGGACACGGGTCTCAGGCAGATAGGCACCGGTTCCAGCGATTTTTAATCCGGGTTTCCCCGCACCATTTTGAACGATTGTCATTAATGTCCGCACTTAAATTATGGTGTTCATTTACGCAGTCGCATGATAGTCCCCCTCCCGTCAAGAGGTGTTTTTCTACTATAATCTGACGATAATTACTTATAAAAACGGCTATATTGAAACAAATCTTATGATTATAAGCTATATTTCCGTGCTGGAGAATGAATGAATTCGCTATATTCGCGCTTGTGGTACATGTTAACCGGATGGGGTGCTGTGGGGGTTGTTTATAGCCTGACCAGCAGTCAGGATCAGGCATCGGCACACCTTCTCCAGCCTTCTGTCGTTGATTTGTGGTTTGAGTTTGATCCCAGTGCAATATGGCTTTATCTGTCGTTTTTTATATTATGTGCATATGCTTATTTATGCTGCCCGCAACAGCGTCTCGTTTGGCTGGCACGCTCCATGCAATTGTCAGCAGTTGGTGCAGGTATCGTTTTTACTTTTTGGCCAACGACAATGGAATTTCCGGCCGTCACACAGGAAACACTCAGTGCAGATGTGCTGCGTTTGTTAATCCAGCTGGATTCTATGCAAAACTGCCTGCCATCGCTGCATGTCACGCTGACAATTCTGGCGGTTTACGCACTATGGCAAAAAACGCAATTATTTCTCAGTCTTTTCACCGCTCTTTGGGGTATTGCCATTACTGTCTCGATTTTGCAATTACACCGGCATCAGTTTGTTGATGTTTTGGGCGGAGCAGCCCTTGCCATTTTTGCATGCATATTTGCTCACTCTATTCTTAATTGGCAAAATAAAAGAATTTTGAGGCGCGCGCTATGATGGCTATTGCCTTCCCCATTCTGCTCCTCATCATTCTGGTGCTCGGTGAGATGATTATTCTCACCAAGACCGAACAGGAAAAAGTGGATTGGCATGATGTCGTTTTCAACCTGAATTCAGGCCATATGATGTTATGGTTGTTTCGTGGGCTGGAACTTGCCTGTTACGGTTTCATTGTAACGCATTTGAGCTTAAACCTTGTCGAAGGCTGGCCGCAAGTCTGGGTGTGGCTGCTTGCCATTTTGATGTGGGATTTTTGCTTTTATTGGTTGCACCGTTTGCATCATAAATTCGCGCTTTTATGGGCGGTGCATGTGGTTCACCATCAAGGCGAACATTTTAATCTCTCTTTGGCCGTACGCAATTCGTGGTATTCGTCACTGGCGTCTATTCCGTTTTTCATTCCAATGGCCTTGATCGGCATACCGCTGCCCGTTTTCATCACAGTGTCGGTACTGCATTATTCCATTCAATTGATGAATCATAGTGCCCTGACACCGCGCCTTGGCTGGCTGGAATATATTCTGGTAACGCCGGCTCACCACCGCATCCACCATGTCAATGACAGAGCCTATTCGGATGCCAATTATGCAGGCAGCTTTGCTTTTTGGGATAGATTATTTGGCACCTATCGCCCAGATCTGCCGGAGCATGAATTTGCATATGGCGTTAAAGGCAAAAAATCGTCTCAAAATCCGTTTGTCGCGAGTAATGAACCGTTCCGCGAATATTTACAAAACCGCCGTGAGAAAAGAAAAGATAAAGCAGCGGATTTTGTCAGCTCCGGCTTCATCGTGCTAAGTGGCGCGATAATCTTATTCATACTGGTGACCGGATATATCTGGCTTTACGGTTATCAAATCAGCCAGTCATTGACAGAGCAGATTGTGTTGTTTTTACTTCTTGCGGCAGGCTCTGTTGCCCTTGGCGGCATTAGTGAGGGCAGACAATGGGGCGTTGTCGGCTGGCTCGCAATTACATGGGTAATGCTTCTAAGCTTTGCTTTTTATTTCCAATGGCACAGTGTTTTTTGGATGGTCAGCATGATTGCGCTTGCCGTTCATAGCAGCGCAGTGTTTTTGGGTTGGGGACGTGAAAAGGCTGACTTTTAAGATGGTTGTTATCGTGAAAAATTATACTGATTTTATCACGATAACAACTAATATTGATAATCTGCTTTAAGAGGCAGAAGCGACCTGTCCGGAATTACCCTGCAACACCACAACCTTTGTACCGTTAGGGATACGGGTATAAAGATCGATAATGTCCTGATTAAGCAGGCGGATACAGCCACTGGAAATCGCGCGGCCGATTGACCAGTCTTCATTGCTGCCATGAATACGATAAAGTGTATCACGCCCGTCTTTGAAGAGATAAAGCGCGCGTGCACCAAGCGGGTTGGTTGGCCCAGGCGCCATGCCGGATGCCAGTGGCCCATAGCGTTCAGGCTCGCGCTTGATCATATCCTGCGTCGGCGTCCAGCTTGGCCATTGGCGTTTATATTGAATGGTGCCTTCGCCCTCAAATTCAAGTCCCGCCTTGCCAACACCGATACCATAACGCAATGCGCGGCCATTTTCCTGTTGTAAATACAGGAAACGTTTCTGCGTATCGATAATAACCGTACCCGGTACATAACCGCTCGCGTAAGCAACTTCCCGGCGGTAATATTGCGGGTCAATCTTTTTCAAATTAGGTGCAGGTACCGAAAAAGGCTCCCCCTCAACGGCTGCATACATTGCGTTATGATATGCGGAAACCTTCGGCCCCTCTTTCACAGCTTGTGTTGATGTACAAGCTGCAAGGGCTGCCGGTAAGCCAACAACAAATGCGCGTCGTGTCAGAGACATAATATAATTATCCTACAATCAATAACTGTTCCGGATTGGCACACAATAAGCGCACCAATCCTGTTTATAGGTCACAATAGACCGGACATCGTTAACGAACTATGATACGCGAGCCTGGTTTGACGCGATCATGAAGATCGATAATATCTTGGGACAAAAGACGGATACATCCAGCGGAAACCGCTTTACCGATAGACCATGGCGCATTTGTGCCGTGAACGCGATAATATGTGTCCTGACCATTTTGATGTATATAAAGTGCACGCGCACCCATCGGATTTTTAGGCCCGCCTTCTACACCATCCTTATATCGTCCATAATGTTTCGGGTTACGTTTAATCATAGATGATGTTGGCGTCCACCGTGGCCAAGCCTGTTTATAGGCAATAGTTGCCGTTCCCTGGAAATTGCGCCCTGCAGGCCCGACACCAACAGCATAACGTACCGCTTTATTGTCAGGCAAAACATAATAAAGATAGCGGCTTTTCTGCTCGACAATCACAGTTCCGACCGGTTCATTTGTCTCATAAGATACAATCTGGCGCATATGCTCAGGCTTCATGCGCTTCACATCAACCGCAGGAATATCAAACCGACCATCATTCATCGCACGATACATATGTGCAGGATCAGCAAGCGGTTTACCTGATGTTTTTTTCGATGATGTGCCCGTTTCAGCTTTTTGCTGCAGCTTGACTTCCTTCGCCGAAGTGTCGGTTGCAGCCACCGTTTCCGTTTTCTGCGTGGTGACGCAGCCCGCTAAAAATAAAGTGCTGACTAGTGCACAAATTGAAACTAAACGTCCTGATCTCAAAGGATTGCTCCATTATAATTTTCATCAGCCTGCTTAAAAAAACAGTACATATTGGGAGGGTTGGAATTAGATATTCTGGCCTTCAAATCATGGTGTCAGATTTAAAAAGCTAAAAGTCTTGCGGATGATTTCACCGGCAAGCGGCGCTGCTGTCAGACCCGCGGTCTGGCCGCGCGTTTCAGATTTCGGTGCCGGATCATCAACAATAATGAGATAAACAAAGGCAGGATCATCCATCGGCATGGCAGCCGCAAACACATTGAAGTTGCGATTTTTGGCGTAGCGACCATCGATAACTTTTTCTGCGGTACCGGTTTTTCCGCCTACACGAAGCCCGGCAATATTGGCGCGTCTACCCGAGCCTTTAACCGCGCTTAAACGGTATAAATGACGCAAAATGGCACTGGCTTTTTCACTCACAATCCGAGTTGCCGGCAATTCATCCAGACTGGCACGTTTTAAAAGGGTCGGAGCCACTAATATGCCGTTGTTTAATACACCGCCAATACCAACGGCTGTTTGTAATGGCGTCGTGGCAAAGCCATGTCCAAAAGCAGCAGTGATTGATGTTGGTGGCGTCCAGTTGCGTGGCTCCATTGGCTTTGCAATTTCCGGCAGTTCCAGTTGCAATCGCTTCAGCAAACCTGTTTCCAGCAAGAAGCCGCGATGCGCCTCCACACCAACGGATAAGGCTTCATGCGCTGAACCGATATTGGACGAATAAAGGAAAACCTCTTCCAAGGTCAGCGGACGTTTTTTACCAAAATAATCGCGTACAAATTGATTGCCAACCCTGATCGGATTGGTTGCATCATAAATGGTTGTCAGGTCAGCTCCGGCAAATTCCACTGCCATTGCAGTGGTAAAAGTTTTGATGATCGAACCCATTTCTGAGGCGCTGGCGGTTACACGATTCAATCTGTCTGGCAGATGTGCTTCGGTCGGAAAATGCGGATCAAAATCCGGCAATGAAGCCAAAGCAATAATTTCGCCGCTCTTAATATCAAGAATAACGCCACCGACGCCGGCGGCACCATACTCCACAAGTGCACGGGATAATTCGTGATGCAAGACATGCTGCACCCTTATATCAATCGAGGTGACAATGGGTGCAAAGCTTTCGGCATTTGCAAGGCCCGCATTACGCAGATCTGCAATTCCCTGTCCGTCAAGCCACTTTTCCAAACCAGCCACACCTGAATTATCAATATTGGTCAGACCAATAATATGCGATGTGGTACGTCCTGCCGGATAAAAACGTTTAAGCTCAGGGCGAAAACCAATGCCCGGAATACCTGCCATCATCAGTTTGTTTTTGACGGCCGGCGTCAACTGGCGTGCCAGCCAAATAAAATCAGACGGGCTGGATAACCGGTCATATAATGTTTTTAATGAAAGCTGCGGAATGATGCGGTTCACTTTTTCCGCAACTTCATCAATATCTGTAATGCGGCGTGGTTCGGCATAAAGTGAATAAGCCTTAATATCCATCGCCAGTATTTTGCCGTTTCGATCAAGAATTTGCGGGCGGTTCACACTCACCTGTTGTGAAACAAAACGCTTTTCCGGGCTTTCAATCGTACCGTAATACACAAGACGTGAGAAAATGGTTGCGTAAACCGCAATAAATAAAGAAATGACCAGGGCAATTCTATTTTTATAAGATCTGTTTCTTATCATTACGACTTGTGATTGCTCATCAATGTTTCGCCTGGCACCATTTCTCCTCACGTAAAACAATCACGCAAAGTTACAGATAGAAATATTTCATGCAATCATATATTAGGGCTCTATGATTTATAAAACCGCGCAATTTTCACTCGCTTTAATACGGAAGATGCAATGTCCGCTCATATCAAGTTAGATAGTTACGACAAGGCACTGCTCAAGCTGCTGCAAGAGGATGCCTCACGCTCGCAAAAAGAACTGGCAGAGCGCATTCATCTTTCCCCTGCCGCTGTTCAGCGCCGCATTGTCAAATTGCAAAATAATGGCGCAATTAAAAAAATAGCTGCCATTGTTGAACCCTCAATCGTCGGCCTTCCGGTAACAGTCATTGTCGAGGTAACTCTGAGCGATGAACGTTCCACAACGGTCGCTGCTGCTAAAAAAATGTTCAAAAATGCAGAAGATGTGCAGCAATGCTATGGCGTCGCCGGAAATGCGGGCATTATTTTGATTATGAGTGTGCCCAGCACCGAAGAATATGAGGCCAGAACCGCACGTCTTTTGGGCGATAACCCTTATGTCATGTCCTATCGGACAATCATCGTTCTGGACAGGGTCAAGTCTGATCTTGCTCTGCCGATATGAGTTTTGATCAAACGGCATTAACCACGTGGCAAATTTTCATACACCCGCGACCTTGCTATTATCTCACAGCTCAGACAATTATGACTGCCGCCCTAAAGCCATCAACTTCAGAGAGCGCCCATGCCTGCTAAATTTGTCATAAATCCTCCTGTTTTTTTCGGTGCTATTATTATCATCGGAATATTTTTAGCAGTAGGAGTGGTTGTCCCTGATCGCGCAGCGACTATTTTTGCGCAGCTTCAGCAAACGATCCTCACCAATTTCGGCTGGTTTTATTTGCTCTCAGTCGGCATTTTTCTTATCAGTGTTTTGCTCATCTGTTTAGGGCGCTATGGACGCTTAAAACTCGGCCCTGATGATGCAACGCCGGATTTCAGCTTTATATCATGGATTGCAATGCTGTTTGCGGCCGGTATGGGCATTGGTCTGATGTATTATGCGGTTGGTGAGCCGATGACGCATTTTATGGCTCCGCCAACCGCAGAGCCACGCTCCGTTGCCGCAACCCGTGAAGCAATGGCGGTTACATTTTTCCATTGGGGCATTCACGCCTGGGCAATTTATGCCGTGGTTGGCCTTTCACTGGCGTATTTTGGCTATCGATATAATTTGCCGCTCACCATCCGCTCCGGCCTTTATCCATTGCTAAAAGAACGCATTAACGGACCAATTGGTCATGCCGTGGATATTTTTGCCATTGTCGGCACCATGTTCGGTATTGCAACATCAATGGGGCTTGGTGTTTCACAGATGAATGCTGGCTTGAATTACCTGCTCGGTGTGCCGATCAACCTGGAAATTCAATTACTATTGGTTGCGGCTGTTACTGGCCTGGCTACAATTTCTGTCGTTACAGGGCTTGATAAAGGCGTCAAAATTCTATCCGAAACCAATCTGCTATTTGCAATTTTGCTCATGTTATTTGTCTTGGTTGTTGGGCAAACAACTGAAATTTTCCGTGATTTCGTTCAAAATATCGGCCTTTATCTTGATACAATCGTGCTGCGCACTTTTAATATTTATGCATATGAACCAACACCTTGGGTTGATGCATGGACATTATTTTATTGGGCATGGTGGATTTCATGGTCACCATTTGTCGGCATGTTTATTGCCCGTATTTCCCGCGGGCGTACAGTTCGGGAATTTGTGACAGCGGTTCTATTTATTCCTGCCGGTTTCACCTTCTTCTGGATGACGGTATTTGGCAATTCAGCCATCATGATCGACACGACAGTCGCCGGTGGTAAACTGGGTGCAGAAATTGCCGCTGACGTGTCTGTTGGCCTGTTTTATTTCTTCGAGTATCTGCCATGGACAACCCTCACTTCAGGCTTGGCTGTCGTTTTGGTGGCAATTTTCTTTGTTACATCCGCCGATTCCGGCTCCTTGGTTATTGATGCAATCGCTGCAGGCGGCGAGACCGAAACCACTACAGGTCAGCGTGTTTTCTGGTGTGCATTAGAAGGTGTCGTCGCAGCCAGTCTGTTGATTGCTGGCGGTTTAAATGCGCTTCAATCAGCAACAATTGCAAGCGCCTTACCATTTTGTATCGTTATTCTTGCACTTGTCTGGTCGCTTTTCAAAGGTATGAAAGCCGACTTGGCACAAAGAGAGGCACAGGCAACAATTCCTTCGCCACCAAGTGCACAACCGGCTTCCGGTTTGACATGGCAGCGCAGATTGTCCTTAATTTTGCACGCCCCGTCTAAACGTGAAGTAACCAACTTCATGAATGGTACAGCCAAAGATGCGCTCAATGCAGTGACCAAAGAGCTGAATAATCGTGGGCGTGAAACCATCGTAGACGAGGATGAGAATGGTTCGATTGCCCTGCGGTCCACGGCAGAGGGCATGCGCGATTTTATCTATGGTATCATGCCGGTTCAGCAAGTTGCCCCTGCCTATTCAACATTAGGTGTCGGTAAGCCTACTTACCGACATGAAGCGCGCACTTACTTTTCCAGTGGTGGTCGTGGTTATGATGTAATGGGCTTTACCCGAGAGCAGCTGATTGCCGATATTCTGGTTCAGTTTGAACGCTATCTGGCTTTGGTTCACACGCCTGAAACACAACTGGTTCACAGTGCACCAGAGCATTCCAGCTCAGAGTTAGGCTAATCATAAAATGGGTGAAGTGATACAAATTTATTACTTCACCCGCCTTTTCTCAAGTTTTCGCGCAAGTGTGCGGCGATGCATACCAAGGCGGCGTGCAGTCTCTGAAATATTAAACTCAGCCTCTACCAAAGTTTCATGAATGCGCTCCCATTCCAAATTTTTAATGGACGTCGGACGTGTCGTCAGCGGCACTGAAGCATCCCCCTCTTCCTTATCAAAGGCTGCAATAATATCATTGGTGTTGGAGGGTTTCGGCAAATACTGACAGGCGCCAAGCTTGATTGCTTCAACGGCTGTAGCAATACTTGCAAAGCCGGTCAGCACCACAATCTTCATGTCCGGATCATGCGCGTGCAAAAGCTTTACACATTCAAGACCTGAGCCGCTTGGTAATTTTAAATCCACCACCGCAAATTTGAGCGAAACATTTTTCAATATCGCTTCAATCTGCCCGACATCATCACATAAATGCACATGGTAGTCCCGCCGCTCAAACGAGCGTTTTAACGCACGAGCAAATGATGCATCATCCTCGATGATCAATAATTCACGCCGATCAGTCATCATTATCACCTTAGCAAATCGAAAAAAGCGGTAAGCGAATAGACACAATTGCGCCACCTGATGTTTGGTTACGCGCACTCACCTGACCATTGAGTTTACGCACTACATTACTGACCAGATATAGCCCCAAACCACTTTCAGGGCGTTTCTTGGTGGAGCAATAAGCCTTGCCCAGCTCTGCCAGTACATCAGGTGCAAAACCTTTTCCTTCATCGCTGATAGCGATAACCAGATCATCTGATACTATGCTTGTCTCAATACCAACCTTGTCAGGTGATGCCTCACGTGCATTATCCATCACATTGAAGATAACCTGTTGCAAAGCTATGTCACCGATAATCGGCATATCCGGCTGGCAATGATTGATATAATCGACGCGGGTTGCCGGATATAAATTTTGCCAATCGACTACAAGATCATCCATAAATTTATTGATTGTGGTGCGCACTGCACCTTCGCCGCGGGCTGTGCCGGAGGAAAGCAATATATTGGACACAATGCCCTTACAACGGTCAATCTGCGCCAGCATATCAGTAAGTTCCTCTGTCAAAACCGGATCATTTTGCAATATAGGCATACGTTGCCAATCGCTCAAAATAACCGAAACGGTTGCCAGCGGCGTGCCAAGCTCATGCGCGGCACCTGAAGCCATCAAGCCCATGCGAACAATATGATCTTCTTCCGCCGATTGCGCATCACGCTCACTTAAATTACGCTGAATGCGACTGACAACTAAAACCAGCAAAATGGATGCCAGCACAAAGCAAATAAACATACCCTGAATATGCAGATTGAAAAAATCGCTGCCATCATGATGCGGGATTTCAATGGGACGATAATAAACCGTCAAAGCAATGAAAGAGAGACTTGATACAACAACCAATATCCAGGTCGCCCATGCCTCAAGCAGAACAACGGCGAGGATAATTTGCAATAAAAACAATGTTATAAATGGATTTGAAGCCCCGCCGCTCAGATAAAACTGGATAGAAAGTGCCAGAACATCAATCAGCATGCCAACAAACATATATCTTTTGCTAATATATTTTTCTTGTCTGTAGTGGATATAACTGACACTATTCAGCGCAACCAGTAAGCCAATAATAATTGACATTGGCACGAGTGGTAGTGCGATGACCAACCACTGGCTCACAAAAAAAATGGTGAAAACCTGCCCTGCAACAGCAAGCCAACGCAACTGTATCAGAAATAAAAAATGCTGTTTATTGGTGACGTTATGAATTTGCGCGGGCATTCCAGCTTTCCGGATTAAAGGGCATGACGGTGCCTTTTAACAAATTTTACGAAAATAACGAGCGCCGACAGGCTTGGACAATTTGTCCAAGGGCGCAATTGGGCAACATTGCTATGACCGGATATTGTTGGTCAGGAATAAACATCATTATTATGCGAAGCAAAGTCCGAGTGTTGTTTCGCTAAGTCCCGATGTTGTTTTCTCATACCAACAGACTGATCCCCGCTTACGGGGTTAAGGGTTTTACATTGTGTAAAGTGCAGTAAAATCCCTAAATAAATTAGGAAATAGCAATGAAACTACACGTCGCCATTGTGGCTTTTCTCACCACTCTTTCCATGCCCGCCTTGGCGGATGGTGATCCGGTTGCAGGAAAAAAAGTCTTTAAAAGATGTCAGGCTTGTCACACTATTGATGGTGCCAACCGCGTTGGTCCAACTTTGGCTGATATTGTAGGCCGCCCCGTTGCATCGGCCGAAGGATTCAAATATTCAGCCGCACTGACAAAATTTGCAGATGACGGCAAGATATGGGACGCAGAGCTGCTTAGCCAGTTTCTCAGCGCTCCCAAAGCGACTGTCAAAGGAACCTCTATGGCCTTTGCCGGCATTAAAAAACCGGAAGACCTGAGCAATCTGATTGCATATTTGAATGATCCGGCTCAAACCAATTAAACGATAAGAGAACAGTGATGCATAAAGAATGGCTGACTTTACGAGGGAAAGGTATAGCGCTTGTCGCAGCCTGTCTGCTCGTATTGCAGTCACTCACAGGTGCATTGGCTCTTGGTTATGCATCCGTCTCGCCGATGCTTGATGCTTTTGGCAATCCGATCTGTATAACATTAAGCGAAATAGCTGATAATTCTTCAGATCAGAATGATCAGCCAATGATCCCTGATTGCTGCACAATCAATTGCAGCATGTTTGCCCCCATTTTTCAGGATCAGCCCGCCAGTCACTCACTCGAGAACCCGCTGTTGCAGCGTACTGACCGGTTAATGGTCGCGGAAGATTATCTTCTGAGTGGCTCTCTCATTTCTGACAAGCCGGGCAGTCCGCGCTCTCCCCCATTTATATAATGTTCAACACATAGTCGGGCACTCTGGTCAACGGATAAACGACTTGCGGCAGCACGCCTATTATTAAAATCGCCATATGCTGTTTGATGTTTGTTTTTAGCATTTCAAAAAAAACGCTGGTGTGAGACCGGCTCAACCCCCAATGGAACTTTGCCAATGATTAAAAAGCTAACCCTTGCTGTTGCACTCGCTGCTATCTGCAGTTCATCTGCTTTAGCGCATGTCAGCCTTGAAAAAAACGAAGCGCCGGTCGGCTCAACTTATAAAGCCGTTTTACGCGTACCACATGGCTGTGAAGGCAAGCCGACCAATGTTGTCCGCGTTAAAATTCCAGATGGTGTGATTGCGGTCAAACCAATGCCAAAAGCCGGATGGCAGCTTGAAAAAACCCGTGGTGAATATGGCAAAAGTTATGATTATTACGGCACACCAATCACAGAAGGCGTCAAGGAAGTTATCTGGAGCGACGGTAATCTGGGTGATGACGAATATGATGAATTTGTCTTGCGCGCTTATCTGACCACCGATCTGAAAGCTGGCGAAATGCTCTATTCCCCTGTTGTGCAGCAATGTACTGACGGTCTGGCGGAGCGCTGGATTGAAATTCCTGCTGAAGGCAAAACATCCGATGATCTGGAATTGCCTGCCCCGGCTTTGAAGCTGCTGGAAAAAAGCGGCAGCCACTAAAATTTCAAAGACTGACCGGCGCATAACTTGCGCCGGCCAGCATTAATTGCCGGACAATGAGCCTTATGCCCCAAATCATTTTTTCATCTAAACACAAACAAATGCTGACGATTGTCGCTTTCTTTTGGTTAGCGCTTACATCGCTGGCATTTGCTCACGCGTCTCTTACAGGCACCGAGCCAGCAGATAGCGCAGTCATAGATTCAGCACCGTCAAATTTCAGTTTGTCTTTTAGTGAGCCGGTATCTCCGCTCATCCTTAAACTCATCCGGCCTGACGGGTCGGCAAGCGTATTAACTGACTTTGCACTGCACGATCAAAAGGTCAAAATAACTGCGCCTGACAATCTTGATCAAGGCACGCATGTGCTGACATGGCGGGTTGTATCTTCAGACGGCCATCCGGTTAGTGGCTCAGTAATATTTTCAATTGGTAAGGCAAGTTCCGCGCCACATCAACTTGTAGCAACCAATGATGCAAAAGTGAGTTCTGCCATCTGGCTGGCTAAACTTGTGCTTTATATCACCCTCTTTATCGGCATTGGTGGTGCATTTGCTCTTTCTTGGTTATGGCCAGCTCAACGACCGGCACGCCGGTTAATACAAGCTATCCTAAGTGCAGGTTTCATCGTCACGGCTTTGTCGCTTGGCCTGCAAGGACTTGATGCGCTAGGTGTCGGTTTTAGTGATTTCTTCAGCCCTTCTGTATGGCTGGCGGGCTTCAACACAAGCTATGGTATGACAGTCCTTGTGTTGCTGGCAGCCATAATTCTCACCACTATTGCACTCGCAATAACATGTAAAAAAGCTGCCAAACTCTTATCACTCATCGCAATAATTACCGGTGCCGCAGCCCTCGCAATTTCCGGCCACGCCAGCGCTGCTGAACCGCAATGGCTTACACGCTCTGCTGTTTTTCTTCATGCCTTCATCATAGCATTATGGGTAGGGGCACTCATGCCTTTGGGCATATCACTTTACCGCAAAGACAGTGATACAACCAATGGCTTGCGCCGTTTTTCTAACTTCATACCTTATGCACTGCTGATACTGATTATTGCAGGCATGACGCTGACCATTATTCAAGTTCAAAAGCCATCAGCCCTGCTTGAGACAGCATATGGAAAATTACTGGTTGCGAAACTGGCAATATTATTTTTGTTATTTTTATTGGCCGCTTATAATCGTTGGAAACTGACCCAACCAGTCATGCACAATGATGGTATTGCAACCCAAAAACTCGCCCGCTCAATTATTATCGAAACAGTGTTGGTTCTTGTGATTTTCGGCACTGCTTCAGGCTGGCGTTTTACGCCGCCACCGCGTTCCATTGCCATTGCAGCAGCTCAACCTGCAACAATGCATATTCATACGGATAAAGCGATGGCTGATGTTTCCGTCGCACCGGGTCGCACCGGCTCAGTCACGGCCTCTGCAATTTTAATGGATAGTGACTTTGCAACTCTTGAGGCGCAAGAAGTCACTTACGTTTTTTCCAATTCAGAAGCTGGTATCGAACCTTTCCGCCGTAAGGCG
This sequence comes from Paenochrobactrum gallinarii, assembly GCF_014205685.1. Taxonomy (GTDB): domain Bacteria; phylum Pseudomonadota; class Alphaproteobacteria; order Rhizobiales; family Rhizobiaceae; genus Paenochrobactrum; species Paenochrobactrum gallinarii. Next base: position 17,504 of record NZ_JACIIU010000005.1, read on the forward strand.
GTAAAAACAGAAAATGGCAATTGGGAAGCCACAGATGTGCCGCTGCCTTTGGCCGGCACTTGGAAAGTCCGGCTTGACATTCTCATCAATGATTTCGAGCTGGTGCGGCTTGAGGAAAACATTCAAATCCGGCCATAAATCGATAAAAGCAAATCGAAGATTCAGTTTCCGCCAATTTTCGGCGGCCTACTAGTTGGAATTGGAGAAAGGGAAAATGTTCGTACAATAACTATGTAAATTGGATTTTTATTTCAAAGGATCTGATCATGAAAAAATTAGTTGCTTGTACAATCGTTACATTGGCTGTGTTAAGCTCTGGATCAGCTTATGCCATAACCTGTGGTACGAACCAAGCTTGCCTGGATAGGTGCACGCAGGGGTTTAACATCCTAATACCTATTTGCTTGTAACGTATTTTTCTTAATCATGATGGCTTCATTGTCTATACAAGGCAATTAGTAAATCGATCTGCACTGATTTTTCTGCTGTCTGCCCTATGCAGCAGACAGCAGAAAGAAGTGTTCAGAACATTAAAAACGCAAAGTCATTCCGCCGATAACAGTACGGCCGCGCCCTAATTTGCGCGTATCCATATATTGCGCCGGCTTATAAGCAACATTGCTCAGGTTTTCGATATTGACGAAGAATGTTGCGTTTTCATTATATTTATAAGACGCAAAAACATCCGCCAGTGTATAGCTGTCCACATCAACGAGTGCTGGGCCAAATGGCGGTTTTAAAGCTTTACTCTCGCCGATACGCCGTATCTGACCACCGATTGTCAGCTTCTCATCCAAAGCGCGGAAACCGGCACTGACAGTCAGGGTTGAATCCGGCAGATTGTTGATAGCGCCAACCCCATAATCACCCGACCACATGCCATAAGGCAGCTGTGTTTTTGTTTTCGAATAAGCAAGTCCGGCAAAAATGAAGCCGCTATCATAATTGGCTTCCAGTTCAAAACCGTTGATCCGTGTTTTTCCGGGTGCATTGATGAATTTCAAACCTGGCATATTCGACATCGAAAACACACCAGAGGTGATATAATTTTCAACATTATTGTTGAAATAATTGGCCTTCAGCAACAATCTGTCACCCGCAGTCAGCAGGTTTTTTTCGGTGACATTAACGCCGAATTCCCAGCCCTTGCTGGTTTCACCTACCAGATCAGGATTGGGTGTAATATCGGACGGCGTTGCACTATGGGCTCCCGGAAAGAAGGTTTCCGTCACACTCGGCGGGCGAAAAGTTTTGGCATAAGTGGTATAAAATTGTAAGCCATCAAGCGGGTTGACTGCTAGGGTGACACGCGGATTAAAGCTTGATTGCGTTAGTTTGACATTTTCAGTGAAAAGATTGCCATTTACTTTTTTAGCAATATCGCCGTTCAAACGAAAATGATCGTAGTGAAAGCCGGTCTTCAAATCAAAGATGCCATAGGAGAACGTCGCGTCTGCAAACAGGCTGCTAATAGCTTGCGTGCCATCACCCGGCCCACCCGTGCCCCATGACTGACCACTGGTTACATCATCGTGATAATAGGCTCCACCAGTGGTGAGCTTCAGGCCGATCTCCTCACTGAGCGCAAACTGGCTGTTATTTGTAATATCAATACCTTTGCCCTTATCCCGATTAAACTGTCCTTTGTAATTGCCTTCAACAAAACGCACCCGCGCATCATTATAAAAAGCATTGATGTTCAGATTAATCAGATCGCTGTCAGGCGTATAATTATAGCGTGCCGTATAGGTATGGTTGCGATAATCTTGTGGTTCACCGCGGATGGCAGAAACATTGTCATACCAAATGCCGCCCAAAAGCAGCTTATGATCTTGCCCGTCACCCAGTTCCAGCTTTGCCAGACCGGATTTCAGGTCTTCGATCATATTATTGTTGCGTAAGCGGTTGCCCTTGTCATCAACACCAGAGAGCGGCGCGCCGCTATCACGACGGTTGAAGGCCCCCATAATGCCAACACCATCCATGCGGATGCCACCGGCAACAAGCTTTGACCAATTATAGGCGTTATTGCCATATTTAATGGTTGTCATTGCACCGTACGAATGCCCCGGTAAAATCACATCATCAATGCCGATGGTGCGGAAATTAGCGGCACCGCCCAAAGCCCCAATGCCTGCTGCTCCACCCAGTGCTCCACGGCCAATATCCATACCGGCCAACAAATCCGTATCAATAAAAGTCGAGCCGCCGGCCACGCCATGACCCATCACGCGGATATTTTGCCTCGCGCCATCAATCATCATATTGACGCGGCCATAGCCTTCCATGCCACGTATATTGACGGCAACACCCGCGCCGGACATTGCTTTGCGGGTAAAAGTGCCCGGTGCAGAGCGCAAGGCATTATCAATATTGCCAGCATTTCTGTGCTGCAAAGTTTCGCCGTCAGTGCTCGAAACAGCTGCTGTCGTACGATAAGCGCTCTCGTGATCGGCCACCAGTCCGCTAACGGTTGAACCCGCTTTTGTAACGGTGATTGTCTCCAATTGCAGAGCGTTGGCATCGCCAGTTTCCGTATTATTTGCTTCCTGACGGATCAAGGTAAAAGAGCGCGTCCCATTTTGCTTGAAACTATAACCAGTGCCGCTCAACATTTGCGTCAGAGCTTCATGAACCGACATTTTTCCCTGCACAGCCTGCGCCTGAATTGACAATGGCAATGTACCGTCAGCCATAATATTCAAGCCGCTTTGGGTTGCAAATTTAACAATAGCTGATGCCAGTGGCTGCCCGGCAATCGAAAACTGTGTGGTCTTGCTTGCCCGAACCAAGCGTGCTTGTGTCTCTTGCGCCTTTACAGGGCCGGCATGGAGCGCCAATGCAACAAATGCTACCGAGCACAATAGTGCTTTTACCATCATGCCATTATGCAGCTGGCCAGCATATACGGCTGAACGATATTGTTTATGGGCAGGCATCTTATATCTCCGGAGGTCAAAATCTCAGTCTCGGATACAAGACGGAATGGCCATCAGTTTTTATGATAAAAAAAGTCATATATTTAAAAGTATTTTTAAATACTGATCAGGAACTATAAATCATCGTGCCTAAAAACGGCACATAATGCGTACTGATCGGCAAAGCCTGCAATAATTGCGGCACAATATCCCCGATATCGCTGATATTGACGATCAATGTTACCGGCCGGTTTGCCAGGCGTCCATCCAATAAACGCAACCGCTCAGGGCTCCAGCGATTAAGCTCTTGTAAAACTTCTGAAAATGGCCGCGAGAGAAAGATCAGTTTTCCACTGCGCCACGCCAGTTCCGTCTCACTATCTGCTTTTTCCGGCAGATTGATGATGTTAGCAGCATAATGCAGTTTTTCGCCCTCGATGATTGTTGCGGAGTGACGGGCATAATCAACACGTACCATATGCTCGGTGACCATGACGATTACCTGCTCTTTTAACAGCCTGACATTAAACTGCGTTCCAAGTGCGGTAATACGAGCTTCTGCTGCCTCGACAACAAATTGCAAAGCGTGACGGGCAACAGTAAAATAGGCTTCACCATAGTGAAGGGTAATTTGGCGCATTTCCGGTGTAAACTGCACGGAAACCGCCGTTTCACCTGCCATTTGAATTTGCGAACCATCCGGTAAAACAATAAGACGCACTTCACCGGCAGCGGTGACATAGTCATAGTCATTTACCTTCATAAAGCTAAAAGCAGCCCCGCCACCCAAAACAGCAAAAAGCGCCAATTGTCCGAAGCGCCGGCGGGTAAGTTTTACAGTCTTTTTCTGATGCTGCTGCAATAAGTTCAAATGGGCAAGATTACCCCACATCCTGACAGCTTCGCTATAAGCAAGTTCATGTTCAGCGCTGATTGCGAGCCAGTTTTGGTGTGCCGTCAATGTGGCTTCATCCGCCTGCCCGTCGCTTAATTTCGATAGCCAGTTAATGGCTTCCTGCATCAGCGGATCGATCGCCTGCTCAGCTTCACTGCTCCAGCTCTGATCGTTAAAGTCACCGGCCTTCATGGCTTGCGCCCTTTGGGGGAAAGATGTGTGCTTTGCAAACGATATTGCAGATGCATCATCACACGTCCCCATTGGCTATAAGCTGTCTGCAAAGGGATTTCCAATTGTGCGGAGATTTCAGCAAAAGTCAGGCCATCAAGCCGGAGAAAATAAATCTGACGCACTGCATCCGGAATTTCAGCCAGAGCCTGATCGACAATACGCATGGCCTGATTAAATATAAGAATATCATCAGCCAGTGGTGCATGATCAGCCAGAGTCTCATTCAATAGCTTGTCATAAGCCGTAAGTGGCATAGTTTTTAAGTGTCGCGCATAATCAATCTGTAAATTGGCCGCAATACGGTAGAGATATGCTTTGTGGTTTTGAAGCGGCGTTGATGACACATCCTTCTTTTGTGAAGTGATCAGCCGCAAAAATGCTTCTTGTGTCAGATCGCAGGCAACATCATGGGTTGAGCCGCGACGCTGTAAAAAACGTTGCAGATTTCCACTATGGCTTCGAAACAAAGAAGCGATATCCCACATCATAATGCCAACAGATTTCCACGGCAGCTTTATTAGCTGCTATTTTCAAACTAGATGGCTTTTAATAAACATGAGTATTTAAAGCAAGATATAGCGCATATGAATTATACTCCCCCACCATCGCGTGCCTATTTATGACAGGGTGATCAACCATCGCACCAGTCAAAAATAGGTGAAAAACTTTGGAACCACCGATTAGTTATCATCAAGATACATTGGAACCATAATCTGAAGGCGTTTGCCTTATTTATAGAGACGGCGCAAATTCAGCGTTGCGAGATAAGGTTTTCGACCGTCACCTGTGCCTAAAATACTCGACCTGTTTTCATTAAAAAAACAGGCTCCGTGAAAACGGAGCCTGCCTGATAAAAGTCGCTTAGTCTTTGGTGCAATCCCAATGGAAATTCGAGAAGTTAAAGTCCCAGCTCTGCATCGGAATAAACTGATAGCCCTGCAGACATTTGCTCGCACCCAAACGACGGTTTGGTGCGACAGCCCAGACATCCGGCTGCAAATCGACGATTTTCTGCTGCAATTCTTTATAAATTGCATTTTGCTCGGCCACATCCGTTGTGGCACGTGCCTTGTCGATTAAGCCGTCAACTTCTGCATTTTGCAGCCATTCCATCGACATCCATGTGCCTGATGCTTTGGAATGGAACTGGTTGTAGAACATCGCATCCGGTGACGGATAAGTCGGAGATATATTGACTTGAGTTGAAGCAGGTGTGGTTTCCGGCTTGGATGACAATTCAACAATACGGTTCCAAGGCTCAGGCCTGATATCCAGCGTGATGCCGATTTGTTCGAGATTGGCCTGCAACATCAGCGCCACTTCTGCTTCAAAAGCAAGGGAAGCGACATAGCTGTTAACAAGCTTGATTTCCTGACCGGCATATTTGGATTTTGCCAGCTCTTCTTTTGCCTTTTCAAGATCAAAGACACCCGGTTCAATCGCATCATTATGCGCATCTTTGAATGTCTGGGACAATGGCCCCTGCATATCAAAACCCGGATAGATGATTTCATGAATGGTCTTATAATCCGTCGCATAGGCAATAGCACGGCGAACATGAACATCATCGGTTGGGTAGGTCTGGGTATTCAGTTTGATGATAAAACCACCGGCTGTGCGGGTCTGCAACAGCTTATAACCTGGCATACGGGCAATTGATTCATATGTTTCATTGCCAAGGCCATGCGATGTAAGGCCAAGCTCGCCTTTTTCAGCCAAGGCTTTGACCGTTGCATCATCGCTGGTCTGAACAAAACGTACCTGATCAATCGGCTTGCCCTTGTTCCAGCCAAGGAAATAATCCGGATTACGGGTTATAACCAAATCAGCGGAGCGGTTATAACTCACCAGTGAGTAAGGGCCCGAGCCGGCAGAATGCTCGCCGACATAGGCTTCGCCCCATTTGTCATCACTTGCCGCATTGGCAGTGATGAGTTTTTCATTAAGTGCCACCATAATTGGTGTTACCGCCATAAATGGCGAGAACTGGCGATCAAGTTTGAAAACAACGGTCTGATCATCCGGTGCAGTGATGTTTTCCGGCTTCAACAGATCAACGATCAGATTGGACGGGCCTTTATTGATGCCAACCAAGCGCTGAACTGACCAGGCGATGTCGGATGCTTTAACCGGTGTGCCGTCCTGAAACTTAACATCATCGCGCAAATGGAATGTATAAGTCAGACCATCTTCCGACACATCCCATGATTTAGCGAGATGCGGGACAATCTCACCGGACGGGCTGACAGTGGTCAGGCCGTCATACATATTTACCACCGCCATATAGCCGGTATAGTCGGTGACTTTAGCCGGATCGAGCGAGCTGAAAATCTGCATTGTATTAACAGCGATAGACACTTTATCGGCAGCTGATGCTGTCGGCATCAGGCTTGGCGCCATTAAAGTCGGCACTGCAATGGCAGCGCTTAAGAAAAGCGCTGCAATGCGTGATTTGCGGATCGTATTTTTCATAAAAATTCCTCCTCTATGATGCGGGTTGTCCCGCTTTTTGTTAATCAGCTTTCGGGTTGAAGGCAGGCATTGGTGAAAATTGTATTTCCGGATAGCCGAACGCTGAAGGGCCGACCACTTCCAAAGCACGCTCTGTACGCAGCAGATCATGGCAAGGAATGGCAACAACAGCGACACGCTGGCCGTAACGCAGCATTTCCGTGGTGATCGGATAACCGGTATCAACATCCAGGAGCACAATCAGATCCGGTACGCAGACTTCCACTTTGCCCTCGCGGCGGAAAATCAGGAACTCGTTCTGAATGGCAACATCAGCCGTTTCACCGCTCCATTCATCAAAACCGACAAGTGCAATATCACCCACCGCAAAACCACCACGCAAATGGCGCTTCAGATCGGTAATTTTGCCGTTGAAAATGCGACGGCCACCTTCAAGCGCACAAATGGCAGCAATCGGGTCTTCCTGCAATTTACGAGCTTTGATAACCGCCTCACCCAAAGCAATTGCCTTGGTGTAGCTTTTCGGAATAGCATATTGATGCACGTAATGTGCCTGCATTGGTGCTGTTGCCAGCATTGCGCCACCACCTTGTGCCACAACACAGGCGCGCGCCATCCGCTCGTGCCAGACTTCTGACGCAGCATGGCTGAAAATCACCGAATTGCCGTGCAAATCGCACATGACGGACGGTGTTGAACTATGACCATAGATCGAAAAAGTGGTCATTTGCATTTCAGGAAATGCACGTCCCATGCCGTCACAATCAAGGATTGGCAAACCACCAAGTGCCGCTGTGACAAGCGGGTTCATCGAGTTAGCGCCACCAATTTCTTCACAGACAACAGCATCAATAGAGGTGCGGATCAACTCTTCCATTGCGCGCAGACAACGAACGCCTTCGCGTCCTTCACGCAGGCGCTCAACACCGACAACCGGCGCACCAATACCACCGATCGACATGCAGAGCGCATCCGGTTCGATTTTATCAGTTGCCAGAATTTTCAGCTCATAGCCTTCCTTCATAGCTTCAAGTGCAAGCAATTTGCCCTGATAAGGATTGCCGCCGCCGCCAGTGCCTAAAATGCCCGAACCGATTTCCAGTGCGTCGAGATCTTCCCGCGTCAGAACGCGTAAATCTGCTTCATCATATTTCAATTTGCGAGCCTCAGGCATCATAGCTTCCCATCTCTCCAACAACTTTCACGTGAATGCGGGTGGCATTGCCCGGCAAATAGGCAAGCGGCATATCTTCACGTTCAATTACTTCCAAAGTTTCGGCCAATGCACCGGCAGCAATTGCCTTTTCACGTGCTTCAGCTTCAGCTTCCGCCAATGCGCTTTCACGGGTGCGACCTTCGATAAGGGTGAAAATCCGGTCGGTTTCACCACTGATCTGGGCAATGGCTGCACCAACAGCATTAGCAACCGAGAAGTTTTCCGGTCGGATCACATTCAGTTCGCCAACCTTTTCCGGCATCAAAATTGAACCGCCGCCAACGGCGATGACCGGCACAGGCGCTGATGAGATACGACTGCGTTCAACACAGGCTTCCAGCATCTGGTCAATTTTTTGAGATGCTTTATCGATCAATGTTTCATCAAGCTTTTTCACCAGTGAAACATCGCCAATATCAGTTTTGCCGGTTGCAACCGCAATGTCGGTTGCTGTCAATGTTGAGCCGCCAAAACACAAAGCTTCTTCCGCCACGCGATAGCCGACAGATTTAGGGCCGACTGTAACAGCATCGTCTTTTTCGACAACCAAGGAGCCGCCACCCAGACCAATGGAAAACACATCCGGCATACGGAAGTTGGTGCGCACGCCACCAATATCAACTGTTGTGGAAGCCTGACGCGGAAAGCCGTGCGAAAGCGAACCGACATCGGTTGTCGTGCCGCCAATATCCACCACAACCGCATCTTTAAGACCGGTGAGGAATGCAGCACCGCGCATGGAATTGGTTGGCCCCGAAGCAAAGGTCAGAACCGGAAATGCCCGCACCACATCGGCAGCCATCAAGGTGCCGTCATTTTGGGTAATATAGAACGGGCGATTAATACCGGCGCTGCGCAAAGCTTTGCCGAAAGCTTCCACAGTATGATCAGCCAGTGACAACAGGCTTGCATTCATAATCGCCGCACTTTCACGCGCCAGCAAACCATGACGGCCAATATCTTTAGACATCACAACCGGCAGTCCCGGGCAATGTTCCTGCAAGATTTCTTTGGCACGAACTTCCATCGTGTCATTGATGCCGCTGAAAACGCCGGTTACGGCAGCCGCTTTCAGGCCTTTGGCACGAATTTCGCCAGCAATGCGGATGATCGCATCTTCATCAAGCGGCGAGATTTCACGGCCGTCAAACTCATAGCCACCCTTCACCTGATAGGCATGATTGCCAACAATCTCACGCAAATCATCCGGCCAATCCACCATTGGCGGCAGACCCGCACCGGATGGCAAACCTAAACGGATGGCTGCCACTTCATCCATATGACGGCGTTCAATCACCGCATTAGTGAAATGCGTGGTTCCGATCATCACCGCGCCGATACGGCTGCGATCAATACCGGAAGCTTCAATCACTTTTTCCAGCGCCTGAATAACACCCGAGGTTACATCTTTCGTGGTAGAGGCCTTCACCCCTGCCAGAACCTTATTATCCTGCAAAACGACAGCATCCGTATTGGTGCCGCCAACATCGATTCCAACGCGATACACGCTAGTTTCCTCTTCCAATCAATCGGTTGTTTTTACAAGGAATTGCATGCGCTCTTCCTCGGTCACAGTTGGTTTCAAGCTCTCTTCCGCATCTGTCACCACCGGAATGGCGGCAATCAACGCGCGGGTATAAGGGTGTTGGTGCTGGCTAAAGACTTCAGCCGTTGCACCCTCCTCCACGAGTTCACCCCGCAGCATGATGGCAATGCGTGAACAGAAATTGCGCATCAAAGACAGATCATGCGAGATCATCAGATAGGTAAGCCCCAGCTCTTCACGAAGCTGCAAAAGCAGGTCGATAACCGTCTTTTGCACTGACACATCAAGCGCTGCCGTCGGCTCATCCAAAATCAGAATTTTAGGTTCAGCGGCCAGTGCACGGGCAATTGCCACGCGCTGTTTCTGGCCACCCGACAATTCATGCGGATATTTGGCTAAGTAAGATTGCGGCAGACGAACAAGCTGCATCAACTCTTCCAGCCGTGCCTCAAGCCGCACTTTATCCATGCCAATGGATTTCAATGGCAGGGTCAGCGTCTGGCGCACAGTTCGTTTCGGGTTCAAAGATGTGCCCGGATTTTGATAGACAATCTGGGTCAGTCTTTTGCCACGTTCGGGCTTTGGCGCATGAATGGTGACATCGCCGGTGGTTGGCTGTGACAACCCCATGATGATACGGGCAACAGTGGTTTTACCGGAGCCGGACTCACCGGCAAGCCCGTAAATTTCGCCCTCTTTAAGCGTGAGGCTGACATCACGCACCGCATGATAACCAGCACGGCGTCCGTAAATTTTATTGAGCTTGTCGATCGTGATAATCGGCTTGCCCGTTGCCTGTGCAATCGTTGTAACCTTGTCACCATAAAGCGGCGGTACGGCATCCAAAAGCGAGCGCGTATAATCCTCACACGGATTAAGCAAAATTTCGTTGCATTGACCCGTTTCGACAATATCGCCATGATGCATCACCACCACACGGTCGGCGACTTGACGCACCACACCGAGATTATGGGTAATCATCAGCAATGCCATATTTTCTTCAGCAACCAGCTGGTTGATCAGATTGAGGATTTCATCCTGTGTCGTCACATCCAGTGCCGTGCCCGGCTCATCAGCAATCAGCAGTTTCGGCTGATGCAACAGAGCCAAACCAATCAGTACACGCTGGCGCATACCGCCGGAAAGTTCCGACGGATAAGCATTCATGATGCGCTCGGTATCAGCCAATTGCACCCGTTTCAGCACGGCCGCAATACGTTCGCGGCGCTCTTTCTTTGATGATTTAATGCCGTTGCGTTTATCCGCAAAGCGCATCACATCATCCAGATGTGTGCCGATGCGAAAAACCGGATTAAACGAAGAAAGCGGATCCTGCATGATCAGCGAAAAAGCCGAACCTTTAAGCGCCTCACGCTCATTGCGGGTCATCGTGAAAACATCACGCCCTTCCACATGAATTGCGCCTGACGTAATGCTCGCATTCTTCGGCAATGTGCCGATAATCGCTTTAGCTGTAACAGACTTGCCCGATCCAGTTTCACCGATGAGAGCGACGCGTTCGCCCGCCCCAATAGTAAAGCTGACATTGCGCAAAACCTGTCGGCTGCGGCCATAAGTGGTGAAGGTAACATTGAGGCCTTCGACTTTAAGAAGTGGTTCTGTCAAAGCTCAATTCTCCACATCAAACATATCGCGCAGACCGTCACCCAAAAGGTTGAAGCCAAGCGTTACATAAAGAACGGCAAATCCCGGACATAAAACTTCCCACCAGAAATCCGGCATAAATTGACGGCCATCGGCAACCATCGAACCCAGATCAGGGATTGGCGGTTTGACCCCGAAACCAAGGAAGCTGAGTGTGGCACCAAAGAGGATGACAAAGGCCGCATCCAACGTGGTTTTGACCGAAATAACCGACACACAATTGGGCAAAATTTCACGGAAGAGAATATGCAGCGGGCCAGCACCGGCAAGACGCGCAGCCTCGATATAATCTTCAGATGCCACCGATTTTGAAACCGCATAGATCAGGCGTGCGTGCCATGTCCACCACAGCAAAGTAATGGCAATCATCGCATTCATCAAAGTGGGTTCCAACAGATTGGAAACTGCCAGCGCCATCACCAGCGGCGGCATTGCCAGCATGACATTGGTCAGGCCGCTGATGAATTTTTCTGTCCAGCCACCAAAATAACCGGCAACAAGACCCAGTACCGCACCAACAGGCACAGAAATGCCAAGCACACCGATAACCAGCAGCAAGGAAATACGTAGCCCGAAAATCGTACGCGTAAAGATATCACGGCCTGCTTTATCTGTACCAAACCAATGGTTCAGATCAGGAGGCAAATGACGCGCACGGAAATCCACCACCGCGCCAATATGCTTAGGGTAAGGCGTTATTAATGGCGCAAACACCGCCAAAAATACGACAGACAGCAGAATGAGCGTGCCGATAACTGCCGCCGGATTGCGGCTGAAACGATACCACATCATATAGCCGGAACTTAAAGCCCGATCATTGGCATCGAGCATTTTGACTTCAGCCATCAGCGAGCCTCCTTATGACGCAGGCGCGGATCAATGATTGAAATCAGAATGTCCACGATCAGATTTGCAATGATAAAGAACAGCCCAGCCACCAGCACCACAGCGGTGACGGAATTGAGATCTTTTTGCAAAATGGAGTTAAGGCCATAAGAAGCAAAACCGCCCCATGCAAAAATCATCTCGATCACAAAAGCATTGCCGATAAGGGATGCAAATTCGAGCCCCATAATGGTCAGCGGTGCAATGGATGAAAGCTTGAGCAAGTAACGGAAAATTATAACCCGCTCCGGCACACCAAAGCTTTGCAAAGTCAGCACATGATCTTTGCGCTGATTTTCAATCATCGATGAGCGGGTGATGCGCGTTATCTGGCCGATCCCTGCCATTGAAAGTGCAAATGCCGGCAATGCCAGATGCTGCAAGGCACTTGCCACCACATCAAAACGGCCGGCAAGCAAACCATCAACAATCAAAAAGCCGGTGGGGCCGCCTGTCCAGCCGAGATTATGATCAATACGGCCAATAATCGGCCAATTATTCAAATAGCGCGCAGCCAGCAATTGCAGCGTGATCGCAAACAAAAAGCTTGGAATAATCACACCGGTGAGTGAAAGCACGCGGCCGATATGGTCAAAAGCACGATCACGGTAATGCGCGGTGATAACCCCTAATGGGATTGCCACGAGAAACATGAAAATAACCGAGACCAGCACCAGTTCAACGGTTGCCGGAACAGTGCTTGCCAGATCGGTTGTGACAGGACGCTGTGAAACCAGCGACATGCCTAAATCCCCGTGCAGAGCTTTGCGGATATAATCAAAATATTGCACGACCAGCGGCTGATCGAGCCCCATGGACAAACGTAAAGCGTCAACTTGTTCAGGTGTTGCGGCAGGGCCCAAAGCCATGCGCGCAGGGTCGCCCGGCACAACACGTGCCAGTATAAAAATCATGACCGACAAGGCAATCATCACCAGAATGAAAGTGCCTAATCTCGTCACAATAGCGACTAAAGGGTGTTGCTGCATTGGCGCCTCCTCCTCTGCATCATCATTTCAGGCACCAAGCTTCTGCGCATGTTGCCCAACGCGCAACTGCAGAAAAGTATAGTTTTTTTGAAAAATGGTATAGGTATTTTATGAAAAGCACTTTATGCTTTTGCGCATGACATCAGAGCTTCTCCCCCGTTTATTGCTGCGCAAACGTCTTGCAGAAGAAACTGCAAAAACCGTCTATCTGCACGCACCAAGCGGTGCCGGAAAAACGGTTTTATTGAAGTTTTTAGGGGAGGATTTAGGCGCTTCCATCTGCACTCTTCCGCAGCCAGACGAGCGTCATTTTCAAGGTAATCGCCTGTTATGGGATGTGCCCCCCGGCTTACGCGCACCGCATATTCCAGCACACCTGTTGAATGAAAATACGGTGCTTTTTATTGCATGTCGCCCCGATCAGCATGTTAAAGGGATAGCGCGTCATGGTCTGCATTATGGCGTTTCGATTTATGATGCCGATAAACTCAGTTTCAAACCAAGCGAATTAGAAGCGCTTGAGCCACAGCAAAGACACCTGATTTCGCAGGAACTTGCCAGTTGGCCTGCGTTCCTAGTGCTAGCAAAAGAGCCGAACGAACAGCTTTGCATTGATTATTTGGAGCAAGTCTTTTTAGCGCAATTTCGCGCAGGCGAGATTGTCGAGCTTTCCATCTGGCTGGATAATCCAAACACCGAAAGTCGCGCTTACTGGCATTCTTTATTACCGCCTGCCTTGATGAGAGATTTGAATAAACACAAATTTTTACGTGCGCTTTTAAAACGCGCCGTTCAAAATAAACTCAATGATTTCAATAGTGATGAAGCCCTGTTTGAAGCTGCACAGGCATGGGAAGATTCCAGACAACCACTGGCCGCGATGCGCTTGCTATTAGATCATCAACACGAACATCACGCCGCACAGATTTTGAAACGCGCACAAGGGCGTGAGCTGATATATGACTCTGATTTAGAGGCTTTTCAGGACATCATCATGCGTTTTTCGACGCAGATGCTGGCAGAAGATGAAACTGTCCTTTTTGCCGTTGCGCGTACTTTGCTAAAACAAGGGGAGTTGCAACGCGTACGCCATCTTTTGATGCGCTATATGGGCTCAGATTACCTTGATCCGCTCAAAGTGCTGAATGCTAAATCACGCTATTCTTTTACCGCTAAAACCTTCCGCCTCACATTCATGATTTCAGAAGACTTGACCCCGAGCGATACAATGATTGCAGGGCTTGGCGAGTTCATGGCTGATTACCCGATGCGGGCATATAGCCGGTGGGCCGGTTATTATAATTCCATTCTTGAATTTGAAGTCCGTCGTCGTAATTTTCGCGAGGCGGAAGCCGCTGCTGCACGCGCATTGATGTATCTGAAGCGTAGTGGTGATCGCCCGCTCCTCGATTTTTTCATTCATTTGCACCAGATCGTCTTGCGTTTAATGAATGGCGATGCACTGCTTGCGCGACAAGCTGCGACTGAAGCCAGAAGCCGATTAGAGCAGGTTACACATCCGGCTCCGCAAGAATTTCGTATGTTACGGCTGGCAGAAGCGTGCCTCGCTTATGAGGCGGGGCGTCCGCGTGATCTTCTTGAATTCGTCAATAATGAGTTTGAAGCTTTTGCTGCTGCAGAAATCTGGCCAAGTCTGATGCAGTTTGCGCTGTATTATGCGTCCCAGATATTGGCCGATAATTTTCCGGTCGCCATCCGCCCCGGCTTTCTGGATCACCTATGGATCCATTTGTCGGAAGGTTTGCAATTTAACGCGATGATGGAAATACGCACTGCAATTGCTTATCAAAATGCCAATCGCTGGCAGGATGCAGCATTAACACTGTCAGCCGTGCGTATGCCGATGGGGCGAACCGGAGTTGAAAGTGCGATTTATGAATTAAGCCGCATTAGTCGCCGTGATGAAATTTCATTCGCCATGGCATGGTTGCGTGATGCAGTGCATCAATGGACACCGCGCTCTTATCTGCCCAAACAGCTGGATGCTTTGCTGGTTAATCCTAAGGTGACCAACCGTGAGAAAGTGGCATTACAATTATGGCTGAGTTTTGCAGCCTTCCGTCGTGGCGATATAGCGGCAGCGCGCGCAGGTCTGCTCTCAACATTGCAGACAACCAAACGCCTAGGCTGCTACGGCGTTCTGTCTGAAGAACGGATTTTTTTGTCACCGCTTTTAAAAGAGAAACGTATCCGAAGTTTCATTGAGACGTCACCTGAAGCGCAAACAGCACTGACCGTCCTGACCAAAGCTATCGACTCTCCGCAGGCACGCGCCATTCAAGGCGGACTGTCACAACGTGAAATACAAATGTTGCAGCTTTTGGGCTCCGGCATGTCCAACAAACGCATCGCACATACATTGAGCATTTCAGAAGTGACGGTAAAATTTCATTTAAGCAATCTTTATCGCAAAATGGGCTGCCGCAAACGCAGCGAGGCACTCAAATCGGCACTTGCCTTAGGCTGGATTTGACGACGTTGTAAAGAAACCGCCGGATCTAACCGGCATTTATAATTCCGGTTAGATCCTGTTATTTTATATAAATTTAAAGTACCCGGTCATTTCATTTAATCAATCCGGCAACCGGATTGCTGATTAAAATAATGCAGATTGGCATATGGCACTGTAAAACGCAGTGTATCGCCTTCGTTTAATGACGGCCTGCCCTGCAATACCGTCACCAAAGGTTTATCAAGTCCCCCAATACGGACATAAATATGGCTTTCTCCACCGACTTGCTCAATCAATTCAACGATGCCGGATAGTTGCAGCGCATCACCTGTTTCCGCCCCATCAGACGTAACAATCTGATCCGGACGAAAGCCGATTATATCCACCTGCTTCGATAAATTTGCAGGCAAGTTAATCCCTGTAAGTGCCGCAAGATGTGTGACAGGCATCAAATTCATTGGTGGCGAACCTATAAAGCCCGCCACGAAAAGTGTTGCGGGGCGATCATAAAGCTCAATGGGCTTGCCGACCTGTTCAATGTGGCCGCCATTCATCACAACCAGACGATCAGCCAATGTCATAGCTTCCAGCTGGTCATGAGTAACATAGACGCTCGTTGTTTTAAGCGCACGTTGCAGACGGCGAATTTCGATGCGCATCTGACCGCGCAATTTTGCATCCAGATTGGAAAGCGGCTCATCAAACAAAAAGGCTTTAGGCTCGCGCACAATTGCACGCCCCATAGCCACGCGCTGACGTTGCCCGCCCGAAAGCTGTCGCGGTTTGCGATCCAAAAACGCCGAAATCTCCAAAATCTGTGCAGCATTGGCTATCCGGCGATCAATTTCACCCCGTGCCGTGCCGCGGTTTTTCAAGCCATATTCAAGGTTCTGGCGCACCGTCATATGTGGATAAAGTGCATAATTTTGAAACACCATGGCGATGTCGCGTTCTGCCGGTTCTTTATCATTCACAATCACTTCATCAATACTGATGGTGCCGCCGGAAATGCTTTCCAAGCCAGCAATCATTCGCAATAAAGTGGACTTGCCGCAACCAGAAGGCCCGACCAAAACCAGCAATTCGCTGTCTTCAATCGTCAGGTTTAAATCATGAATGGCAGTCACATCACCGGCATAGGTTTTACGTATATTCTGAAGTGCGATACTAGCCATGCAGGTGCTCCGCTTCGTCAAATCTGCAACCTAGAATACGCAGAATTTCACGCAATTCTTCCGCGCCTTTAGCGATATGGGCAGCGCCGGCTTTACGCAAAATTATCTCACGATTGGGACGCGGATCATTGAGATCAATAAAGCCGACCGGCATCATACCGGCAGCAACCGCCGCGCTAATGCCATGCGGACTATCATCAATCATAATGCTCGCTTCTGGCTTTACCTTATGTTGCGCAGCGCAATGCAACAATAAATCCGGTGCCGGTTTTGGGTTTTTGACACTGTCAGCCCCATAAACATGAGGTGCCAGACTTTCCCATAAAACCGTTCTGCCCAAGCTCAATAAAAGGCGTTCATTACGGCTGTTTGAAGCCACTGATTTTTTCACCTGCAATGAGCGCACTAAATCCGGCATACCATCCATTGGCATCAAATCAACGGCAAAAGCTTCATAGAGCGTTTCATGCCACGATGAAAATACAGCATCCGTATCGGTCAGCCCATATTCATCTTCACAGATACGACGAATGTCGCGTTCCGATTTTCCGGTAAAATGCAAATGCACATCCATCGGTGACAAATCCACATTGGCACGGCGGAGTGCTTCAGACAGAGTACGGCTCGACAAAATCTCGCTGTCGATCAAAACGCCATCACAATCGAAAATAACAAGTTCAGGTTTATGCATCATAGTGTTGTGCCGGAGCCTCTGACTGCAAGAGCCGTATCAGGATTATCGGTGGTTATCTGGCGCAACCCGCAATTCATCCATTTTTCAAGATCATCACGTTCATTGGGCACCCATGCGCCAAGACGTGATAAAGGTGCATTAGCAATGATCGCATCCCAATGGGTGCCAAGCAGATGTTTTTCAATTGCAACAATGTCGGCCACTGCAAGACGTGTTTTCAAGCCATCCACCACACCTTCTGCTTCCGCATCCGGCATATGATAAGAATTTAATGTACGAATATGAGGGGCTTTAGCACGAATGGTTTTCAATACATCAACGGAAAAACTGGTTAGATAAGCACGCTCTGCCAACCCAAACTTGTCAATCGCAGCAGCAGCCAATGCCTCCAAACCTTCATAAGCATGACCATTGGCGTCTTTTTTCAATTCAATATGCAGCTCAAGTTTTGTATCTGCATAGATTGCCAATACGTCCTCCAATGTCGGAATAGTATCCGAACTGTTTTTCAAGCGGATCTGCCGATGGACGCCTGCACTCAACTCTGAGACAGGCCCCTGTGCTTCTGCGGTGCGATCCAATAAAGCATCATGGATCACCAGCAACTCACCGTCTTTGGTCAGATGCACATCAAATTCGACACCCTCAACATTCAAATCCAATAAATTGCGAAATCCGGTAAGGGAGTTTTCTGCCCAGAGATTACGGGCGCCACGATGGCCGATAATAAAGGTCATTTTTAATTTTCCTGTAAGAAGAGATTATTTACCGACATCCGTCACGCCCTTGGTGAGCCAGCGCTGCAAAAAGATAACCACGAGCGTCGGCGGCAGCATGACAAAGAAAGAAGCAGCCATGGCAATGTTCCATGCCGGAGGCTCGTCCGGCCCGGGCACGAGGCTGCGCAAACCAAGCACAACGGTTTTCATGTCCGGCGTGGTTGTGAACAAAAGCGGCCATAAATATTGGTTCCAGTTGCCGATAAAAAGCAGCACCACCAACGCCGTAATATTCGTGACCGATAGCGGCAGCAGAATATCAATGAAGAATTTGAACGGTCCGGCATTATCGATTTTTGCTGCTTCCAGTAATTCATCCGGCACTGTCAGAAAAAACTGGCGAAACAGAAATGTTGCCGAAGCAGAAGCAATCAACGGTAAGATGAGCCCGCTATAACTGTTGATCAAATTCCATTGCAACCCAATTTCCAGCCGATAACCGGTCGCCATTTCAACCAGCCAGCTGATACCGGTGACGCGGAAGAAATCCCGCAAAGGCCCGCCCACATCAGCAAGCGCCTCATAGGTTGGGATAATACGCGCCTCAATCGGCAGCATCAGCGAAATGAAGATGATCCAGAACATCGTCATGCGGAAAGGAAAGCGGAAATAGGTGATGGCAAAAGCCGCCATCAATGAAACCGTTACCTTGCCAACCACAATCAAGGTCGTGGTGATGATGGAATTAATATACAGCCGTGAGAAGTCAACGGTTGTCCATGCCGCCACCATATTGTTCCAAAACTCACCTTCCGGCAGCAATGGAAAGGGCATTTTTTGCAATCGGGCAAAATCAAGCGAGCCCGCAACAAAAGCCAGATATAGTGGCAGACAGACGATCAACGCTCCGATCAGTAAAATCGCGTGACAAAAGAAAGTTAAAATGGGAGAGCGTTCAACCATGATCACACCCCGTAATTAACGCGGCGTTCAACCGCGCGGAACTGAAGAACAGTGAAAAGAATGGCAATGCCCATCAGCACGACCGATTGTGCCGCTGAAGTTCCCAGATCAAGCTGCACGAAACCATCCTGATAAACCTTATAAACAAGCGTACTGGTTGCAGCCGCCGGACCACCGCCTGTCATCGTTTCAATGAGAGCAAATGTTTCAAACAGGCCATAAATCAGGTTCATAATCATCAGAAAGAAGAATGTAGGCATAATCAGCGGCATGGTCACGGTAAAGAACCTGCGCACAGGTCGTGCACCATCAAGAGCTGCTGCTTCCATCAAAGAATTCGGCACAGACAAAATAGCTGCGACCAGAAAAATATAATCATAGCAAAGATGGTTCCAAACGGCTGCAAGCACCACCAAAATTTGCGCGTCCATCGGGCGCAAAGCCGGGTTCCATGGCAAGCCAAGCTCATGCAAAAAGTGCGCGATGGGGCCAACATTGGCGTTAAACATAAATGCAAAAATTGTACCGGAAGCAACCGGCGCAATCGCATAGGGCAGCAAAATAATACGGCGATATACGGCACGCCCACGGATCACCCGATCAGTTGCAAATGCAAGCATTGCAGCTAGACCAAGTGTAATAACACTTTGTACAACGGTCAGCGCAAGGGTCAGAAGAGCACTGAAGCGATATTCAGGACTGGAAAAAAGACGGGTGAAATTATTAAACCCTACAAAAATGACACTCATGCCAAACGGGTCTGTTTCGACAAAAGCCAAAGACAGAGCTTTATATGCCGGAATGTAGAAGAAAAATAACAAAATCAGCAATTGCGGCGCCAGCAGCAGAAAACCAGCACCATTTCGTTTGAAATGCGCAGCTTTCAGGCCAGTCAGCGAGGGTGTCGTCAATTTTGTAAACCAGCCAGGGAGCTGAAAAATTCCTGCCTGTTGCTGGCGCCCTTGAGCGCCAGCAGACATGGTCATACTATCATTATTTACCGGCATTGATCCGCTCATACTGACGGAGAACTTCATTGCCGCGCTTGACCGAGGAGTCGAGTGCATCCTGTACGGATTTCTGACCTGTCCAGACTGCCTGCAATTCTTCCAGCATGATGGCACCGGTCTGGTTATGATTGCCGAAACGGAAACCACGTGAGTTTTCATTTGGCGTGCCGCGTGATAGCTGCATGATAGCGATTTCACGGGTTGGATTTTTCTCAAAATATCCTTCCGCCTTCAGAGCTTCATAAGCTGCTGTCGTAACCGGCACATAACCGGTGGCTTTGCTCCACCAGACCTGCGTTTCAGGCTTGGCAACAAAATCCAGGAATGCTGCTGCACCGGCCTGCTCTTCTTGAGATTTGTTGCCCAGAACCCAAAGCGCTGCACCACCAATAGTGGAGTTTTGCGGCTCAACACCTTTTTCATAAGGCAGATATGTTGCGTTCCATTTGAACTCAGCCGAACTTTCAACTGCAGAGTGGCCAGCGGTTGAATTGATCAAGGTTGCGCAAGTACCGGAGGTAAACATTTGCGATGGGTTCAACCCCTCACCCGCAACATGCAAAATACCATCATCGATCCAGCGCTTGAGACGTTCGGTCTGCTGCACGACAGATGTTTTATTATAAACAAACTCCGTATCCAAACCATCAAACCCATTGGATTTCGTACCAAATGGCTGATTGTTGATGGCTGAATAATTTTCAAACAGGCTCCAATGATAATCGCCCGCTAAGGCCATCGGGCATTTGGTAATACCTTTTTCCTTCAAGGCATAAAGGCGCTCATCAACGTCTTGCCATGTTTCACCAGGGCCATCAAAACCAGCCTGCTTCAACTGATCTTCATTAAACCAGAAGATTGGCGTCGATGAATTGAAAGGAAGCGCTGCAGGTTCACCATTTACGACATAAAAACTTGCAACAGGCGCGATAAATTCGCCCCAATTAGTTTTGTAACCCTGATCTGCCATCAGCTTATTAACCGGAATAATCGCACCGGAATTCAGCATGGTCAGAAAACCGCGCTCGGCTGATTGCAAGATGGTCGGATGCTGACCTGCACGATATGCCGCCACCATCGCCGCCATCGTTTCTTCGTAGTTGCCCTTATGAACACCGACAACTTCATACTTATCCTGTGAAGCATTAAAATCAGCAATAAGCTCCTGCACAGTTTCGCTCAGCTTACCGCTGATTGCATACCACCATTCAATCTTTACCTTGTCTGCAGCAAAGCCCGGCATTGTCATTGCCAGCAAAACACTGCCTGCCGCTGTAGTGGTCAGGACTTTTTTTAAGATCGACGTCATATTTGATCCTTAAGACGCATGATTGTATGAGCTGTAGTGCGGTTCTTCTTATGAAGAATCGTGCCGCAGCGACGATGCACAACCACTAACGCACATTTGTTACACTCGAATGACAAATGTAACCCAAAGGGATTACGATGGATCAAAATGACCTGATTGTGCGCGCATCATGGCTCTATCACGTGGAAGGATTAACGCAGGCGCAGATTGCCGACCGCCTTCATCTGACACGCCGGCGGGTCAATGAAATGCTGGCGCAGGCGCATCGCGACGGCGTGGTCAAAGTTTCCTTCAATAGTAAGCTGGCTGATTGCGTGGCCATGGAAGCCGAGCTTTGCAAGCGTTTTGCCCTTGAGGATGCGATTGTTGTGCCAACGCCCGAAGATGTTTCACAGATCCATAAGATTATGGGGCGGGCAGTGGCTGCTTATCTTGATCGCTTTATTACCGCACACAATATCCGCTCTTTTGGTGTCGCATGGGGCTCAACATTACGTGAGACAATCCAGTTTATGACACCACAGCAACGCCCCGAAATGGAAGTTCACTCCATGACAGGCGGCCTGACACAAGGCACTGAGATTAATACTTTTGAGATTGTACGTGGCTTTGCGCAGGTTTTTTCAGCCAATTGCCGTTATTTCGTTGCGCCTATTTATGCAGAGTCACCGGAATCAAGGGATGCGATCATTTCGCAAACTGTCTTCCGTCGTACTTATGAAACAATTTGTAATGTTGATCTGGCTTATTTCAGCGTGGGCGATGCCTCCAATCGTTCATTGCAGGTGCGCTATGGCCTGCCGGAAGGCATCGACATTGAGGAATTAAAGGAGCATGGCGCAGTTGGTGATCTGGGCGGTCGTTTTCTGAATGCCAAAGGCAAGCAGCTTGACCATACGATTAACAGGCAAGTCCTGTCGCCGGAACTCACCAGTTTAAAAACAATCCGCCACCGGCTGATTGTCGGCGGCGGAGCGCATAAAGTGCCGATTGTGACAGCAGTCTTACAAGGTGGCTTTGCAACGATTTTGGCTATTGATGCCGAAAGCGCCGCATCTATTCTTGAGCAATAGAACGGGCAGCATAATGCTGCCCGTCAGGGTTTTAAGAACAAGTCATCAGGCAGACTGGAGGGTTTTGATCAGTTGATCTGATCGCCTGACACCCGTCCCTCCCAATTTGGTTTCCAACCCAAACTTGGTGCCACATGCTTGGCAAAGGATTCCAGAATATGCAGATTATATTCCGGCCCAAGCTGGTTCGGGATTGTCAGCATCAACGTATCGGCCAAAGCAATCGCCTTATCGTTTTTCAACTGCTCAATCAGCACATCTGGCTCGGCCGCATAAGTGCGCCCGAAAGTAGAGCGGAAACCATCAATCATACCGATGCCGTCATCTCTTTCCGCTGCATTGCCAAAATAGGCTCTGTCCGTATCATTCATGATCGGAAATACACTGCGGCTGACTGAAACACGTGGTGCACCTTTATGGCCTGCATCACGATAAGCTTCACGGAAACGGATAATCTGCTCCGCTTGCAATTCGTCAAAAGGCATACCACCATCTTCGGTTAGCAAAGTTGACGACATCAGATTAAGTCCCTGACGACCCGTCCACTCCGCTGTTTCACGCGTTGCCGAGCCCCACCAAATATGATCTTTCAATGTGGCCGAGCGCGGTTCAACGGGCACTGGGCCGCGATAACCCATTGTCGGATCACCCAATGCCAGCTTTTCACCTTCAATGGCACGCATGAACAAGTCAAATTTCGGACGTGCAATATCAGCTCCACGCGGATCGGTTGAGCCTGTATAGCCAAAGGCTTCATAACCCCGAACAACCGTTTCTGGCGAACCACGACTAATACCAAGCGCGATACGGCCATCAGCCAGAATATCAAGGGCTGCTGCCTCTTCCGCCAAATAAAGCGGATTTTCATAACGCATATCAATCACGCCGGTGCCAACTTCAATATGTTTGGTCTTGGCGGCAATCGTTGCCAAAAGCGGCATAGGCGATGCCTGCTGCTGTGCAAAATGATGGACGCGGAAATAGGCACCATTAACGCCGATTTCATCGGCGCCAACACCAAGCTCCACGGCCTGCTTCAGCATTTCGCTGGCTGTGCGGGTTTGAGAACCGCGTGCGTTCATATAATGGCCGAAGCTTAAAAAACCAAAAGCTCTCATGAAATATCTCCTGCCGTCTGTTGCGGCTTTCATCACTGTTGGTAGTCATATAGTATACAAAAGTAACTACAACAGGTATGATCGATCGAACGCAGTGTTCACTATTTCATCATTAAACACTTACAATTTTTATAGGACAGAAGAATACTGCCACTTTCTGACAGCGCGTTTTGCTGATAGATTTAATTATGTCCCGCTCCGAACGTCTGTTTGATCTTTTACAAGTGCTGCGCAGGCACAAGCGACCCGTCAGTGGCAAAATACTCGCTACAGAAACGGGTGTGAGTATCCGCACGCTTTACCGTGACATTGCCAGTCTTCAGGCTTTAGGCGCAATGATTGAAGGTGAAGCCGGCGTTGGCTATGTGCTGCGCCCTGGTTTTCTGCTACCGCCGCTGATGTTCACTCAAGAAGAAATTGAAGCACTTGTTTTAGGTTCACGTTGGGTCATAGAAAGTGCCGACAACCATTTAAGCGATGCGGCACGCAGTGCGCTGAGCCGTATTGCAACTGTTCTCCCAACAGATTTGCGCAATGATTTGGAAAAGTCCACTTTGCTTATCGGCCCCGGAACAAATCTTCCAGCTGATATTGTTGATTTAAAGTATTTAAGAAAAGCCATCAGGAATGAGCATAAACTCATCCTTGATTATAGTGATAAAAATGATGCTGCATCAACCAGAACCATCTGGCCTTTTGCCCTCACCTTCTTCGATTCGGCGCGCATATTATTAGGGTGGTGCGAACTGCGCCAAAGCTTTCGTCATTTCCGAACCGACAGAATAATTTCCGCCCATATGACCGGTGAACGCTATCCTGAACGTCGTCAAACTCTATTTAAAAAATGGCGCGAAGCCGAAGGTATTAAAAGAAATTTTGATTGAACCATCACTACTGCCATAATCTGACAGCAAGCTGCATTAGTTTGTCTCCATGTTAAAAAATACAAACCGGAGCGAACCAATGACCAAAAACAATACTCTGCTGCTTTATGTCAATGATGTACCCGAAAGCATAGCATTTTATGAAAAAATGCTGGAACAACAACCGGTTGAGCAAAGCGCCAGCTTTGCTTTGTTCATTCTGTCATCCGGCTTAGCGCTGGCTTTATGGGATAAAAAAGAAGTGCAACCCGTGCCAACAATTATGGCTGGTGGCTGTGAACTGGGTTTCAAACTCAATGATGCTGCTGACATTGACCGCCTCCATCAAGAATGGTGCGACAAAGGTGTCAAGATTGCACTTGCGCGGATGAATGCAGGTTTTGGCCGTAGCTTTATGGCGCTTGATCCAGACGGCCATCGTCTGCGTTTTTACACGATTGGGCAAGTGTGATGGAGCGCCCTCGCCGCTATTGGATTGCGGTCGCCTCTGCTGATCACGTTGCTACAGGTAAAGAACTAGGCATTATGCAAGTGTGCCATGGTAAAGCGGCACCGTTAAAGCGCGTTTTGCCCAATGATTATATCATTTATTATTCACCGACCATTTCCTTTGCCGGAAAAAATCGTCTGCAATGTTTTACGGGATTTGGCATAGTTCATCAGGGCACTGTCTATCAGGTAGAAATGGCACCCTCATTTAAACCTTGGCGCAGAGATGTGAACTGGTTCACCACACGCGATGTGCCAATCCATCCTATATTGGATGAATTGAACTTTACGCGCGGAGAAAAAAGCTGGGGCTATAAATTCCGCTTTGGTCTTTTTGAGATTGACCAGCAGGATGCCAAAATAATTGCGGAAAAAATGCTCATAGATAACTGAGCTATAAACGTCAAAAGGGCAGTAAACTGCCCTTTTGAATATTACTTATCCGTTTCAATTAACGAGAATGGATTGTCCAGAAATCCTGCCAATCCTGAAGCTTCGCGTAATCGCTTTCAGCAGTTTTAGCATTCGGAACATGCAGCTGATCAATCACATTCACGATACCGGAAGCTTCACTTTCAGGAATTTTTGCATTTTTATTGGATGAAATTTTGCCATCACCCAACTGTGGCGCCATGCCTTCTTCGGTCATCATGTAATGAACGAAAAGCTTGGCAGCATTCGGGCTCTTGGTGCCAGCAGCAATCACAGCAACACGCGGGGTCAACTGACCAGCCCATGGGTTCATGCCAGCGCAAATGCCCATGGAATAGTCATTTTTCTTGGCATCACGGAAAATCGATGTGCTTAAGAAGCCCATAAATGGCTTTTCCTGACCCTTGGCACCAACAACCGGGCCAACATCAGTGTCTGAGCGGGTAACACTTGGCTTGTTTTTGGCAAAACGCTTAACCCATTCAGCGGTTGCGCTTTTTTCGTCGGTTTTCAAAGGCTCGCCGAAGAAATCTTCGTAAGCTTTAGCCATGGCTGCATCGTCATGTTCTGCAATCTGGTTGAACCAGAACATGGTTTCGTTGCGCAGCAACGGATCAGGAATAGCCACGCGGCCTTTCCAATCTTCCGTGGTCAGCGCCCAGATATTATCAATCGGGCACTTGTCGCCGTGAACATCGGAATTATATGCCCAAACCCATGGGTTGAGGCTGGTGATCGCAGGGTTCTGATATTCTGCCGGAATTTGATCTTTCAGATCCGGCGGCAACCAGCTCAGGCCTGCGCCCTGAACGATAATTTCAGAGGTAACCGATGGCAGGTTGCTCATGTTGAAAACATCAGTGCGCACATTGCCTGCTGCTGCTTCACGCAGGATAACCTGTTCCTGGTTCTGACCGTTCATTTTAACGCCGGTTGCTTTTACACCGTATTTTTCGGTGAAAGCATCAGCCATTGCAACGATCTTACCGGTTGCATCAACGACGGTAATCGCCGGCTCTTTTTTCGCAGCTTCAATCAAAGCTTCGAGTGAGTAGTCAGCATCTTTAATGCCGATTTCGCCAGCAGGCTCAGCCAATGCAGCTGTGCCGGACAAAAGTGCTACGCTCAATGAGAGAGCAGCAATATTACGAAGGGTCAAAGACATTCTATCCTCCAGAGTTAATCGAATATTCTAAAACACTTGCGGTATTCTCAGCCGCTGATGCGTTTACCTCCACCGTCGAACACATGAATATGGTTTGCTTCGACTGTGATCCAGATTTCTTCCCCGGCTTTTTGTGCCGGAGCGTCTGAAATGATTGCGAAATATTGTTCGTCTTGAACCGCTAATTCCACGATCCAGCTGCCGCCGGTCGGCACAATATCAACAATTTTAGCAGCACATGCGCCCTCAACAGCTTGCGCGCTGATGCGGACAGATTCAGGACGAATACCGACAGAGCCAACCTTGGCCGCATCGATTTTCTGTGCAGCCAAAAGGCTACGGGTCCAATTTGCCAATGCGCCTTTATTGGTGTCGTTCAGCTCGGTAATATTAATCGGCAGATTACCAATGAACTCCGCCACAAAACGATTGGCCGGACGCTCATAAATATCATCCGGTGTGCCAAGCTGCTGCAATTCACCTTCACTCATCACAGCGATAGTGGTTGCAAGGGTCATGGCTTCCCACTGGTCATGGGTCACAAAGACAACAGTTGAGCCCATTTCCTGATGGATGCGCTTCAATTCAGCACGCATTTCAAGGCGCAGTTTTGCATCCAGATTGGAAAGCGGTTCATCAAGCAGAATGATTTCTGGCTTCAACGCCAGCATTCGGGCAAGTGCAACACGCTGCTGCTGACCACCGGACATCTGCGCTGGCAAACGATCACGATAGCGCTCAATACCTAGCTTTTGCAGCACATCATTGACGATCTGGTCGCGTTCCGGCTTTGCAACTTTGTGCAGTTTCAAGCCAAACTCGACATTTTCCACGACTGTCATATGAGGCCAGAGTGCATAGTTCTGGAACACCAGACCCATGCCGCGTTTTTCCGGCGGTACATAAATGCCGTCATCAACAGAGACGATCTTTTTGCCATCGACCAGTATCTGGCCTTCGGTTGGAAATTCCAATCCCGCAATCATCCGCAAAGTGGTGGTTTTACCACAACCGGACGGCCCGAGCAGGCACAGAAATTCTGATTTAGGAATTTCCAGTGTAAGTTTTTCGACTGCAGCGCGGGTGGCTTTGCCGTAGCTTTTTCTGATATCGCGAAGTGTAATACTCGACATTATTTGCCTCCCAATCCGTCAGATAATTTACTGTTGGTGAGTTTTTGAACGATGATCGTGCCGCCAAAAGCGATGACGCAGATCATCAGGACGACAGCATTGGCAGCCTGTGAATAGCTGTAATCAACAAGGCGCAATGCATAAGTTGTAAGAACGTCAGTGCCCGGAACAGCCAGCACCACAACAAGGCTCAAACCTTTGATGCCGGAGATAAAGGGCAGCAGAATTCCGGAAACGAGCGAACCTTTTTGAATTGGTGCCACGATGGAAACCAAGCGTCTCCAGAAACCGGCACCAACAATCTGCCCTGCTTCTTCCGGTGCCTTGCCAAGCTGCATCATCGCGGAAATACCGGCACGGGATGCAAATGGCATCTGGTCAGCCAGAATAGCCAGAACCAACAGAATTGGCGTGCCGTAAAGAGCTGGCAATGGTCCGCGCTGCACTGCAAACATGGTCAGATAAGCAGCAGCAAATGCAATGCCGGGCACAAGATATGGCAGGAAGGTGACCTGTCGCAAGAATGTGCCAAGCATTGTCAAAGGTGTGCGCGCCACCACATAGCCGACCAAAAGACCAAGCAGACCTGCACCCAATGCGGCGGAACCAACGATCCAAAGCGTATTCCATGTTGCACGCCAGAATTCACCGGTGAGCAAAATACCATGGCTCATTGCCGTTGTTTTCAGATCGCTGCCAATCCAGAAATCAAGGGTGAAATTATCGAGTGCAAAGACGCCCGGTACACGCATGATGGTGGTCAGGAACAGCGCCATCAACGGGATGAATGCACTGATGATAAACATCAGCATAGCAAAACTGAAAGCCGGAAGGCGGAAGCGTCCAAGCTCGGTCTGGCGGTTCATCGAACCTTTATTACCGATTGTCACAAATCGACGGGCTTCTTTAAGCAGATACATATCGAGGAAAATCGAAATACTGCCCAAAATCACGATGGTCGCAGCCAGAACTGCGCTCATGCCAGCCTGACTGGTGGAAATTGTACGGAAAAGCGAAGTCGCCAAAACGTCAAAACCAACCGGTACGCCCAAAATATAGGCCACACCAAAATCGCCCAAGCATTTGGCGAAAATCAGCGTCGCGGCCGATACGATCGCTGGCTTCATCAGCGGTAAGATAATCCGCCGTGCGATCAGAAATTTACCCGCACCCATAATACGGGCGGAATCTTCCAGTGTTGAATCAAACTGACGCAGTGCATTGCCAAAAAGCAAAATGACAAATGGCGTATAATGCATCGCCAAAATCAGCATGATCGGCAACATGCCATAAGCCAGCCAGTCCGGCGGCGCAAAACCTAAGCCTTCCATCCAGCTTGGCTGACCACCCGTGGTGCGGTTTTTAAAAAGCGTTAGCCACGCAAGCGCAAATGTCCATGAAGGTAGCATATAAGGTACGATCAAAGCGGTGGAAAACCACTTTTTACCCGGTAAATTGGTACGGCTTAAAAGCCATGCCAGCGGCATACCGGTTGCAAGGGCAAAGAGAATTGAGCCCACAGCAATGATCGCAGTGTTCCAAAGCGGACGCCAGAAAATATCGGTCGAAATCGGCGAAAACAGTGCACGATTGATATAATATAAGGTCAGCTCGCCAATTTGCTGGCCGGAACGGGCACGATCTGCAAACTGAACCAGTACCGCATCCGACAACAGCAACACAATTGGCGCGACAATCAGATAGGCAAAAACAACAGACAAAACGATCCCGATCATTGTCGTCGGGTCGGAATTGTAGACCTTATGTTTATATATCAGGTTCTTGTAATAACTCATGGTTTCTCCACTTTGAGCCGGGGCTCCCCCTTTAAAACTCCACTCATTTTTAACAGTGGAATTTCAACTGGTTATATGCTGGCTGGGTGCAGGAATTGTTGTTTTAATCCGCGCTTGGCCTGACCTTATAAAAGGGGCTTTGCAATTGACTTTTGCCTGATAGATCAACGCTCGATAAACTCATGGAAGCATTGCCCCCGCTTGCTTGTTTACCTCGCGCACCACAGACCATGCGGGTGCGTATTCAATCGGAATAAAATGGTCATCCCCCTGAAACTCAGCTTTCATTTCGGGGGTAAATGTAAAATTGAAAAAGCAGCGTTTCATATCGTCCACCAATGTAGGTGCAAGATTATGCGCATAGGCAAAAGAAGATGTCGGAAAGAGATCGCTTTGATAAATAAGGCGCACTGCATCGCGCTTGACAAGGCCGCGCTCCATCATGCGTTCCAGCACATCGGAGGCAACCGCCGCCATATCATAATCGCCCGCCACAACACCTAAGATTGATTTATCATGACCGCCCGACATAATCGGCGCATAATCCTGCACCGGTGTCAGGCCATGTTTTGGAAACAATGCACGGGGCGCAACATTGCCCGAATTGGAGAAAAGCGAGGCGTGAGCAATACGCTTGCCCTTCAGATCGCTTAAATTTTCATAAGGTGAATCAGCGCGCACAACCGCTACCAGACGATAGCCACGCATCTGATTGCCCGAGCCTTTTGCGGCAAATGGCACAGCACCCGCCCGATTAACCGCTTCAATTGTAGGCCCCGTTGAAAAACCGGCAAAATGCAACCGACCGGAGCGCATGGCTTCCACTTCATCAGCACTTGACTGGATCGGGTAATAGACGATCTGTCTGGCTAAACAAGCTTCCAGATGCTGCGTAAAAGGCTTGAACAAGCGGGCATAAACGGCCGGATCTTCAATCGGCGAATAAGCCCAGACAAGGGTTTGCGGATCGCGCCATTGGGATGGATCTTTCGGCGCATCGGCTACGAGGTCGTTGTTCTCATCGCAATAACGCTCATCAAGCGCACCACGATTGGCGCAAGCGCTCTCAGCCGCAGAAGCAACGCTTAACTGCAGTCCGATAATCGCTCCGGTTATAGCAATACCAACAAGGTATGCCATTTTGCGCCAGAACATTTCTTCCTCCCAACCCCGTTTTTATGTTACAGTTTGATATTGGTATCTAAAAACAATACCAATTCTTCCTGTCAGAATCCTGTCATTATGGAAACTTTACACCTCTCATGCGTATCCTTCTCATTGAAGACACCATCGACATTGCCTTTGCCATTGCCTCAAAGCTTGAAAAAGAAGGCTATCATGTCACCACTGTTTATGATGGTGCAGAAGGTGAGGAACTGGCAGTAAACGGCTCTTTTGACTTGATTGTGCTGGATATTAACCTACCCCGCCGAGATGGTTTTGAGATTTTGCGCAGCATGCGCGAGCAGTCTTTATCTTCACCGGTTTTAGTCATCACGGCACGCAATCAAATTACCGATAAAATTGATCTTTTAGAGCTTGGTGCGGATGATTATTTGGTTAAACCGTTTGATTTACGTGAGCTGGTGGCGCGAATCCGTGCGGTTGCCAGACGCCATATGGGCGTGGCCCAACCGCTTATCCGGCTTGGCGATCTGACTATAAATTTAAGCCAGCGCTCCGTGATGCATGGTGAGGAACCACTGGATTTCGGCAAGCGTGAATTTGACGTACTAGAAATGCTGGCAACCCGTTTTAATGTCACCGTGCCCAAAGATATGCTGGTGCTCAAACTTTTCGGCCATGAAGATACCGGCACGCCAAATGCCATTGAATTGCTGATATCACGCGTACGCAAGAAGCTTGAAAACAGCAGTTTAGAAATTGTAACGCAGCGCAGTGTTGGCTATTTATTACGCCTTAAAGCCAGCTGACTGACGCCCGGCAGATCCTATGTCACAAGCAACCGCCAAGCCCGTTCTGAATAAAGAATATTCCATCCAGCGCCGCATCATGATGGGTGGCGGGCTGACACTGCTTGCGGTTACGATTGTGCTGTTTTTTCTTGGCCGCCTTTATGCGCAACGCGCTGCTGATGAAGCTTTTGACCGTGTTTTGGGCGCTGCCGCACTTTCAATTGCCGATACAATCACCTTGCAAGACGGGGCTTTAAGCGTTGACCTGCCCCACTCCGCCTTTGCAATTTTAGGCACTTCACGCCTGAACCGCATTTTTTACCGTGTGGTGACACCTGATGGTAATTTGCTCACCGGCTCGCCTATTTTGGGGCTTGAGCTTGCCCATGGCACCAATAATCATTTACGCCTCAGCGATAGTGTCTATCGTGGAGAAAAAATTCGTATTGCCGCTGTTGCGCGTTATCATAGTGATGCACAAGGCGGCGGCTGGGTGGATGTACTGGTGGGCGAAACCCGTGAAGCGCGCGACCAGCTCACTCTGCAATTAAGCCTTAATACAATTTTGCCAGTTTTAGGTGTCGCCCTGCTGGCGATAGCACTTATTTGGTTTGCGATCCGCTTGGCTTTCCGCCCGTTACAAATTGTTGAAGCGAATTTACGCCAACGCTCATCAGCCGATCTTAATCCGGTTTCGGGTGCTATTCCAAAAGAAGTTAGTGCGCTTGTCTCCGCATTGAATGATTTTATGGCGCGCCTCAATAGTTTGCTGGACGGCCTTAAAATGGTAACGGCTGATGCCGCCCATCAAATGCGCACACCTTTAACGGCACTGCGTGCTTTAACCGAACTGTCACTGGAAGAAAGCGACGCTAAGAGACGGCATGAAATTCTCACCCGTATTCATGCCAATTCAATCAGCGCCAGCCTGCTTGCCAACCAGCTTTTATCTGAAGCCACGACATTGCACAGTATCCAGTCACGCAAGCTTGAACTGATTGATCTCCTGCAAGTGGTGCAGGAAGCAATCCGCCGGTTGCGCGCTGAAGGTAATTATCAAGATTTACAAAAAACCATCCGACTGGATGCCACACAAAAAGCTTTTTATCTTTATGGTGAGCCGGTCAGTTTGCGTGAAATGATCCGCAATATTATTGAAAATGCACTGATCCATGCCCCCGGCCCTATTGATATCAGCCTGAGCGAGAACAATAACCTCATCGCACTTGGTGTGCATGACAAAGGTGCAGGCTTTACCGCAGCTATGAAGGAACGGGCTTTTGAGCGTTTTGTTCGCGCGGATCAAACCAAGCCCGGATCTGGCCTCGGTCTTTCAATTGCCAAAATGGTGGCTGAAGCCGTCGGCGGCCACATTGAGCTGCAAGACCGCGAAGGCGGCGGCACCAGTGTTATTGTGACATTACCTGCTGCTCATCCGGAGGACGCGCAATGAAGCACTTTTTCTTGCATATCATCCTCACCTTCTTTTTGGTCAATATAGCAGTTGCTCAAAATAATGCCGGTTCTTTGCCGCAATTTCTCATTGTCGGCGATATAGCGCCTGAAACAATTGCACCACTGATTAAAGGCTTAGATCAGCATTTACCCAATGCCACGATCAAATATAAGCAGGTGAGCCCTGGTGAATGGACATCCAGATTGCTGGCCGGTGCAGAAGAAGCCAATAGCGCCGATCTCATCATCCTCTCCACACCAGACCTGGCTGTTCTGATTGCCAATGAAGGTGCAGCGCAACAACATAGCTCAATCACGCGCAATGCCGCACTGCCCTCACGAGCCCATTGGCGCAATGAATTATTCAGCATCGGCTTTGACCCTGCCGTCACTATTGTCAGGCGCAGTGTTTTGGACAATGAACTGCCGACAACACGTATCGAATTAGCGCGCTTGATGGAACAAAATCCGCAGCGCTTTCAACGTCGCGTTGGCCTTGTTAATATCGGCATTGATAATGGCAGTTATACGCTGGCGGCGCAGGATTCCATCCGCTCGCCGCTTTTCTGGCGCATCGTACGCGCTTTCGGTGCCTCACAAGCTCGCATCTACGATGACAATGAAGAACTATTGCAAGCTTTATCCGATGGGCGCATTGATCTGGCCTATAATGTGCCGCTTTCTTACATCACCAAATGGCAACATAATGCAGAAGAACTAACAGTTATTCTGCCTCGTGACTATGTTGTGGCATTGCCTTGGACAGCACTCATTCCGCTTAAAAGCAAGCAGGCCGCAGAAGCAGAGCAGGCAATCACATTTTTATTTTCGCCTGCCGGACAGGTCATCTTGCAGCAAACAGGGCTGGTATCAGCCACCAGCCCGTCAAATCTTGCTTCATTACAGCCAGTCGAATTGGGTCCCGAATTGCTGGTTTATTTAGATGCCCTGAAACGCACCCGCTTTTTGGACACCTGGTTCCAGCTGGTTGTGCATGAATGAATTGAGGGAGACTAAAGCCTCCCTCAATTCATATAAGACTATAAGGACTTTAAAATTCTTTGCGCAATGCTCTGTCCACAGAGAGCTTGCCGCCGCCAAAAGCTGCAATAATAGCCGCACCAGCCGTCCAGAAAATCGAGTTAAACTCAGCTTTCATCTGAACCTGCTCCAAAAATGCCGCGCCGCCATCTATCAAAAGGCGCGCCTGACCTTCAGCAGTCAGATATTCCAGATTGTCTTTTAAGAAAGCAATCCCTTCCGGTGTCAGAAATGCGTCGCCATAAGGGCGGGTAACATGGAAGTAAATGGTCATCGCCAGCATCACTGCATTAGCGAGCGCAACCGGACGGGTTAAAAAGCCAATGACGATCAGGAAACCGCCGACAAATTGCATGACTGCCAGCAATGGCGAGAAGAACCAGCCCGGATAAAGGCCAAAGCCTTCAACAAAACCAACCTGCCCAAAAGGATTAAGAATTTTTGGCCAGCCTTCAACCATCAAAAGTCCGCCGATAATCAGACGAAACACCACCCAGCCAATCGGCTGCGCGACGTTATGATAGAAAGAAGACATGAATGGCAAAATCAACCGCTCGCGCGGGCCGGATGTCATTTCTTCCATGATGCATCTCCTCATATAGAAATAGAATAAAATCTGTCCCAAGACCTTCGACCATCAAAGATGACGATCATGTATAATGCAGCTTAAACAGATTTTCTGTCATTCATCTATAGGAATTAATGCTAGTATACTGCAGTTAACCGGCCAAGGAGTGCTCGACAGCGGCTTCTGCGTGAATGGTTGTCGTGTCATAAACTGGCACAGAACTATCACTTTGTTTGACGAGCAACATGATCTCTGTACAGCCTAAAATTATCGCTTGTGCACCACGCGCAACGAGACGATCAATGATCTCGCGATAAGCCAGTCGGGAGCTTTCATTCACGATGCCCTGCACCAATTCATCATAGATGATCTGATGCACAATTTTGCGATCGTCATCATCGGGCACCAAAACATCAAAACCATGTTTATTGATAAGCCGGCCTTTATAAAAGTCCTGCTCCATGGTGAAGGCCGTTCCAAGCAATCCGACTTTGCTTAAACCTGCTTTCTTCATGCGCTCGGCAGTCGGATCGGCAATATGTAACAGTGGAATATTAATCGCAGCCTGAACATCATCGGCCATACGATGCATTGTATTAGTACAAATAACCACAAAATCAGCACCACCACGCTCTAATCGCTGTGCGGCTTTGATCATTTCCTGCGTTGCATCGTCCCAGTGCCCTGTACTTTGCAAAGCTTCAATCTCGGCAAAATCAAAAGACCACATCAGACATTGTGCCGAGCGTAAGCCACCCAATCTTTCTCTGACCAGTTCATTGATTATACGATAATATTCTGCCGAGCTTTCCCAGCTCATACCACCGATCAGGCCGATAATCTTTTGCACTAAGCTAACCCCAGTTAACGCCTCAATAAATATCAGTACAACAAGTGAAAATTATTTAACGGACAAATTTCCTCTCAATTGACGAAATGTATAGAAGCAATAATATATACCACCCCAAAACAGTCCAGCCAGCAACCCCGAAAGGGACACATGAAGCAGACTGTAAGATATATTACTACTGAATTCCGGCTTGACTACCTTTAATGCTGAAAAAAATAAGTTATGCAAAAACTAAACAATATTAATGCCAGCGGAAACCACGAACCTTGCATGATCAGTTCATTATTTTGATTAATAATTATAGGGCGAAAATTTTTATTTATAATAAATCCAATCAAAATTCCAATCGATAACGTGAACGAAAATAAAATTAACGATAAAAACACGTATGATAAATCAACAACAATAGAATATATGGACCAAGATATAAACATCACAGGCAATATAAATATTTTCTTTAAATCAACTTTACTCTCATTGAAACTTTTAAGTCCGCTAATAATAAGAAATGCTAAAAGTGGCCACACCCAAACTGGCGTATTTCTAATATATTCTATAGCAATCATAAATTTCATCCATCCAATATTAATATTCAAAACATATTGGATGTAATTTAATTCATATTTTTTATTAAGAAACAACAAAAATAGCCCGCTTTAAGCGGGCTATTTCATATTTGAGCAGCTTATTTCACCGGCTTGATATTCATAGCCAATGTGTCTTCATCCGCACGCGGCGTTAAAGTAACCTTGTCTTTTTTAACCGCCCATGCGTTGAGCAAAATGGCCAATGGCAGGTCAGGACGATCAGTCGCTACAAGATTGTTGGCTTTTTCCAGCAATGTGCGGCGTTCATCTGCATTCATTGCGGCAGCCGCATCTTCAATCAGCTTATCCATCTCAGGGTTAGCATAACCACGCACGTTAAATGCGCCGAGTGATTTTTCCGGCTCATTAGAATGCATCAGCGATGAAAGCATGTAGTTTGCTTCACCGGTCAATGTGCCCCAGCTTGCCATGTAGAGTGAATATTCACCGCGGGTTTTAGCAGGGTTGAACACAGCCGCAGGCACACCATTAACTTCGGCGTTGATACCAATTGCAGCCAGCATCTGAGCAATAGTCGGCCCCAACTCGTTTGGCATACGGTCATTGGCATAGCTCAAAGTAATTTTGAAACCATCCGGATAACCAGCTTCTGCCAACAATTCTTTCGCGCGCTGAACATTATATTCAGGTGCTGTAAGCGACTTGTCATAGCCAAAGATATTGGACGTCACCAACTGTGTTGGAACTGCCGCCATACCTTCAAGCGCGAATTCTACGATCGTTTCGCGATCAACGGCCAGATCAAAAGCTTCACGGACACGCGGGTCAAGAAGCGGGTTTTTATCCAGTTTCTTGCCGCTCTTATCCCATACCATCGGACTGTTTTCGCGGAAATCGAATTCCAGATAGCTGATATAGATGCTTTCATGCTTGGTAACTGTAAGCGATGAATCTTGTTCCAATACCGGCACATCGGAAGCCGGAACCTTGGAAATTACATCAACCTGACCAGCCTTAAGCTGAGCAACGCGTGCTGCATCATTTGGGATTTCCTTGCGGATTACACGATCCCAAGGCTGTTTCTCACCCCAATAGCCATCAAAACGCTCAACAACCAGATCCTGTGTCGGTGCCCATGAAACAAATTTATACGGGCCGGTACCAATCGTTGCTTTACCGCTGTTAAAACCTTCAGCTGCAGTTTCCTGCGTCGAATAATCGGCAGCCGCCTTGTGCGAGGTGATGAACAAACGAATGAAATCATTTGGCAATGTAGGTGCAGCTGAATTGGTCGTCACACGCACAGTCAGCGGATCAATAACTTCAACAGATTTCACACGGCGCACAAAAATGGTTGCCGGATTAGGGCCGGTTACATGCGGAATGCGTTCAATGGAAAATTTAACATCTTCAGCGGTAAAATCGGAACCATCGTGGAATTTAACGCCATCACGCAGTTTAAACTCCCATGTGGTGTCATCGAGAGCTTCCCAGCTCAGCGCCAAAGAAGGTTCCAGTTCCAGATTGTCGCCTGAACGGATCAGCGTATCAAAAATATGTTTGGTTGCTTCAGCATTCGCTGCAGTTGCAGTAAAATGCGGATCCATTGAAGCCGGGCCTGACTTAACAGCCATAACCAGATCAGCAGCAAAAAGCTGACCGGCGCTAAACAGCAATGTTGTGCCAAGCATAAATGCGCGCAATGTGTGTTTCATTTTAGGTTCCCAGTTCCCTGTTTGCTATTCATTCAAAGTAGTCGTCACTATCAGCGTCACCCGATGTGATTGTTTCCGGCCAGTCGCGCGAAGCGATGACGAGTTTGGCAAGTATGTCCGAGAGCATCATGCGCTCGGCAGGACTTAATGCTTCAAGCATCAGGCGTTCACGTTCCAGCATCGGCGCCATCTTGGCTTCCACCACAGCGCGCCCCGCCTCTGTCAGGCACAAGACAACACGGCGTAAATCCGCAGCGTCTTCTTCACGATGAACGAGCTTCAGCCGTGTCAGCTTTTTTGTGGCACGGCTTAAAGTATTTTTGGGAAAACCAGAGCCTGCAACCACTTCAGAAAGGGTCGTCCGGTCACGTAGAAACAGTGAATAGAGCACCACAAATTCCGGCCGCAATAGATCGTGGTCAGCACCGATCATGCCGTAAACAGGATTGTTGTAATGCAGCGCTAAATAATTGATCCGAAACGAAAGCCAGCACGGATTTTCCCACAATTTTGTGTGCAGAATATCACTCTCGCTGAGCCTGTCGTCACTTACTTCACTTCGCCCTGCACGCCCCTCCAGCAGAGCGATTTCCACCCGCTTTTCCATCGCCCCTCCCGATAAGCAATTTAACAATTAAGTTCCATTTAGAACAAGATAATGCTAGTTTCAGGAATGTCAAACGTAATTTTTGTTCCAATTGGAACTTGTCTGTGCAATAAATTACGAATATTAGTTTTTTCAGATCCCGCGGCTGAGACTCGGGAAACCTTGGGATGAGAGGAATTTTATATGCATATTAACGCCATGAACTGGGCTCAGGTTGAAGAGCGCGTCAAGCATGACGACCGCTGCATTTTGCCAATCGGCAGCGTTGAGCAGCACGCCCGTCTGAGCCTCGGGACAGATATGATTCTGGCTGAAAAAGTGTCTCTGGATGCAGCCGAACCACTCGGCGTTCCGGTCTTTCCGGTTGTGCCTTACGGCCTTGCTTCAAGCTTTGAAGATTTTCCGGGCACAGTGTCTTTCAGCCTGCGCACTTACATCGGCGTTATCGAAGATATTCTCGACAGCATTTACCGTTCCGGCTTCCGCCGTATTCTGATCGTCAACGGTCATGGCGGTAATACGCCTGCTGGCACAGTTGTGTCTGAATGGCTGAACCGCAACCGTGATGCCAGCGTGAAAATGCATGATTGGTGGCGCGCACCAAAAACCATGGGCAAGGTGCTGGAAATTGATAATCGCGCTTCGCACGCATCATGGATGGAAAACTTTCCGTGGACCCGTCTTGAAGGTGTGGACCAGCCGGATCATGCAGTGGAGCGCGCTGATTATGCAGGCATGGCACGCGTTGATGCCGGCCGCAAACGCGCCATGCTGGAAGCCACCGAAGGTAATTATCAGGGGCTCTTTGTACGTCCTGATGAAGACATGCTGGCAATTTGGGATGTGGCCGTGCGCGAAACCCGCGATGAGCTGGAAAACGGCTGGCACTAATCAATTTTACCATAGTTTTCAGGCGGATCACCTCCGCCTGAAAACTACAAGAAACGAAGCGGAAAAAGCAGCCAGGCTGCACATGATCCGCTTGGGGGAGCACTGCTGATGATTGCATTTATTGTCAGACGTTTATGGCAAGCCATCCTGATTATGCTTGTCATGTCATTATTAGTTTTTATGGGCGTATTCGTCATCGGCAACCCTGTCGATGTGCTGATCTCGCCTGATGCAACGCAGGAAATCCGTGATCGCGTTATTGCGCAATACGGCTTGGATTTGCCGGTTTGGCAGCAATATCTGCAATTTATGAACAATCTGCTGCATGGCGATTTAGGACGTTCTTTCGTTTATAATATGCCGGTTGGAGAACTGATTGCATCGCGTTTGCCAGCCACTGCGGAGCTGGCATTGACGGCCGTTTTCATGGCCAGCCTGATCGGCATTCCGCTTGGTATTTATGCAGGATACAAACCGGATAGCTGGGGCTCCAAAACCATTATGGCATTGTCCATTTTGGGCTTTTCGGTGCCGACATTCTGGATCGGGCTGATGCTGATTATGGTTTTTGCAGTTCAACTCGGCATAATGCCAGCTGGTGGTCGCGGTGAAACCGTTTCGGTTTTTGGCGTGCCTTTAAGCTTTCTGACCATTGACGGCTTGCACCATCTGGCCTTGCCGGCGATCAACCTGTCCTTGTTTAAATTGTCCTTGATGATCCGTCTGGCCGCCTCCGGCACGCGGGAAATCATGCTGACCGATACGATCAAATTTGCCCGTGCTGCCGGTATTAACGAGCGCACCATTTTGCGTCGTCACGTTCTGCGCCTGATTTCCATTCCGCTTGTCACCGTCTTTGGCTTGGAGCTTGGCTCAACCGTTGCCTTTGCCGTGGTCACGGAAACAATTTACTCATGGCCGGGCTTGGGCAAGCTCATCATTGACAGTATCACATCGCTCGATCGTCCTGTCATGGTCGCCTATCTCATGCTGGTGTCATTGCTGTTTATCACGATTAATCTGATTGTGGATCTTTCCTATGCTTTGCTTGATCCGCGCATGCGTCAGGAGGCAAGCAAATAATGGCTTTACTCAATAGCAGATCATTACAATTCTGGTCAGAGTTTAAACGCCATCCGGTGCCGGTCATTGCCGCTCTCGTGGTTCTGGTCATCATTTTACTGGCAGTTTTTGCGCCCCTCATCGCGCCGCAAGATCCTTACGATCTTTCAAGCCTCGTTTTACGTGACGGCAGACGTGCCCCCGGCTATGTCGGCCAAGGCGGATATGTCCATCTGTTAGGCACTGATGGTCAGGGACGCGATCTTTTCTCGGCCATTCTTTATGGTTTGCGCATTTCCTTACAAATGGGGCTGCTGGCGGGCGCTATTGCTTTCACCATCGGTGCGCTTGTTGGCTCAAGTGCTGCCTATATTGGCGGACGATTTGAGAGCTTCATCATGCGTGTCATCGACTTGCAGCTTTCATTTCCGGCAATTTTGTTAGCCTTTGTGGTTGCAGCTTTGCTTGGACAAGGCAAAAGCCAGTTGATTATCGCACTCGTCTTTTCGCAATATGCTTATTTTGTTCGCACCGCCCATGGGGCAGCGGCAGCAGAACGCAATAAAGATTATGTCGAAGCAGCCTTGTCTGTGCCGATGAGCGGTTGGTTTATCGTCACCCGTCACATTTTGCCTAATGCCTTGCCACCATTGATCGTTGTGGCAACAGTTCAGGTGGCATCTGCCATTTCACTGGAAGCAACACTTTCATTCCTGGGCGTTGGCCTGCCACCGACAGAACCATCACTCGGCATGCTCATTTCCAACGGTTTCCAGTACTTATTGTCTGGTCGTTACTGGATTTCGATCTATCCGGGTCTGGCACTCATCGTTCTGATTATGGCGATCAATCTTGTTGGTGATCAAATTCGTGACCAACTGAATCCGAGGTTGAACAAATGACGGCACATCTTCTTGAAGTTACCGATCTGCATACGCATTTCGAAACCCGTGCCGGCACAGTCAAATCTGTCGATGGCGTTTCCTTCTATCTTGAGCGCGGCGAAATCTTAGGTCTGGTGGGTGAATCCGGTTCGGGTAAATCCATCACCGGCTTCTCGCTGATTGGTCTGATTGATAAGCCTGGCCGCATTAAGAAAGGCTCCATTAAGCTGGAAGGCCGTGAGCTTGTCGGTTTAAGCGATAGCGATTTGCGCAAACTTCGCGGTCGTGAAATCTCGATGGTTTTTCAAGACCCGATGATGACGCTTAATCCGGTGCTGACCGTGCTTGATCAGATGACACTGGCACTGCGCGCGCATGAAACAATCTCTGATAAAGATGCACGTATCCGTTGTGTGGAAGCATTGCGCCGTGTGCGCATTGTTGATCCCGAGCATAAGGTGGATTTTTATCCGCACCAGTTTTCTGGCGGCATGCGCCAGCGTGTAGCGATTGCTATCGCGCTGCTGCATAATCCAAAAGTTGTGATTGCAGACGAACCGACAACGGCACTTGATGTTTCTGTACAGGCGGAAATTCTCACCGAAGTAAAAGCACTGGTTGCAGAGCTTGGCATTTCGATGATCTGGATCAGCCATGATCTGGCAACAGTTGCCTCGATTTCGCAGCGCATTGCCGTGATGAAATCAGGAAAAATCATCGAAACCGGCCCTGCTGCCGAGGTTTTGAAAGCTCCGAGCCATCCTTACACACAAGGTTTGCTGGATGCCTTGCCATCACGCTCCAAGCCAGGTCAGATGCTCGGCAAAGTAAGTGATGAAGAGCTGGCAGCGCTTTCTGACACAGCTCCTGTTATCGTTGAAGACCCTGATTTTGTGACCGTTAAAGGTGCCGTTAAACGCTTTGAGCGCAAGCCCGACCTTTGGGGAAAACTGGGGCAGAAAATCGGCCTCATAAAGCCTAAAAAGCCAATCATTGCTGTCAGTGATGTAAATATTTCCATCGCGCGCGGTGAAGCTTTAGGCTTGGTGGGTGAATCCGGCTCCGGCAAATCCACGCTCGGGCGTATGGTATGCGGTATTTATCAGCCGACAGAAGGCGAAATCCGGTTGGCTGGCCAGCCGGTAATGTCGGAAAGCGGCAATAAGCTGACAACGAAAGTGCAGATGATCTTTCAGGATCCGTTTGCTTCACTTGATCCGCGCCGTACTGTCGGACAATCCATCGCTGAAGGCCCGATTGCGCATGGTTTAACCACATCGGCGCAAGCGCGGGACTATGTTGCGCATTGGCTGAAGGCGGTAAGCCTTGATCCGGCTTTTGCAGATCGTTTCCCGCACCAGTTTTCGGGCGGGCAGCGTCAGCGTATTGCCATTGCACGCGCGTTGGCAATGAAACCGGAAGTCATCGTTTGCGATGAACCGGTGGCTTCGCTTGACGTTTCCATTCAGGCGCAAATTCTCAATTTGCTGTTGCGCTTGCGTAAAGAGCTTAACCTGACGCTTCTTTTCATCAGCCATGATCTTTCAGTTGTGCGTCACTTATGTGACCGCATTATCGTTATGCATCACGGTAAAATTGTTGAGGAAGGCATGGCAGAAGACATTTTCGAGGCACCGCAAAAGCCTTATACAAAAATGCTTCTCAACGCGATCCCGAAGCTGGCTTAAAGCCATTTGCTAAATCTAAAAATGCGGCTGAACCATCAGCCGCATTTTTTAATGATCAGCATCGCGCACAAAAATTTTTGAAATCAGCTGAGCTGTATTACTGGCATTTAGTTTACGCATCACAGCTGCGCGATGCACCTCAACTGTGCGGTGTGATATGCCAAGCATAACACCAATATCTTTTGAGGAAGAACCGTTCACAATATGCTGCGCCACTTCACGTTCGCGCGGTGTTAAATCCGATGCAGGGCTTACCTCTGCCGTCAGTCGTTCAAATGTCCAGACCATGAGTTCAAATGGCTTTTCGAGCGTCAATGTACGCCCTCGGGCGCGCGCCCAAAACACTTCCCCACCACGATATTGCATGAAGCGTTCATCGGCATAACGCGGACGACTTTTAAGCCAGCGGAGCCACCGCTCACCCGTTGCATCATAGTCAAATTTTGATGGATAAAGCACCCGAACAGATTGCCCGACCAGCTCATTGACAGGCCAGCCAAACAGCTCAAGAACTTCTTTGTTACAGGCTTTAATTTGGCGATTACTCAATATCAAAACAGCAATCGGCGCCTCCTGAAAAGCAATTTCCATGAGTTGATCAGCGCTTAAGCCACTGTAATTCATGAACTTCTCCCAAAACATGAAATACGTATAGTTCTACGTAGTACTACGAATAGACGAAGCTTGTCTATTCCGCTTTTCTGTTAAAGGGATGAGGAGAAGCAGTCATGAATAAGACTATTTATATCACCGGATCGGGTCACACCAAATTCGGCAAGCTGACAGAAAACTTAGAACAGCTGATCGTGCAAGCCACGCGCGAAGCATTGAGCGAAGCTGCCATTCCGGCCAGCGAAATTGATGCTGTTTTCTTAGGTCATTTCAATTCAGGTCTTGTCAGCGACGGCTTTGCATCCTCTCTCATTCATCAAGCTGATCCTGCATTGCGCTTCACGCCGGCAGCGCGCTGCGAGAATGCCTGCGCCTCCGGTGCAGCAGCTATTCATGCCGGTATTAATGCGATCTTAAGCGGTAAAGCACGTCATGTTCTGGTGGTCGGCGCCGAAAAGATGACCCATCGCACCACAGCCGATGTCACAACGGCTCTGGCT
Source organism: Paenochrobactrum gallinarii (assembly GCF_014205685.1). Classification (GTDB taxonomy): domain Bacteria; phylum Pseudomonadota; class Alphaproteobacteria; order Rhizobiales; family Rhizobiaceae; genus Paenochrobactrum; species Paenochrobactrum gallinarii. The sequence continues at coordinate 61,094 of NZ_JACIIU010000005.1, forward strand.
GGTGCAGGTTATCAAAACGATGCAGAAGAAGCAGCTCTCAGCTTTCCTCAGGTTTTTGGCGTAGCCGCCCGTGCTTACACGGAGCGCTATGGTAACCCGCTCACTGCAATGGCGCATATTGCAGCCAAAAATCATCATAATGCAATGAAAAATCCGCTGGCACAGATGCAACGTGATTTGGGCTTTGAAGCCTGCAACACTGTCAGCGATAAAAACCCATTGATTGCCCCTCCCTTGAGGCTCACTGACTGCTCGCTCGTCACCGATGGTGCGGCGGCCATTGTCTTATCTGTTGCTGATGCAGCAACCGACATGAAACGTCGTGTCCGCATTGCTGCGGCCGAGCATGTCAGTGATTTTCTGCCGATGTCGAGCCGTGACTTCCTTAAATTTGAAGGCCCGCAGCGCGCAATGGCACAGGCCTATAAGCAGGCAGGCGTCACTGTATCCGACATCAATTTTGCTGAAGTACACGACTGCTTCACCATCGCGGAACTGCTGACCTATGAAGCAATGGGATTGGCTCCGGCAGGGCGTGGTGAAGAGGCCATCAAAAATGGCACGGTATTTGCAGATGGTTCACTGCCGGTCAATCTTTCCGGTGGTTTGAAGGCAAAAGGCCATCCGGTTGGCGCCACCGGTGTATCCATGCATGCGCTCGGTTTCCGACAGCTGACACAGCAAGCCGGCGACATTCAGCGTCAGGGCGCTGAATGGGGATTATTATTCAATATGGGCGGCGCAGCCGTTGCCAATTACGCCACCATTCTGCATGCAGACCGCGCCTGAGTAGTATAAAAATGAATATCGCATATTGGCTTTACCAAACAGCCCGCTCATGGCCAAACCGTGAAGCGATTTTGTCAGGCAATGAATGCTTTGCCACTTATGACGCGCTTTTGACACGCACCGCTTCGCTGGCGCATTGGTTGCAGCATCATCACGGTATCAATCGTGGTGACAGAGTGGCGCTTTTTGCGCAAAACTGCCCTGAATATCTGGAAATCATGCACGCAATTTGGTGGTTGGGTGCGATTATTGTCCCAATCAACCATAAACTTCATGCCAAAGAAGCGGCATGGATTATCGTAGATTCAGAAGCCAAAATTATTCTCACGGATGCAGATTGCAACTTTGACGATGCGCCATGCCTGCAAACGGTAATCAAGATAGCTGATGCCGCTTATAATCAAGCGGTTTCAGCAGCCCATCAAGATAAACCGGCTGATTGTGATAGCAACGAAATTGCATGGCTATTTTACACATCCGGCACAACCGGCCGCCCTAAAGGCGTGATGCTCAGCCATAATAATCTTATCCATATGAGCCTTTGTTACAGCCTCGATGTTGATCAGGTTTTTGGTAGTGACACGGCTTTGTATGCAGCCCCTATGTCACATGGTGCCGGTCTTTATAACATGATTTTCATGCGTGCCGGCGCGCGCCATCTAATCCCTGCCTCGAAGGGTTTTGATTCAGCCGAAATCATCGATCTGGCAAAAACACAAAAGAATCTGGTGTTTTTCGCAGCGCCTACTATGGTCAAACGCCTGATCGCTCATTCAAAGACAGTCAATTATCAAGGCGAAGGCATCCGCACGATCATTTATGGCGGCGGGCCAATGTATGCCGCCGATATTGATGAAGCACTTGACTATTTCGGTGATCGCTTTGTGCAAATCTATGGTCAGGGCGAAAGCCCGATGACCATCACCGCTCTGTCGCGCGATCTGGTTAAAGATCAAAGCCACGCCAACTGGCGCTCACGCCGCGCATCTGTTGGCACGGCGCAGGCTTGTGTCAAAGTTGAAATTCGCGACGATAATGGCAAGCCTTTGCCGCATGGTTCCACCGGCGAAATTGCTGTGTTTGGCCAAACCGTCATGCAAGGCTATTGGAATAATCCGGATGCAACCGCCAGTACTTTGAACAATGGCTGGCTGATGACAGGCGATCTTGGTCATCTCGATGAAGATGGTTTTTTGCATCTTACCGATCGATCCAAAGATGTGATTATATCCGGCGGCACCAATATTTACCCGCGTGAAGTAGAAGAAACCCTGCTGCAACATCCAGATGTTTTTGAAGTCGCGGTGATTGGTGTTCCCGATCCTGAATGGGGTGAGAATATTGTCGCTTATATTGTCATGCGCGATGAAAAACCGGCTGAGAAAACACTGCTGGATCATTGGTGCCAATCACACATGGCATCGTTCAAAAAACCAAAAAAATATTTCTTTGTCAAAGAGTTACCAAAGAACAGTTATGGTAAGGTTCTGAAAACAGAACTACGTCAACTGTCGATGGAAAAGAGTTGAAAACATTCGGTTGTGGCGGAGGAACCATGGCCGAAATAAAGGGAGGAAATAAAATGGATAGACGTCATTTTCTTAAAATGTCTGCAGCTCTGGCAGGCACAAGCCTGATGCCATCATTTGCAGGCTCGGCATTTGCCAAAACCTCATTGAAATTCGATAGCTACATTTCAGAAACCGCAGGCCCTTCATGGATTGATGAATGGTTTATGAAAGAGCTTGAAACACGCACCAATGGTGAAGTTTCCATCCGCCGTTATTGGGCAGGCAGCCTCAATAAAGTCGGCGAACATCTGGCAGCAGTGCGTGACAAGACATCAGAAATGTCACTGATTTCACCGGGGTATTATCAGGTTGAATTGCCTGTTACCCGTGGCCTGGAATGGTATTTCCGCATGGAGCGCGCTGATAGTTTGCAGCTTGTTTGCCGTGATGTTTACGAGCAATTTGAACCCCTGCGTGATGAGTGGGAAAAACGCCACCGTGCAAAAGTTCTTTATTGGACAAACTGGAACTACGCACCACTTGTGATGCGCGATCCGATCAACTCCATTGATGATATCAAGGGCAAGAAAATCCGTGGTTACGGCATTGCAACCGATGTGATTGAACGCCTTGGTGGCATTGCTGTTCCAATGGCCGCACCGGATGTTTATCAAGCGCTCGAACGCGGCGTACTTGATGGCGTTTACGGTTTCGATTTTGTCACGGCCGTTGCTTACAAGCTGCATGAAGTTGCGCCAAACTTCTACGACATTGGCGACGGCCCCCATGCTCCGGCAACAACTGTTATGAATATCGATGTCTGGAATGGTCTTTCACCTGACGTCCAACAGGTTGCCAAAGAATTAGCTGACGAACTTTACGCGGGTAAATTCACTGAAATTTACGACAAAGTGCTGCTTGACTACGTGAAGAAAGTTACAGCTGAAGGCGGTAAACTTTACACACTGTCTGATGAAGAAAAAGCTCGCGCCAAAGCTTTGGTACAACCGGCTGAAGTGCAGGCCTGGGTGGACACTGTCGCAAAACCAGCCGGTATTGACGGTGCAGCGATGCAAAAACTCATTGACGCAGCAATCGAAAAACACGCGCCACAAGGCAAAATGCTGCGTCCATACGAGATTGCCCAATCTCTGAAATAACAGACTGCTTTATGTCGCCGGTTATAGGTTTCTATATCCGGCGACCGCTTCCGGGAGGGAATGCGGATGATCAAGCTAAATCGCGTTATCAATCGTCTTACCGACTTTACCGGCTGGATAGCGCTTGGCTTTCTGGCCTTTATGATGTTTGGCATCACGCTTGATGTGGTGCTGCGCGCTTTGACAGGTAAACCCGTACCCGGCCTTTTCGAAATGTCGGAAATGTCGATGGTTATGGTTGTGTTCATGGGGCTTGGTTGGGCGCAAAGTGACGATGCCCATATCAGAGTGACCATGCTGACGGATAAATTCAGCCCGACATGGCAACGTCTTGTGACAACACTTGCCTGGCTTTTGGCAGCTCTTGCCCTCCTGATGCTAGCCTATCCGTCAACTTTGGAAGCAATTTATTCGTTTTCGATACGCGAGTTCCGCTGGGGATATTTTCAGGTTCCTATTTGGTGGGCAAAAATCGCTGTAGCAATCGGCCTTTGGCTGGCAGTCGTGCAAACACTTCTTCATGCGCTTTTGGTTTTAACCGGACGTGATCCGCACCGCCAAAAGCCTGTTACTGCTTCCAGTCAGGAATTGTAAAAGCACTGCCCGCAGATTTTAAAGTCGCCTGTTGGCTGACTCATCAAAACGGAATTTATCAATGGATACAACATTAGTCGCAACAATTGCTGTTGCAATGATCTTTGTATTGATGGCAATAGGCACGCCGGTTTTTGCAGCACTTGCACTCTCGGGTGCCTTAGGCATTGTCATGATCGAAGATCTGCCATTTCTGCTCAATCGTCTGAAATCCTTCTCATTTACGCAATCTGCTTCTTACACCCTAACCGTCATTCCGCTCTTTATTCTCATGGGAGCTTTTGCCCATCATGCCAAAGTCGGAAAAAGATTATTTAGCGTCGCCAATAAATGGGTCGGGCATTTGCCGGGTGGTCTGGCGATGGCAGGAATTTTAACCAGTGCCGGCTTTGCCTGCACATCAGGCTCAAGCGTTGCAACGGCTGCCACCGTTGGCTCCGTTGCTATTCCGGAAATGAAAAAGGCCGGTTATGACCCGCGTCTTGCAGCCGGCAGTGTTGCAGCCGGTGGTGTTCTTGGTGTTTTGATACCGCCAAGCGTTTTGCTGATTTTCTATGCTGCCTTGACCGAAGTATCTGCCGGTAAAATGCTGATTGCCGGTTTTGTGCCAGGCATTTTAACAACAGTGGTTTTCATGATTGGTGTCAGCTTTATCGGGCGCACCGGCATGAACCAGACAGCGCGCATTCCCGCTACACCCTGGGGCGAGCGACTCCGCGGAACCATTGAAGCATGGCAAGTGCTGGTGCTGTTTGTCGTTGTGCTCGGCGGCATTTATTTAGGGCTCGTCACCCCAACAGAGGCCGGCGCTATCGGCGCTGTTGCTGCGTTTTTGATGCTGCTGGCACATCGCCCGAAAAATTTGCGCAGCGAATTGGTTGAAAGCTTTCGATCAACCTCAGCCACGACGGTGATGATCTTATTCACCATGATCGGGGCTGGTATTTTCAGTTATTTTCTAACCCTTATTCAACTGCCGCATGCCATTGCCGCTTTTGTTGTTGCCAGCGACATTCCTCCTTATGCAGTCATTGCACTGTTGCTGCTGGTCTACATCCCGCTGGGCATGTTTCTTGATGCTTTCTCGATGATGGTCATCACCTTGCCGATCATGTTCCCGACAGTAGTTCAACTTGGTTTTGATCCGATCTGGTTTGGCATTCTCAGCGTCAAAATGTGTGAAATCGGCCTCATCACACCGCCGGTTGGGCTCAACTGTTTTGTGATTGCAGGGATTGACCGCGAAACTTCGCTTGCTGATGTTTTCAAAGGCTCGTTCTGGTTTGTTTTGATGGAACTCTTCACGATCATTCTGCTGTTTTGCTTCCCGATCATCGTGACATGGCTTCCAGACACAATGATGGGGCGCTAAAATGACTAAAAATGAAATTAATGGTGTTGCACTGGTAACAGGCGGCGGCTCAGGCATTGGTCGGGCTAGCGCCTTACAACTTGCGGCCAAAGGCGCTTCTGTTGTCGTCGCTGATCTCAACCAGCAAGGCATTGACGAAACAGTCGCACTTATTCAGGCGCAAGGACATGAGGCCCTCGGCATTAAGCTCGATGTTTCTGACCCGCAATCGGTGGATAACGCTTTCGCACTAACCAATGACTGGCGCGGCAGTTGCGATATTCTGGTCAATTGCGCCGGTATTCTGGTGGTACAGCCGCTTCTCGACTTTCCGCTTGATGCATGGAACCGCTTAATGGCCATCAACCTGACCGGCACATTTTTATGTTCGCAACGTGCAGCCCGCGACATGGTCAAAAAGCGTTATGGCCGCATCATCAATATGGCATCGATTAGTGGCAGTCGTGCTGGTGTCGGCCGCGTTGCCTATGGCACTTCCAAAGCTGCCATCTCCGGACTCACACGCCAATTAGCGCTGGAACTCGGGGCTTATGGCATCACCGCCAATGCAATTGCACCGGGTGCTATTGTGACGGCCATGACTGAAGCCGCTTATACGGATGTGACGCGGGCAAAACTGCTACCGATGATCCCTGCCGGTCATTTAGGTGAGGCAGACGACATTGCGTCAGCAGTTTGTTATCTCGCCTCTCCGCAAGCTAAATATGTCAACGGCCACACGCTGGCTGTTGATGGCGGTTACCTTGCCACCGGCATGACCCAAACCGGTAACTTAGAGCTGAAATAATAAGTTGAACTTTGGCTAAACAAACAAAAAGGGGGATTAAATCCCCCTTTTTTATTTACCAAATCTGATGTGAAATATTTTTCACAACCGTATAATGCGACAAACCTTCCGTGCCACCTTCACGACCATAACCGCTATCTTTAACACCGCCAAAAGGTGTCTCCGGCAAAGAGGCCTCCAGCGTATTGATTGAAAAATTACCAGCTTCTATGCCTTCACTCAGGTAATAGACGTTTTTTGCGCAATGCGTGAAAGCGTAAGACGCCAAACCAAATGGCAGCGAATTTGCTTTTTCAAGTGCCTCTTCAACAGAAGAAACACAGTTGATCAAAGCTAATGGCCCAAATGGCTCTTCCGATAAAACACGCGCATCATCAGGCACATCGGCCAGCACAGTCACAGGAAAGAAATAACCGCGATTACCAAGCCGCTCGCCACCTGTCAGAACGCGGGCTCCTTTTGCCTTGGCGTCACTCACCAAAGTTTCCAGCGCCTCAATGCGGCGCTCATTGGCCAATGGCCCCATTTCCGTTTCGGAATGCAAACCATTACCAATTTTAATGCTGCGCGCTTTTTCCACAAAAGCATTGGTAAAGGCTTCAAAGCTTTTTTCCATCACAAAAAAACGGGTCGGTGAGGTGCAAACCTGTCCGGCATTGCGCGCTTTACGGATCGCGGACATAGTGCCAGCGGCACCGGCATCATAGTCGTCACAAACAATCACTGGTGCATGGCCGCCAAGCTCCATCAAAGCAGGCTTCATATAGCGCGATGCCATCGTCGTCAGATGTTTGCCAACAGCCGTTGAACCGGTAAATGCAATGGCACGGATGGTCGGATGCGGGATCAGATAATCTGAGATTTCAACCGGAACACCAAAAACCAGATTGAAGACACCCGCCGGCAAACCTGCATCATGAAATGCTCGCGCAATATGATATGCACCGGCTGGTGTTTCTTCTGCCGCTTTCAAGATGATTGAGCAGCCGGAAGCCAAGGCACCTGCAATTTTGCGCGATGGCTGGCTCATCGGGAAATTCCAAGGCGAAAAGGCCGCAATCACGCCAATCGGCTGATGAATAACTGTGTATCGAGTACCCGGTGCACTTGGAATAACCCGTCCATAAGTGCGCAGACCCTCGGCTGCATCCCATTCAAAAAACTCGCACCCACGAATAACTTCAAGCCGTGCCTGTTCAAATGGCTTGCCATGCTCCATGGTGATGGAATGTGCAATCTCATCAGTGCGCTCTCGCATCAACGCACATGCTTTCAGAATAATCTCTGAACGCTTGGCTGGGGCAGTATTTCTCCAAACTTTAAACCCCTGCTCGGCAGCCGCAATCGCATCATCCAGATCCGTTCGTGTTGCAACCGGAACAGCGCCAATGACTGCTTCATCTGCCGGATTAAGCACAGGTAATGTATTTGCAGTTTTTCTCCACGTGCCACCAATATAAAGGCTTAGCTCCGGATATTGTTTCGTCATGGCTCATTCTCCATTGCATCATAATTTTTAAGAGAGATGAGGTTTTCAAAATTTCGGCACGCAGATAGGCATTCACCGAAACGATGCTGAAAAAGTCAGTCATGTCTTTTTTGTTTAATGTGAAAAAACACACTCTCTTTTCGAGAGGTTTTTGGTCGTCTGCCTCTTGTTCAATTTTGCCTCTCCAACGATGGCGAAGAGGCTTTTTGTTAAATTCCTACATATCCGTGAACCAGTTCGGCATTATCCTTCAGATCCTGATTGGTGCCCGACCAAACGGTTTTACCTTTTTCAAGCACATAATGACGGTCTGCCAAACGCTTCAAAACATTGATGTTTTTATCAATCAGCAAGATCGCCTGTCCCTGTTGCTTCAAAGTTTCGATGCAATTCCAGATCTCAGCGCGGATTACCGGTGCCAAGCCTTCGGTTGCCTCATCCAAAATCAGCAATTTCGGGTTGGTCATCAAAGCGCGGCTGATCACCAGCATTTGCTGTTCACCACCAGACAATGTGCCAGCCATCTGGCCTGCGCGCTCCTGAAGGCGTGGAAAAAGCGCGTAAACATGCTCCAATGTCCAAGGGGATGAGCGCTGCAATCGGTTGGCAGCTGTCGCCACCAGATTTTCACGTACCGTCAGAGTGGAGAAGGTTTCACGGCCTTCCGGCACCAAGCCAACACCAAGGCGTGCGACCACTTCCGGTGCGGAACCAAATGTATCGCGTCCGCCAAAGCTGATTTTGCCGGATAATGGCTGCAAAAGCCCCATGATAGAGCGCACAGTGGTCATTTTTCCCATACCATTGCGCCCAAGCAACGTGACGATTTCACCTTCTTTAATTTCGAGTTCCACATCGAAAAGCACCTGACTGGGCCCGTATGCGGATTGCAGTCCTGCAACGCTCAGCATGCTTCATCTCCCTCTCCCAGATAGGCACTGCGTACTTCCGGATGATTACGAATTTCATCTGCACTACCGGTTGCAATAACGCGTCCGTACACTAGTACCGAAATACGGTTTGCAAGCTGGAAAACCGCATCCATATCATGCTCAACCAGCAACATACTGACCTGACTTTTCAAGCCTTGCAGCAATTTTACCATTTGCTGGCTTTCAGTGTGGCCAAGCCCTGCCATCGGCTCATCAAGCAACATCACCCTTGGCTCTGTTGCCATGGCAACCGCCAGTTCCAGCTGCTTTTGCTCACCATGCGAGAGATTGGCAACCAATTCATCGGCGCGGTGTTCCAAACCGATGGGTCTAAGATAATTAAGTGCACTATCACGCAACTGCGTTTCTTTGCGGACATTGCCCCAAAAGCGGAAACTATGTCCCTGACGAATTTGAATAGCGATAGCGACATTGTCCAACACGCTATACTCGGGCAGCAAAGAAGTGATCTGGAAAGTCCGTGCCAGCCCCAGCCCGATACGTTTTGCAGTCGGCAAACGACTGATATCACAGCCTTCAAGTTCAATTTTACCGGCATCGGATTTCAATTCACCGAGTAACTGCGAAATAAGCGTGGTTTTGCCTGCACCATTGGGGCCGATCAGCGCGTGGATTTCACCCGGCCGCACATCCAGCGAAACACTGTCTGTCGCCAGCAAACCACCGAACCTTTTAACAAGACCGCTTACATTAAGAATAGGTTCACTCATGCTGATCTCCCGCCGATACGCTTCAACAGAGCCTGAATGCCGCCATTGGTATAAAGCACCACAACCAACAGGATAAAGCCAAAGGCCAACTGCCAATATTCTGTCCATGAGGCCAGAATGGACTCAAGCACAATGAAAGCACCGGCACCGATCAACGGCCCGTACAATGTGCCCACACCACCAAGTACCACCATGATCATCAGCTCGCCCGACTTTGTCCAATGCACCATATCCGGACTTGCAAAGCGCAGGAAATTAGCCATCAAACAACCGGCAAGCCCTGCCCCCATGCCAGAGATAATGAAAGCGACAAGCTTATAACGATAGGCCGGAAGGCCGAGTGCTGCCATGCGGCGTTGATTTTGGCGAAGACCAACCAGCACATTGCCGAAACGCGAATTGACCATGCGCCACATCAGGAAAAAGAACAGCACGGTGATGGCAAGACAGACATAATAGATCGTCTGCTTATCACGCATATTCAGCCCCGGCAGTTCATTGGTACGGCGAATAATCAAACCGTCATCGCCGCCATAGGTTTTGAGCGACACAAACAGGAAGAACAGCATTTGCGCAAAAGCCAGCGTGATCATAATAAACTGCACGCCGCCGGTGCGCAGTGACAAGCCACCAATAATAGCCGCCATCACACCACTGACCAGCACGGCCAAAGGCAGTGTCACCAGCAACTGGTTTGAACCGGGGATCAGCCCTAAAAACAGATCATCCTGTGTGTAATGCTGGTACAAAATACCAACCACATAGCCGCCAAGGCCGAAAAATGCTGCATGACCAAAACTGACCATGCCGCCATAGCCAAGCACCAGATTAAGGCTTGCCGCAGCGATGCCGTAAATCAAAACACGCGTAGCCAGTGATGTCATTGCCGGATAACCCAAAGCATCCGACACAAACGGCAGTGCTATGAGCAGAACTAACCCGAAGGCTAGCAGAAATGGCTTCTTAAGAGAGTTTTCCATAGGTGCTGCCTTATTAATTATTTGCATAGAACAGCCCTTTAGGGCGAATGAGAAGAACAATGGCCATCAAGAGATAAATACCCATTGAGGAAATACCGGCGCCCAGCGCATCTGCCTCGGCACCTTCCATCACTTGACGCAATAGCGGTGGCAGATAGGCACGCAGCATTGTGTCAACGAGACCCAGCAAAAGGCTTGCAAAAAACGCGCCGCGAATGGAGCCAACGCCACCGATCACCACGACGACAAATGTTGTAATGAGGATTTGCTCGCCCATGCCCACTTGCACAGCCATAATCGGCCCCGCCATAAAGCCCGCAAGGCCGGCCAAAAGAGCACCAAGACCAAACACAGCCGTATAAAGAAGGCGTACATCAACACCAAGCGCACGCACCATGTCGCGGTTTGTTGAACCGGCGCGCACCAACATACCAACACGGGTTTTGTTAATAAGCAGATAGAGCCCGAGCGCCACCATCAGGCCAACAAAAATAATTGCCAGACGATAGACCGGATAAAAAAGACCCGGCAGAATTTCCAATGATCCGTCCAGCAAAGAGGGCATGGAAACAAACAAAGGCTGGCGGCCAAAAAGCAGTGTAATTGTCTGGTTTGCAATCATAATGATGGCAAAAGTAGCAAGCACCTGATCGAGGTGATCGCGCTTATAAAGCCGACGCACCACCAGAAATTCAATGGCAACACCGGCAATAGCGGCCGCTGCCAATGCCGCCGGCACCCCTAAAAAAAACGAATTGGTTTCTGCTGCCACGTAAGTGCCCGCATAGGCACCGATCATGTAAATAGAACCATGAGCCAGATTAATGACGCCCATAATTCCAAAAAATAAGCGTCAAACCTGCTGCCAACAAAAATAGCATCACGCCGAATTGCAGGCCATTCAGCATCTGTTCAAGGAAAAGCATCATCAAAGACCGCCTTGAGAATTAAAATCGAAACACCAATTTGTGCCGAAACACTGCTCAGACGGGGGAGAAAAAATCCCCGTCTGAAATGTTAACTTTGCCTTTTAAGGCATTAAAATCAGTGCTTACATTTTGCAGGAAGCGGCATAGACATCGCCGTGATTTTCCAAAATCTTACCGACGGTTTTCAATGCAGGTAAACCGTTTTCATCTTTTTCAACGCGCAGAGCATACCAGTCCTGCACCGGATGATGGTTCACACCAAACTTGAAGTTACCGCGTACGGCTTCAAAATCGGCTTTACGCATGGCTTCACGGAAAGCGTCTTTATCTTCAACATTGCCATTGGTAGCTTTAAGAGCTGCACCGATTGCAAGGGCAGCCTCATAGCCCTGACTGGAATAATAAGTCGGCGCACGATTATAGGCTTTCATCCATGCTTCCATGAACTTCTTGTTTGCCGCATTATCAAAATCGGAGTTCCAGTGGCTGGAAACATTCAAGCCTAGTGCAATGTCACCAACAGCTTTCAATGTATTGGCATCCAGTGATGGTTCTGCCACCACCATTGGTGTGCTTTTCATCAAACCGGCCTGCTCATATTGGCGCAGGAATGTGATCGCAAGGCCACCTGGATGAAACTGGAAAACCACTTCCGGTTTCTTGGCGCGGATTTGTGCCATTTCAGCAGCAAAATCGGTCTGGTCGAGGCCGGTATAAACTTCGCCGACAATATCGCCTTTAAAATAGCGCTTAAAGCCGGTGATCGCATCTTTACCGGCCTGATAATTGGAAGCCAGAACGAAAGCGGTTTTATAGCCAAGATTGGTTGCAAGCTGTCCTGCACTTTCATGCAGACTGTCATTTTGCCAAGGGACGACAAAATAATTTTCGTTACATTCTTTACCTGCCAAATTAGACGGTGCCGCATTGGTGCTCACATAAAAAGCTTCACCATCCAGAATGTCCGGCACCGTTGCGCCAGCCACGTTGGAGAAAACAATACCGGTAAACAACTGCACTTTATCATTATTTAAAAGGCGTTCGGCAATCTGTTTGCCTTGTCCCGGTTTCTGGCTGTCATCTTCAACAATCAGATCAACAGCAACATCACCAAGCTTACCGCCATCCATTTCCATGGCCAGTTTAAACCCGTCACGAATATCTTGACCTAAATAGCCGGCAGGCCCTGAAAGAGTGGTAATCATACCAATTTTAACTGGCTCTTGCGCCAATGCCGCATATGGCAAAGTGCTGAAAGCCAGAACACTCATTGCAAGTAAACTCTTCTTAATCATGCCCGTTCTCCTCCATATGCAGCGTGTACTGCATCTCGTTTCGTTCAGTCTTTTGTTGTTATTTCTACGTCGAAAGGCACATAGCTATAGATGCCTTCCCCTCCTTCCACCTGCCCGAAAACCGGCAGCGGAAAATGATATGGCGCCATGATCACCCGCTCTTTGGCTGCGTTTTCCAGCAAGCTCATGCGCGTTGCACGCGCTTGATCAGGTGCTTTACAAAAATTGGATACCGCCAATGGCTGCGATAATTGCAGCGGATGATGGATAACATCTGCTGTAAACAAGATATTGAGTTCAGCAGACTTCAAACGCACTACCGCCATGCCTGGTGAATGACCAAAGGCCGGCTCAAATGTCAGGCCGTCGCATATCTGATAATTTGCAGGTACAGCCTGAAAACCAATGGTTTCGATAATCGGCTTGATACTGTCTTCAAACGCACCATGCAGCGTGGTTTTCTCTGCATTTTCTGCGTGAATTTGCGACCAGTAGGTCAGTTCACCTTCCGGCACGATATAAGCTGCATTGGGAAATGCGGCCTGCCATATGTCATCGAGAAAAACAGTATTCCAGCCAACATGATCGGCATGAAGATGCGTATTGATCAAGTAATCAACGTCATGAGGCTGCACACCAAGCGCAGCCAGAATGTCCAGAAATGCAGAATTGCGCTGATGCCATGCGGGGCGATCAGGGCGATTTTTCTGATTGCCCACACCTGCATCAATCAATGCGACATAATCCGGCGTTTCAATAAGATAAATATTGAAATTGAGGCGAATAGTGCCTTTTTCAACATCCATGGAACCTGCAGGCGCTTGCTGTGCAGCCTCTAGCAATTCATCATCCGACAAACTGCCCAGCAATGCTTTTACCGGCCAGTTTGCCTCCATATCCGGAATGCAGATAATGCGCAGATCAGTGCCCTGCAACTGATGCAGGGTGATATCTAATTCCGGAATATGGTGTGCAACAATCTTCATGGCGCTCTCAAAGATCACAATCAGCCGCGAACGGATCACCATGGCTGCTGAGCAGTTTTGAGCGGGTTTTGAGTGTCAAGGCACCATCATCACCACGCACCACCTGCATGGCATACCAATCTTGCACCGGATGCTGGTTTTTACCGAAACTGAACGTGCCGCGCACAGATTTGAAATCGGCTTTTAACATCGCTTCACGGAAAGCATCGCGGTCTTCCACATCGCCTTTTGTCTGGCGTAATGCGGCACCAATGGCATTGGCAGTGTCATAGGCTTGCGCGGCATACATGGTTGGAGTGCGCTTATAGGCTTCTTCAAAAGCGGCCACAAATTCACGATTGGCATCATTGTCCAAATCGGTGTTCCACGAGCCGGAAACATTCAAGCCTTCTGCCGCATCACCGACAGCTTTCAAAATCGCATGATCCATGGACGGCTCGGCAATCACCATCGGTACTGAGCCTAACAATCCGGCTTGCTGATATTGGCGCAGGAAAGCAATACCTAAACCACCAGGCTGAAACTGGAAAACCACATCAGGATTAACCTGACGGATTTGTGCCATTTCGGCAGCAAAATCATTCTGATCTACGCGCGTATAAATCTCACCGGCAATCTCGCCCTTAAAATAGCGCTTGAAACCCTCGATCGCGTCTTTACCGGCCAGAAAGTTAGGCGCCAGCAGAAAAGCACGTTTATAGCCCAGATCAGTCGCATTCTGACCGGCACTGCCCTGCATTGTATCAGTCAGATATGAAATCACGTAATAATTGGCATCGCAGCCTTTGCCGCCAAATTCCGATGGCCCTGCATTTGGGCTGACAAAAATACCGCCGCCATCCAAAATTTCCGGAACAGTCGCTCCAGCCACGTTTGAAAACACAAGACCGGTAAAGAGCGTCACACCTTCATCATTCATGAAGCGGTCAGCAATTTGACGTCCATTGGCAGGCTTCATCGCATCATCTTCAACCAGCACGTTAACCGGCACATCGCCCAGCGTGCCTTTGCCCATCTTAACGGCCAGCTCAAAACCATCGCGCACATCCTGCCCCAAATAACCCGCAGAGCCAGACAAGGTGGTGATGAAGCCAATTTTCACAGGATCAGCGGCATTAACGGCACTAGATGCCAGTAAAGATGCGGCAAGCAATGGAAGAAGACGGGTAAATTTCATGATGCCTCGATTGCACAGGGCTGGGTGGTGATGAACAAAAGCCAATATTATCAGTCGGTTGAAACTGCGCAGTGCCTATTAAAACACCGCACAGTCTTCAGATCGTGTTACGGTTTCAGTCCGCAATTCTCGAAGGCTTCGTGTGTCACTTTCTTTTCGGCGTCTGTCAGCTCAAGCAATGGTGTGCGCACGGTGCCGCCGGTCTGGCCGAGCAGTTCCTGCCAGTATTTCTGGTGGGAATGTGGTTTTTCAGCCGGACGTGTGCCTTTGAGCGCTTTACGCACAGGCTCAAGACTGTCACGAATGCGGCGTGCTTCTTCAAATTTGCCTGCAAAAGCCAGATCCGTATATTCACGCATGCGCAAATCATTTTTGGTCTGGATCAGATATGGCGGGGAAGAGCAAAGATAGAGCTGCCATTTAAGATCGATAATGTTATCCAGCCACTCATCTTCTGATGCGGTGCTGACCAAAATTTTATCACCGGCAAGGCGTTCCAGCTCAATATACATCGGACGCGGCACGCTATATTTAATTGCCACCACATTTTCGATATCAGCCAGCTTGTTGCACAGCTCAGGGCTCATCAGATAACCGCTGTCCGGATGGCTCCAAAGCGCAATACCGATATCTACTTTTTCCGCAATGGTGCGGTAATAATTGAGAAGTGTTTCATCCTGCTCTTTGAAGAAATGCAGGATAGGCGCATGCACAACGATGTAATCCGCACCAATTTTCTGTGCGTGTTGTGCAAGTTCAATCACTACATCCATGTTCTGGTCAGAACAAGACATGATAGTCTGGGCACGTCCGGCACAAGCCTCAACCGCCAGCTCAAAGCTGCGCTTGCGCTCATCCAGCGACATTGAGAAAAACTCGCCCTGCTTACCGGCGACAAAAAAGCCGTCAATCTTCAGGTCTTCAATCCAATGATCGTAGTTACGACGAACCGCATCCTCGTCAATGGCATGATCGGCAGTAAAAGGTGTCAGAGCCGCAGCCCAGATGCCTTTCATATGCTGCCGGGAATAAGCCTTGGCGTCTTTCCTGGTATACTTCATATTATTTCCGTTCATTTAATCTGTTCAGAAGACGAAAAGAGCAGACCCAAAGGCCTGTATTTTTTAAGAAGGATTGTCGGCAATCAAACGCAGCAATGCCTGCCCAAGCAGACTGTCAGGATCGGCAAGATCCAGCACGATATCGAAATGATTGCGGCCTTTGATTTCAAAAATTTCACTTTTGAAACCTGCATCCAGCCATGACTGATGATAGTCGATTGACTGACGCTTAAAGCCTGCCGCTTCACCTTCAGCATATGCCACGATGATCGGGCAGCCTTGAGAGGAAAGGTTTTCAGCGGGGCTTAAAGCTTTCACATCGGCAGAGGTTAAATTCAGCCATTCTTGTGCAAAACAATTGGCGATTGGCGCCAGATGAAACAGACCGCTCAATGGCAAAGCCGCCTTAATGACATTGTCCGGCACGTTAAACTCTGCCTGCCATCCACCGGCAATCACGCATCCGGCTAAATGCCCGCCGGCTGAACTGCCGCCAACATAAAGACGGTTCGGATCAATGCCATGCTCGCGCCCGTGCTGCCATAAATAAGCAATGCTGGCACGTACTTGCCGAACAATTTCACGTAAACTTGCCTGAGGCACCAGCGTATATTCAACGGCTACGCTCGCCACTTGGTGCGCTTGCAGAAAACCGGCCATAAAGCTCGATTCTTCTTTTGAGAGCGCTTTCCAATAGCCACCATGAATAAAGATAAAAGCAGGTCGTAATTCACCTGCTACAGTGCCGGAAATATCCAGTTTCTGCTGCGACAGTTCATCATAAATGACATCTTTAAACGTCGCATAATGTGCCAGCGCTTTTTGAGAAATCGCATTGGCCTGCGCCATAATCTCATCAAAACGATCGACCGTCACTGTGGCGCGGGCATTGTAATCCACGTCCAGTTGGGTACGTGGCAATGCAGCCTCCTCAGCCAATTTATGCACCAGCAAGTCAGTCATTTTTATCTCCTCCATCAACAGTGTTTCAAGTAACTGAAATTCTATCAAGTGAATTCTCTGGACTTATATATGACTATATGGAATATCAGAACAATGAGTACACCACGATCAAGACTACTGACCAACAACCTCACCTTGCGCCATTTGCGCATGGTCGTTGCGATTGTTGAAGAATGTAATCTGGCGCGCGCGGCCAAACGGTTGAATATGACCCAGTCTGCGGTCACCAAAGCATTGCAAGAGGTGGAAGCCTTAACCGCAGTGCGCTTGTTTGACCGCACCAATCGCGGCGTGGTGCCCACTTTATTTGGTGACACGCTGGCGGATCACGCCCGCCTGATGCTGCATCAGCTTAGCAATGCAGAAGAACATCTGGCTGACCTTCGTGATGGCAAGGGTGGCCGTGTAGCAATTGGCACTCTGCTTGCTGCATCGGCCGAATTGCTGCCAAAAGCCATTGCGCAATTGCGGCGTGAACGCCCAAAAATCATCATTAAAGTTGTCGAGGGTACAGATGACATTCTGATCCATGCTTTACGCGCCGGAGAGCTTGATTTTGTGGTTGGTCGCCTGTCTGAGCGCCGCGAAACCGCACAAGTAACCCATGAAATTTTGATGGAAGATTCAGCATGTGTTGTCGCACGGCGTGGCCATCCGCTTACCCGTCACGACAACCTTGATCTCGCGGAACTGATCAAGTGGGAATGGGTATTACCACCCCACGAGACTAATATGCGCCGGCGTATTGATACTGCGTTTCGGGATGAAGGTATTGAGCCTCCAGCCCATGCGGTCGATTCCGTTTCGCTTCTCACCAACCGGCAATTATTGCTTGATACAGATTATTTAGGCGTCTTGCCCGTGCAGGTTGCACGTCAGGAAGCGCTGCTTGGCAGCTTAGTGATTTTACCACTGACATTAGGAGCAACCGCCGGAGTTATTGGCATCACAACACGCAACAATACAAGGCTTTCACCAGCCGCAGATGCCTTTTTGGATGTGCTGCGAAATACAGCCGCTGACTTAAGAACCTAGCAACACAAGCGCACCAGCTATTTCTTTTAGGAATAACTGGCGGCGTAGAATTCTCTTTACCGTTTCCACTCAATTTCCCATGTTTCACAGCAATTTAGCGGCGTTTTCCGTCTCAGATAACGCCTGTTTTTTGGCTCGATACATAGCCGGAGTGAAGAGAATGTCCTTATTTCAAGGCGTCATGCCTTACCTTGTCAGTCCCTTGAAAGAAAATGCACAGGTCAACGAAACCGTACTGGCAAAACTTTGTGAAGACCTTATTGCCAAAGACGTGCATGGCCTGACCCCACTGGGCAGCACCGGCGAATATGCCTACCTGAATGATGCACAAAAACAGCGTGTGATTGAAGTTGTCGTGGAAGCTGCAAACGGGCGCGTACCAGTTATTGCAGGTGTTGCCAGCACCTCAACGGAAGGTGCCATTGCGCAAGCTAAACTCTATAAAAAAATAGGTGTCAGCGGCATTGTCAGTGTGCTGGATTCCTATTTTCCACTCACTGAAGCGGAAATTCAGAACTATTTTTTGACCATTGCCAATCAGGCTGGTCTGCCGATGATTGTTTATACCAATCCAAACTTTCAACGTACTGATCTGACAGTCGATACCATCAGCATCTTATCAAAACATAGCAATATTATCGGCCTGAAAGATGCTTCCAGTAATACCGGTCGTCTGCTGACGATTATGGAGCGTTGTGGCGATAATTTGGATGTTTATGCTGCCTCGTCTCATATTGCGGTAAGTGTTTTGATGATGGGCGGCAAAGGTATTTTTGCAGGCCCCGCATGTGTTCTACCGGAAAAAAGCGTAGCGCTTTATCAGGCTTGTATGGCAGATGACTGGAAAAAAGCAGCAATTTTGCAAAAACAGCTATGGCAGTTCAATGATGTTTTTGCCCGTTATCGCTTGGCTGGCTGCATCAAAACGGCGCTGCACATTCAGGGCTATGATGTTGGCAACCCTGTCTTGCCACAAGCCCCGCTAGATGAAACCGCAAGGGCAACCATTGCCGAAGCATTGCGTAAATCAATGGCAGATTAATGATCACTTTGAGAGAGTGCGATATATACGCACTCTCTCAAAGTTTTGTAGCAATTAGCTGAATCCAACCAATTGCATCAGTATTTCACGCGAATGACCCCATAAAATAGCGCTCCCCGCGTCAACAACCTGATTAAGTTTAGCTGGCGGAAGGCACTCCTTAAGTGTTTTACCAAAGTCAGGCGAATGCAACGGACTTTTATCACTTAAGCGATACCAAAGCCAGAAGTGGCTCGGTTTGCCTGAACAGTTTCGGGCTTTTTGCTAAGTGGATTTCCGCCGCAATTATGCTGCCACCATCATAGGTGTCAGCTCGTTGAAGTAAACCTGATCCGGTGTCTCTCGGTCAAGCGATGAATGTGGCCGTCGGCTGTTGTAGAATTTTAGATATCTGCCGATGCCAGTGCGGGCCTCGGACACGGTCTTGTAGGCGTGAAGATAAACCTCTTCGTATTTGATTGACCGCTAGGGCCGTTCGACGAAGACATTGTCCCGCCACGCACCCTTGCCATCCATTGAGATGGCGATCTCTGCCTTTTTCAGCATGTTGGTGAAGTCAATGGAAGTGAACTGTGCCCCTTGATCCGTGTTAAATATTTCAGGCTTTCCATAGCGGATCAGCGCTTCCTCAACTGCTTCGATGCAGAAGTCAGCCTCCATCGTGATTGACAGTCGCCATGACAGGACCCGGCGGCTGAACCAGTCGACGACAGCGCACAGATAGACAAAACCACGTGCCATCGGAATATAGGTTATGTCCATTGCCCATACCTGATTGGGTCTGGTGACCGCTAGCTTGCGCAGGAGAGAAGGATAGATTTTATGCCCTGGCGCTGGCTTCGAGGTGTTGGGGCGACGGTAAATCGCCTCGATGCTCATCTTCTTCATCAGCGTAGCGACATGCAGCCGCCCAACCTCAAGCGCTTCTCCCTTCAAAAGCCCCTGCAACATCCGACTTTCCGCGAATGGATATTCCAGATGCAATTCATCGATCCGGCGCATTAATGCCAGATCGCCATCCGATACCGGGCGTGGTGAATAGTAAGCACTGCTGCCGCTAAAGCCGAGAAGCTTGGCTTGTCGTGGGTCCGACAACTTGTGTGCGGTCGATCATTTCTTGTCCCCCAGCAACCCCGCCTTGCTGAGCGCACCGGATAAAAAATCTTTTTCCAGAGTTAGCTCGCCGATCTTGGCATGAAGCGTTTTAACATCGCGGTTGGAACTGGAGGTTCAGCTTTTCCCTCGTCGCCGAAAACGCCGGTCGCCCCCTCAAGGAGTTGATCCTTCCATTGCTTTATCTGGCTGGCGTGCACGTCAAACTGCTGGGATAATTCAACTAGGCTCAAGACCTATTAATTGGTTGCGTAGTGTTTAATCTATTGATTCAATGGTACCGCAAGGAGGTGCTGCTATGAGTGATTTGATCTGGTTGTCGGCGGCGCAGATGCGCCGGATCGAGCCTCATTTTCCGTTGTCACATGGTGTGCCGCGAGTTGATGATCGCCGGATTATCAGCGGCATTATCTTCGTGCTCAGGAATGGCTTGCGCTGGCGTGATGCACCGGCTGCCTACGGCCCGCACAAGACGATCTACAACCGCTTCATTCGGTGGAGCCGAATGGGTGTGTTCAACAAGATCTTCGCAAGCCTCGCAGCGTAAGGCGGCAAACCTGACAGGTTGATGATCGATGCGCTGCCTAATGCCAAAACTATGCTTGGAGATCGTGGTTACGATGCCGATTGGTTCAGGGCAGCTCTAAACAAGCACGGCATTGCCCCTGCATCCCATCAAAGGCCAACCGCAAGGTTCTCATTCCACATGACACAATGCTCTACCGTCAGCGACATCGGATCGAAAATATGTTTGGAAAGCTCAAAGACTGGCGACGCATCCATACCCGCTATGATCGATGTGCGCACATCTTCATGTCTGCTATCTGCATTGCAGCAACCGTCATATTCTGACTTGATCAATGAGACCTGAGCCTAGCGTCTGCTCGCCTCTGATCACAGCGAGCGCAACTTTTGCCTTAAAAACTGGGCTATGGTTCAGGCGTGGTCGTCTCGTCATAGTATCCCCTGTTCCCGGCACCTAAGCCGAAATCAGGCAGAATTTCCACTTATCCTAGCTGTGCAGATTTCCCACCACCTATCTGAAGCGGACACCGCACATCTTCCAGACGAAATGGCCAAGGTGCCATCGCAAGAATAGTATCGCGCGCGTACCCTGCTGCACCTGGAGAAAATCCAGCCTCCAAAGCCGCACGATAATGCGGAGCTAAATCACCTCGTGCATAATAGGCACAATCTTGCTCGGCACTCTTGGTTTCTATCATCTGCCAAAGCCAGTCTGCAATTGCAAATTGCGCAATCTGCGCTTCGAGTATTGCCGCGTCAGAACCTGCTAGTTCAACCATCTCCGCAACCTGTTCAGGCAACTGCTTAATAGTTGCCGGATAAGGCAACTCATCCTGTCCTGAAACAATGGCAAGCGCTTCAACAAGATTGGCGGCAGCCAGAGCATAAGCAAAAGCAGCACCTTGCGAAAATCCTAAAGCAAGTGGTGCTTCGGCTTTAACCGTGTGAGCAATTGCTTGATATCACTTGTTCAGCTTACAAAATTTTTCTGCGGGTCTGCAGCTGAACCACCCAAGCCGGCGCGATCTACAGAGATAATTCTTAAATTGAGTTCTTCGGCGTCTTTTTCACCAAAAGTAAATCGGCCAGCCATGCCAGCGCCCAGACAAAAAATGACAACACGCCCGTCAACTGCGCCCCATTCACACCACGCCAATTAACGACCATCTGTCAGTTTCAGAGAATTCATTTTTAAACGACCATGTATCCAAAACTGTCTGCGCTTTTTAGCCAAAGCGCAGACAGTTTTTAACAGAAAAGACGGCAATTAGCGAGATCAAGCTCACTTTTTTACCTGCTGCCTTGATGCTTGCAGGCTGACTATTCCGTCACGCGAGATGTAATAGTCACTGCCTTGTGTTGAGCGGAACAATCTTTTGGCTCGTAAATTAACGAATTGTGCCAAACCGACACCATCCATAAACCAAACCTCACGCGTAATAAAATCAGCGTCGATCACTTTATTACGCTCATCTTTTTCCAGCACAACTCTGCCACCACGCGATAGCATCTCAAGCACTTTGCGCTCTAATTTTGATATATTCATCATATCACCCACGCACCTGTCTTTTGAAAAACTTACAGGTGCCATTAAAAAATGCGGATATGCTGAAACGACCTATGGTTTTTAAAACCGCGCTTCAGCATGTTTTAAAATGTGGGATCGGTGCAAAGAGGCGAAATGTGCCGAAAAGATCATCAGCCTGAAACAGACCATCATTACTTGGTTCAGCTGAACCAAGTAATGGAAAACAAGGCGATGATTGAAGATTTCATAAGAGCATAGCACAAAAGCCGGTGAAGTGACTTCCCGTTTATCAGCCGCTTGACGCGATCCAATTTTTTAGCTTCTGCGCATACATCTCCTAATGAATTAATATCTCTTATTTAGGTGTAGCGCTTCAAAAAGCACTGTATTTTTATATTTCTTGCCTTAAACAGACGCATTTTTCTGCAAAATACTGTCAATTAAGCCCCATTCCAGCGCTTCCTGAGCATCCATAAAGCAGTCCCGATCCAATTTTCGCTCGACCTCTTCATAGGTACGGCCACAATGTCTGGCGTAAAATTCAATCACTTTATGCTTGGTTTTGCGCATCTCTTCGGCCTGAATAAAAATATCCGAAGCCTGCCCCTGAAAGCCACCTAATGGCTGATGCACATGCAGGCTGGCATTAGGCAAAGCAGAGCGATGCCCCGGTTCACCGGCCATTAATAAAAACGATCCCATCGAGCGCGCCGTCCCCATACATAGCGTATGCACCGGAGCATGGATAAACTGCATTGTATCATAAATTGCCAGTCCGCTCGTCATCGAACCACCCAGCGAGTTAATATAGAGATTAATCGGCTTTTTCTGGCTTTCGGCTTCTAAAAGCAACAATTGTGCACAAATAAGCGCTGACATCGTGTCATTAACCTCACCATTTAAAAAAATGATGCGCTCCCGCAACAGGCGGGAATAAATATCAAAAGAACGCTCCCCTTTTTCCGATTGCTCAATAACCATAGGGACGAGTTGCATCGTGTCGCGCATAGGCGATCTCCGTTCTTCAATATTTGATAAGGGGATAAAGGCGCTTAGGCAGCCATCATCATCGGCACATGATTGCTGTTAGCTGCATCTCGCTGTTGCCGGATACGCGCATCTGTCAGCTGATGAATGATCGTCAGCATTGCTGTGCCATCATCATTATCAGCAATGCGAAATGTTACCTGTGTTTCCAGAAAAGGCGGCACTTTCTCACGCATTTTGTACGATATCTGCTTTTCTAGAATCGTGGCCTCTTCTTCAGGCTCGCTCTCGGCAAGATCGGGTAACCATCGGGCGCGAAATTCCCGAATGGTCAATGCGCGCCATAGTTTTTGCGGGCTTACTTCAAGCGTATATTTAAAAACTAGAGCTTCAGGCTTTTCGTCTGGCAATTGAACACTCATTGATCCATATCCTTCAGCAAGAGCTTCAAGTCATCAATCCGCTTAGGCCAATAAGCACGATATTGATTAAGCCATTGTGCAATAAACGCCAATCCATCCGGATTAACCTCATAATTGACATAACGCCCGGCTTTCTCCTCACGGATCAATCCTGCTCCACGCAAAACCGCCAGATGTTGCGACATTGCCGGCTGGCTAATGCCCATACCTTCGCGCAAAGAGCTGGCATTCATATGACCTGTCGCCAGTTTTTCAAAAACAGCGCGCCGTGTTGGATCTGCAAGTGCTTTAAAAATATCGTTCTCTGTCATGCTTAATACATAAGTCATTACTTATGCGATTCGCAAGGGAATATTTGCTTTGAAGAAAATTAAAATGAATGGTTGAGCATTAAGCGATCGCCTTACACTTGGCTCAGCGAGCGAATGATCCAGTTTAAACCTTTGATATAGCTTGCATCCCAATCACTTGAATCATAGGCTATTTGCGATGCGAGCAAAGGATATTTTGCCGTTTGCGCCTGCATGAATTCTTTGATCTGCGGTCGCGCATTATCAGCTCCGCCATTTTGCCATGCAATTTGCGTGACTACCGAACCAATCATAAAATTGGACAATGTATAGCCAGCTTGAATGATATCTGTTGCCTCAAGGCCGGAATGCATCAAAATTCGTCGCAAATATTCAGAGCGCTCCAATGCATTGGGGCCAATAAAAGGGCGAAAACCGATTAATGCGGGCGCCCAATGATGGCGCAATAAAATACGTCGCCACTCATGCATATAAGCAATCAGCGTAACCTGCCAATCGTCACTTTCCAGCGGATAGATAATATCGCTCAATACAGCATCAAGCGCTAACTCCAGCACATCATCACGGGTTTCGACATGCCAATAAAGAGAAGCCGCGCCCGCATTTAAATGCTGGGCAAGCTTGCGCATGGTAAGCCCTACCAATCCCTGCTGATCAAGGATTTCCAATGCAGCATCCAGAATACGCTCTTTTGATAAAGCAGGCATTTCTGGTGCAGGTTTAACTGGCTTCAGCCAAACAGACTGCCCTGTTTTCGTCTTATCTGATTTTTCCGCCATGACCAATCTATCCTCCCACCCAGCACTACCACTTGACTCTTTTCACACCACTATACATATTTATCGAACAGCGTTCGAGTCAAGCAAATGATGTTTGATTACTGAGCATAAAAGCGAAAATTGAAGAGGTAAATGCTTAATATGACATCGTCGCCCCTCAAACCCAGCCTTCTAAAACACCTGCCTGTCAGCAATCCGCAGCTTAGTTTACGTGCGATGAAACAAGCAGATGCGCCTGCCTATGCCGCTGATACTATGGATGCAGATGTCAAACAATTTGGCCATTTGCCGCTTGAACATTACACGCCTGAAATTGTTAGCGAAATGATTGATGGCTCAATCGCGGATGGTTTGCGGAGTGGAGAGTTAGCAGTTCTAACGATTGCCGTCACTGCAAGCGACCGCTTTGCCGGTAGTCTGGTCTTGTTTGATTTCACCGATCATGACGCTGAAATTGGTTATTGGGTCGCGCCTGATTACAGAGGGCAAAATATTGCTTATAAAGCATTGATGCTGGCAGCTGATTATGCGCGCACTTTAGGACTGCGCCAGTTACGCGCCAGAACCGTTACCGATAATTCGGCATCCGTACATGTTTTACATAAAGCCGGTTTTGTGAAAACCGGTTTGCCTGAGGCAGAAACTACGCCTTCCGGTAAAACTGCGTTAATCCTTGAATTTACTCTCCAATTATAATCAGCCTAATAAATGCAGTTGCAAGTCAATTGCAAATAACTTGACCCGGTTTGTTTTTCGCTTATTCTATGGGCAGCTTTGAATTTCACTAATCATATCTGACCGCCACCATGGCAAAATACCGGATCATTACATGCTGTTCATAACTGAGGAAAACCGCAAGCGCTTATTATCATCGAATAAACCGGACAATGTTCGTTTGCAGGAAATATCTGACCGCCTCAAGAAAGTGGGCTTGCGTCCGACAAGACAACGCCTGAATATCGGCAGGTTGCTTTTTGGCGCAACGCATCGTCACATCACAGCCGATGATCTGTTTCAGGAAATTCAAACCACTGGCGAGCAATTATCGCTGGCGACCATATACAATACGCTGCATCATTTTAGTGAAGCAGGTTTATTGCGTCGCATCTGCACTGGCAGCGAGCGGGTTTACTTTGATACTGATACCGGCGATCATCATCATTTCTACGTGCAGGACGAAGATCGCATAGTTGATGCCCCCGCCGGTGATACAATTATAAATCGCCTGCCGGAAGCGCCGGAAGGTTATGAGATAACTAAAGTGGATGTGGTCATTCATCTCAAACCTAAGGTCTAACTCATTTAAGCTTGCGCAGTTTCCTTTTTAAAGCACGGCGACCACGATATAAAAGCATCAGGATAATGAGTGCTATATAAAAATAATGATCAAGGCTCAGCACTTTCGCAGACAATGAAAAGTGCAGCAAAACCAGCACGGCCACACCATAAATAAGCCGGTGAAGCCATATCCATTTTCGGCCCATTTTACGGATGGAAAAATTATTGGATGTCAGAGCAAGCGGCACAAGCAGCCCGAGTGCTGCCATACCAAACATGATAAAGGGACGCTTGGCTACATCATCCCAAAGGGTTGAAAAATCCATTGCCAGATCAAGCAGCAGATAAGCGGCCAGATGCATCAAGACATAATAAAAACTTAGCAGACCAAGCGCACGGCGATAGCGGATAAAATTCCAGCCTAAAATATCACGCAGCGGCGAAATTGCCAGCGTCAACATAAGAAAACGTAGCGCCCAAAGGCCTAGTGCCTGCTCAAAACTTTTAACGGGATCGGCGCCTAACTGATTGGTTGCCCCCAGATAAAAATACCAAATCGCCGGTATAAAGCCGATAATATAGACAGCGACATTGACCATTCCCTGCCAACGTCTGGGTGGAGACAACGAAAAGCCCTGCATCAAAAATGCGCTTTCAAATCCATGCCCGTATAAAGGGCGGCCACTTCATCGGCATAGCCATTAAAGGGCAGAGTTGGCCTGCGATTAGCACCGAAGAAACCGCCCTCCCCAATCCGGCGCTCAGTCGCTTGGCTCCAGCGCGGATGATCAACGGTCGGATTAACATTGGCATAAAAGCCATATTCCTGCGGATTGGCAATTTGCCACGTATTTTTAGGTTCCTGATCGGTGAGCGAAATGCGGGTGATCGATTTGATGCCTTTAAAACCGTATTTCCAAGGTACAACAAGACGAAGCGGCGCGCCATTTTGATTAAGCAATGTCTCACCATAAAGACCAACAGCCAGTAATGTCAGCGGGTTCATCGCTTCATCAAGCCGCAAACCTTCAACATAAGGCCAGTCAAGCGATTGAAAAAAGCCTGATTGACCCGGCATTTCATCCGGCCGGACAATAGTTTCAAAGCGGACATATTTCGCACTGCCCAAAGGTTCAACTTTTTTCAATAATGCGGCCAGCGGAAAACCATCCCATGGAATAACCATCGACCACGCCTCGACACAGCGCATGCGGTAAACACGGCTTTCAATGGTCAATTCTTTGATCAGCTTATCAAGGTCAAATGTGGCTGGCTTGCTGACCATGCCATCAATTGTCACTGTCCAGGGGCTTGACTTAAAATTGCCAGACAATTTAGACGGATCATCTTTGCTCAAGCCGAATTCATAAAAATTATTATAAGTCGTGACATCTTTTTGCGGTGTCAGTTTCTCATCCAGCATATATGCGCTGCTTGAAGAATTAAGTGCCGCTGCACCGGCATATTTCGTTGTCGCAAGTGTTGTGAGCCCGAGCGCTGCAAGCTTTAAAAAAGTACGACGCTGCGTATAAACAGACTGTGGTGTGATTTCAGACGACGGAATTTTAGGTGGGTGATAAACAGCCATTTGCCATGTCCGGTACAGTTGAAAATTGAACGTCTTTGTTAGCACTTAATTTTGTATAAATTAGGTCTGCCAAACCATACAAGCATTGTTATTGAAGAAATATCCAAATGACTATGATGAACGAGAACACAATATAAACATCTGAATTGAATTTCATATTCTCATTAATAGTTCTATGTTAGAGTGCTGGAACCAGTAAAATCTTCAAAAGACAGGGATTTCCTATGATCGTTGGATTAGGTGCGCGTTATCAGAACTATGCCCATGGATTTGGTTGTTTGTGCCACAGTAACATCATAACGGAACTGACCGACCGTGTGAGTAAATCCGTTTCAAGACGCTCTGTTCTGCGCGGTATTATGGCCACGATGGCTGCTGTCGGCGTTGGTAGCGGCAGCGCATTGGCTGCTGAAAACACTGAACGGCCGTTGGTGCTGAAAAATGTCCGCATCTTTAATGGTCAGGATGCCAAACTTATTGAAGGTAAAAGCGTTCTTATCGTCAAAAATCGCATCGAAAATATTATTGGTGCTGATGAGACGGTAGAAAATGCGCAAATCATTGATTGCGGTAATCGCGTTCTCATGCCGGGCATGATTGACGCCCATTGGCACAGTATTCTGGCAGCTATTCCGCAAATGGTCGCGATGACATCAGATGTCGCATATATCCATTTGGTTGCAGCAGAGGAAGCACAAAGAACTTTGATGCGTGGTTTCACCACCATCCGCGATGTGGGCGGCCCTTCTTTCGCGCTCAAACGCGCCATTGATGAAGGTCGGATCGCAGGCCCGCGTATTTATCCCTCCGGAGCAATGATTTCGCAGACATCCGGTCATGGCGATTTCCGTATGCGCACTGATATTCCTCGTCATAGCAGCAATGATATCAGCCTTTCAGAAGCAGCCGGCATTGCGGCTATTGCGGATGGTGAAGCAGAAGTTCTGCGTCGTGTGCGTGAACAATTAATGCTTGGCGCCAGCCAGATTAAAATTTTGGTGGGCGGCGGCGTTGCCTCGACCTATGATCCGTTTGATTCAATCCAATTCACGGAAGCTGAAATTCGTGCAGCTGTTGCTGCGGCCTCGGATTGGGGCACTTATGTTTGCTCCCATGTTTACACATCAGCAGGCATTCAGCGTGCGCTTAAATGTGGTGTAAAATCTATCGAACACGGCCAGCTTGCAGACGAAGAAACAGTCAAACAAATTGCCGATGCCGGTGCATGGTGGAGTTTGCAGCCGTTTTTGGCCGATGAAGATTCCAATGTTTACCCGACCCAGCTTCAGCGCGACCAGCAAAAAATGGTGGCCGAAGGCACAATGCGTGCTTTTGATCTGGGGCAGAAATACAATGTCAAAATGGCATGGGGCACCGACATTCTCTTTAACCCGAAAGGTACACCAACGCAGGGCAAACAACTGGCCAAAATTGCCCGTTGGTTTGACAATGCTGATGTGTTGAAAATGGCAACCCATACCAATGCGCAATTGCTGGCCATGTCAGGCCCGCGCAATCCTTATGCTTTAGCCGTTGGTGTGATTGAAGCCGGTGCCGCAGCCGATATGCTGCTTGTTGACGGCAATCCGCTGGAAGATATCAATCTCATTGCTGATCCGGATAAGAACTTCAAGCTGATTATGAAAGACGGCCGTATCCATAAAAACGAGCTGAATGCTTAATTTGTTCAAGACATTAAAAAAGCCGCGTAAGACGCGGCTTTTTTTGTTTTATCCGGAACTGCGACTGAGCAAATCGCTATTAAAAGCAGCATCAAGACGGCACATAAAATCTTCTGCGCAGCACATATGCTCTTTCATAATATGCACAACAGCATCTTTGTCCTGACGCTTGAAAGCCTCAACCAAGGCAATGTGGCTTTCCACATTATGATCGCCAAATTGTTCATGTTCGGTGAGACTTGGTGAACGGAAACTGACCAGATCACGCAGCAGACTATTGAGGAAACGGCAGATGAAAATCAGCAACGGATTGTCGGAAGCATCACATAAAATATCGTGAAACTCCGTTTCAGCGGTACGCCCGATAGTGCGATTGCCGTCGCGGTTGGCCTCAACGCAAATTTTGATATTCGCTTCCAGCTTACGATAATCTTCATCAGTCAGTTTGCCGACCACACTGAGTGCCAGCGCGACTTCAATGGATTTACGCACTTCATAAACATTTTGGAATGTCAGCGTTTGAAAATGCATATATTGACGTAATTGCTGAATGGCGATTTCAAGGGATGCCGGCTGAATTTCCGGCCCCCCATTGGGGCCGGATTGCATCGCAATCAACCCTTCAACTTCCAAAGCTTTCAGCGCTTCTCTGATAGTGCCTTTGGCGCAACCATAATGCTCCATCAATGCTTTTTCATGGGGCAAACGATCGCCGGGAACCATTTTTTCACGCGCGATTGTGCGTCGTAAATCTTCCGCAATCTGATCAGAAAGTTTAATTCGTTTGAACTTAACTGCCTTATCAATTTTGCCTGACACCTGATCCATATTTTATCCTGTCACTGCCAGACGCCCTCATTATCTAACGGATAAATCGGCCTTGCTAATTTCTTGAACGAAAACAATTGGTAATTGGAACTTGTTACACCACCGCTCGCACATTCAACAACAGCCAGAGCCTGAGGTTCGAATACCGGACGGCAATACATGCGTGACTTTAATATCAGGTAATCACCTTGCAAAGGGTCAATATTGGCGCAGTTAAAAACGCCGAGATCCCATGGCTCATGCGGAAATTCTGTAATGAGAATAGTCGCCTCATCTGTTTTGAAAGCAACAGCACGTCCCATATGGCATAATTGCCCTGTATAGATGGGGCCAGAGACAATATAATCGCCGTCACTGAGAGCCGTTACTGTGCCGGTTATTTCAAGTGGTGCTTGAGGCGCAATAAAATCATTAGCAGCAATTTTGTTGCCAAGCATAATGGTAGCCTTTGCACCGGCACCTGCTTTAAACAGTTCATCAACCACAGCAGGATCACTGAACGGCCCCGCAACAATATTTTTAAGCCCTGCCTGAATGGCGGCCTGTAATACATCCATATTGTCGCAAGTTCCACCCGACATGCAGTTGTCGCCATGATCCAGCATCAAGACATAGCCTGAGCTATGCTTCTGACGTTCTCTTTCAGCTTGCTTCACTGATATCGCTAATGGCGCTTCCGTATATAAAAACTCGTCACGGCGCTGCCATGCAACTTGCGCTACTTCCGCAGCAACAGTTTCAGCCAGAGCATCACTATCCGCCACCACGACAACGGAAAGGCCGGTTTCTTTCAAATCAGCGATCGGAAAGCCGCCAAACACAGAGACAGCATGCACACCGTCGCGTTTTTCAATCTCTTTGGCCAGATTGATAACATCCGTCATCGCGCAATCTTCATTGGTATTCATACGCAATGTAGCGGCCAGCATTGGCGGATGGTTGAAGGCTTGTTTCGGCTGCAAACCATCATCGAGCATCTTGTCGATAATGCGTGTGACATGCTCGCCGGTCGCATACATATCAATATGCGGATAGGTTTTAAAACCAACAATGCAATCGCAATTATCCAAAATATCCTGTGTAATATTGCCATGCAGATCAAGCGCAACACCAAGTGGTGTTGATGGTGCAACAGCCCGTACACGGCGCAGCAATTCGCCCTCACCATCATCAAAAGAGCGTGTGACCATTGCGCCGTGCAGATCAAGCAAAATGAGATCACAGCCTTTTGCGACACCATCGGTAATGGCAGCTGCGAGGCGTTCAAACGCCTCGTCCTCTACCGGTCCGCTTGGATTGGCTGTGGCCGCCAATGGCACAATAATCTCGGCTTTTTTTGCCAATGCATAAGCATAAAATGCTCCCAAAGCCGTATTGGAACCATTGGCAAATTTCGCGGCGTCTTCATCATAATGCGGATTAAAGGATTGTAAATTCGTGACAACAGGTGAGAAACTATTTGTCTCGTGGTTAAGACGAGCAATCAGAATGCGCATTATCAATCCTCAAGCAGCATTTTGCTGTTCTGCAATTTTACGGTCATAATGAAGCACAGCATCAAGCAGCACCTGCACACCGGCAGTGCATTCAGCCGAGCTGGTGGCTTCAGCTTCATTATGACTCAAGCCACCCTCACTCGGCACAAAAATCATGGTTGTCGGCGCAATGGTTGCGGTGTGCGCGGCATCATGTCCGGCACCGGAAATGAGATCCATATTGCTATAGCCGTGCTTCTCAGCCGCCTGACGCACTGCTTCAATGCAATCCGCATCAAAAACAACCGCATCCGTTTTTGAAATACATTCCAGCGAACCGGTCAGGCCGATCTGTTCTTTCTGGGCTTCAAACATTTCAAAAATACGTGCTTCCATCTCGTCCAGCACGGCATCATCCGGATGGCGGATATCAACGGTAAAATGCACTTCACCCGGAATAACATTGGTGGAATTCGGAGTGATTTCCATAAAGCCGATCGTGCCCACCGCATGCGGCGCATGTTTATGTGCTAATTCATCAATATAAGAAATCAAGCGCGAAACACCAAGCAATGCATTTCGGCGCATGCTCATCGGAGTGGAACCGGTATGGGCGGCAGTACCAAACAGGCGGCCTTCATACCAACGCATACCTTGCACGCCCTGAACCACACCGATCAGTTTTTCTTGTGCCTCAAGAATTGGCCCCTGCTCGATGTGAAGTTCAAACATTGCGCCAAAACTTGTTTCTTGTTTGCTTGCTTCACCGCGATAGCCAATATCATCTAAAGCCGTGCCAAATTTCACCCCTTCGACGTCTTCAC
Source organism: Paenochrobactrum gallinarii (assembly GCF_014205685.1). Classification (GTDB taxonomy): domain Bacteria; phylum Pseudomonadota; class Alphaproteobacteria; order Rhizobiales; family Rhizobiaceae; genus Paenochrobactrum; species Paenochrobactrum gallinarii. The sequence goes on from NZ_JACIIU010000005.1 coordinate 93,267, forward strand.
GATTATCGGCATAATCACGGCTGTAAACACCCGCATAAACGCCGGAACCAAGCATGGCCGGCGAAAATCTGGAGCCTTCTTCATTTGTCCAATTGACCAGCATCAGCGGCGCTTCGGTAACATAGCCGCTCTGATCTAAAGTGCGCAGCACTTCCAGACCACCCAAAACACCCAAAATACCGTCGAATTTACCGCCGGTCGGCTGGGTATCAAGATGACTGCCCATGGCAATGGGAGCAAGATTGTTATTACGCCCTTCGCGCAGCGCAAACATATTGCCAACATCGTCAACTTTAACGCTCATGCCCAGTTTTTCACATTGGGCTGTCAGCCAATCGCGCACATTTTTATCATGCCCGGTCAGCGTTAAACGTGCCACACCACCATTAGGCAAGCCGCCCAGCTTGGCGGTTTCCATCAGACTGTTCCATAAGCGGTTTTCATCGACAATCATATTAGACATAGAAAGTGTGCCTCCTCCGGCAAACACGGTATGTTAATTGGCTTTCACGCCCAAATAGCGGTCTCGTGCATCTGTATCAGCGATAAATTCTTGCGCGGTTCCGTGATAAACAATGCGCCCCAGTTCCAGAATATAATGGCGGTCTGCCAATGCGGTACAAACGGCCAGATTTTGCTCAACCAGCAAAATAGGCACTCCGGCTGCACGGATTTTCTGAATTTGGCTAACAATTTCCTCAACGATAACAGGTGCCAGCCCTTCAACAGGCTCATCCAGCATCAATAGTTTTGGATTGTTGAGCAAAGCACGCGCGATCGAGAGCATTTGCTGCTCACCACCCGACAATTGGCTGCCGCCATTTTTCCGGCGCTCTTCAAGGCGCGGGAAAATCTGATAAATATCAGTCATCGACCAAGGTGAATTTTTACGCTGGGCAATTTGAAGATTTTCTTCAACGCTGAGCAGGCCAAAAATACCACGATCTTCCGGCACCAATGCCAGCCCCTGCTGCGAAACCTTATAGGCTGGCAAGCCTGCCATATTTTTTCCGCCGAGCGTGATTTTGCCTTTGGCCGGTGTCAGCAAACCGCTGATAGATTTCAGTGTTGAGCTTTTACCTGCACCATTGCGGCCAAGCAGCGTGACAATTTCACCTTCATTCACTTCCAGCGAAACGCCCTGAATGATGTGACTTTTGCCATAGTAACTGTGAATATTATCCACCTGAAGAAAAGCACTCATGCGATATCTCCCGTGATCATATTGCCAAGATAAGCACGTTGCACTTCCGGATCTTCGCGCACAAATGCAGGCGCGCCTTCAACCAGTTTACGTCCCGCACGCATCACCGTCACGGTATCGCTGATATTCATCACAATGCCCATATTATGCTCAATAAACAGAACGGTATGATCGCGACCCAAATCTTTGATCAGGCGCTTCATATCCTCAATGTCATCAATACCCATGCCCGATGTCGGCTCGTCCATCAGGATAACAAGCGGTTTGGAAGCCATGGCCATGCCAACTTCCAAACGTCTTTGCTGGCCGTGGGACAGTTCACCTGCCGCGCGTGAACGCACATGAGTAAGGTTCAAACGCTCCATCACATATTCTGCGGTTTGGCGTGTTTCCACATTACTATCGGCACTGCGCCATGGCGCCAGCGCTGCCCAGGGCGTTTTACCCTGCGCTGCAAGACGCAAGTTTTCATTGACATCCAGCGTCGGGAAAAGACTGGTCACCTGAAAAGAGCGGGCAACACCAAGCTGCACGCGTTCTTCAGCCGAAGCTGGGGTGATGTCTTTGCCATAAAGATGGATCGAACCGGATGATGCCTTCACGCGACCGGTGAGCGCATGAAACAAAGTGGTTTTACCTGCACCATTGGGCCCGATGATTGAATGCACACTATTGGCTTTGATCGACAAATCGACATCCGCAAGAGCTACGAATTTGCCGTAAGTGATGCCAATACCTTTGGTTTCAAGCGCCACTGATCCGGCGGAGTTTGGTTGATGCAATGCACTCATGTCACTTCTCCTCCGTTGTGTCTTGGGTTTTCGCGTCTTCTTGTTTTGAGGTGAGCGCCGCCACCAATTTTTCCAAAAGACCCCAGAGACCTTTTTGAGCAAAGAGCGAAACAACGATCAGTGCCAAACCTAAGAGCAACAACCAACGCGGCCAGATGACAGATAACCAATCAGCCAAGAGCAGATAGCTTGCCGCACCGATAACGGATGCAATCAAACTGGTGCTGCCGCCAATGATGGTCATGATCAGGATCATTTCACTGGTGTGGTGTTCAATGCTGGTCAGCGGTGCAACACCAATCAGCATTGCATGCAATGCACCTGCTAGTGCAGTCACTGCACCGGAGATGGCAAAAGCTGTCACTTTAAACGCCTTGATCGGGAAACCAACCGCTATGGCGCGCTCTTCGTTTTCACGGATAGCAATCAATGTGCGGCCAAACGTGGACTGGATTGCGCGCAAAAGAAGGGCAAAAACCACGAGGAAGATAATCGCGACATAGGTGTAATATGACCAAGTCGACGACAGAACTGTTCCGCCAAAGCTTGGACGCGGCACATCCAGCAGACCGTTATCACCACCGGTAATATCGCTGAAAGTATAAGCAAGGAAGAAGAACAGCTGCGAGAAAGCAAGCGTCAGCATGACAAAGTAAACACCTTGTCTGCGGATGGCAAACCAGCCGACCAAAGTGGCAAGTGCCGCACCGCTTACAATTGCTACCGGCAGCATCACGCCGACAGGCAGACCGGTACGGGTGAGCATGATGCCGGCAATATAGCTGCCGGAGCCGAAGAAGATGCCCTGCCCGAATGATAGAAGTCCGGTATAGCCAAGCAGCAGGTTACATGCGGTTACAGCAAGCGCAAAAATCAGGATTTCCGTTGCGAGAATACCGGATTTCATAAAGACCGGCATAATCAGAACAGCAGCAACGGCCAGCAAAAACTGGAAGTAAGGATTGTTCAGGGTTTTCATGATTTATGCTCTCCCGAACAGGCCGCGCGGCATTGAAATAATAACCAGTGCCATGCCGACATAAATGATCAGACGCGCACCTTCCGGCCAAATCGTGGCCATCATACTTTGCAGCACGCCAACCAGAATACCTGCAACCAAAGCACCGGTATAACTGCCCATGCCACCGATAACGACCACCACGAAGGCGATGCCGAGGGCATCAATCCCCATGAAAGGTTCAACACCGCGGATAGGTGCTACAAGCGCACCGGCAAGACCGGCAAGACCGGCACCAAGAGCAAAAATAGCTGTGTTAATGCGCAGCGTATTATAGCCAAGCAGTGCCATATTATCGGAGGATTCCGAGCCCGCACGCACAATCGCGCCAAGGCGTGTACCCTCAAGCAACCACCACAACAGGGCTGCGAGAATAGCCGTAAAGACAATGACGAAAATTCGATATTGCGGATAGATGAAGTCGCCCCAGATGAAGACGCCGCTCAATGCAGCAGGCGCAGAAACACTTCCACCCAGCGGACCCCAAATGATGATGACAAATTCCTGAATGGCGAGCGCCATTCCCACAGTCACCAAAATATGGAATGTATGCGGGAGTTTATAAATACGACGCAGCAATAATGCTTCCGTCACCGCTGCCAGAGCTGCCACAATCACTGTTGCAACGGGCATTGCTACCCAGAAGCTGAAACCGCGCTCAACCAGATCATAAGCCAGATAGGCACCCAACAGATAAAAAGCGCCGTGGGCAAAGTTTACAAACTGCAATAGTCCGAAAATAACGCTAAGTCCGACGGCGAGCAGGAAGTAAAGCATCCCCAGCCCGATGCCGTTCAGCATCTGGAATAAATAAATCACCAGAGTTCTCCTGAGAGTAAGAAGTCAGGCGCGGGCATAAAATGCCCGCACGAGTGAGTTGTATCGGGTAATTTTAAGCCTTGGCGGCTTTAGCCCATTTTACAACCGGCAGCTTCCGGATCGAGGAATGACTTACCAGCTGATACAACATCAGCATAATCGACTTTGTCTTTCATCTCGGACTTGGCCTTACCCTTCAGGAGATAGTAATCTTTGATAACCTGATGGTCGCCGCCACGGATAAGCTCTTCTCCGGTAAGACCGGCATATTTCATGTCATTCAACACTTTAGCTACAGCTTCACCATCGGTGCTGCCAGCCTGTACGGCTGCATCAATCAGCAGCTTGGTCATCAGATATGAACCAGCCAGCGAATAGTTCGGGCTTTCGCCATATTTAGCCTGCGTCAGTACTGCCAATTCATTATTGGTTGGCGCATCCACACCATGCCAATATTGCGCGCCAAAATAAACATCTTCGCTCAAATCCGCACCAAGACCTTCAAATTGCTCAAGGCCGGACGCCCATGCAACCACAATTTTCATGCGTTCTTTAAGGCCGAAACTGATGGCCTGACGCAATGTGTCAGAAGACTGCGCACCAAAGTTCAGGATCAGCAATGCATCCGGCTTTGCTGCAATCGCATTGGTCAGATAACCACTGAATTCTTTTTCGGTCAGCGAGTGATAGCTGTTACCGACATGCTCGGCGCCTTTTTCTTTGAAGACGTTTTTAGCAGCATTGAGCAAGCCGTCACCAAACACATATTGGGGCGTGATGGTGTACCAACGCTTAACTTCCGGCATCTGTTCGATGATCGGGCGAACCGTCTGTTCGATCGCACCAAATGTCGGCACACTCCAGCGATAAGTACCGGCATTGCAATCCACGCCTGTCAGTTCATCCGCACCGGCTGTGGTAAAGAAAGTTGCCTTGGCTTTGGTCGCTTCTTTGCCCATGGCGAGCGATTCAGAAGACAAAATTCCACCAGCAAAGAGCTTGATACCATTTTGCTCGATCGCATCCTGCATTTTACGAACAGCAGTGGCTGGCTTGCCTTCTGTGTCCATATCGAAGGTTTTAACTTTGATACCGTGCTTCTTTTCCGCCTCTTCTGCTGCGATGATAGCGCCCATCGAGGCATATTTTCCGTTGGCCGCAAATGCACCGGAAATAGGCACAGGAATACCGATATTTAATGTATCCGTTGCTGCCCATGCGCTGCGAATAAGACCTGGCATTGCCAGTGTGGTACCAGCCAAAGCAGAATAGGTCAAGAATTGACGTCTTGATATCATACCTAATTGTTCCCTTTTATAACATCTCTTTTAGTAGAGATCGTTATAACTATACGCATAGATTATCTGAACTGTCTACGGGTAAAAATCAGGTAGATAACATTCAATATAAGTCATTGAATATATTGTATTTATAACAACTAAATGGCCGTTTACCGGCAATTAAATTTGATAAGATTTTTGCGAGTATTGCAGGATATTGAATTAGATTCTTCTATATTTCAAATTCTGCTAAAATACATGCGGCGCGACACTATAAACATAAGTCATATCTAAATTACTGGGTTTTTAATGCATCGCGCCGCAATCAATCTACTATGATTTTGCGATATTATCTTATTTAGCAGTCCAACCGCCATCAATGGAAATAGTGGTGCCGGTGATGGAACGTGCCCAATCCCCGCACAGATAAAAAGCCATTTCGGCAATTTCATCCAGTCCGACAAATTGCTTGGTTGGCTGGCCTGCCAAAATCACATTTCTGATGGCTTCATCCTCGCTCATGCCATGCGCCTTTGCCTGATCACGCACTTGCTTTTCAACCAATGGCGTCAACACAAAACCGGGACAAATTGCATTACATGTGATGCCATATTCTGCGCTTTCCAGCGCCACACCTTTGGTCAAACCAACCACGGCATGTTTGGTTGCAACATAAGGCGCTTTATTGACAGAGGCACGCAAACCATGTGCAGAAGCAATATTGATGATGCGTCCCCAGCCAGCTTTTTTCATCAAAGGCAAAGCTGCATGGATGGTATGATAGCTGCTATCAAGCGAGATCTGTACAATCCGGTTGAAATCGGCATATTCAAACTGGTCAATCGGCTGCACTTTTTGAATGCCCGCATTATTAACCAGAATATCAATACGTCCAAACTGTTGAATAACAGCGGGTGCAAGGCCGGCACTTTGCGCATTATCGCTCAAATCTGCCTGAAAATAGACAGGTGCGTGTTTGGCTTCTTTTCCAGCAATTGCAAGTGCTTGCGCTGCCTCATCCGCGGCCTCCACCCCATGCATTGCAACTTGAAAACCCGCCTCACAATATCGTTTGGCAATTGCCAGCCCGATACCGCTGGTCGAGCCGGTAATAAGAGCAATTTTGGGTTCCTGATGATCTGCCATAGGGTTCAGTCTTTCAGTTCAGCAATATTTTGATAAAGCGCAAGCGCTTCAGGGTTCATCAACGCATCCAGATTTTTAACCGTACGCCCGTGGATCGTATCTCGTACGGCAATTTCGGAAATTTTCCCCGAACGCGTACGCGGTATGGCTGAAATCGCTATAATTTTAGCCGGTACGTGACGCGGGCTGGCACCTGAGCGGATGCGACTACGAATGGTCTGACGCAGTTCATCAGTTAAAACTTCGTGGGCTTTAAGCTTCACAAACAGCACAATGCGCTGATCGCCATGAATATCCTGACCAACTGTCACCGCTTCTTCAACGGCATCAATCGTTTCCACCTGCCGATAAATTTCAGATGTTCCGATCCGTACACCACCCGGATTTAAGGTCGTGTCGGAGCGACCATGAATAATATAGCCACCGGAAAATCGCTTTTCAGCAAAATCGCCATGTGCCCAGAGACCGGTAAAGCGCTCAAAATAAGCTGCATGATAACGGGAGCCGTCATCATCACCCCAGAATTTCACCGGCATGGATAAATGCGCATTACGGCATACAAGTTCACCGGATTGTCCGTTTTCACTTGGCACTTCGGGACGTGGTAAAGGCTGCGCTGCATCATCCAGCACATCCAAATCCATGCCCAGCATTGCGCCTTGCAACTCACCGCGCCAAACAGCTTGCAAAGGATTACCACCTAAAAAGCAGGCGCAAATATCCGTACCTCCAGATATGGAAGCCAAATGCACATCATTTTTCCACTTTTGATAAATATAATCAAAAGCAGACGGAATAAGCGCTGAGCCTGTAGATAAAATAGTTCTCAAGGATGAAAGATCATGGCTTTCAATGGGGCTAAGACCTGCATTATTACAAGCATCAATAAATTTGGCCGAGGTGCCAAATGTTGCAATCTGCTCCGCATCAATCAGATCAATGAGCCGTGACTGAGCCGGATAAGCAGGATTGCCGTCATAGGTGATAAGTGTTGCCCCCAAAGCCAAGGCTGACACCTGCCAGTTCCACATCATCCAACCGCAAGTGGTGAAATAGAAAAAGCGCTCATTGGCCTGAATATCACTTTGCAGTTTCAGTTCTTTGAGATGCTGCAACAGCAAGCCACCGGCAGAATGCGTGATACATTTCGGCACGCCAGTGGTGCCGGAAGAATAAAGGATTGCCAAAGGCGCATTAAATGGCATTGGCACAAAATCAATTTTACGCGGAGAATATTGCTGCAACAGAGCATCAAATTGATGGGTGGCAACGCCATCAACAGCTTCAAGGCGTTGCTCACTGATTAAAATAAGCTGTTCCGGCTTAGCGGTTGCGCAAACTTCTCGAATTGTCGGCAACACATCAATTTTTTTACCGGCATATTGATAAGTAGCAACTGCAATCAGCACTTTTGGAGCAATTTGGCTTAAGCGATCAGAGGCGCTGGCAGGGCCAAAATCCGGTGAACAAGACGACCAGATTGCACCCAAACTGCTGGTCGCCAGATAGCCGATGATGGCTTCAATATCATGGGTTACAATAGCGCCGACACGGTCACCTTTGCTAACACCCATTGCCTGCAAAGCCTGCGCCAGACTTGACACTTTATCATAAAGTTCTTTGCGGGTAATTGTGCGCCTTGTGCCGTCATCGCGATGCGCAATGATAGCCAGCCTCTTATCTGGTTCGCGCAACATGTTTTCGGCATAATTTAAACGGCTATCAGGAAAAAAACGCACATCTCTGATATTATCGGATGTAGCGACAGCGCGTTCGCCCTTTTCACCGATAATATCTAACTCATCCCAGAGCGCACTATAAAATGCTTCAGGCGCGGACACAGACCAATTGAGCAAACCCTGATAATCATCCGGCTCACAGCCATGCTGAGTGCGTGTTTTTTCTGCAAATTTAAAAAGCGCCGAAGCCTCAATTCTCGCTCTCGAAGGATGCCAAATAATCCGGTTCTCAATGGCTTCATTCATCAGCATGACCTCGCAGCATTTTAATGATGCCTGAAAAATCTTTTGCGCCATTACCGTCATTTGTAAAGCGCTGATAAAGTTCAGTCGCATTGGCACCAAGAGGGGTAGACGCGCCAGCCTGATGAGCGGCCTCTTGCGAAAGCAGCAAATCTTTGAGCATTAATCCAGCTGCAAAACCGGGAATATAATCATTGTTGGCAGGTGACGTTGGCACGGGGCCTGGAACCGGACAATAAGATGTCAATGCCCAGCACTGACCGGATGAGGTTGACGCGACATCAAACAAGGCCTGATGTGATAGTCCCAGCTTTTCCCCCAGAGCAAAAGCTTCAGAAACCGCAATCATCGAGATACCGAGGATCATATTATTACAGATTTTTGCCGCCTGCCCCGCGCCATTTTCACCGCAATGAACAATCTTTTTGCCCATCGCTTTTAAAATTGGCTCTGCCAATGCAAAAGCTTTTTCAGTGCCGCCGCACATGAAGGTCAAAGTGCCTTGCTGTGCACCGCCTGTGCCGCCTGAAACCGGTGCATCAACAGACAAATGATTATCCAATGCCGCCAATGCGTGTGCCTTGTTGGCGCTTTCCACATCAATCGTTGAGCAATCAATTAATAAGCTATTGGCTGGTAAAGATGACTTGACCAACTGATAAACCGATAAAACATGCTCCCCTTTCGGCAACATAGTGATGACGACATCAGCCGACATCACAGCCTGCTCAGCCGTTCCTGCAATTTTAATGCCAAGCTTTTCAGCTTCTTTGCAGCTTGCGTCAGAAAGATCAAAACCAACCACTTCATGATTTGCTTTGGTCAGATTGAGTGCCATTGGCAATCCCATATTACCGAGGCCGATAAAAGCAATTTTAGACATTTTGAATTCCTTTAACGGTTATCAGCGAGGATCATGTCGGCGGCTTTTTCCGCAATCATGATGGTCGGAGAGTTGGTATTTCCAGACGTGATGCGCGGCATGACGGAGGCATCCACCACACGCAAACCTTTGAGTTTTCGGAAACGCAAACGCGCATCCACAACACTTTCCTCATCATTGCCCATGCGCAATGTGCCGACCGGATGGAAAATCGTCGTGCCGATATCACCTGCCGACTTGACCAGTTCTTCATCCGTTTGCGCCGCAGTTCCGGGCAGATATTCTTCCGGCCTGAACTTTGCAAAAGACGGTTGCTTTACGATTTCGCGTGTCAATTTAATGGCGTTGACCGCGACTTTCCGGTCTTCATCGGTCGATAGATAATTAGGGCGAATATCCGGCTGCACTTTATAATCAGGGCTGCTGATATGCACCGAACCACGGCTTTCAGGGCGCAAGTTACAAACACTTGCTGTAATGGCCGGAAATGTGTGAACGGGATCGCCGAATTTATCGAGCGACACCGGCTGCACATGATATTCCAGATCAGCGGTTTGTTTCTCAGCAGATGATTTGGTGAAAACACCAAGCTGACTAGGTGCCATCGACATCGGCCCCGAACGCTTCAAAGCATATTCCAAACCGATCTTGGCTTTGCCCATCAGCGAAGAGGCTTTTTCATTAAGTGTCTGCACACCGGAAACTTTATAAACCATGCGCAACTGCAAATGATCTTGCAGATTTTCGCCGACATTTTTGACTTCAACTTTGGTTTCAACGCCAGCTTTTTGCAGGACAGCACCATTGCCAATGCCGGAAAGTTCAAGAATTTGCGGCGAACCGATAGCGCCGGCTGAAAGAATAGTCTCTTTACGCGCCGTTGCTGTTTTCAGTCCGCCTTGGTGATGAAATTCGACACCCGCCACGGCTCCATCTTTCAGTAGCAAACGTTTGACTTGCGCTTTGGTTAAAATGGTCAGGTTCTTGCGGTTTTTCGCAGGACGCAAAAAGGCTTTTGCCGTGTTCCAGCGCCAGCCGGAACGCTGATTAACGTCAAAATAGCCAGCGCCCTCATTATCACCGCGGTTAAAATCATCCGTTGCCGGAACACCAATTTCACCCGCTGCTTTTTGGAAGGCATCCAGCACATCCCAACGCACACGCGCTTTCTCAACGCGCCATTCGCCGCCGGAACCGTGATGGCTGCTTTTACCGCGATAATGATCTTCCGATTTCATAAAATAAGGCAGTACATCGTCCCATGCCCAGCCTTCGCAGCCAAGCTGGCGCCAGATATCATAATCCATCGCCTGCCCGCGCATATAGATCATGCCATTGATGGATGAGCAGCCACCCAAAACTTTACCGCGCGGATAGAGCAGCGAGCGACCATTCAGGTTTGGTTCAGCAACCGTTTTAAAGCACCAGTCTGTGCGCGGATTGTTGATGCAATAGAGATAACCGACCGGAATATGCACCCAGTGATAATTATCATTGCCACCGGCTTCTAACAGCAAAACGCGATTTTCCGGTCTTTCGGACAGGCGGTTGGCAAGAACGCAGCCCGCGCTACCCGCTCCGATGACGATATAGTCATATTCGCCCATAATTTTCTCCACACCTCCCCTGTCCCGCGTCAGCCAAGACGCGGGCGGAGATATTTCATTTCAGCAATTTAAAACTTACTTGCGGTGTTCGAAGCCGAGCATCCGGCCAAACCTGGAGGCGTAGAACTCCCCAACCAGACCACGACGGAACACCAGCACACAGGCCATAAACACAACGCCCGTGATAATCGTTACCGGTATATCGGATGTCGCCAGATAGTTCTGCAATGTCACAACAAGTCCGGCTCCAAAAATCGGTCCTGTCATGGTGCCGATGCCACCAAGCAAGGTCATCAGGATCACTTCACCCGACATTTGCCATGTCACATCGGTAAGAGTTGCAAACTGGAACACCAATGCTTTCAGCCCGCCCGCAAGACCTGCCAGTGTGGCCGACATCACAAAGGCGCCAAGCTTATACATCTGCACATTATAGCCGAGTGAAATAGCGCGCTGTTCATTCTCACGGATGGATTTCAAAATCATACCAAACGGCGAATTGATAAAGCGCCAGATCACAAAAACAGCCAGAATGAAGATCGCCAAAACGGTGTAATACATGTTGAGCTGAACATTGAGATCAAGCAAACCAAACAGAAAACCGCGCGGCACCCCCTGCAAGCCGTCTTCACCACGGGTGAAGGGCGCCTGCAAACAGAAGAAGTAAAACATCTGCGACAGAGCCAGTGTGATCATCGCAAAGTAAATACCCTGACGACGAATGGCGAAAAAGCCGATCACCAGTCCGAGCACTGCCGCCCCCGCCATGCCGACGATGAGGCCGAGTTCAGGGGTAATGCCCCATTCTTTCACCGCATAGCCGGTGAAATAAGCAGCGCCCCCAAAGAAAGCCGCATGGCCGAAAGATAGAAGCCCCGTGTAACCAAGCAGCAGATTGAAAGCGCAGGCAAACATTGCGAAGGTTAAAAGCTTCATTAAAAAGATCGGATAGACAAACATTGGCGCTATAAGAAATAGTCCCAGACCAATGAGGATCAATGCAGTTTTTACCGGACTGAAAGATGCCTGTTTTGCATGTTGCTGCACGGATGTTGCATCAAGAGTATTCGACATATCAGGCATCCTTTCCGAACAGTCCCGCAGGGCGGATAAGAAGAACGATCGCCATAATCACGAAGATCACAATATTGGATGCCTCGGGATAGAAAACCTTCGTCAAACCTTCTGCGACACCCAGCATAAAGCCGGTGACAATCGCACCCATAATGGAGCCCATACCGCCGACAACAACGACCGCAAACACCACGATAATCAGGTTGGTGCCCATCAATGGCGACACCTGATAAATCGGTGCGGCCAGCACACCGGTAAAGCCTGCAAGACCAGCACCCAGTGCATAGGTCAGCGTCAGCAATACCGGGACGTTAATACCGAAAACCTGAACAAGTGTCGGGTTCTCTGTGGCTGCACGCAAATAAGAGCCAAGGCGCGTTTTCTCGATCAATGCCCATGTGGCGACACAAACGACAAGCGATGCCACCACCACAAAAGCACGGTAATTAGGCAGGAACATAAAGCCTAAATTTGTACCGCCTGCGAGTTGCGGTGGCACGGAATAAGGTTGCCCTGCCGCACCATAAAGCCAGCGGAAAGTACCTTCCACGGCAAGCGCCAAGCCGAAAGTAAACAGCAAGCCATAAAGATGATCGAGATCATAAAGGCGCGAGAGCATAAAGCGCTCAACAAACGCGCCAAACAAACCAACGATGAGAGGTGTTACGAACAGTGCCACCCAAAAATTCATGCCGAAATATTGCAAGCCTAAATAGGCTACAAATGCGCCCAGCATGTATTGTGCGCCATGCGCAAAATTGATCACCCGCAGCAGGCCGAAAATGACCGCCAGACCAAGTGACAAAAGAGCATAAAAAGAACCATTGATAAGGCCAACGAGTAATTGCCCTAGCAATGCCTGAATTGGTATGCCGAAGATCATTGTCATATCAAACCCCCAGCACTTTATTGAGTTCGTCCATACGATCAGACAACTCATGAACCGGAAAATCACTGACCATCTGGCCGTGATCCATTAAATAAAAGCGGTCGGCTATTTTGCGTGCAAAGCGGAAATTCTGCTCCACCAGCACGACCGTCATGCCGCGCTCTTTGAGTTTCAAAAGCACTTCACCAATGCGCTGTACAATCACCGGCGCAAGCCCTTCTGTCGGCTCATCCAGCAGCAAAACTTTCACGCCGGTGCGCAAGATGCGCGCCATCGCCAGCATCTGTTGTTCGCCACCCGACAATTTGGTGCCAGGACTATTACGACGCTCCAGAAGGTTCGGAAACAGCTCGTAAATTTCATCCAGGCTCATGCCACCACTGGCAACAACAGGGGGAAGTTTTAAGTTTTCTTCAACCGTCAGCGTTGCAAAAATTCCGCGTTCTTCAGGTACAAATCCCATGCCGTAACGGGCGGTGCGATGCAGCGGCACGGACATCAAATCCTTGCCACCCAGTTTAATCGTGCCCTTACGCTTGCGGATAATGCCCATAATGGTGCGCAATGTGGTGGTTTTACCCACGCCGTTACGACCCAAAATTGTAATCATTTCACCTTCATTGACATGGAGATCAACGCCATAAAGCGCCTGACTTTCGCCATACCATGCCTCAAGGCCGGAAACTTCGAGGAGTGCCGCCATCTTAGTCTTCCTCCGTCCCCATATAGGCTGTGCGAACACGGGGGTCTGCTGACACTTCAGCGTAATTGCCCTCAGCCAAAATTTCGCCGCGCTGTAACACGGTAATATTATGCCCGATATCAGCCACAACTTTCAAATTATGCTCCACCATCAAAACCGCGCGGGTCTTGGCCACTTCGCGGATGAGGTTTGCAACATGCTCCACATCCTCGCCGCCCATCCCGGCCATCGGCTCATCCAGCAGCAGCACTTTGGGATCAAGCGCCAAGGTCGTGGCAATTTCCAGAACGCGTTTGCGCCCATAAGAAAGATCTGCCGCCAATGTATTGGTTTCATTGGTCAAACCTACCAAGGCCAAAAGCTCTTCTGCGCGTTGGTTGAGGCTGTTAAGCGAGGATAATGGCCGCCAAAATTGCGTTGCCAATTTGTTAGGGCGCTGCAAAGCAACGCGTACATTTTCCAGCAATGTCAAATGTGGAAAAACGGCTGAAATCTGGAATGAACGGACGAGCCCCATACGCGCGACCTTATCAGGTCGCGCATTGGTAATATCTGTGCCATCAAACACAATGGTTCCGCTGCTGGGCTGAAGAAACTTCGTCAGCAGATTGAAAACCGTGGTTTTTCCGGCACCATTGGGTCCGATCAATGCATGCACGCGGGCATGTTCCACATTAAGATCAACATTCTTGACCGCCGCAAAGTCACCAAAGGTTTTGCTCAAACCTTTGGCTGAAAGCACAATACGGGGGCTTTCATGTTTATCCAAAGCTGCATTCATCATAAAAGCGACCTCTCTTACTGTGCAACCAGAGAGCAACCGCTTTTTGCAGGATCGAGATAGGCTTCCTCACCAGGGATTGTTGCCAGAACATTATAATAGTCCCATGGCTCTTTGCTATCAGCAGGCTTTTTCACTTCCAGCAAATAAAGATCACTGATCATACGACCATTTTCTGCAACGCGGCCATTCTTAGCAAAAACGTCATTAACCGGCAGTTCTTTCAAAGCTTTTGCAACTGCATCGCCTTCATCTGTACCGGCTTTATCAATTGCTTTCAGGTAGCTGAGAACGGCTGAATAGGTTCCGGCATGAACCATGTTTGGCATCGCACCGGTGCGTTCCATGAAACGTTTGCCAAACTCACGGGATTCATCATCACGATCCCAATAGAAGCTCTCGGTCAGGGTCAGACCCTGTGCGGCTTCAAGGCCAAGGCCATGAACTTCAGCGATGGTGAAAAGCAAACCGGCAAGGCGCTGGCCACCGGCAGTGATGCCAAATTCGGCTGCCTGTTTAATCGCGTTAGATGTATCAAGGCCAGCATTGGCAAGGCCGATAACTTTAGCGCCAGAAGACTGTGCCTGCAGGAGGAAGGAAGAATAATCAGCGGTTGAAAGCGGGTGACGAACCGCACCTAAAACAGTACCACCTTTTTCTTTGACAAATTCAGAGGTGCTTTTTTCCAAAGAATAACCAAAAGCATAGTCAGCGGTGAGGAAGAACCAGCTGTCACCGCCCTGCTGCACCAATGCACCGCCGGTACCATAGGCCAGCGAGTTAGTATCAAATGCCCAATGGAAACCATAAGGGCTGCACTGTGCGCCGGTCAGTTCATTGGTCGCGGCGGCGGTGTTGATAGTGATTTTCTTCTTATCTTTACTCAGCGCCTGAACGGCCAAGCCAACCGATGAAGAGGTCAGTTCCATGATAGAATCCACACCTTCGGTATCATACCATTGGCGGGCAATATTGGAGGCAACGTCGGTTTTGTTTTGGTGATCAGCCGTCACCACTTCAATCGGCGCACCAAGCACTGTGCCACCAAAATCTTCCGCAGCCATTTTGGCTGCCTCATAAGAGTATTTACCGCCGAAACTGGCATAAACACCCGACTGGTCATTCAAAATACCAATCTTAACTTTTCCATCTGAAATATCAGCCGCATAAGCACTGGTGCTTGCAGCCAAAGCCATCATGGCTGACATGAAAATTTTTGCTGTACGCATGTTTTCTCCTCCCAGAGATAAAATGGCAGCTGGCCTCAAATCGTTTTCTTAAAAGCAAGGCAGAGCTTATGCTTTCGAAAATTTTAGTGTGACCACTCCCGTTTTGTGGTGCCAGACGACTTAAGTTTCAGCAAACGGAGCGTTGACACAAGAGCCATCTCTTAGCAGAATGCGAACAGGTTCTGTTTATTTTTGTACAGAACTCTGTAAAAGCGGAGGGGCAAAACGTGTCGACTGCATTTTCCTGGAATGATTTGCAATATTTTTTAGCTGTCGCAAGGACCGGGCAATTATCAGCCGCAGCGCGCAATCTGCGTACTACTCATGTGACTGTTTCACGCCGCATTGAACAGCTGGAATTTGCACTCAAAGCTAAATTATTTGAACGCAATCCGCGCGGTTACGAGTTAACGACAATTGGGCGAAGGCTGGTCGATACAGCCGAAATTATCGAAGCAGAAGCGGAGCGTTTACAGGCACAAATTTCCGACAGTGTCAGCCAGTTACGTGGTCTTGTGCGCCTGAGTGCACCGGAAGGAATTTCAAATTTTTTCTTCGTTGAGAAACTCACACAGTTTGCTGAAATTCACCCCCCATATCAACGTAGAATTGCTTACAATTCAACAGATTATGGCACTTTCGCGTAAGGAGGCAGATGTAGCTATAACGCTTGATCCGCCTAAGGCCGGCCCATATATTAATAAGAAAATTATCGACTATACTCTGCATATTTATGCAACCCGCGACTATTTAAGAAAACACCCGCCAATCACGCAAAAAAAGCAATTATTACAGCATTTTTTCATCGGATATGTGCAGGATCTGGTCTTCTCTCCCGGCCTTGATTATATGCGCGATGTGCTGCCCGGTTTGCGCCCTAATTTTCAGTCAACAAGCATTAGTGCCCAGCTTAAAGCTACTCTATGCAGCCGTGGTTTATGTGTACTTCCATATTTTATTGCACAAGGTTTTCCTCAGCTTCAAATAGTGCTGCCGGATGAAGTAGAGCTTAAACGGGGCTACTGGCTAACGTGCCATAATGATGTCGCCAATGCGCAACGTGTTGGCTCTCTGATGACCTACATTCTGGAAACTTTACGTGCCAATAAAGACTTCTTCAATCGGCATCATTGATGTTTATCTGTACAGTTTTGATCGTCTCATATTATACTTATTGATAAGAAATCCATAAATTTTAGTGGGTGATTATTTACTCGTGAATGCAATCATACCTTTAATCTCAGTGGCAATTTGTCAGAATCACAAGACAGATTTCGCATTAAGTTCTATGCTGCATCACAGGACACAGGGCTTTAAAAGCATATGACGGCTGAACTTATATTGCATCATCTTCATACAGGCACGGTGCTTGATCCGCTCTATTATGTGACGCGTAACGACATTCTGATCGGGCTTGATTTCGGCCCCGCTGAAGGACGACTGACAACATTATTAAAACGTCGTTTTGCGGATGATTTTACTATCAGAGTGACACAACACAGGCATCCCGTTGATGTTGTTATCGAGAATTATTTAAACGGTGACCTGCATGCAGGCGAGGATTTAGTCGTTGATTGTGGCGGAACACAGTTTCAGCAGCGAGTATGGGCCGCTCTTCGCACCATACCGGTTGGTAAAACATGGAGTTATGGTGAACTGGCGACAAAACTTGGCACGCCGAGTGCTGCGCGAGCTGTCGGCCTTGCCAACGGGCTTAACCCTGTGAGCCTTTTTGTACCTTGCCACCGCGTGATTGGTAGCAACGGCACTTTAACCGGCTATGCCGGTGGCTTAGCACGTAAAAAATGGCTGCTGAAACATGAGAAGGCGTTGGTGGACAACGAAACACCTTCACTGTTCTCCTTTCTGTAAATGAATTTCTTCTCTATGCGCACAAACAAAAAGCCGGTTATAGTTTTCTCTTTAACTGACTTTCATAATCGCAAATACTAAGATCAGCAGCGATAGTTCTGGCTGGGCTTGGCTGGTATTTGACGGTGAAAAATCAAGAATTACCAAAACCGGTAATGCTGATATGCCATTAACAGATGGTCATCACGCTTTGCTGACCTGCGATGTCTGGGAGCAGACTTATTATATCGATTACCGCAATATACGCCCGAAATATGTCGATGCTTTTTTAAGCCATCTGGTCAATTGGGAAATTGGTTACTGAGCACTTTGTAACGGCAATAGCATAAATTATAAATAAGCCGAATAAGACGAGTGAAACATCAAATCACTGGTTTTATTCGGCGAAATGATCGTTCAATATATTAAGCAGGCATTGCAGCCGTTGGAATGATAGCACCCGGATGCAGCACAACAATTGCAGCTAATTTTGCTGCTTGCTGAATAGCTGTTTTTGCATCCAGTCCATCGCCGCGCGCTGCCAGAAAAGCAGCATTAAAGCTATCACCCGCGCCTGTGGTATCAATCGCTGTGACAGCCTCTGGCAGCTCATATTGCTCGACTTCACCGGAAGCGGCGCTACGATAAAATACGTTGCCGCCACCTGTCGTTAAAATAATCTCGGCGTCACTAAGCGATATGAGTTTCTGCATCGCTACAACAGGTGAATAAATGCCAAAACAGGCTTCAATATCATCCAGCGAAGGTAATAAAACAGTTGCTAATTTTGCTGCCTTAGTGATCAATTCGCATGCTATTTCTACATTTTCCCATAACACCGGCCGGTAATTCGTATCAAATATAATCTGCGTGCCTTGTTGTTTTAACACAGCAAGTTTTTTGAAAAAATGGGCTCTGCCTTCCGGCTTTAAAACTGCTAATATGATTGCTGAAAAAATAAGCACCGGAGCCTTTTCAAGATCAGCAAGATGCGCAGCATTGTCGAAATAAGTACGGAATGGTGACTGATCCCGCCAATAGGAAAAGCTGCGTTCGCCCTTCGCGTCGGTTGAAATAAAACTCAAGCTGGCACGGGCATTTTCATCAACTGCTAAGGCCGAAACATCAACGCCCTCAGCAGCGATTGTCTCACTTAGCCAGCGACTATGCAGATCATTGCCAACGCGTGACAAATAGCCAACAGAGCCTGCCTTTGTCAGTCTCGCAAGATAGATTGCTGTATTAAGCGTATCGCCACCGGCACGGCGATCAAATGTCGAAGGCTCATCACGGCGTGATGTAAATTCAACTAAAGGATCGCCAATCGCCAGATAACGCATGTTACACCTCGTAAGGGGTCAGTAAAGGTTTGCCAGCCACATAAGCTGCCAGATTATCAAGCACCAATTGTGCCATGGCACGGCGGGCTTCACTGGTGGCAGAACCCACATGCGGGGTGAGCACGCAATTAGGCGCTTTCATCAAGGCTTCCGGCACATGAGGTTCATCATCGAAAACATCCAGCGCAGCACCTGCAATCATGCCGCTCGTAAGGGCTAGTGCTAAGGCTTCAGCATCGACCAACGGGCCACGTGCAACATTGATGACTATGCCGTTTGTACCCAAAGCCGATAAGGTTTCGCGCCCGACCAAACCATTATTATCTGCATTTGCCGATGCGGTTACAAATAAGAGTTCGCACTCGTGCGCCAGGGAAATGACATCTGCGCAATAAGTGTCAGGCGTATCTGATTTGCGGCTACGTGCCGTATAGAAAACTTCAAGGCCTAACCCGCGCAGCAGATCGGCAAGTTTGCGTCCGATGCGTCCATAACCCAAAATACCAGCTCGGCGCCCAAGAACTGAGCTTCCAAGGGGCAACTTACCATCAGTTGCCCATTTACCGTCACGAATAAAACGATCACCTTCAGCAATACGACGCGCCGATGCAAAGGCCAGCCCCAATGCCATTTCTGCAACAGCAGATGAAAGCACATCCGGCGTTGTCGTAACCTGAATGTCGCGCTTCTTCGCTTCACTCAAATCAACCGCATCAACACCCACACCATTGACCGCAATCAGACGCAGATTTGGCATTTTAGCCATTTGCTCTGCGGATAAACCAACGCTTCCTGATGTCAGCACCATTTCCACATCGGCCGCGTCGTTAATATCGCGCACTACATCATAGTTTTTAGCCAATTGCTCAGCCATTTCTTGCGGCTTAAGTTCTGCCAAAACCAAAATGCGTGGGCAACTCATGCAATTTGCCCCAAGAAATTGCGCAAGCGCTCATTTTTCGGGTTTTTGAAGAATTCGTCTGGCGTATTTTCTTCAACAATCACGCCCTTATCCATGAAGATAACGCGATCTGCCACCGCACGGGCAAAATCCATCTCATGGGTCACACAAAGCATTGTCATCCCGTCGCGGGCAAGATCTACCATTGTGTCCAGCACCTCTTTGACCATTTCAGGATCAAGTGCACTGGTCGGCTCATCAAACAACATGATACGTGGCTTCATGCAAAGCGCGCGGGCAATAGCAACGCGCTGCTGCTGGCCACCGGAAAGCTGCGCCGGATATTTATTGGCCTGCTCCGGAATTTTCACACGTTCCAAATATGCACGCGCTGTTTCTTCTGCTTCCGCACGCGAAATTTTGCGTGTTTTCATTGGCGCGAGAATACAATTCTCCAACACGGTCATATGCGGAAAAAGATTAAAAGATTGAAAGACCATGCCGATATCACGACGGATCAGCGCTGCATTACTGCCACCGGCAGTTAGTTCCACACCGTCAACGGTGATGCTGCCAGACTCGATCGCTTCAAGCTGATTGATCGTACGGATCAGTGTTGACTTTCCTGAGCCCGAAGGGCCGCAGATAACAATCTTTTCACCGCGGCCAACAGTCAGATTAATATCATTCAAAGCATGAAAGGCCTGATAATATTTATTAACGCCGCGCATTGTGATGATTGGTTCAGCCATGATCTCTCTTCTCCTCAAAATGCCCGACCGTCGCCGGTCGGGCACTTAGTCATTTTTATTGAGCTGCTTTAACAAAATCCGGCAATGGTTCAGACAACCACTTATTATGGATTGTGTCCAAAGTGCCGTCAGTTGTTGCCTGCGTTACAAAAGCATTGATCTTTTCAAGCAAAGCA
Source organism: Paenochrobactrum gallinarii (assembly GCF_014205685.1). GTDB lineage: Bacteria > Pseudomonadota > Alphaproteobacteria > Rhizobiales > Rhizobiaceae > Paenochrobactrum > Paenochrobactrum gallinarii. The sequence goes on from NZ_JACIIU010000005.1 coordinate 113,693, forward strand.
TCAGAGCCCGGCGAAACGGCAATGCCTTGCACCTGACTGGACATGTCAAACTTCTTATTAAAACGATCACCTGTTGCTTTAACAATTTCAGCCATCACAACATTTGAAAGGCCGATCAGCTTAACCTGACCGGAAAGCAACGCCTGAGCAGCAGTCGCATCATCATCAAAACGACGGATATCAGCATCGGCTGGTGCAACTTTAGTCACACCAATATCCTGCGTTGAGGCACGGGCAACGGCAACAGACTTGCCTGACAGCTCTTCAGGTTTGGTCAGTTCCAAAGTTTTATCGCCATAAACAGCAGTGCTGATACCGGCATAGGCTTTGGAAAAATCAACTTTCTGCGCACGTTCTTCAGTCACACCGAGAGAGGCAACCAGCACGTCAACCTGACCTGACAACAGATAAGGAATGCGGTTTGGACCAGTAACCGGTACAATCTGTGCCTTTACGCCTAAATAGTCACCCAATGCTTTGGCAACATCGGCATCATAGCCATCAGGTGTGCCCGACGCATCCAGAATACCAAAAGGCGGGAAATCAACCAGCATACCGATTTTAACGGTTCCGGCCTTTTCAATCGCTGCCAGATCAGCAGCTGCTGCTGGCAAAGCCAAGCCAAGCGCAACAGTCGCGGCAGCAACATATGAGAATAAACGAGTGGAAAATTTCATAGACTTCTCCTCCTTAAACGATGATTATTGAGTATTTAACGGGTAATTGCGAGACGCATACGTGCTTCCAGCCTGCGCGAGAGGACAGAAAGCGGCCAGCACAAAATGAAATAAAGAGCGGCAACAATACCGAACACCAAAAATGGCTGGAAAGTCGCATTATTGACGATTTGGCCAGCGCGGGTCAGCTCTGCAAAACCAATGATGGATGCCAATGATGTGCCTTTAATCAGCTGCACCAAAAATCCGACCGTTGGCGCCACTGACAGACGCATCGCCTGTGGCAGCACAACATAGCGCATACGGTTAAAATAGGAGAGCGACAAGGCAAAAGACGCTTCGCTCTGACCAGAAGGCACTGCATCAATTGAGCCGCGCCAAATCTCGCCCAAATAGGCACTTGCATGCAGCGTCAAAGCAATTGCTGCCGCAATCAGCGGGTTAATCGGAAAGCCCATTACCGCAAGGCCAAAATAGACCAAAAACAACTGCATCAACAGCGGCGTGCCCTGAAACAGACGAATGAATCCTGCTGAAAAGCCACGCAGCCATACATTGCCGGATGTACGCGCCAATGCAATGATCAAGCCACCAATAGCGCCACCTGCAAATGCAATAGCAGACAAAATCAATGTCCAGCGTACAGCCATAACAATGAATAAGACATCAGCGGAAGAAAACTCACGGATCATGTCAGCGCCCCAACGGATATGTGAACAAAAAGCGGCGGATCACTGCAAACAGACTTGTAAAGCCAAGTGACAGCACAAAATACATCACGCTAAGCACCAGATAAATTTCAAAGCTGGCGAAAGTTTTTGCATTTAAATCGGCCCCCATCGAGGCCAGATCATTAGCCGAAATGGCAGACACAACGCTCGACGTTAAAAGCAAATAAATAAACTGGCTCGTCAGCGAAGGATAAATACTTCTCAGTGCAGGCTTGATCACAATATAACGGAAAATCTGCATTCGTGACAGGCTCAATGCCCGCCCCGCTTCTATCTGCCCCTGCGGAATAGATTCAATACCCGCACGAATGATTTCAGTACCATAAGCCCCGACATTAATCACAAGCGCAACAAGCGCTGCCGTGTTGGGCGACATACTAACACCAACCGCCGGCAACCCGAAGAAGATGAAAAAGATTTGAATAAGGAACGGAGTATTGCGGATCACCTCCACATAAACACCAACCAGCCAGCGCAAAAATGGCATTGTTGACGTTTTGGCCATCGCTCCCAAAACAGAAACAACAAGGCCCAGCACCATCGCGATAAGCGAGAGGCGTACCGTTAACCAAGCACCGTATAACAACAAATCAAGGTTGTTAAAAACCGGTTCGAAATTGAGCTGATACATCGCCCCTCTCCGCGGATATTGCTAATTTCACAATTTAGAACGATCTAAATGAGAAAAATAACAGAGTCAAGCCATGTTTAAAGCACTACTCGCCCGTATGATCAGACGCGGCTCAACGATTGATCTTTCCACTTGAATACCAGGACAAACCAGGCGCCGCGCTAATAATCTTGCGGCCATTTCGCCAATACGTGCAGGGTCTACTGCCACACTTGTCAAAGGCGGATATGTCAGTTCTGCAAGCGGCAAACCGTCAAGACCAATCACTGCTATGTCACGCCCCGGTTCGCAACCGGCACGGCGCAAGCCCAGCATTAAGCCGGCCGCCAAAATATCGTTAAAACACAAAACAGCCGTGGGTTTTCCAGGCAAAGCAAGCACTTGCGCGGCAGATTGCTCTGAGCCTTTCCATGATAATTCGGCCTCAATAATGCCCGCATTTTCAGCCCCGCACAATGCTAAAGCTTCGGTTACACCATCAAGACGCTCTTCACGTGCTGATGTGCGTGCCGGTACTGATAAGAAAGCTATACGTCGGTGCCCTTGACCAACCAAATGCTGTATCGCCAGCAGAATGCCGGCGGCATAGTCGGCACCGGCATAATCGGTTGCGCTTGTCCCTACCTCACGTAAAGTTTGCACAACTGCCAAACCCCATTTTTGCAAGCGTTCCGGCAAATCAGGGTCTGTTTCTTCTGCCGGGCACAGAATCACACCATCCACACCATGGCCACGGAAGCGTTGCAAAATAGCATTCTGCCGTGTGGTATCATCCTGACTATTTGCCAAAAGAACAACACGGTCTTCCTCTTCCATAACTCGCTCAACACCAGCAAGAAACTCGGTAAAAAAGGAATTCACCAGATTGGGGACGATAACACCGATTGTATGACTACTATTACTACGTAATCTCGCAGCCCCAAGATCACGCACATAATCGAGCTCGGCCATCACCCGCTCAACTTTTTTGCGTGTATCTTCAGCCACCAAAGGGGATTTTCGAACCACGAGCGATACTGTTGCCCGCGACACTCCCGCAGCACGCGCAACTTCCAACAATGTAACTTTTCTGTGATCCATATCCCGATTCCGTAGCTTTTAGCCTTCCTTATAACTTAAACCAGAAGATGTAACATCTGCGAGCCGGAAGAAACAAAAAGGCAAAGTGAACAGATCATAACTTATGATAGATAATTAACATGATGAGCTGTCAGAAGGAGCCAATAAGATGAAATTACTATGCCTTGACCACGTACAATTAGCGATGCCTGAAGGCGAAGAAAATAAAGCTCGTTCTTTCTATCAAGGATTGTTAGGACTTACCGAAGTGGAAAAACCGGAGAACCTTAAAAAGAGAGGCGGCTGCTGGTTCCAGTCTGGTGATATCAAAATACATCTTGGCGTCGAGATGCCATTTACACCAGCTACCAAGGCACACCCGGCTTTTGTTGTCAGCGACTTAAATAAACTGGCAGAAATCATGCAACAGGCTGGTTATCGCGTCGTTACAGATGAACCACTCGTTGGATTTGATCGACTTTATATTGATGATCCGTTTGGCAACCGTATTGAATTCATGCAACCCGCTGTTGTGTAAAAATTCAACCCGAGGAGAATATTGTTTTATTTATAAGAAACTTCATCCTGTCCTTGTTTTAGCCATATTGTGCGACTATATATTTTCTCAGGCATTGCTGATGAGCGCTTATCTCACAGCGCTCGCAACTGCCTAATGTCATTTAGAGCCTTTGACCACGGATGTACTGGCACTGAGTTTAAATGACGAACTGAAGGTCGGTGCAGAGTTGCCCCGGCCTTTTTTGTTGCCTGAATTTCTAAAGCTTTCTTATCGCTGGGTAAACCAAAGTTGGACGGCAAGCGTTGCAAAAGCAGCAGAAAATCCTCGTCGCATCCAATTTTGAACAGAATTGCTAGAAATGACATATTGGCGAACGGAAGCTGCAAATACGCCGTAAATCGCAAAAACAATAAAAGTCAGCAGCATAAAAATTAAACTTAATTGCAGCATTTGACTAAACTGCGAAGTGTGATTCACCGAAACAAATTGCGGTAAAAATGCAAAGAAAAAGATTGATAATTTCGGGTTGAGAAAATTAATAAGAATGGCAGAAACTATGATCTTATGTGGATTTTTATCAGTTTTTGTATTGCCGTTAAGGCTTAGCATTCCACGCGCACGGAACATCGCCCATGCCATATAGAGCAAATAAACAACACCCAGATATTTGATGAACTGAAAGGCAAGCGCACTGGTGTGAAGCAGCACGGCCAATCCGCTGATCGCTGCCATGATATGGGGCACAATGCCTAATGTGCAGCCAAATACTGCAAAAAGGCTCATGCGGGCACCATCAGACAAGCCGATGGCGACAGTATAAATTGCGCCAGTACCGGGCGAAGCAACAATGACTAAGGACGTTAGAAAGAATTCAAGCGTCATGCCAAACACCCTTCTGAGAAGAAGGAATGATGATAAGTCACTGCCATTCTGTTTTGGTTATCTAGTTGCAGAAGCATTTTTGACCTCATTGGTTTTTAGCCAACTGATCAGTTACAAATCATCGCGTCTTGAATAAAATTGCAGATTAATGCTGTGCCGCAGCATAATTGCCGGGTGTCATGCCATAGGCACTGACAAAAAGCCGTGTCATGTGGCTTTGATCCGCAAAACCACATACGTGCGCTATATTTGACAGTGCCTCACCTGTCGCAATCATTATCCGTGCGCGTTGTAATCTGCGCTGCACAAGATAAGCATGAGGTGTCAGGCCTGTAAATTTTGAAAAGCCTCGGATCAACTGGAACTGGCTGATGCCTGCAATATTTGCCAACTCATCAAGCGTCACTGCAACGGAGGGGTCATCATCAATACGGCTTTGAGCCTTTACAATGTTTTTGGGAACGGCATTTTTATGCTCACACGAAGCGAGTTCAATTAAGCGCGCCAATAGTATAAGTAAATTTTCATGAAATTGAATTTCACTATCACCGCCATTTTTATCAGTGATCGCGCGATATAGGTTCAAAAATAACTTTGCGGAAACCGGATCTTTGATAGCAGGGTGAGAGAGTTCCGCCATATTGTCACGTCCGTCAGTCAATGCATGAATTGGCTTTATAAAAACGGCAGGATCAAAGTATAACATCTGCCAACTGCGACCATGATCACCGATAGGTGAGCCATCATGGACTTCGTCAGGATTAACGGTAATTACATCACCTGCTTCGGCCTCAACTACCCCACGCCCGCTTAAGGATTTTTGCGCTCCGCGTAGAATGACACCAATGCCAAATTGGCCGTGTATATGACGACCAAATGTATGAGCGGAATCGGCGGCAACGGCCTCAACACCTCTTATTTCGCTACGGATTATATGAAACCGACCTCTGCTCATAACAATAAGCATATAATAAAAAGGCATATTTCATAAGAGCCAATAAAAGCGCCGTATGTAGAAATGAAAAGCGCATTAGAAATACATCTTTAGCTAGCGGCTGGCCTGACCATTATAATATATCCGGCGTAGCGTCTTAATCCCAACTGCCCCTATGCTCACTCATCAAGACTTACTAACGCTCATCATCAAAAGCGGCGCTCGTGAAGGATGTTGGTATGAGCATATTATCTTCAATTAATGACTGTTTCGTTCCCATTCATAAAAAAGGTTATCCATTTTTATTGAGCGGCATTGCTGCAACAATCGGTTTAGCCTTTCTGTCAGCTCACTTGTTTTGGGTCGTGCTCATCATCACCATTTGGGTCGGTTATTTTTTTCGTAACCCACAGCGCACCACCCCGATAGCGGATGGTATTGTTGTTGCTCCTGCCGAAGGTCACGTCAGTATGATTACTGAAATTGCGCCACCATCAGAACTTGGCCTATTGAGTGAACCCATGCTGCGCGTTTCTGTTTTCATGAGCATCTTTGATTGTCATGTGAACCGCATGCCCGTCAGCGGAACAATCCGTCGTATCGCTTACAGACCAGGCAAATTCTTCAATGCAGAACTGGATAAGGCCAGCGACCATAATGAGCGAAACGGGCTGGTTATTGAGACGCCTTACGGAAAAATTGCAGTCGTGCAGATCGCTGGACTTATCGCCCGACGGATTGAACACTGGGTGAGTGAGGATCAGCAAATGGAAGCCGGTGACCGCTTTGGGCTTATCCGCTTCGGATCACGCCTTGATGTTTATCTACCTCTTGGCACACCACTGAATGTCTCTGTCGGGCAAATTGCAGTGGTTGGTGAAACTGTACTGGCACATTTAAATGACAGAACCAATTCCGGACATTTTAAAACAAGCTAAAAGAAAAATCCGCGCCTTTTTTATATAAAAGGCGCGGGGTTTCCATCAATAATAACAGATTATTTTTTACCGTAACCGCCACCGGTTGGGGTAATCACCGTAAAGGCCTCACCAGCCTGCAAGACGACCTGATCGCAACCTTGCAGAACCTGACGTGTACCGTCCAGACGACGAACCTCGTTACGGCCAAGCTCACCTTCTTCGCCGCCTTCCAGTCCAAACGGACGCACGCGGCGATGTCCGGAAAGAATGGCAAATTCAAGCTCTTCCAATGCACGGATGGTGCGATGAGTGCCATCACCTGCCGTCCACTGGCCGCGTCCGCCGGAATTTTCCCGAATATGGAAATCTTCCAGCATGACAGGGAAACGCGTTTCCAGAATTTCCGGATCAGTCAGGCGTGAATTGGTCATATGCGTGTGCACTGCATCCGCACCATTAAAACCCGGGCCCGCAGGTGCACCGGAACAAATCGTTTCATAATACTGATATTCATCATTACCGAATGTCAGATTATTCATCGTTCCTTGTGCCGCGGCCATCGCTTTGGTTGCGCCAAACAAGCAGTTGGTAACGGCCTGACTAACTTCCACATTACCCGCCACAACGGCAGCCGGATAATGCGGTGACAACATCGAACCTTCAGGAACAACCACTTTGATCGGGCGCAGGCAACCGGCATTCATCGGAATATCGCCTGTAGCCAAGACGCGGAAAACATACAAAACCGCCGCACGGGTCACCGGCTCAGGCGCGTTGAAATTATTCGGCTGCTGTTGTGAAGTGCCGGTAAAATCAACCACAGCTTCGCGGTTAACGCGATCAACAGTGATATTAACCTCAATCTTGCAGCCCTGATCCATTTCATATGTGAAACCGCCATCCGGCAGCTGATCCAGCACACGGCGCACGCTTTCAGCAGCATTATCCTGCACATGCCCCATATAGGCTTTCACGACATCTTCGCCGAAATAAGCAATCATTTTGCGCAGTTCAGTGACGCCCTTTTCGTTAGCGGCGATTTGCGCTTTCAGATCATTGACGTTTTGTGTCAGATTACGAACCGGATATGTCGCGCCATTCAACAAGTCTGCCAGCCCATCTTCACGGAAATGTCCTTGATCGACCAGTTTGAAATTGTCGATATAGACACCTTCCTGCTCAATATTAACCGCCAGCGGCGACATTGAACCCGGCGCAATACCACCAATATCCGCATGGTGACCGCGGCTTGCGACCCAAAAACGGATTTCTGTTTGTGCATCATCAAATACAGGCGTGCAAACGGTCAGATCCGGCAAATGCGTGCCGCCATTATAAGGCGCGTTAATGAGGAAAACATCACCCGGTTTGATAACCGGATTTTCGCGAATAGCCGTTGCAACCGACGCATCCATCGAGCCCAAATGCACAGGCATATGCGGCGCATTGGCCACCAGATTGCCTGTTGCATCAAACACGGCACATGAGAAATCGAGGCGTTCTTTGATATTCACCGAATAAGCGGTGTTTTGCAACGTGACACCCATCTGCTCAGCAATCGACATGAACAGATTATTGAAAATTTCCAGCATTACCGGATCGGCATCGGTGCCAATCGCCACGCGTTGCGGCAATGCCTTGATGCGGGTCAGCACCACATGATCATGACTGGTCAGACGTGCCTGCCAGCCATCTTCAATCACAATGGTCTGATTTTTTTCAATGATGATTGCAGGGCCGGTTACGGTTTGGCCGCGCTGCATGGTTTCGCGCACGACAACGGATGCATCATGAAAAGCACCATGCGAATAAAAACAGGTGTGGCGCGAAGCTGTCGCTTCGCCAGCATCAATAACTGAGCCTTTTGCTTCACCTTCACCAGCACCACCGCCAACGGTTTCAAATTCGATGGCATCAATAACCAGTGCTTTATTTTCAGCAATGAACCCAAAGCGGCGTTTATGGGCGGCTTCAAACTCAGCGCGCAAACGCTCGGCCTGATCATGCTGCGGATAGGTTGCTTCAATTGAAAGCACCGTATCCGTACCGGCATAGCGAATATGCGCACGCAAATGCGTGTTAATCACATCTTCTTTGACGCCTTGTGCGGTGAGTTCATCCATACATTCTTGCGCCAGTTCTGCACCGAGTGCGAATAATTGCGCAGGCGCATCCGCATCCAGATTAACACCGAGCGCCTTTTGGCGTGTGGCACGAATATCGGCCAAGCCCATACCATAGGCAGACAACAAGCCCGACATCGGATGAAGCAGGATATTTTTCATGCCCAGTGCATCAGCAACCAAGCACGCGTGCTGCCCGCCTGCTCCGCCAAAGCAATTGAGCGCATAGCGGGTAACGTCATAACCACGCTGCACGGAGATTTTCTTGATCGCTTCAACCATATTGGCCACAGCAATGCGAATGAAGCCATCAGCAACGCTTTCAGGCGAACGGCCATCGCCGATTTCATAAGCCATTTGCGTGAAAAGCTCACGCACACGCTCCACATCAAGCGGCTTGTCCTGATTAGCACCAAAAATCGACGGGAAATAATCCGGCATCAACTTGCCGAGCATCACATTGGCATCGGTTACCGCTAATGGCCCGCCATTGCGATAGCAGGCAGGACCCGGATTAGCACCCGCAGAATCAGGTCCAACACGGAAACGTCCAGCATCAAAATGAAGAATAGAGCCGCCACCAGCCGCAACGGTGTGAATCAGCATCATGGGTGCGCGAACACGCACACCTGCAACCTCTGTTTCAAAAGCGCGCTCATATTCACCGTCAAAATGGGCAACATCAGTTGATGTGCCGCCCATATCGAAACCAATAACCTGATGGAATCCGGCCGTTTCACCTGTGCGCGCAAGGCCGACAACACCACCGGCCGGCCCTGACAAGATCGCGTCTTTGCCCTGGAACATATCAGCGGCCGTTAATCCGCCGGATGACATCATGAACATTACGCGGGCGCCGGTGCGCTCCACATCCAGCTCGCGCGAAACCTGCGCTACATAACGGCGCAAAACCGGTGACAAATAAGCATCAACAACGGTTGTATCACCGCGCCCGACCAGTTTGATCAATGGCGACACTTCATGACTGACAGAGACCTGCTCAATGCCGAGATCACGGGCAATTTTCGCAACTTGTGCTTCATGCTGAGGGAATTTGTAAGCATGCATAAAGACGATCGCGACAGCATTATAGCCTTCAGCTTTAAGGGCACGCAAAGCGCTTTCAGCCTGCTCTAAATCAAGCGCTTCATCAACGCTTCCATCGGCCAAAATGCGCTCGTTAATTTGCACAACCTGATCATAAAGAGCTTCCGGCTTGATGATTTCGGTCGCAAAAATATTCTTGCGCTCCTGATAACCAATACGCAGCGCATCACGGAAACCTTTAGTGGTTACGAGTGCCAGCTTTTCGCCTTTACGCTCAAGCAAAGCGTTGGTTGCAACTGTTGTGCCCATGCGCACTTCACCGATTGCACCTGTGGGCACCGGCTCACCATCGCGCAAACCGAGATGCAAACGAATCCCCTGAACAGCAGCATCTTTATAAGCAGACGGATTTTCCGAGAGCACTTTACGGGCATGAAGCTGCCCTTCAGGGTCGCGACCGATAACATCCGTAAATGTACCGCCACGATCAATCCAGAAGTCCCAGACTTGCGAAATCTGTGGTGCCGTTCCGCTCATTTATCGGATCCCTTGTGAGAAAATAATCATTATCCAGCGTGTTTACCAGAAAACATTGTTTCATTTTATTGACAAAATGTCGATAAGATGGTGACATAAAATACATGAGATTGGGAGCGTGGCAATATGAGCAATAAAAAAACTAGTGTGAAGGATGATGACAATCCGGTATTGGCCGAGAAAAATTTGTCTGAAAATCTTTTGCCTGAACATTTGCGTAATGCGCCTTCCATCACGCCGATTGTTTCTTCTGCTCATTTGGCTGAAGGCGGCTCGACCGCTTTATCCGAAGTCGAGTATGGTTTAATTCTCGCCTCTCATGCTTTTTCCCGTTGGATGGTGCGGTGCATGGCAGCAGCAGGTTTGCCAGGACTTTCCCCGATTGAAATTCTGATCCTGCATTCCATCCGCCATCGCGGACGTGAAAAAAAACTTGCTGATATCTGTCTTGTTCTCGATATTGAGGATACGCATGTTGCCACTTATGCATTACGCAAGCTGGAAAAAGCAGGCCTGCTGACCACCGGAAAAGCAGCCAAAGAAAAAACTGTTCGTATAACCGAAAAGGGTGCTGATGCCTGTGCGCGTTACGCGCAAATCCGCGAGCGTTTGCTTGTGGGGGCAACGGCCAATGCACGCCCTTCGGAAGAAACCCTGTCTGAAGTGGCATCTTTGCTTCGCTTTATGTCGGGCGCATTTAATCAGGCAGCACGTTCTGCCATTACGCTATAAGGATGACCGGAGTGAACGACGCACAGCTTCGCCAAACAGCTGAAATCCAGCCATTGCTGGAAGTCAAAAATCTCTCCGTCGAGTTCGGCACGGCGCGGGTCGTCGACCAATTAAGCTTTTCTGTCCAACCCGGCAAAACATTGGCCATTGTCGGCGAATCCGGCTCCGGTAAATCCATTACATCGCTTTCGGTGATGCGTCTGGCCGATATGCAGGGCGCGTCATATCCGGAAGGCGAAATTCAATTTACCGGCACAAATGGCACTTTAAACCTGCTTGAAACCGAGCAGAAGACCATGCGCCGTATTCGTGGCAAAGAAATTGCCATGATTTTTCAGGAGCCGATGACGTCGCTTAATCCGGTTTTCACCATTGGTGACCAGATTGCCGAAGTATTGATGCTGCATGAAAAACTGTCAAAGAAAGACGCCTTGAAAGAAGCGCAGCGCCTGCTGGAAATGGTACGCCTTCCTGATGCTGCGGGCTTATTGTCACGTTATCCGCATCAGCTTTCCGGCGGTATGCGCCAGCGTGTAATGATTGCGATGGCACTTGCTTGCCGTCCAAAACTTCTGATTGCCGATGAACCGACCACCGCACTGGATGTTACCATTCAGGCGCAGATTTTGCACATCATCCGCGACCTCCAGAAAGAACTGGAAATGGCCGTGATTTTCATCACCCATGATATGGGGGTTGTTGCAGAAATGGCTGATGATGTGGTTGTCATGTGGAAGGGCAAGAAGGTTGAGGAAGGCGCGGTCAGCGATATTTTCGCCAATCCGCAGCATCCTTATACAAAGGTTCTTTTGTCAGCTGTGCCAAAGCTTGGCAGCATGGCCGGTGAAGATTTCCCGATCAGAACACCAGTCACTATGCTTGAAGACGGCAAGCCGGTTCAGGTCGGTGAAACACGTATTCAGGATACTGCCCGTTTAGACCAGTCACCGCTTTTGTCGGTGCGCGATTTGTCGGTGCGCTTTAACATCAAAAAGAACATGTTCGGACGTGTCACCCATGTTTGCAATGCGGTGTCACAAGTCAGCTTCGATATTCATCCGGGCGAAACACTGGCATTGGTGGGTGAATCCGGTTCCGGTAAATCCACCATCGGTCGCACAATTCAGCAATTGCAGCAGCCACTGGCCGGCGATATGCGCTTTAACGGCAAAGCCTATTCGGATATGAGCGCGACTGAGCGTTTCCGTATGCGCCAGGAAGTACAATATATCTTTCAAGACCCGTTTGCTTCGCTTGACCCGCGCAAGACTATTCGCTTTTCCATTGCCGAACCAATCCGCACCCATGGCCTTATTCTGGATGAAGCATCCATCACCAAACGCGTTGACGAATTGCTCGAACGCGTTGGTTTAAGTTCAGCGGTCGCCAATCGCTATCCGCATGAATTTTCCGGCGGACAGCGCCAGCGTGTTTGTATCGCGCGTGCACTTGCATCCAACCCGAAACTCATTATCGCCGATGAGGCCCTCTCCGCACTGGACGTGTCAATTCAGGCGCAGATCATCAATCTGTTTATGGATTTACAGAAAGAGCACGGGCTCGCTTATCTTTTCATCAGCCATGATATGGCAGTCGTTGAAAAAATGAGCCATCGCGTTGCTGTACTTTATCTCGGCCAGATCATGGAGCTGGGCTCACGCCGTCAGGTGTTTGAAACCCCGTCTCATAATTATACGCGCCGCCTGCTTTCTGCCGTTCCTGTGGCCGATCCGCTGGCGCGCACAAACCGTCCAATGCTGGAGGGAGAAATTCCAAGCACCACCAGACGGATCGAAGATAAGCCGCAGATCTGGGCTTATGAAGAAGTGGCCAACGGCCATTTCATTGCCCGTAATACCTAAGACCTGACAATAATTTATATAAAAGGGAGTTGAGCGCATGAGACTAAAAACCATTTTCTCCAATCTGGCACTGGCTACAGCATTATCTGCTGTTGCGCTGTCCGCCGCACCGGCATTTGCTGCCGGTAAAATGACTGTATCATCACCGCAGGATCCGGGCAGCTGGGATCCGATTGACACATTTTTGGTCAACTGGGCATCCGTTGCCACCAATATTTATGACGGTCTGGTCTATCGCGGTCCTGACCTGAAAATTGTTCCGGCTCTGGCAACTTCTTGGGAGGAGCTCGACGAAGGCAAGCGCATCCGCTTCCATCTTCGTGAGAATGTAAAATTCCATAATGGCGAAGACTTCAACGCTGAAGCTGTAAAGTTTACTTTTGAACGCCTGCTCGGTGAAGAAGGCGGCAAAGGCCCGCAGCGCTCCAATTATGTCGCGATTGATAAAGTTGAAGTCATCGACGATAAAACCGTTGATTTCCACCTCAAAGACACCGATCCGGTTTTGATGACAAAACTGGCCGGTTATGGCGCAATGATCGTGCCTCCAAAATATATTCAGGAAAAAGGCGATGATTTCTTCAACGCTAATCCTGTTGGCACCGGCCCGTTCAAAGTCACCAGCTACAAGCCAAAAGTCGGCATCCAGATGGAAGCATTTGCCGATCATTGGGGCGGCGCACCAAAACTTTCCGAACTGGAATATCGCTTCATCACAGAGCCTTCAACTGCTGTCGCAGAACTGCAAGCAGGTCGCGTTGATCTCGTTATTCCACCTACTATTCCGATCAGCATGATCCCGACCATTCAGAGCGACCCGAAGCTCGATATCGTGACGACTGCTGGCCCAACAGTTTATTCACTGCGTTACAACACGCGTGACGGCATCACCGCTGATCCGCGCGTGCGTAAAGCGCTGATCCTCGGCGTTGATCGTGACACCATCATCCAGTCTATTCTGGGCGGACAGGCAGAACCTATCGCCAGCCTTCAAGGCTCGCTATCATTTGGCTTTGATCCTGAACTGAAGCCACTTCCTTATGATCCGGAAGCTGCGAAAAAGCTGCTTGCTGAAGCTGGTGTTAAGCCAGGTGCAACCGTTCAGATCGACATTCGCGGTAATGATGCCACTTTGAACGAAGTTGTGCAGGCAATCTCCAGCTATTTGCAGATGATCGGCATTACAGCGACCATCAAACCATATGAAACCAACGTATTGCTGAACGACATCATCCCGCAGGGTAAAACCGGTGCGATGTTCCAGCAGTCATGGGGCGGCTGGACATTCGATTATGATAATACGGCTTACTCCATGTATCACACCGGTGAAAAGTGGAACCCGTATGATGATGATCCGAAGATGAATGAAATGCTTGAATCGCAGCGCGCGATCACTGACCGTGCCAAGCGTGAAATCATTTTGAAGGACATTGCAAAATACGCCGCCGAACGCGCATTGGAAATGCCGCTTTATAACCTTAAAGCAATTTACGGCATCAACAAACGCGTCAAAGATTTCGTACCGGCACCAGACAGCCGTCTGCGCCTCACCGCAGTCAGTGTTGACTAATTAAAACAATGCACCGCGCCGGTTATGATCGGCGCGGCAATTCCTTGATATTATAAAGGATATTCACTTTGGCCGGTTTTCTGATCAAACGAATTTTACAGGCGATCTTTGTCGTCATTATTGTGACTCTGACCGTCGCTTTTGCAATCCGTCTGACCGGTGATCCGGCGCTGATGCTCACCCAAGGTGCAGGCAGTGTTACCGAGGCCGATCTGGAACGTATCCGTGAAGGTTTGGGGCTAAACCAGCCATTCATCGTACAATATTGGAACTTTATTAAAGGCCTGTTTACGCTTGATTTTGGCCGTAGTTTCCTTGGCGGAACGCCTGTTAACCTGCTCATCAAAGATGCGCTGCCGGCCACGTTGAAACTTGCCTTTGCCTCGATGATTGTTTCCATCATCATTTCCATTCCGCTTGGCATTAAAGCTGCAACATCGCGCGGTAAATTTGCAGATCAGCTGATCCGCATTCTGTCGCTCATTGGCTTATCTTTCCCAAATTTCTGGCTTGCAACCATGTTGGTGCTTGTTTTTGCCGTTAGCGTACAATGGCTGCCGCCAAGTGGTATGAACGGCTTTGAAAGCTACATCATGCCTGCGGTTACAATGGGTATCATCCTCACCGCCACCAATGTGCGACTGGTACGCACTGCGATGCTCGAAACATTGCAATCACAATATATCATGGTTGCGCGTGCCAAAGGATTGAGTGAAAATAAAGTTCTGTACAAACATGCCTTGCGCAATTGCGCTATTCCGCTGATCACCTATTTCGGCCTGCAATTTGGCGGCCTTCTCGGCGGCATCGTGGTTGTTGAGCGCGTCTTCAGCTGGCCGGGCATGGGAACGCTGGCTTTTGATGCCGTTTCCGGTCGCGATTACCCAGTATTGCAAGCTACCATCACCGTATTGTCGCTCCTGATTATCGGTGTCAATCTTCTGGTCGATATTGCCTATGGCCTTGTCGATCCACGCATCCGGACGGAGTAGAAAATGGCCGCGAAAACTTCCTCTTCCCTGCTGTTCTCCCGCCTTTTCAGCCTTGAATTTATTTTAGGTGTCGGTCTTACAGCAATCATTTGTCTGGCCGTACTTTTTTCAGGCCTGCTGTTTCCAAACGGCGCCGATAAAATTGACCTGATGGCGCGTCTCACACCGCCATTCACCAATATGGCACATATTTTTGGCACCGATCCGCTTGGTCGTGACGTGCTGGCGCGCGTGGTCACAGGCGGTAAAATCTCGCTGATGGTCGGTTTTATATCTGTTGCTGGCGCTGTTGTTTTTGGCGTTCTGATGGGCTTGATTGCCGGTTACTATCGCGGCTTTTGGGATATGCTGGTGATGCGTTTTGCTGATGTGCAGCTGGCGCTCCCGTTCATCCTGCTGGCCATCACCTTTATCGCCATTGTCGGCGGTGGTCTGGTCAATACCATTATTTTGCTGATTGTCTCGCAATGGGTGCAATATGCCCGCCTCGTGCGCGGCTCGGTTCTCGCACTGCGCGAACGTGAATTCATCCTTTCCGCCCGCGCAATCGGTGTAAAAGACTGGCGCATTATTTTCCAGCATTTGCTGCCTAATCTGCTTGGTCCGGTGATCGTATTGATGACACTCAATGTCGCCAATAATATTTTGCTGGAATCCAGCCTGACATTCTTGGGACTCGGCGTTGATCCGACCATTCCAAGCTGGGGCGGTATGCTGGCTGATGGCCGCACCTATTTGCAAACCGCATGGTGGGTGAGTGTATTCCCAGGCTTAGCAATTTTGCTAACCGTTCTTGGCCTTAACCTTCTCGGCGACTGGCTGCGTGACAGCCTTGACCCGACAGGGAGAACATCGCGATGACCTCGATTTTCGAAAAAAGCTTTGAGCGCAGCATTGATCAGTTGCAGGCTTTGTGTGCCGATCCGGCGATGCAAGGCGCCACAGTTGAAGCATGGCTTTTTGACGATAGACAAAGCCGTGAAGCAACAGAGAAGAAGCTTCAAGCAATTGGCGTAAAAGCCAAATTGCACAGCGCCTATAAGCCACTGGTGCATTTCTTTGTTGAGGATGTCGATTGTGGCACTTTGTCAAAAGTGTCGATCGCTTATCCCGCCCACGAAGCTTGTGCGCCAAACCGCTTTTTGCTGGAAACCTATCCGCTCACCAAACTGGTTGGCAATGCCACTGTCGATTTTTCACCATCCGGCAAGCAAGACTTTATCTATTCGGTTGAGCTGACCTTTCAGGATGGCCGCACAGAAAGCCACGAAATCTTTGCACCAAACAGTGTCCATCAGGATGCTGTCGGCGAGACGCTTTTATCGCCAACTGGCTGGTTAAAAATCATCCGCAAAGATGGCACCAAATCAGAACGTTTTGAAACCGATTATGAAAAACTGTTTCACGCAGGCATTGCCTCTGTCAGCAACCATCCATGGGGCGAAAACGAACCATATTTTGAAGAACTGAACATCTCGGTACGCCTGCCAGCTCAGGACGAAAAACTGAACTATGCAGAAGAAGCCATCAGCCTGAGCGAAGCTTTGCACGAGGATTTTTATTTCTCGTTGCTGGAAGTTTTTCAGAAAAAATCAGGCCGTCCTTTGGGTGATCGCGGGCTGCAACCGGGACAAATTGTGCCTGAAATTACTTACGCGGATCAAAATCCATCCATCTGCATTACTATTCGCCCTCTTTCTACCAATAATGCGACTGGCGACAATCAAAAACTCGAAACCGCACAAGCGCCTTTATATGCCGCGCAAATCCGTGATGAATTATCAGCACTTGGCGGCGAGGTTTTTGAAAGCAAATCCCGCTCAGGTCGCACAGTTCATGGCCGCTATATCAAAGGCAGCGATCAGCCATTGATTATCAGTGCGGGTCAACACGCCAATGAAACAACCGGCGTGGTGGGCGCATTGCGTGCCGCACATCAGCTGAAAGCACGCTGTTCGGCTCATTTTACAATTTCGCCGCAAGAAAATCCGGATGGCTACGAGTTACACCGCCGTCTATGTGCTGATAATCCAAAACATATGCACCATGCAGCACGCTATACTGCAATGGGTGATGATCTGGAATATCGTAGTGTTGAAAATAACGGCGTCAAGCTCTGGGAAAAGGCCATCCGCCTGCAAGCTGAAAAGCTCACAAGCGCAAAACTGCATGTGAATTTGCATGGCTATCCATCACATGAATGGACGCGCCCGCTTTCGGGATATGTGCCGCGCGGTTTTGGCATGTGGACATTGCCAAAAGGCTTTTTTCTGATTGTCCGCCACCATAGTGAATGGGCGCAGCAATCAGAAGAACTGGTTGATCATGTCACCCGCCATTTAGCGTCTATTCCAGGGCTTGTGGATTATAATAATGCGCAAATTGCATTGTTTGAAAAACATGCAGGCGAAACAGGTTTCCGCATTATCAACGGCTTTCCATGCCTGATTGATGTTGATGACCGTCATATGGTGCCAATGACGCTGATCACAGAATATCCGGATGAAACAATTTATGGTGATGGTTTCATTCGTGGCCATACGGCACAAATGGAAACCGTGCTTTCCGCCTATGACGCCCTGCAAAATTTAGCTGCAAAGCAGTTGCTGGTATAATTTTTATAGGCGCTTGAGAAAATCCCAAGCGCTTATTAAAATAAGAAACCTGAACATGGTCAATTTGCCACTGGTGATGGGGGATTTCTCAGGCCGTCACGGGCATCTTTGCATTTATTACCAGCATAAATAAGCATAGCAACAATAGACAATAAAAAAACCGGCGATAATAGCACCGCCGGTTTTTTTGTCATTTTATACGGATTAATCAGGCTTCGGAACGGCGCCCGATACCCAACAGTTGATACATAATCAAAGCTGCGAATGTAGATGTACCGATACCACCCAGCGAAAAGCTACCAATGGTAATCGTGAAATCGCCAGCACCAAAGATCAATGCGACTGCGACGGTAAAGAGGTTTCGAGGATCGGAGAAATCCACTTTGTTAACAACCCAGATACGCGCCATTGCCGAGGCGATCAGACCAAATACAGAAACCGCAAGACCAGCCAGCACCGGTGCCGGAATAGTTTGCAGAACCGCACCAAATTTCGGTGACATACTGAGTGCCAGAGCGACAACTGCGGCGATCACAAAAACCAATGTCGAATAAACTTTGGTCATCGCCATAACACCGATATTTTCCGCATAGGTCGTCACACCTGTGCCACCACCGGAGCCCGAGATCATGGTCGCAAGACCATCACCAAGGAAACCGCGACCGATATAACGGTCCATGTTCTGGCCAGTGATTGAACCCAGTGCTTTAATGTGACCAAGATTTTCTGCAACCAATACGATTGCAACCGGCGCGATCAACGCAATAGCAGGCCAGCTGAATTCAGGCTTGGTAAAATGCGGCAGACCAAACCATGCTGCATTTTGCACGGTAGCAAAATCGATACCGTTAATAAGGCCAAGACCATTACCGAGTATAAGCACCAGCAAATAGCCAAAGACCAGAGCAAGCAGAACAGCAATACGGCGGGTCGAACGCGGGCCATAGGCCGAGATCATTGCCATGCACAGCACTGTTAAAAGCGCGATCGTGATATGCGCACCCGTACCTTTGAGCTGATTAACTGCAACAGGTGCCAGATTAAGACCAATCGCAACACCAATTGCGCCGGTAACCGCTGGCGGCATCAGTTTTTCAACCCAACCGGTACCAACCCCCATGACGATGAGGCCGATAAGTGCATAAATCGCACCGCAAGCGATAATACCGCCGAGTGCAACACCAATATTCGCATTAGGACCGCTACCGGCATAACCAGTTGCAGCAATTACCACAGCGATAAATGCAAATGATGAACCGAGATAGCTTGGAACACGACCGCCGGTTATAAAGAAAAACAGCAGCGTACCAATTCCTGAAAAAAACACCGCTACATTGGGATCAAATCCCATAATGAGCGGTGCAACAATTGTAGAACCCGACATTGCCAACAAATGCTGAATTCCCATGGGAACCGCAGCGGAAGTCGGCAATCGTTCATCTGGTAAGACCGTGGCGTTATTTGTCAGGCGCCAGGTGGGAAAATAGGCCATCTTGTCCCCCAAGTTAAGGCATGTCGTGGACCGAGCCGAATAGCTTTCCAGGACGATAGGTATAAAAATAAACAGAATACTTTAACTGAACATTGCTGAACGCAACGAATTGTCTTGTAAACGACCTTGTATATCCGTCATTAGAATTTATTTCCAGTAGAGCATTTTTTATTCACTGTTTAATTTTACTAGCATCACGCCTGAATGGCCAATGAGGCTATGCTTGAATCATGCACATATATGGCCAGAGCTTCAATGGTTTCTAACGTGGTAGTTTGGTTCCGCCTGTTTTTATAGGCTCAAATATTAAACGGCTCCGGTCATAGAACTGAGGCCGTTTTTATTTAAACGCGTAGCGAGCTAGCAGAACCGGTAATTAATACCGAGTTCAATAAATCTGCAGTGCAGATGAAACGGGACTGTTGCGCATATCAGATGCATTGTTTTGGCCAGAAATTGTCAAATTGATAATCGTTTTTCAACAGCTGCTTTAGCCCGGATCTATTGTTGAAATGGAATATCATCTCAATTGTACTCAAAGCGCTATAATTAATCGCGACAATAACACGACCACCAATTTAATATCATTATAAACTCTATTGCGTAAAGCGCCCAACCGGTCAGCAATTTCCTGATAAACAGTTCTCCCATATATGAAAGTGCCCAGATTACACGCGCTCTGAGCGGCTATTCACTCAGCGCTTTTTCAAACAGCTTACGTCGCTCACATTCAATTGTATTTTCTTCTGCATTGGGTCATCGTGAGGAACATTTTGTAATTTTTCATCACTCACATCGGCATGTTAAAACTGCCCGCGAAAGCGGTTACACAGATTATGATCCAGCGCCGGATTGTGAGCCGATTGAAAAATAAATTGCTCCGAATGGTCTAGGCCAAAGGTTGTCAAAGCCTGATGTGTCTTTAGTTAGCTTTCTTGTGCCAGAACTTCAGCCGCCTGCTGATCCCGAACAATAGGCCGCCAAAATCATAATAATGAGCGTTTATGCTATGCAAAAAGAGCATCAGGCAATGCCGGCTTAATCGCTCTCACGATTGCATAACCAATGAATTGAAGAGTGCACTATTATCTCTGCTTTCAACTTTTAATAGCTCAATTGCATTTAGCAAAACAACCATGATTGCAATAGTCAATATTTTATCTTCACAAAGACGCAACATAATATGATAAATTTAATCATATTATGTTGCTCTAGTCTAAATTCTTGCTAAAAAGAATAGTCTTATCAAATAATTGGTGCAGGTTTTCCCGCACCACAGTCAGCATTATAGGTCAGAAACGGCTTTTATGCTCATTGACCCGATTGAAAGGTTATTGTGTGAATATTTCAGATAACGCAGCACCAAGCCGTCCCAAGCTGCCTGAGTGGACATTGACTGTCGTCGAAGCATTCAATGTGACACCGAAAATGCGACGTGTGATCGTTACGACCGATAATATTGAAGCCTTCAACTATCAGGCTGGTCAAGCGCTGGTCATGCAAATCCCGCTTGGCGATGGTGAAACCGGACGTCGGGATTACACAATCCGCGCGCTTGATAAAGCGAAAAAGCACATAGCTTTGGATTTCGTGCTACATGGCACCACCCCTGCCCCGACATGGGCAGGCAATGTAAAAGCCGGTGACACAATCACCGCCCGCGGCCCCCGTGGACGCACCGTTTTCAACCCGTCTGCAGATTGGCATTTGCTGACAGGCGACGAAACCTGCATTCCTGCAATTTTGCATATTATTGAAACAATGCATGCCGGCACACGTGTATTTGCCTTTATTGAAGTGGCAAATGCTGAGGAACAGCAGCCATTTGAAACGCAAGCGGATGCTAAGGTTGAATGGATCAATCGTGAAGGCCAGCATGCGGGCCCAAGCTCAATCGTGCTGGATCAGGTCAGCGCTTTTCAATTCCCTGAAGGTATAGGTCACGCCTATCTGATCGGCGAAACAAGCAATGTGCGCGCGCTGCGTCACCATCTGATTGACCGTGGCTTTAACCGTAACCAGATCGCCTCAGAGGGCTATTGGCGCCCGGGTCGCGTTGGCGGCCATGATCATGTTGATGACTAAAGGCAATTAACAAAAATAAGAGCGCATTTATGATGATTATAAATGCGCTCTTATTAAATTTAACCGACACTTTAAAAGCTGGTAAATTCGTCCAGCTTTTTATTTCAAGATTAGTTATTCAAATAAAGCGACTGACTGACTAAGCCTTTATGAAAGCCGATAAGGGTTGTCAGATAGTGATCACTATCCTTGCCAACATATTGCAAAAAGCCTTCATCCACAGGCAAATGATCGGCATTATCAGCGATAATCATTGCACCCGGACGTAAGTGCTTTTCCAGCATCATCAAAATATCCAGATAGAGGTCTTTTGAACCATCCAGAAACAGCAGATCAATGGGTGCATTGATCGATTGTAATGTTTCCCGCCCGTCACCGCTCAAAATCTCTGCATAAGAAGAAAGTCCTGCATCTTGCAGATTATCGCGCGCTTTTTGTGCTTTATGTGCATGATATTCCGAGCCGGTTACCTTCCCGTCATTTTCTGCTGCCGCCGAAGCCAGATAGAGCGTGGAAACACCAAAGGATGTCCCGAATTCCACGATGTTACGGGCATTCAGAGTGCGTGCTATCGTATAAAGATAAGCTCCCATGCGCGGGCCAATCGATAAATATTGTGTTTTATGCGCTTCCGATGTGCGAAAATCACGATTATAAACCGGAACGTCTGTTTGCGCATTCATTTGTGCGGTAAAACTTGCCCGCGCCAGCCGTGCGGCCTGATGTTCACGTTGTATAATCGCCGCCACTTTCGGTTGTTTTAATACACACTCCATCGCACACACCTCTTTTAAAATTTAAATTAAATTGTCAAAACAACAGGACACTGACGCACCGGATGCGGCAAAACATGCACATTTTGCCGATACACTTTTTCAAGCATGTCTTTTTTGAGCACATCCCACGGCGTCCCTTCAGCTGCGACCTTGCCCTGACTAAGCAAGATGATCCTGTCTGCATAAGCCGCGGCCAGATTAAGATCATGCAGAACAGCCACCACTGTGGCACCCGCTTGCGCCATGTCTCGCGCTATCGTCAAAACCCTCTCCTGATGGCGCAAATCAAGCGCCGCAGTCGGCTCATCCAGCAACACAACCGGAGTTGCCTGCACCATCACGCGTGCAAAGGTAGTGCGCGCCTGTTCACCACCGGATAATGTCTGCGCATTGCGATAAGCCATATGATCAATTTCTGTCGCCAGCATTGCCGCATCAATAGAGGCTTGATCTTCATCAGGCGGCAAATCGCGAAATGCCCGCCCCATGGCGACAACTTCACCGACATTATAGCCAAAACGGATCACGGAACCTTGCGGAAAAACTGAACGGATTTGTGCCAGAGCATGAACAGAATAGCTGTTTACCGGTTTTCCATCGAGAATAACGTCACCTGCATCGGCTTTACGATCAGCCGCGATCACCGATAGTAATGTGGATTTACCTGCGCCATTTGGCCCGACAAGTGCCGTTAGTGTTCCTTTTGCACATTGCGCACTCACATCTTCCAGCAGTGTTTTTTCACCAGCGCGAACGGTTACATTTTTAATGTCGATCATTCTTGTCCGCCTCGCGCTTTACTGCTGCGATAAATCATCCAGAGGAAAAACGGCCCGCCAAGAGAGCCCATGATCACGCCAATCGGAACCTCTGATGGCGGATCAAGGGTACGTGCTGCCAAATCCGCCAGCATAACCAGCAATGCGCCCCCTGCTGCTGAAAAAGGAATTAGCAAACGATGCGCAGGCCCGATCATCAAACGAAATAAATGCGGAATAACCAGCCCGACAAAGCCGATTGTGCCGCTAAAGGAAACGGCTGCGGCCACAAGCAAAGCTGTCACAAAAATCAGTTTACGCCGCAAAACAGTGACATCAACGCCTAAATGTCGCGCTTGTCGCTCGCCAAGCGCCAACAGATCAAGCGGGCGCGACCACCGATAGAGCAACCAAATACCGATCACCGCCGGCGGCAAAGAGATTGCCACCGTAATCCATTTGGCTCCGGACAAAGACCCCATCGACCAGAATGTCAGGCTCTGCAATTGTTCCGCAGTGGCCAGATAAGTGAGATAACCGGCAAAGGCACCGCCAATAGCATTGACAGCAATACCTACCAGCAGGAGCTTTGTATTATCGCCGCCATCCTTGCCCGGCCGCGCTAAGGCGTAAATCAGAAAAGTTGTTGCGACACCCGCCACAAAAGCACCGATCGGCAATGTCCAAATTCCAAAAGTTGAAATTTGTAAAACGACGACAATGATCGCCCCCAGTGATGCGCCGCTGGAAACCCCGACAATACCCGGATCAGCAAGCGGATTGCCAAACAAGCCTTGCATGGCAGCACCACAAGTGGCCAAGCTGGCACCGACAATCATGGCGGTAATAACGCGCGACAAGCGCAAATCCCAGACGACGGCTTCATTCAACCGCCCGATATCATCACTTTGTACCGATGCAATACGAGCATAGAGAGCATTGATAACATCGGTGAGCGAAAGGGAAACGGCACCAATCGCTATTGAGCTGAAAAATGCTAACACTAAAAACAGCCCGACAAGTACGGCAAATAATACACGATGCTCGGCAGGCTTTTTTACAACAGATTTCGAGGTCATGGTTTGACAAACATTTCCTGTAAAGCCGAAGCCAGTGCTTTTGTTGCAATACCACTAGAAGCAGCATCCGCACGCACATGCAGTTCGCGCATGACAATCACATTCCGCTGACGACCCGCAGGCGTTTGATCAATACCCGGATAAGAGCCCCAAATCCCGTCCATACCGCCGAAAGAAGCGATTTCTTTTTCTGAAATCAGAATGACATCCGGTGCCATCATAATCATGCCTTCCGGTGTTACCGGCCGGTAGCGATCACGCCCGACTTCCGCAGCCGCATTCAGTGCCCCGACCCGTAAAATCAGATTATGGATAGCAGTTTCTGCTCCGCCAGCAGTAAAGCTGGTGCCAGCGCCCATTTTGGATGCGTGCACAATCCGCAATTTGCGGCCATCAAGCAAAACAGGCTCAATCGCAGCATAGTCAGCTTCGATAGCAGCATTCAGTTTCTCGCCGCGCTCTTCCAGTTTCAGCAATGCAGCAAGACGGGAGACCTTCTCTGTTGCGGGTAATGTGCGGTCAATCATGGCGGTCTGCACGCCTACGCTGTTTAAACCATCCAGCACACGCTGACTGGTAACACTTGATGCAACGACCAAAGCCGGTCGCAGTGCCAGCACACCTTCGACACCCGCCCATTCACGTATTTTATGTGGCGTATTATCGATGCCGGGAAGATCAATATCGGCAGGACGCGCCAAAATACGGTCGGCAGCACCAAGTGCCACCGCAACCTCAACGAGATCGGCACCAATCAACACGATATCCGGCTTATCTGTCCGCTCTGTCGCCTCTACCGGCTTATATAAAGGCGGATAAGGAACCGCATCAGCAATATTAAGCGATGCAGAATAGGCTCCGGTTGAAAACAAAGCGGAAGAAACACATAAAACACTGACAAGTCGCAATAAAATCATAGGACATCCCTCTGAAGCAAAAAAAGCACGCCATCGGGTGACAGCGTGCTTGTAAAGAATGATTAGAAGGATGTTCTTGCGCCCAGCCAGAACCGGCGGCCATCTTCAATATATTGATAACTATTCGTGCGATCAGGATTATAATTTGTCTTGTTGGTAATATTATAAACCGCCGCATTCACAGTGAAATGCTCATTAACCTGCCATGATAATCCGGCATCAAATGTCAGCAGATCACCAGCACTCTCGTTCATCGGCTTGCTGCCACCGCCCCAATTAACACCCTGATTATCTTTGCTGCGATAGTTTACACGAACATATGTGCCAAGGTCTTCATGCGCCTGCCAGTCCAGTTTGGCCGACACTACATGACGTGGCGTTGCAACAGGTGCCAATCCGTCGGCCTGACCAAGCGGAAATCCGTAAATATCAATACCAGCGGTCTTCATGTTGGATTTGGTATATGTATATGTACCACTAAGCGCCACATCATCCGTAATGCCCCAGCGGGCGGCAAGTTCAACGCCCTGAATAACAGCTTCCGGCACATTGAAATACACACTCATCGGGCGGCCATCCGCTCCTGTCCAGCAACCATCGCTGTTTGAGGGCTGGCCGTTCGGGGCATTCAGACAACGTGACCCGCTATTGGCAATCTTGTTCTTATAAGTGGTGTGGAAGTAAGTCGCATTAGCGGTGAAGTTATCGAGATTATCGTAATAAATACCGATTTCTTTATTTACGCTGGTTTCAGGCTTCAGCTCAGGGTTGCCCCATGTTGTTGCACCACCACGCTGACCATTGCCGATATAAGGCACATATTCCTTCAACGTCGGCGCAATAAAACCAGTCGCCACACCACCTTTGATTGCCCAGTTTTCAGTTGGTTGCCAGTTCGCATAAAGACGCGGTGACAGCTGGTCACCGAAGATCGAGTTATTATCGTAACGCACACCGCCGGTCAGTGCAAAACTGTCAAAAACTCTCCATTCGTCTTCGACAAACAATGCCCATTGATCAACTTCTGCCACCAGTTGGCCGGTTGCCGGCGTACCATCTGGCAATGGAGGCAACTGGCCATTGCGCATGCCGCCAATGTCCAGCTTTTGTCTGCGCCACTGGCCACCAATGCTCACCATATGGCTTTCACCCACAGGCGCTACAAAGCTGCCATCAATCGTGTGGTTAGTAACAGAAGGCATCCAGCGATCTGGTTCACCCGCTGTAAGCGCATCACGGGACGCTTCATCATAAATATAAGAAAACTGTGACGTTCCGAGATCCCAGCGTCCGGTATGTGCAAATGTATAACTTTCGCGCTTATAATCCCGCTCAAACTCTTTATCCGCAGGCTTGATGCTCATGCCCGGTTCCGCCCAATAACGCTGACGGCTACGATGCGCTTCCAGCATAAAGTCGTGATTTTCTGTTGGTGTGAACCACAATCTGGCAGTACCGTTCAGATTGTCTTCCTTGTTGAAGCCGCCAATAATTTCATCTTCATCGCGAAGTTTTTTATAGCCCCAAACCTGTAATCCGAGTGTATCGGCGATCAACGGCCCGTTTAAATAAAAATCACCCTGCTGTGAGTTGCCGGAATGGGAATTACCTTGCACCGTCATGTCCGCGCCAAGTGATCCGGTCCATTTATCGGCAACTTTACGGGTAATGATGTTAATTACGCCGCCCATGGCATCCGAACCATAACGGGAGGACATTGGCCCGCGTACGACCTCGATACGCTCAACCGCACCAATAGGCGGCATCCAGTTATCTTCAACGGAATTGCCGGATTTTGGGTTTAATTCACGGGTGCTGTTTTGTCTGCGGCCGTCAACCAGGATCAGGGTGCCTGAACCCGGCATACCGCGGATGGAAATATCACCATTATCGCCGCCGATCATCGTTACGCCTTCAACATGGCGCACGGCATCAATCAGAGAGCGATAAGGTTTTTTCTCCAGTTCCTCACGCGGAATAACAGTCACACTGGCAGGCGCCTCAACAACAGACTGCGCGAAACCGCCAGCCGTCACTGTAATCATATCCAAAGTGATAGCATCAGAGGCAACCGCCTCACCAACAGCAGTGCTCTGCTGTTCGCCGGTAATAAAAACCGTGCCTTCAGGGCTGATGTCAAAAGAAAGATTTGTCCCTTTTAGCAAACGGCTTAACGCAACGGAGGGCGTAAAACTTCCATTCACACTTTGAGACGAAAGCCCTTGCGTGACAGCAGACGCCAGAGAAATTTGTAACCCTGCCTGACGTCCGAAACTATTCAGTGCATTTGCCAATGGCTGCGCCTGAATATTAAACTGTTTTTCAGCCGAAACCTGACTGGCTGCTCCCTGAGCCACGGCACTAACGGGAGATAAAACAACCATACTGGTGCCAACCAGAGCTGTTGTCATGAACAGTTTGGCTGCGAGTTTTTTCAAGCGCGTCGTATTATTAAAGCCAGACGTACGAATATGAGCCTGCGACACCATTTGTCTTTAATCTCCGGTATACTATTTTGGGCACAAAATATGCATTCAGAGAGTAAGACGATCTGCTCGGAAATATTTTTCACGAAACAGCAAATTAATTATTTCGGTTGATCACCCGTAAATAAGGCGACACCGAACTGACCGTGCCGCCATAAGGCTGCACCAAAGCGCGTAATGCGCGATCCGGTTCATTCAGATTATAAAGGCCGGTTACACGCTCTTCACCAAGCGACCTATCTGCAAGCGCAATCCATGCCGGATGGTAGCGTTGCAATTCTTCAATAACGGAGCGCACGGTTACATCTTCAACGAAGAAATAGCCTTTTCGCCAACCTGCAATATCATCAATACTGATAGTCGAACGGGAAAAACGATCAGAACCGTTTTCAAACACCACTCTCTCCCCCGGCAATAATCGCTCAGGCTCCTGCTCATGATGCAAGCGATCCCGAACCTCCACCACACCACGTTCCAATGAAACCGCAGTGCCAGTTTCAGTAAGTTTCACATCAAAGACGGTTCCTAGAACAGAAACTTCTGCTTCACCTGCAAAAACCAGAAAAGGCCGCGACGCATCTTTGATCACGTCAAAATAGGCTTCCCCCCGCAACAAGCGTACATGCCTTATTGTTTCGCTGATATTCACCGCAACTGCACTATCGGCAGCCAGCGTTAATGTGCTGCCATCTGCCAATAATATGGTTTCCGTCTGCGCATTGGCCGTTCTGTAATCCGCCTCAAAACGCAACATCAACACTGGTGCGGCAAAAAACAATATAACAACAGCTGCAACACTCAAAGCAGAATATTGTACTTTTCTCCGGCCAGACATTTTGGGAGATTTATGCGCCTTTCTAATCTGCGAAGGCTTGAATAAATCGTCATGCAAGACAGTGTTTTGATCAAGCCAAAGATTTTCATAAACAGGCTCAGTATGCCCCATCAGCGCCCAAACCTGTTGGGCTTTCTGCCATGCCTCGGCGTGTGCATCAGATTGCTCAAGCCACATTTTAAATTGTTGTGACAAAGCAGGCTCGCTCTGCGGATCCTGCAAGCCCAGTAACCAATCTATCGCTTCATCCAATAGAATATCTGGCTTGATGCCTTGTACCAAAGAAAATTCCTGCCAGAGTAATCGTTAATAATATGACTGCCTCTATAAACCGCCACGGCATTTCGGGTAAAGACACGACACTGTTATTTTATTGATATGATCAGTGTTTGGAGTTATCCAGCTCAGACGCAATAAGAACCATAGCAGACCGGATATAGCGATGCACTGTCGCGACTGAAATATCCAACTGGACGGCAATTTCATCAAGAGTAAACCCGCCAAACCGGCTCATTTCCACGGCTATGCGCGCCTCAACAGGTAATGTCTGTAAAATGCGCGTTACTGTTTTGATCTGATCGCACAGTAAAACAGTTTGTTCCGGTGTTTCTTCTGCACGCGACACAATCCAAAATGGCGGACTGCCTTCCGCCTCTCGTTTTTCGATTTTCTTACGTTTGAGAACATCGAAAGCCAGATTACGCACAATTCGATATAAATAGCTAAGTGTCTGATCAGATGAATTAATACGTGTTTTCGCCGGCATGTAGCGGATAAATGCGTCCTGAACGATATCTTCTGCGGCTTCACGGGAGCCAAGTATCGGTGTCGCATAGTCAATCAACTTTGACCTATGGGCAAGAAACACACAATTGGCCACATCTGACTCTACCATTATTTGTCGAACCTCAGCGGCAACTATAAAAATATTCCAATAGGTTACGTCTAATAGACATCCCCATTAATCAACGGATGAGAGCAATGTTTAGCCTTCACCACAAATATGATTATTATAGTCATATTAAAATAAAGCCAAGGAAATTTGTTAAACAGCAGAAGGAAGCAATAAACGGATAATTTTGTCAGCTCTATTCAGCAGCTATGACACATCAGTGTGTGAAGCTTAATTATGCGTTTTGAGAGCAATCGATTGGTAAATTAAATTATATAAATATCGGAATTTCTGCATTTTTCACTGGCAAAGAAATGAATAAATTTAAAAAGCCGCTGATACAGCGGCTTTGTTTAGCGTCGAAATCCTTCACTCGCGACCATTAGATTTTTTGTATAATCTTGAACCACATTGCCTGTTTCCAAATCTTTTGAATTCAGCTCTTCGACAATTTGTCCATTACGCATGACAGCCAGACGATCACACATATGATTAACCACCGCCAGATCATGGCTGACCATAATAAAGGTAAGATTATAATCGCGTCGAATTTGCTCAAGAAGATTGAGAACCTCCGCCTGAACGGAGGCATCAAGAGCAGAGGTTGGCTCATCCAGCAGCAGAATACGTGGTTCAACAATTAAGGCACGCGCAATGGCAACACGCTGGCGCTGCCCACCCGAAAGCTGGTGCGGATAACGAAAACGAAAGCCGGAGCCAAGCCCCACTTCATCCAGTGCCCGCACGATTTTTTTATCAGTATCTGCAATGCCATGAATGGCAAGCGGCTCAAGTAAAAGCCGGTCAATCGTTTGTCGCGGGTGAAGTGAGCCATAAGGGTCTTGAAAGACCATCTGCACCTGACGATAAAAATCCTTATCGCGCGGTGTTGGCAATAATTTACCGTCAATGCTGATCTCACCATGCTCAATAACTGCAAGACCAGCAATTGTACGCAATAGAGTGGATTTACCTGAACCAGACTCCCCTACCAAGCCATAAGATTCACCATTCTTAACACTGATGCTCACATCATTGAGTGCCTGATAATGATCGAAATAAACATCGACTTCTTTGACATCAATTGCATTGGGTTGCGTATCTAAAGTCATTGTTTCCATGCCTCTTGTCTTTGCAGGATTGGCAGAGGATGGCGATCAGCGCCAATTTTAGGCATGCAGTTTAATAATCCTTGCGTATAGGGATGCTTAGCATTGGCCAGATCAGAAGCAGCTAATTCCTCAACAATGCGCCCTGCATACATCACGATTACACGGTCACAAAATGAAGAGACAAGACGCAGATCGTGGCTGATAAAGATCAGCCCCATGCCACGCTCGGAAACCAGCTTATCGAGAATTGATAAAACTTCCAGCTGAACAGTGACATCAAGAGCAGACGTTGGTTCATCTGCAATGAGTAATTCCGGTTCAGCAACAAGCATCATCGCAATCATAACGCGCTGCCCCATACCGCCTGAAACTTCATGCGGATAGAGCTTTAAGACACGTTCCGGATCGCGGATCTGAACGGCTTCAAGCATATCTAAAGAGCGCTTGCGCGTTTCTTCACGACTATAGCGTTTATGCGCGTTCAGGGTTTCTGCTATTTGACGCCCGATAGTCATAACCGGATTGAGTGAATATTTAGGATCTTGCAAGACCATCGCAATGCGGCCACCGCGTAAATCACGCCTTTGCTTAGCTGATGCTTGCAGCAGGTCGATCCCATCAAATTGCAGTTTCTCGGCCGTGATTTTGGCATGATGAGGTGTGAGTCCCATGATTGCGCGTCCGGTTTGTGATTTACCTGAACCGGATTCCCCCACGATGCCTAAGCGTTCACGGCCGAGGGTGAAAGATACACCCCTCACCGCTTCAATGTCGCCGGTTCTGCCCGGATAAGTGACTTTGAGATTTTCAACAGACAATAATGGTTTCATTGATTATTGCCTCGCGGATCAAGAGCATCACGCAGGCCATCTCCCAGCAGATTAAAGCCGAGGCTGACGATAAGAATTGCAATGCCGGGCATGGCAGCAACCCACCACTGGTCAAGAATAAATCGACGACCAGAAGCAATCATCGCGCCCCATTCCGGTAAGGGAGGCTGCGCACCAAGACCAAGAAAGCCAAGGCCGGCAGCAGTCAGAATAATGCCTGCCATATCCAATGTCACACGCACAATCAAAGACGAGGTGCAAAGGGGCATAATATGTCTGATAACAATGCGGCTTGGTGATGCGCCCATCAGACGAACCGCCGAAATATAATCAGAATTACGGATCGTCAGGGTTTCTGCACGCGCAATACGGGCATAAGGAGGCCAAGACGTGATAGCGATAGCGATAATCGCATTTTCAATGCCGGGCCCCAATGCGGCAACAAATGCCAAAGCCAGAATAAGCTTCGGAAAAGCGAGGAAGATGTCGGTCACGCGCATCAAAACGGCATCGACCCAGCCGCCGGCATAACCCGATATTGTGCCAACCAACAGGCCGATAGGCGCTGCAATGATTGCAACCAGCAGGATGACATAAAGCGTAATGCGGGAACCATAAATAAGACGGGAGAGAATATCACGCCCTTGATCATCCGTGCCAAGCCAGTAGCCATCAGTGCCCGGAGGTAACAGCCGTGCATTCGCCAGATTACCAACATATGGATTATGCGGCGCAAGCATATTGGCAAAAATTGCAACCAATATTAATCCAATGATAATAAGCAGACCAATGACAGCAAGCTTGTTTGACGTAAACCGTTTCCAGATCGTGTAGCTGCGCCCAAGTCTGGCCTGCATACGCGACTGTGGCCGCTCGGATAAAAGCCACTCACGCAGTGACTGTTTATGAATTGGGGTTGTCTGGCTCATCGTGAACGTGTCCTTGGATCAAGAACCCGATAAAGCAGATCTGAAAGCAAGTTGATGGCAATAAAAACGGATCCAATAATAATGGTTCCGCCCAAAACTGCATTCATATCCGCATTTTGTAGCGAGTTGGTGATGTACATGCCTAAGCCTGGCCAGGCAAAAACGGTTTCAGTCAAGACTGACCCTTCGAGCAGACCTGCATAAGAAAGCGCGATAACGGTAACCAATGGCACCGCAGCATTACGTAAAGCATGTCCCCAAATGATTTTGGCCTCAGTTATACCTTTGGCACGAGCGGCTGTGATATATTCCTGATCAAGCTCATTCAACATGAATGAACGCGTCATCCGGCTAATATAAGCCATTGAAAAATAACCCAGAAGCGCCGATGGCAATATGATATGACGCATTACGTCTTTTAATACGTCCCATTGCCCCTGTATGATCGCATCTAAGATGTAAAAACCTGTAATGGGCGTAAATGTATATTCAAAAACAACATCCAGACGTCCGGGACCAGCGACCCAGCCTAATTTGGCATAAAACACAAGAAGGCCAAGCATACCAAGCCAGAATATCGGTACAGAATAACCGAAAAGCCCGATGATACGTACGATCTGATCCGTTAGCGTGTCGCGCTTTACCGCGGCCAAAACACCAAGCGGAATACCAAATACAGCACCGATAATTGTGCCAACGGTGGCAAGCTCCATTGTGGCGGGAAACACGCGCCGTATATCCGTCATGACCGGATTTGTCGTTAAAACAGATGTGCCGAAATCCCCTTGCAGCACCCCTTTAACATACATAAAAAACTGCTGGTAATAGGGCAAATTCAAGCCCATTTCGTTGCGTACGCGCTCAATCACATGCTGTGGTGCACGATCACCGACAATCGCCAGCACGGGATCAATAGGAACAACACGGCCGATAAAAAAGGTTACAGCCAGAAGTCCTAAATATGTGGTCACTACAATAATCAGAAAACTGGCTATTGAAGCGGTAAGGCCATAGGCGCGCGATGGTGCGCGCCTTGTCCTTGTTCTGGTTACGACTGCTGTCACAATAATTGTCTTTCAGATCAATCTTTAGAAACAGTGCTCAGGAAGTTGGTGTCAAAGGTGGGCCCGAGCTTGAAACCTTTAACATTGCCGCGAATACCTGCCACTTCAACCTGCTGGAAAAGCATCACAAACGGGCTTGTATCCAGTGCTTCCTGCTGCAGCTTTTCATACATTTTTGCACGTTTGTCTGTATCGCGCTCCAGCAATGCTGCCTGCACCTGCTCAGTCAGCTCAGGAATAGCCCATGCATTACGCCAGGCAAGCGTTTTATTAGCGGCATCATCGCCGTTATCAGGATTGGCGGTAAAAGCTTCGGCATTAGAATTCGGATCCCAATAATCCATGCCCCACTGACCAATATAAAGATCGTGGTTACGTGCACGATATTTAGTCAAGGTTTGTTTGCCATCACCCGGAATAATTTCAACCTTCACACCAGCCTGTGCGGCCGTTTGCTGAAATGATTCAGCAATACCTGTCACCGGCTGCGTATTACGCACATCAAAAGTAACGCTCAAACCATCTTTCAAGCCAGCTTTTTCAAGCAATTCTTTGGCTTTTGCCGGATCAAGCTTAAACGGCTGCTCATCAAGCGCACCCAGCACTGATTTCGGCTGATAGGTCTGATGAATTTCGCCGATGCCTTTAATCAGAGTTTTGCCAATTGCATCGTAATCAACCAGATATTTAAAGGCTTCACGGACTTCCGGCTTGGCGAGATTTTCATTTTTCTGGTTAAGGCTGATATAATAGACAGTGCCTTTAGGCGCACTATCAGATTGAAGATCCTTGTTATTAATAACAGCTTCGTAATCACCTGGCTCAAGATTGCGCGCGACGTCAACATCACCTGTTTCAAGCATCAAACGTTGTGTGGCACTCTCTTTCACATGGCGATACATCACGCGGGCAAGCTTAGCCGGATCGTCATAATAATTATCATTGCGCTCAAGCACGACAATTTCATTGGCGCGCCAGTCACGGATCTTGAAAGGACCTGAGCCTGCATAATTGGTTTTCAGCCAGGCATTGCCATAGTCAGTGTCATATTTATAATCATCCGACGGCGTTACTTTGGCGGAATTCTGCTCCAGCAGTTTCTTATCAACAATCTTGCCAACGGTAGCTGTCAAACAATTCAACACAAAGCTTGGCGCATATGGCTTGTCAATTTTCAGTACAAAAGTTGTGTCATCGACGGCTTTTGCATTTTCAACCACATTATCACCCGTCAATCCAAACTGGGTGAGAATAAAGGCCGGTGATTTATCAAGTCTTACGCCACGCTCAAAACTATAGGCAACATCTTTAGCCGTCAGCGCATTGCCGGAAGCAAATTTTAAGCCTTCACGGATTTTGAAAGTATAAGTCAGGCCATCATCAGATACCGTCCAGCTTTCTGCCACACCCGGAATAACCTGTGAAGGATCGTTAATATTCAGACGGACCAGACTGTCATAGGCATTACCTAAAATTTCAGCCGGACTAATTTCAAAAGATTCAGCCGGATCAAGGGTGATAATATCATCAATAGCCCATGCCTCCACGAGCGTGTCAGCAGGTGTGGCCGCATTGGCAGCGCCTGCAACTGTAAAAATAGTGGCCAGAGCTGCACTTGCGGTCAGCGTTTTCAGATATCCCTTATTCTTCATAATACACTCCCGTTTGATTTTTACGATTATTGTAATTATTAAGCTTTCCGCCAGACATTGCGTAAAACGCGCTGCCAGTTGGCAAGACATATTTTATTGATATCTTCCTGATTATAACCTGCATCGCGCAATGCTCCGACAAGAGCCTGACTGCCGGATGCATCAGCAATATCCTTAGGAATAAGTGCACCATCATAATCTGAGCCAAGTGCGACACAGTCGATCCCCATGCGCTCAACCATATAATCAATATGACGGATCATATCACTTAATGGTGTATCCGCGTTTTCCTGACCATCAGCTCGCAGCATCGTTGTGGCAAAATTCAAGCCGACCACACCGTTACTTTCCTTCACTGCATCCATCTGTCTATCAGTTAAATTGCGCGCAACCGGTGTCAGACTATGTGCATTGGAGTGACTGACGACTAATGGATTGTCGCTAAGCTTTGCAACATCCCAAAAGCCTTGTTCGGTGATATGCGCAAGATCAACCATAATGCCCATTTGATCACAGGCCTTGATCAGTTCCCGCCCCGCATCAGTCAAGCCCGGCCCTGTATCCGGATGGGCCGGATAAGCAAATGGAACACCATGACCAAATATATTATTACGGCTCCAGACAGGCCCCAGCGAACGCAGGCCAGCTGCGTATAAAACCTCCAGCTCATCCAGATTTTTGCTGATGGGTTCGCAACCTTCCAGATGTAAAACGGCTGCGAAAACACCAACATCAATCGCTTCATCCAGATCAGTCGCAGTGCGACACAGACGCCAACTGCCAGCACGCTCCAATCGGAGCGCTATTGCGGCAATTTCCAATGCGATGACCAGAGACTTGGTATAATCAAGCGGCTTATTGAGCGGTGTCGAATAATGCCCGTTTGAATCGGGTGGTGCCAGTTCAAGGCTCTGCTCATTAGGAATATAGATTGCAGAAATTCCACCTGCCAGACTGCCTTTTTTTGAGCGCGGCAGGTCAATATGTCCTTGAGCTGTGCCTTGTGTAAACTCTTTTACAGGGTCTGACCCATTTCGGGAGTTTTCCCAAAGTCTCAGTAAAACGTCATTATGGCCATCAAAAATTTTCTGTGTCATTTAGCGCACGCCCATTCACAGAAAATCTAAATTCTTGTGATTACTCATGACATGCTCCCCCCATATTCACTTGCTCACATCAGATATCAGGGTCTAAGTAAAGAGCATTGTCAAGTGAGCTTTGTTTAGATTTTTTACGCTATGTATCAATTTGAGATATTACGTTAAAAAGAAACAATTAGCGCATGTATTTGTGAATTAATTAAAGAAACGACTGAGAATGCGACATCTCTGCTGATCGTGATCTTTACTTGACAAATTGATGCATATATAACAATCTACTGTGGTAATATTAATATTAGTTTTTTCGCATCTCAACCAAAATTTACCACAATAATCTTCTTATTTGATCACAGTATGTGAATTAATTTTTATATTCCTATATAGATATATATTTAAAAATTACTCAATTTTATTATAGCCCGACTCAAAATTCTATCTTTACTATACGGCGTTAGCGCCTTTGATCTTTTTGCCTGCATTATAGCCGCGCGGGCTATCAGCTTCGGTCGTCTTCACTGACTGGCTATCGATAATAGCTGCTGCCGGCTCCATCTTGCGCCCCTCCGCCAGCCGTGTCACCGCAACCAGCATCTCATTGATAATGATCAAGCAAGCCGTTGTCGCGCATCCGGTAGAAATGATACTGCACTGTAGTGAACGGTGGAAAATCCTTAGGTAATTGCGCTCATTGGCAACCCGTTGTCGCAATATACTGGATCGCATTCCACGGTTTACGCGGATTATGTTCGCGTGGACGGCCGACTTTGCTCATCCGCTGCAAAAGCGACGCAATGATAGCCCGCTCATCGTCAGTACAGTCGCCTGCATAACTCAAGCCTCGTATGGCATAGCCGCTCGGGCGATTTCAGTCCAGGCCATGTGATCCTCCGTAGTTGTTGTATACCACAGTGACCCATAAACTCCTGAAATCACTCAACTTAATTTTCTGGTAGAGCCTTAGAGATAGCCATATAGCAGCGCACCAGTAAGATATATCACTAAGTCATTTCAACTAACTCATGCAGATCACTACACCAGAGCTCATTTACATGATTAATAACGTTATCTCTTGAGTACCAAAGCTACCAGTTCTGTCTGTCTGCCGGTCTCCGTTTTCTGGAATATATTGCGCATGTGAAACGCAACGGTAGAACGCGAGACGCCGAGATCAGTCGCGATCTGCGCCAATTTACTACCTTGAGTGAGCGCTTGCGTGATCCGTAGTTCTGCGGGTGTGAGGCCATAGACTTCTGAAAATTTCGTAAAATTGGGAGCATCTGACCGCAATGGACGTGCCAAACGGATGCGTCCGATCTGACGTAAACGCGCTTCGATGGTTGCCAGCAAGAGATCATAATCGATTGGCTTAACAAGGTAATCATCCGCACCAAGACGCTTGCCATCAACGATGTGCCTTGGATCGGCAAGGGCGGAGAGGAAGACAAAAGGAATTTCGGCATAGTCAGCCCCTCGTTCCTGCAGCGCATTAAGCACACCATAGCCGTCAAGTTCAGGCATGGAAATGTCGCAAAGGATCAGATCGGGGCAAACACGCGCCAGCTTGTCGAGCGCTTGTTTGCCATTACTGGCTTCGAGGACATCATATCCCGCCTCGACCAGTTCGTCCACGATGTCACGCCGCAATTGCACTTCGTCTTCAATGCATAGGATCACAAACGGCTCCACGATCATACCGTCTCCTGTCGAAAGATCACGGGCACAACAGCACCGGAACCGGAGGCAGAATGTGGCAGCGACATCGCCATTCGAACTGTGCCAGACTCCGAATCCTGCAACTGCACGTCGCCGCCCTGCAAGCGCGCAAGCGCTTTCGCCATATAAAGACCAACACCAATACCCGGGCAGCCTTCAGTATTGCTACCGCGATAATAGCGATCAAACAGTGAATCAGGCACGAACGCCCCTCTAGGTGATACAATATTGATCACGATGCACGTGATGTGTGACCCGTCACAAGCGAAGCTGACCGTGATCGGGGTCGCCTTCGGTGAATATTTCACGGCATTAGACAGAAGGTTAGTCAGAATGTGTTCCGCATGCACGGGATCACAATAGGCAACTGGAGAAACACCGTCAGGCAGCGTCACCGAGATCCGTCGCCAGCTCATATCGTCTTCCTGACGCGCGCAAATGTCCGCAACAAGGCGATCAAGGTCGCAAGCCTGGCTGCGAACTTCGATCTGGCCTGCATCAAGCTGCGCGGCATCAAGGGTACTTTCCACCAGTTGGACCAGACGCGCGATGGCACTGCGGGCCTGGCTGCCCCGCTCCGTTATCTCTGCCGGCGTGAGTTGTTCGCGCCGGCGGATCAGCCGCTGAAGCGCAGAATCGACAAGAGCAAGCGGGGTGCGGAACTGATGAGAAATCATGGTGCCAAAATTCCTATAAAGATCAGCTGTGGCACGCTCTCTGGTCAATGCCGCCTCAAGCTCCTGCGTGCGAGCCTGCACCAATTGCTCAAGATGGTCACGATGATCAGCAATTTCCCGTTGCGCCGCTCTGCGTTTGGTAACGTCCGAGACCAGTAAGATTGTGCCGATGATGCGCTCGCCGTCACGTAGTGAGAAGCAGCGCAAATCGACATAAAGAGGGACTGTCTGGTATAGGGGAAAGAATGGCTGATCCAACAATGTAACTGCTTTGCCCTGAAGGGCGTCGTTAATTGCCTGCTCGACCCGGTCTACCGCGAAGAAGCCTGACAACTCTCCCAACGCACCACCCGTGGCTCTATCAGCACCAACACGGAACAGCCGTTCGGCAGCCTCGTTCCAAACCGTACAGCGTCGATCCATATCGACAGCGATAATGCCTTCACCGCTGGAGCCGATCAGGAGTTCGGAAAATGCTTTTTCTTTGTTGAGCAGGCGAGTCCGTTGCCTTGCATCGCGGATCGCAAGCAGAAAATGAACGCAAAGCACCGAACCGGCCAATGATATGCCGACCATGGATATAATGATCTGCCACAACTGCTTGCGCGTGACATCAAGCGTCGCGCCAAGATCGTCCCATTCGGCCACCATTGCCTTGTTAGCAGCTTCGGCAAGCGTCGCATTGTAAGGAACCAGCAGAGCCCGTATGCGCGACATTGTCGACGCGCTGGGGCTTTTCAGCAACGAGCCAAGCTCGTCTAGGTTTTCCCGCAACTCATCCAAAGGGGCCAACGCGCCAAGCGCTTCCATCCGCCGACGTTGCGGGCCATCATCAAGTAAGGCTAGCCGGCTGAGGAATATGTTCAGGCGCAACTCTGTTTGCGCGCGATCAGCCTCTCCGGCAGCGTTGTCCGCGATGGCTTCGCTCAGCTGCAGGCTTGAAATATGCGCCTGCGAGATCACCCAAAGCATATTCTGGGTGGCCTCAATGCGCATGTTGCGCTCGATATCAGACAGGCGCATCAAAGAGAATGCGAGCAGAACTACAAAGATAGCGATGGCTGAGACAGGCAGCGCGACGCCCAGCAATGCACGTGCTCGCCTGCTCATCGAATATCCAGCGATTTTAATTGCCAAACCCAACGATAATCAAAGCGGATATCCTGCAGCTCGGCATGCTGGTCACGTGGGTAGACAATCCATAGCGGCCCCTTCTCGCTCGGCAGCAGCGGTTTTCCGTCCATCTCATAGGCAACAAGAATGTCGAACTGGTCAAATTCCTCGACTGCGAATTCAATCGCGTAATCATTCAGGGCTCTCGCAGTCACGACTGTGCCGTGAGAGCCGACATGCGCCAAAATATCTCTCATTAAAACGCCGTCAAAGCGGTGCACACCATCTGTGACAGCGGTGGTTGTTTCGAGCCGCGCTTGAGGAAGTGTCCGCAGCTCCACGATGTCGAAATGTGCGACCCCTTCTGCATTGCCTTTCGAAATAGCGCCGCTCACCTCAAGTATGGAGGAAGGCAATATTGACTGTTCCTGACCACTGACTTCAGGAGAAAAGTAAAACAACATGGCTGTCAAAATAGAAAAGAAAAATACTTGCAAAACTACGCGCTTCCCTCCAGGCTACCCCTAATTCTTTGTGCTCACTTATTTTATATATTTATCCACTTTGGCACATTTTTACTAATTATACTCAGTTTTTCCAACATGTCCCTATCCAAATGGATGGGGCATGCCTGCTTTGCTTCTGCTAAAGTTTCCTGAACGGATGTAAAAGGCAAGGTTATATAGAAGGCGGGATAAGGAATGTGGGATTTCAGAGTCGGTGGCGCGCTAGCAATGATGGCGCGGACCATGCCGTTCATTGTGCTGCGGATAGCAGTCTACTTCGGTATTGCGGTTGGCTATGTTTTGCTGACGGGGACCGGCGCCGGTATCGGCTATGGCGTGGGCGGCTTCGGCGATGAAGGGTTCCAGGCAAACACAACACTATGGGGCGGCGTTATGGGCTTTGGCCTGTTTGGCGCCATCATGTACTGGGCGCGCGAATATATACTTTATATCGTCAAGGCGGGCCATATCGCGGTATTGGTGGAACTAATCGACGGCAAGCCAATGCCGGATGGCAAGTCACAGATCAGCCATGCGACAACGGTGGTGAAGGAACGCTTTGCTCAGGCCAGTGTCCTGTTTGCTATCGACCAGCTGGTGAAGGGTGTGATCGGAGCAATCACCGGGCTGGTGCGCGGCATCCTGACCATCCTGCCCATACCGGGAGCGCAGCAGCTTTCGGGTATCCTGCACGCCTTCCTGCGGGTTGCTGTTGGTTTCATCGACGAAATCATTCTCGCCTATGCAATCCGCACAGGCGCGACAAACCCTTGGGGATCGGCCAGAGAAGCGCTCGTGCTTTACGGCCAGAACTACCGTGTCATGCTCAAGAACGCCGCCTGGCTAGCAATCATTGTCTACCTTCTGAGCTTTCTGGTGTTTCTGGTGATGCTCGCGCCAGCAGCTCTAGTAGTCTACGTGATGCCTGGCGCGTGGGCAGCCGGTGGCTTCGTGTTCGCGCTTTTGTTTGCCTGGAGCGTTAAGGCGGCATTGCTGGAGCCGTTCGCCATTGCCTGCCTGATGCAGGTGTTTTTCAAAACCATCGAAGGTCAGCAACCCGACCCCCAATGGGACGCAAGGCTGGAGCAGATGTCGGGCAAATTCCGCAAGCTGAAGGCGCGCGCCATGGGAGCGTCAGGTTCTGCCGGTCCGCGTAGCGACAGTGATGTGCAGCCTGCATGAAACAACTTACGGAACGAAACACCATGATGAAAGCTTTGAAAACGGCACTGATCGCGGCTACCGCCATCATCCCCCCTCTGTCGGTCGCCGTAGCGGCAGAAGATGTGGTCATCGTTTATGACGCCTCCGGCTCGATGTGGGGCCAGATCGACGGCACCAGCAAGATAGAAATCGCACGCGACGTGATGGCCGATCTCGTGACCGGCTGGTCCGACGACATCAATCTAGGTCTGGTCGCCTATGGACATCGTTCAGAAGGCGACTGCCGCGACATCGAAACATTGATCAAACCGGGCGCGCTCGACAAGGCAAACTTCATCAGCACGGTGAACGGCATCCGCCCGAAAGGAAAGACGCCGATTTCCGCAGCCGTCCAGCACGCTGCAGAACTCTTATCTTATCGTGACAACCCCGCCACGGTCGTGCTCATTTCTGATGGTCTGGAAACCTGTCAGGCCGATCCTTGCGCGGTCGCCGAGCAGCTGGCACGGCAGGGCGTGAAGTTCACGACCCATGTCGTTGGTTTCGATCTTGAGGACAAGGCTCATGCCAGCCTCGCCTGCATTGCCGAAAACACCGGTGGCGTCTTCGTTCCGGCCCAAAATGCTGCTGAGCTGAAAGAAGCGCTGGCGCATGTGCAGTCGGTCATGGATTTGCAGCCAATGGTGGAGCAACAGCCCAACTCAACGCACGAACCCATGCAGGAAGCGGAAATTGATATCCAAGCTCCAGGACAGGTGACCACCGGCTCAAGCTTCAAGGTGACATGGTCAGCTTCCATCCATCCGGAAGACTATGTCACTATCGTTCCTGCCGGAGCTGAAGAAGGCAAATACACCAACTATCAGCGCGTGCGCAATGTCAACGAAAACAGTTTGATCGCGCCCGCCGAACCCGGCTTTTACGAGGTGCGTTATGTGCTGCGAGAAGGTGGGCGCACAATGGCCTCCGCTCCTGTGGAAGTCATTGAGGCCGAAATGGCTATCACTGCCCCCGAAGAGGTGATCACCGGCGCAAGCTTCAAGGTGACGTGGTCAGCTTCCATCCATCCGGAAGATTATGTCACCATCGTCCCTGCCGGAGCTGAAGAAGGAAAATACACCAATTATCAGCGCGTGCGCAATGTCACTGAAAACAGATTGATCGCGCCCGCCGAGCCCGGCTTTTACGAGGTGCGTTATGTGTTGCGAGAAGGTGGGCGCACATTGGCTTCCGCTCCTGTGGAAGTCATTGAGGCCGAAATGGGCATCAGCGCGCCCAGCGAGGTGACCACCGGTGCAAGCTTC
The DNA here is from genome assembly GCF_014205685.1 of Paenochrobactrum gallinarii. Taxonomy (GTDB): domain Bacteria; phylum Pseudomonadota; class Alphaproteobacteria; order Rhizobiales; family Rhizobiaceae; genus Paenochrobactrum; species Paenochrobactrum gallinarii. The sequence goes on from NZ_JACIIU010000005.1 coordinate 156,009, forward strand.
AAGGTGACGTGGTCAGCTTCGATCCATCCGGAAGACTATGTCACCATCGTCCCAGCCGGAGCTGAAGAAGGAAAATACACCAACTATCAGCGGGTGCGCGATGTCACCGAAAACAAATTGACGGCACCTGCCGAGCCCGGCTTTTACGAGGTGCGTTATGTATTGCGAGAAGGTGGACGCACAATGGCTTCCACCCCCGTGGAAGTGGTGGCCGCCGAAGTGACAGTCAGCGGTCCGGAAGTCGCCCGTGCGGGAAGCAAAATTAAAGTCACCTGGTCGACTTCAATCCACCCGGAAGACTATCTCACCATTGTCCCTGCCGGAACCGCTGAAGGCAAATATGCCGACTATATCCGGGTTCGGGACGCACGTGCAGCCGATATGAAAACTCCGGCCGAAACCGGACTTTACGAAATCCGCTATGTGCTGCGCGAAGGCGCTCGCACCCTTGCCAGCCACCGGTTGGAAGTGGTGGCGGAAAACGCCCCGCTGGATGACGGAGCTGGGCTCAAGGTACCGGCGCAGGCAGGTATAGGCGAAACGATCACCGTGTCGTGGAGCTCGGAAGGCGGAAGCGCAGATCAGCGCATCGCTATTGCCCGCACCGATCAGGCCGATTTCAGCTGGATTGCGGCGCACAAGGTCGGAGAGGAAAAGTCGTTGGAACTGCAAATGCCGGCACAGGCCGGAACCTATGAAATCCGGTTTCTTAATGTCGGCGACCGCAAGGTTCTGGGTCGCGCGATCGTAGAGGTGAAATGACCATGACACACACATTTAAGGCCGCACTGCTTGTCATGACACTCGGTCTGGCCGCATCTCACGCCCATGCCGAAATCGATGGCCACGGACCGGATGCCTGGCGCGTCACCAATGTGACTGTCGGGGACGTGCTCAATGCACGCATGGGACCGGGCACCAATTATCCGGTGATCGAGGCTTTCAGCGACTATGAGCGCGGACTACAGCAGATCACCTGCGTGCCATTTTACACCGCCGCACACTATACGAAGATGACGCAAGCGCAGATCAAGGCGCTGCCGCCACGTTGGTGCCTGATGCGCAACAAAGAAATGAGCAAGGCTGGCTGGGTAGCACAACGCTACATCACGCCCGATAATGAGCCGCTACTTGTCTCTCCGGCGCGAAAGTCTGTTGAGCACCCGACAGAGCCATACTTACCCGAACCAGACATCGATCCGGTTGCTCAGGCGCAGGATCTGGTTCGTGAGATTTATGAACGCCAGTTCCAGTCCGAAAACAGCAATTTACCGAGCGCGTTCGATCCGAAGGTGTCCAAAAACTACTTTACTGACGAGATTGTGACTTGGCTGGCCTCAGGCAAAGTTGGTGCACATCCTCTATACGGCGCTCAGGACTTTGATGTCGTCTTAGAAGATCCGACGCCTGATCCTCACCAGCCGATGCTGCGTGGTATGATCACCATAAACGTCGATTTCACCAATTTCGGCAAGAAGCAGCGCGCGGTTTTCTACCTGCGCGCCGACACCACCAAAGCCGGCGCTCCGTTGCGGATTTTCCGCGTCGAGCACGATGGCTGGTCATATCCATAAGCACCGGAGAGCGAAATGTTCACGCAAAACCCCAAAATGCAGAAGCGCCGTACGCGCATCGCTCTCCTGATCGCTTCGTGCGGCAGCCTTATGCTTGCAGGGTGCAGTGCAGAGGCGGAAGCACCGCCAGCAGAGAGCGTTCCCGCGGCTGGATCAGGTATTCTGGAAACCTCCGCTGGTCGCTACGAGTTCACGCCGACAACATGCGCCTTTTATGAGCAGGATGGAGCCTACGATATTGAGCTCCGGGGTCCCGGAACGACGCCAGACGGCGAAAAGCTCTTCTTCGAACTGTCGTCAACGGCGAATGCACTGACCATTGGCCTCGGCGTCGATCGACCCTACGCCAGCCCTGAGCGACAGCTCAAGGCCGGACGCATTTATTCACAAGAGTTTGACATCGTCGTCGCCGATGAAAAGCTGACGATCAACGATCTGGTTCTGGTCAACGAGGATGGCGCACCCGTCGGAGATGGCGCCACTCTCAGTATCAATTGCAGCACACAGTAATAATGTATTTAACTTCCACAAAAAGCTACAGAAATGCCCTGCCGAATGGTGGCAGCCATACGGCAATTGTACCTCTTTATCAGAAGGTTATTTTGTTGCCATTAGTGACACATGCAGTGATACGAATAATGCCAATACGGCTCTCGTGCACGCAAAAGGCATCAATGTAGCCGATGCATCTTGTGAATTTGAAGCGGTAAGAAAGCTTGCTGAAAATGAATATTTTTGCGCTGGCACATGAGCACACCCGAAACACCGTGCGGGTTAGCTGAATCAAGGAAACATCACGATCCTTGTGCCAAAAAAGTTTCGCTTCAACAACGGCTTAATAAAGGGCGAATTTGACTAATGTGCACCAGATAGCCTGCCGGAAATTTTACACTAACCGCTAATATGCGTTTTCCTGCTAAACACGCAAGGCTCTCCCATAGGAGAGCCACAAGCACGAAATTTTATATGCGCAGAATTTAGTTCTGCATTTTTTTCATCTGTTCGCACATGGTCTGCTTCTGACTTGCACTGCCTGCAGCAATTTTAGCCTTGGTATCTTCATAACCTTTGGCGAAAATTGTGTCGAACTCTGCTGATGAAAGTCCGCCAGCGGAAGATGCAGATTGCTGACCTGCCTTCATTGCTTTCAGCTGATCAGCAGAGTAACTACCACATTCTTCAGCCATGGCATGCATCGCGCCGCCAAACTCGGCGATTTTTGCCATATTTTCTTTTTCCTGCGCCATAACAGCACTTGGCGCAAGCAAAGTCGCGCATAAGGCGGCCGCAAATAGCGTTTTCGTTAGGCTTGAACAAAACATTACATTTCTCCCACAATAAATAGCCAAGTAAAAGCTGATGGTCTGCGTAAAGCACCCGGCAAAAGCTTTCAATAATAAAATTATACTGTCGTGAAAGTATTATTGTCCTTTAGCAACGCAGTGCTGCCATTCAAATTTTCCTGTATCGTAGCACCAACCGGCTTGCTCCATTGCATCCTCAAGCGCGAATAGCGGAGCAATCTTGGTTTGCGCATCACGCTGACAAGTGAAGGACGCGATATCCTCGTCACCTTTGGAGATGTGAACGCCTGCTTCCAGCTCGGCCTCCTCATCAAGCCGGTCGAAGCTCTGCCACACCTGATATTTGTAACCTTCATTATTAAAAGTAACGGTTGAGTTAATAGCTCTGCCGACACCTTTCCAAGGTGAGACGGTTTTGGCAGAAAAAACCTCACTCAGCACAAGCCCCTCTTTGCCCTTTTCAGTAAATTGATAGGTAAATTTCGGTTCCGCATCACCACTTGCCGGTTCGATGCAAATCTGGAGGTGCTTATTCCTGGCGACATTGCAGGAAATGAATGTTTCACCCAAGCAATCAGGCGCAGCGAATGCAGACGTCGTATCAACTATTGCTACCCCACCGCTCAGAGTCAGCAGTGTTAAAAAGGAAGTAACAAGACATTTATTTTTCATGAAGATAAACCACAAAATAAAGAAACTTATATACTTGAGTCAACGTGCATTAAGATTGACACATAGGGCGTATACATTAAGTATTTGGATTTTAAAATGACGAATCAAGGGTACTTATGCAAAAGTCTGCATTAATGCTGTTAGCCTGTCTGGTACTTGGCGCCATTTTTGGTTTTCTGGATGTCAGCAGTATTATAGCTGATCAGGGCTTGAGCAATGTTACCGGCTACGGAATTGGTGCTGCAGCAGTAACTATTCTTGGTATTGCGGGATTGATACGCCTGCCATGGGTTATTGCGGGCGCGGTTCTCAACGGCTTACTCATTGCGGCTTTTGCCTATTTTGCATCCAACGGTATTCTAACGGGTGAATTTACGGGGCAAACGGTGGTCCCCACACCGCTTTTGATGATCATTTTGCTGCCGCTGCCTTTTTGGGTTTCTTATGCGCAGACCCGTCATTTTGATTATGCAATCGTCTATCAGTCCGCATGGAACATTTGCTGGCGCGTCTTCGGAGCGCTTGCCAGCCTGTTTTGGGTCGCTATTTATTCCACAGCCTCGGGCATCGGCACAGATATTGTCGATCCGGAACTGATGCGCTTTATTCCGTGGCTCATTGGCGGCGCGATAGCTGGTGTGGTTGCCATATTAACAGATCGGCTCGAGCCGTCTTTTATCTCGCCAAGATCGCGGTTCATTGCGCATCTGATAGGGCCGCAACTTCTGTTGCCGCTCATGGCAATGATGATGCTGATTGTGTTTTTTGGCACAGAAACGGACAATGACTCCCAATTTTCGATCAGCCTCACTCTATGGGCCATGCTCAGCTGGTCAATCATTGCCACTATCATTGCCGAGCGTAATGAAGCAGAGCGTCTGCAAGGTGGTTATGACTGGTTCGGTAAAATTGCAGTGCTTGCGGTTTTGGCTTTCGGGTTCCTGACTGCATGGCTGCTTTATGGTGATTATCAAAGTTTCGGGCTGGTGCCGGTTGATGTCACATTCATTTACCTGACAGCCATCGGGCTTATCTATGGTTTTGCCTATCTGTGGGCGCTAACCGGCGGAGCAGCATGGGCACAGCGTTTACGCTGCATCAATCGTGAGCGCGACGAACACCCCACCTTTTCTTTTGTGAATGATGCCGCGAGATAAGCTCTTTCATTGAAAGGAGCGGACCGGGATGATTGGAGATCGCGCTGATGCCATGCTTGAAGGCATGGATGAAGCCAGGCATGAGGGAAAGTATCGTCGGATCGAGGTGATTACCGGCCGGCGGCAGCGGCGGAATTGGACTGATGAGGAGAAGGCACGGATCCTAGCGGAAAGCGCGGAACCTGATGTGAACATCTCGGCCGTTGCCCGGCGCTGGGGCGTCAATCGCGGCTTGCTGAACGTCTGGCGCCGGGACGCTGGGCTGACCTCTCAACGATCTGGGAGGTCCGGTGCGCAGCAAGCGATGTTCGTGCCGGTGACGGTAGTTGGCGATCGAACGCCGCCTCCAGGCTCGCCGTCAGATGTCGCCCACTTTGCCGCGGGTCGAATTGAGATCGAGATTGCTGGCGCGCGCATGACGGTTATCGGCCCGGTAGCGCCTGAACTGGCGCAAGCGATGGTGACGGCCTTGCGAGGTCGCCGGTGATCGGAGTTTCGCCGAGTGGCGTGAAGATCATGGTGGCGACGCAACCGGTCGACTTCCGGCGCGGCATGAATGGCCTTGTGGCTTTGGTGGCGTCAGCGCTCGCGGCCGATCCCTATTGTGGCGACGTGTTCGTGTTCCGCGCCAAGCGTCTGGATCGACTTCGCTGCATTTACTGGGATGGGTCAGGCATGATCCTGGCGACAAAGTGGTTGGAGAGCGGAAAGTTTGTTTGGCCCCCGATCCGCGATGGTGCGATGCAGATG
>NZ_JACIIU010000006.1:0-33213 GCF_014205685.1 Paenochrobactrum gallinarii
GCCTTACGACGCAAAACCGCATGGACGCGGCGATAGCCATAAGTTGGAAGCTCAGCAATAATAGCTTGTATTTCGGACACCAATTCAGCATCTGGCAGGGGTGGTCGTCCTCTACGTTTTTTAGGTCGATCAGCAACACGCGCAGTGATATTGGATCGAGCAACCTGTAACGTCTCGCAAACAGTACTCATCAAATGCCGCCCTTGGGCCATGACACAGACCGCAATGTCTGTTTTTTTAAACCAGATGTGGCCTCAAGAGCATCTTTGAGAATTTCGACTTCCATGGTCTTCTTGCCCAGAAGACGCTGTAATTCCCGAACCTGCTGCTCAAGTGCGCGATATTGCGATGATGGAACCACCTCTTCATCTGCCGATGTAGCTGTTAAAGCTCCCTGTGTCGCTAATTTACGCCAGCCAAAAAGCTGATTGGGCGCAATACCATGCCGACGGGCAACCAGACTGACTGTTGCACCAGTTTCATAGGTTTCCTGAACCATCGAAAGCTTCTCAGCGCTCGTCCAGCGACGGCGACGTTCTGGACCGCCCAAAATTTCAATATGCGAATTATGACTAGTCATATGCCTAACATTACTCCTAACCCTTAATTAAGGGTGAGAAAATGTCCGGAGAATTCGGGGGCTCTTACACTACTATCTTAGACCTGTCATGAGCCCACACTTTACCGAGCATCACGACACTATTCTTTGATACCAGAAAAGAAAAACTAAAATACTAGGATAAGCACTATTCATTTAGACTAAATATATCGCACAACAATATCAGCAGGTTTATCCGTCGTGTAAATACCTTCGCATATGGGCCCAAGATTATACCAATTATCACTCCCATTTCATCTCCGATGAATGGGCTTTAAATTACTATTACCTAAAGAGGAATAATTTGAACAACAAAGAATTACTTAATGAATATGCAAATTGGATAGATAAGGAAATTATTGAATATTCCGACTATTATAATATTGATGGAAATAGTTTGAATGTAAAAGAATTTGTCAATAATTACGGATACTACATAACATTTAATTTCGATACTAAGAAAATGGTACGTAAGTATCAATTACATTCATCGTCATATCACGAGTTAAACGAGAGAAATATTAACAATGTGAGATTTCTTTACAATTTGATATGCAGAAATGCTTTAGGTCGTAACTTTATGAAGCAAACAGAATTGTTACCGCTAGTAATAATGTGTTCCGATGTAAACAATACCAAGTTCTGGTCATACAGCGGCGATATTGATAACCTGCATATACACTCTATATGGATATCGAACCCGGCTCTCAATATTGACTTGGGTCAATCTATATCAAGTATATTAGAAAGTGATACATCTAGAAATTTTGACTTTCGGGATGTACACACCGAGCGTATCACATCATATAATCCGTCGGCTGATACTCCTTCAAGAATTGCAACGTATACGGCGAAATTCATACCATTCAACACACACAAGCTGGACATTGCCTCGGATATCCGAATATTGCCTGAGTATAAATTTAAGCTGTAATACTTGATATAATTGGTGTCGTATTCTTATGGCCTGATCGGTGAAGGTCCTTCACTCGGTCTATCAAGGTTAAGGCTTATTACTTGAGGGGGGATATCAGTTTACAAGCTGGCATTCATGACTATCTAAAGTTTTTTATTACGTATTTTTCGCCGATCTCATAGGTTATCAATTGACCATGTTCGCATGAATAATTCGCATCAGAATCCGCTCCACCAAACATAACGCCATCTTGATCAGGCTCATCAAAGCTGATGTACCATTGTTTCGTGTCTTCTTTCCGTAATTGTGTAAGAATGTAAGCAAAGCATCTGGAATCTACGTCGTTTAGTCCTCGTTGAAGATAAACTTCTGTCTTTCGATCTAATTTATCCAAACGCATTTTCTCTGCATAAGCCGGTATGAGGTGACCGAAAAATATCGTTATCATACAAGCAGTTACAACTAAGGGAGTTCTCAATTATTTACCTCTCCGTCGACTTGGCTACTCGATGACACTTGAAGACTCCATCATCGCAACAAAAACAACGGTCTGCATTTAAAGGTTAGGAATCCGGATTTTCAATGTCTAAGAGTATATTAAGAATATAATCTCCTAAAATCGGTTATAGTTTAATAGTAATAACGTTTATTTCTAAAAATAAACATTAAAATGTATACAGGCACCCAAAGGCCGCCAGTGAATATTGAAAGCAAGATGTGAATCCAATGAGGAAATTTACGTAATTGCATAGAATCATTGGATGATGATGAAGAAGATGCTCCTCCGCCAGCATTCATAAAGACGTTTGGACTATTTCGCTGCGATTTAAGTGCTTCTAATTCGCGCATTTGATGGTCTAAAATTTCACCGCAGTGGCGGCATTTTTTTGACTCAGCATTGATCTGCTCTGCGCAGTACGGACAAGTCTTTGTGGGCACTAAAGTTTTCTCTTGCATTTCACTTCCATCTAAATGCGGTTGACTATTGCGAAATTAATAAAGTGTTCATAGCTCATACACTTATATAAAATTTCGGCAAAATAATACACATGTATTATATTCAATTTAAAAATAGTACAAGAGGACATTTTAATGATTGCATTCTTATCTCATCAGATAAGAATGCAGAACATTCGCACCAAAGAACCCAATGAAAACAGTTTTGGCGAACGCCTTAAAACTGCAAGAAAATACTTAAGCATTACGCAAGAGGAATTAGCATCAAAAGCTGGACTGTCGACCATAACGATTAGCAAGCTTGAGTCTGGTGTTAATAAGCCTTCATTTGATGTCATACTTGCTCTTAGCCATTCAATGGATATTGAACCAAATTATTTTTTTGGATGGTCTAATGAAATCTCAGCTAAATCTAATTCAGTACGTCGCATAAAACTTCAGAGCTTAATACTTCAAGCTGAGCAACTAGATGATATTTGGCTTGATCAGCTAATATCCCTATCAAAATTAGCCTATAAGTAACTGAAAATATTATCGCTTCATAGCATGTCATCGCTTAATGCACGAAGCCATATATCATCTAGGTGAGATGTTGCCGCTGCAATTTGATCAATTTCTTTTTTTGTCGGCTTCCGATTTTGGCGACCAAAACACTCATCAAGATACCAGCCCAAATTGCCAAACTTGATGAACTTTAAAAGCAGGAAGTCATCCCCTCTTGTCCTATAATAACAGGAGTTTCCTGCCTGTGCATTGACACAAGAATTGTAAAAATAATTACGATCTGTAAGACAATTGCCTAATTGTTGTGCAATATCTTGAAGCTCATCTCCTGTTTTAATTGGTACAAATTCTGGAATGCTCCAAGGTTCTGCAGGAAATGGACGTTTTGAAATAGCCTTGCGTAATGCAGCAACTGGATCTCTCGAACCGGAGCTATCATTCAGTAAAGGCTCTATCAGTTTTGGGTCTGTGATGCGCTTAGCTAACCAAAGGTATTCTTCGATAGCAACATTAAAAATCCTTGATCGAAGCATGAAATTAGCAAAATTTACAGCAAGCTTTTCACGAGGTAGTTTGGCGATCAGTAACACTGCTCTAGTATCAATTTTTTTCGCATGATGAAGGGTTTGCGTTAAAGCATCTCCGCGACTAAGAGCGGTATGTACTGCCTTGTAAAACTCTGGAGTTTCTGCACAAGGTCCGAGTTTTGAAAGAAGGCTAATCATACCCGGAGGGCAAGTTCCGAATGCAGCGCGCAATAGTTCTTTACGACGGCTTTTAGTGAGCCAATTACGCATATCTATTTCTAGTGGCAGCCTCGTATCATCCACAGAAAGAACTGCGTGCCAAACATGACGATGAGTAGCTGAAGCTATCATATACTCAGTAATAAAATTCTCTCCCCAAATCGTAAGTATTGAGGATGAAAACTCTCCGGCAACGTGCTGAAGGAGGTCTGGAATTGTTTCAGCTGTTAAACCTGATTTAATAATCGCTTTTGATACCATATACGATGATATCAGACATTTAGAAAATCTAGGCAACGTCTCCATTATCTAGCTAATGAAAAACATTATCCAGCTATTCAAGCCTGACATACAGGCCCTGAGTGCCGCTGCTTTATGAAAAATATATTACGCAGTGATATTTCTATTACCCACTAAACACTGCACTAAAAATCGTCCCTCTTCTATATGGTTCTTTACTTTTCGTACTTTAATTAATTGACCCATATATTAGTAATACTGCTCTAGCATCAATTTTTTTGGCGTGATGCAGGGTTTGGGTTAAAGTATCTCCACGACTGAGAGCCGCATGTACTGCATTGTAAAATTCAGGAGTTTCTGCACAAGGTCCAAGCTTTGAAAGAAGCCTGATCATACCTGGAGGGCAAGTTCCGAATGCCACCCGTAATACCTCTTTGCGGCGGCTTTTAGTAAGCCAATTACGCATATCTATTCCTAGTGGCAACCTTGAAGCTGTCACAGAAAGGACTGCATGCCAAACATGACGATGAGTAGCTGAAGCTGTCATATATTCGGAAATACAATTCTCTCCCCAAATCTCAAAAATTGAGGATGAAAACTCTCCGGCAACATGCTTAAGGAGGTCTGGAATTGTTTCAGTTGTTAAACCAGAATTAATAATCGCTTTTGATACCATATACGATGATATCTGACATTTAAAAAAGCTAGGCAACGTTTCCATGGTCTTGCCATAGTAAAACATGATCCAGCCATGCTAACCAGACGAATAGACCTTGAAAGCGTGCCCTATGAAAAACTTAAGGCAGTGATCTTGGGATTACCCAACTAAGCATCTTCTCATGTTAACCAGATGCCTTTCAGGGCTATAAAATCGGTTAATAACTGATGTGTATATAATGTCTTTAATTTAAAATATCATTTTACACTGCGCTAAAAAATCTGATTATTTTCATATGGTTACATATTTTTCGCATTTTAATTAATTGACCCATGTATTGAAATGCCCATTTTGCCCGGAGCAACCATGATTTGCACATCAACAGGAACGGCATCAATGCCTTGAAATGCGACCGTACCGACGCGTGAAATCATAAAAGCCCTCCCGACTAATATAATAAGGGCCGCGATTACCACCGCAGCCCTTATAAATAGATCATGTCAAAGACAGTGCTTCAATAGGTATTTAGTTACGCTTGGCTTCCACTGCATCCCAGAAAAGGGCTGCTACATCAGCACCGCCAAAGCGTTTGATTTCACGCAGACCTGTTGGCGAGGTCACGTTGATTTCGGTCATATAATCACCGATCACATCAATACCAACGAGAATAAAGCCGCGTTCTTTCAACGACGGGCCGATACGGGCGCAAATTTCCTGCTCGCGCGCAGTCAGTTCGGTGGCTTCTGCGCGGCCGCCCACATGCATGTTGGAGCGGGCATCACTTTCAGCCGGTACGCGGTTGATCGCGCCAACCGGTTCACCGTCAATCAGGATGATGCGCTTGTCACCGGCACGAACATCTTTCAGATAACGCTGTGCAATAAATGGCTCTCGATACATCTGCTCGAACATTTCCAGCAGCGATGTCAGATTACGGTCGTCGGTGGTGAGGTGGAAAACGCCGGCGCCGCCATTGCCGTAAAGCGGCTTGATGATGATGTCACCATATTGTTTGCGGAATTCCAGCACTTCCTGAATATCTTTGGTAATCAGCGTTTCCGGCATCAAGTCCGGAAATTCGGTGACGAAGATTTTTTCAGGGCTGTTACGCACCCATGCCGGATCATTGACCACCAGTGTTTTCGGGTGGATACGCTCAAGCAAATGCGTAGTGGTAATATAATTCATGTCGAATGGCGGATCTTGGCGCAGCAGCACCACATCCATTTCCGACAGGTCAAGACGTTCCGGCTCGCCTAAGGTGTAATGGTCGCCTTTGACATCGCGGACTTCGAGTTTTTCAAGGCGGGCTGTCACCACACCGTCGCGCATTGAAAGGCGGTCAGGGGTGTAGTGATAAAGCTCATGGCCGCGCGCCTGTGCTTCCAGACAAAGCGCGAAAGTAGTGTCCCCTGTAATATTGATGGTGCTGATATGGTCCATCTGAACTGCAATCTTCAAGGCCATGGTCTCCTAAGGGCGTTCGCGTTTGTCATTTAAGTGTTTATGGAAAATAGGATATCCGCCCTCAGGTTCAAGTGAGTGTGAGAGCGGATACGGAGTTTATTTTAAACGGCTGCTTCCACCAGCACAATTTCGCCGTCGGCAACGGTTTGGCGGATGGCCTGGGCTGCCTGATATTCCGGTGAGTTGAAGCAATCGAGTGCGTGCTGCATTGATTCAAATTCGATAATCACGTTGCGGGCACGGCCTTGGCCTTCCACCAATTCTGCTCTGCCGCCGCGGGCAAGAAACTTGGCACCGTAGCGCTCAAAGGCTGGCTTGGCGGTCGATACGTAATCCTTGTAACGCTCCGGATCCTTAACATCGACACGTGCAATCCAATAAGCTTTGGTCATATGATCAATCTCCTCCTGATGATTATGATGAAACTTTAAGCTTTTCAAAAACCTGCCCGCAATGCGGCATTCAGACTTTGGCTTTAAATTTTAAGATGATGAGCTTGCTGCCATTTCGGCAAGGATTTTCTCGGCCGCTTCCCGTCTGTCCGGTGCTGCTATGATCGGGCGCGCAACAACCAGATGGCTGGCACCGGCTTTGAGAGCATCGGACGGGGTCATGACGCGCTTCTGGTCACCAAGCTCTGCGCCTTGCGGGCGGATGCCGGGGGTGACGATTGCCAGATCATTGCCAACAATCTGGCGAATGGCCGCAGCCTCTGCGGCTGAGGCCACTACGCCGCCCATGCCAGCCTCACGCGCTTGGGCTGCACGACGCAGCACCAGTGTCTGCGCATCATCTTTATAGCCGGCTTCGATGAGGTCAGCATTATCCATAGAGGTGAGAACTGTAACACCCAGCAGGCAAAGACCTGAGCCTTTAGCCGCCTCAACGCCTGCGCGCATCGCTTTAGGGTAAGCATGCAATGTCAGCATGGATACGCCCATTTTAGCGATATTTTCCACCCCTTTGGCCACCGTATTATCGATGTCCAGCAGTTTCATATCCAGAAATACTTGTTTCTTGGCTGCAATCAGGGTGCGGACAAAATCCAGACCACCGGCAAATGCCAGCTGGTGACCGACTTTGTAGAAGGAAACCGTGTCGCCTAATTCGTTAACGACTTGCTCTGCGTCTTTAACCGTCGGCACATCAAGCCCGACAATGAGACGGCTGCGTACATCTTCCACAGTCATGTCATTTTACCCTTTTATCTTTTCACAAACAGACTGTTATTGGCACAAACATCGGTGTTGTGAAAGTCTATAAACGCATGAGAGCGCCGCGTGCCGGTTTTGGCACGCAAAGGTCGCTCTCACACCTTAAAATGAGTGGGTAATCCTTCAACAGATTTACGTTTGGGAGCTTGCCCTCTAAGTGCGTGGGCGCAGACTGCAATTTTCAATGAGGATACGGCAGGCATTGGTGAGCGCGCGTTGGCTGCGCTCATCTTTGAGCGCATTGTCTGCGTCAAAGGCATTGGCAGCACCTGAAACCGAACATTGCTCGGTTACAACCTGTGCACCCACCGCCATTAAAACCGCACGCAGATGATAAAGGCCGCGCATACCCGCAAAAGCTCCGTTGGAGGTGGAGCACAAAGCGGTGGTCAGACCTGCATAGGGTCTAAGCGGAGCATCGCCGTCTTTGGAAATACGGCTGACCCAGTCCAGTGTGTTTTTCAACAATGGCGGGATCGACGCATTATATTCAGGCGAGCAGATCATCAAGCCGTCATGATTGGCGATGATGCGGGCGAGCTGCATGGCTGGTTCAGGAATGCCATGCTCACTTTGCAGGTCTTCATCCATGATTGGCAGCGGATAGTCACGCAGCGAAATTTGCGTGACTTGCGCGCCTTGTTTTTCCAGTTCATGCGTTGCGGCATCAGCCATATGCTGGCTGAAAGCGCCGTTGCGAACCGATCCGGCAAAAACCAGAATTTTAGTGGACATGGATGAGTGCTCCTTCAAGGCATATTTCGTTTAAGAAAGCGGGCTGCGATAGACCCATAATTGTGCAGGCGGCACATTGCGCATGACAAAGTCATAATGCTTGACCACATAATTGCCTTTGCCTGCCGGAACGGGTGCAAGCGGGCCATAGGTGATCTGAATAACCGGACGACCGGCCGGCACACGACGTAGCAAATCTTCAATGATCTGGACACGGGCCGGAACAGGGAAGTTCAAAAGCGGTACAGCTGACACAACACTGTCGAACAACATGTCTTTGTTGTCACCCAAAGTGGTGTCGAGATCAAAGGCGTCGCCCTGAATGATGTTTACATCCGGATAATTGATACGCAGATGTTTGGCAAAATCTTCTGAATATTCGACGCAGTACAAATCCTGCGGTTTTACACCATGCTGCAAAATCGCTTTGGTGATCACACCAGTGCCGGGTCCAAGTTCAAGCACCGGCAGTTTGGATGTGGTGTCGATGACACTCGCCATGCGGCGTGCAGTGATGGAGCTTGTCGGTAAAATGGCTCCGACGGCTTTCGGCCCGTCAATCCAGCCTTTAAAGAAGCGAATTTCTTCGTTGAATTTCTCGGCGAATTTACGTGCCAGCGGTCCTGCCATTATGCGATCTCCCATTAATGTCACTTGGCAAAAAACAATTTGGTGCACTCATCAAACATCAAACTTGCCTCAAGGTTTACGTTCATAACACGAAATTTGTGACAAGAAATTGCTTTTTCGCGTGTTTGAATTCACAGTTCATTTTTTTATGAAACAGTTTTACGTTTGATGATAAATCCAAAAAGACAAAGAAAAAGGGGCCAAAAGCCCCTTAATCTTTAATTCCTTCAAAGAAATCTTTCATCCGTGCGAAAAATCCGGTCGATTGCGGACTATTTTCTTTGGAAGAAATTTCTTCAAATTCCTGCAACAGCTCGCGCTGGCGCTTGTTGAGATTCTGCGGCGTTTCAATTGCCACCTGAATGTAAAGGTCGCCGAGATTGCCTTGGCGCAGTACCGGCATGCCCTTTGCCTTGAGGCGGAACTGCTTGCCGTTTTGCGTGCCTTCCGGAATTTTGACGCGGGTTTGCGTGCCATCCAGCGTGGTCACTTCAAACTGGCCGCCAAGAGCTGCCGTGGTCATGGAAATCGGCACTTTGCAATAAAGGTCGGCTCCGTCGCGCTGGAAGAATTCATGCGGCTTGATGGAAATAAAGATGTAAAGATCGCCCGAAGGGCCGCCGCGTGTGCCGGCTTCACCTTCGCCCGACAAGCGGATGCGGGTGCCATCTTCAATGCCGGCCGGAATATTAACCGAGAGCGAGCGCTCCTGCGAAACATGGCCGGTGCCCGAGCATTTGGTGCAAGGATCAGGAATGGTCTGGCCACGGCCGTTACAGGTCGGGCAGGCGCGTTCAACTGAGAAGAAACCTTGCGAGGCACGCACACGTCCGGCACCGCCACAGGTGGCACAAGTGACAGGCTGCGTGCCGGGTTTTGCACCGGAACCGGTACATTCGTCACAAGTGATGGAGCTTGGTACGCGAATTTGTGCGGTCTTGCCGGTGAAAGCTTCTTCTAATGAGACTTCCATATTGTAGCGCAGATCGGCGCCGCGCTCACGTCCGCCGGAGCGGCGCTGACGTCCGCCACCCATCATCTCGCCAAAAATATCTTCGAAAATATCGGAGAAGCCGCCTGCACCGCCAAAGCCACCGCCAAAACCACCACCGCCGCCGCCGTTTTCAAAGGCTGCATGGCCGTAGCGATCGTAGGCTGCGCGTTTTTGCGGGTCTTTCAGCACATCATAGGCTTCACCAAGCTCAATAAACTTGCGCTCTGCTTCCGCATCACCCGGGTTTTTGTCGGGGTGGAATTGCATGGCAAGTTTACGATAGGCCGATTTCAGAACTTTATCGTCAGCTGTTTTGGTAACACCAAGGATTTCGTAATAGTCGATCTTCATGAATTCGTCTTTCAGGCGGCTCTCATAATGATGGCCAAAAACTTTAATGACCTCACAGCGCGCAAAACATATGGAAACTGGCTGCGATACCAGATCTAAAGCAAGATGTTATCGCGACTGGCTGTGAATAGCAGAGTGCCTAAAGATCAGACCTCTGACCGGTTAACTAAGAACAAAACAACCGGAACAGCCGCCAATGTTTTGCTTCATAAATGTAAGCTCGAATATCGGAAAGCCCGACTTGAAAGTCGGGCTCCCCACATATCGGTTAGATTATGACTTCTTTTCGTTGTCGTCGATTTCTTCGAAATCAGCGTCAACAACATCGTCATCCGAAGCCTTGGCATCGTCTTCGCCAGCCTGTCCATCTTCGGCCTGACCAGCTTCATACATAGCCTGACCAAGCTTCATGGAAGCTTCAGCAAGGGTCTGTGTCTTGGTTTTGATGTCTTCTGCATCATCACCTTCAACAGCAGTTTTCAATGCTGCCAGAGCAGTTTCGATGGCCTGCTTATCTTCAGCCGAAACTTTTTCGCCGTATTCTTTCAGCGACTTATCGGTTGAATGGATAAGGCCTTCTGCCTGGTTCTTGGCTTCAACAGCTTCACGGCGCTTCTTGTCAGCTTCAGCGTTGGCTTCAGCATCTTTAACCATCTGTTCGATATCAGCATCGGAGAGACCGCCAGAAGCCTGAATGCGGATCTGGTGTTCTTTGCCGGTGCCTTTGTCTTTTGCAGACACGTTAACAATACCGTTGGCATCGATGTCGAAGGTCACTTCAATCTGCGGAACTCCACGTGGTGCCGGTGGGATACCAACCAGATCAAACTGGCCAAGCATCTTGTTGTCGGCAGCCATTTCGCGCTCACCCTGCGCCACACGAATGGTCACAGCAGACTGGCTGTCTTCAGCGGTCGAGAAAGTCTGGGACTTCTTGGTAGGGATCGTGGTGTTACGCTCGATCAAACGGGTGAAAACGCCGCCCAATGTTTCGATACCCAGTGAAAGCGGGGTAACGTCGAGGAGCAATACGTCTTTCACGTCGCCCTGCAAGACACCGCCCTGAATTGCTGCACCCATGGCAACAACTTCGTCAGGGTTCACACCCTTGTGCGGCTCTTTACCAAAGAACTCTTTAACGACTTCCTGAATTTTTGGCATACGGGTCATACCGCCAACCAAAACAACTTCATCAATGTCGCCGGCTTTCAGACCAGCATCTTTCAATGCAGCCTTACATGGGTTGACTGTGCGCTGTACCAGATCGTCCACGAGGGTTTCGAGCTTGGCGCGTGACAGTTTGATGGCCAGATGCTTAGGACCGGTCTGATCTGCGGTGATGAACGGCAGGTTAATCTCAGTCTGCTGCGCAGATGAAAGTTCGATCTTGGCTTTTTCAGCAGCTTCTTTGAGGCGCTGCAGAGCAAGCTTGTCGTTCTTCAGGTCAATGCCCTGTTCTTTTTTGAACTCATTGACGAGATATTCAACCAGACGCATGTCGAAGTCTTCACCGCCGAGGAATGTATCACCATTGGTGGATTTTACTTCAAATACGCCATCGCCGATTTCGAGGATCGAAACGTCAAAGGTACCGCCACCAAGGTCATAAACCGCAATGGTCTTGCCTTCGCTCTTATCGAGGCCGTAAGCCAGCGCCGCAGCAGTTGGTTCGTTGATGATACGCAGAACTTCGAGACCTGCGATGCGGCCTGCATCTTTGGTTGCCTGACGCTGAGCATCGTTAAAATATGCAGGAACTGTAATAACAGCCTGTTCAACTTTTTCACCGAGGTAATCTTCAGCGGTTTCCTTCATTTTCTGAAGGATCATCGCGGATACCTGCGAAGGTGAATATTTTGTGCCGTGGACTTCTACCCACGCATCACCATTGTCGCCCTTAACAATCTTGTATGGAACCAGATCTTTATCTTTGGTTACCATCGGATCGTCGAAACGACGGCCGACAAGACGTTTAACAGCAAACAAGGTGCCTTCCGGATTGGTCACGGCCTGACGTTTTGCAGGCTGGCCAGCGAGGCGCTCGTCACCTTCGGAGAAAGCGATAATCGACGGGGTGGTGCGTGCACCTTCCGCATTTTCGATGACCTTCGCGTTTTTGCCGTCCATGACAGCTACGCAGGAGTTGGTCGTTCCCAGATCAATACCAATTACTTTAGCCATATTTATCTCCATTCAGCAAACCGCTTAGACCTCTGACGAGCGTTCTGTTAAGCGGCCCCTATCGGTTCTAGGCTGCCCCTTGATCGTGAATTAAGGCATCCTGTTGAAGGGTATATAAGAAAGGGTTATTTTCACTGCAAGTCGGTTTAGGTCAGTTCTGCAAGATTCCTGCCGCAAGTGACAGTATTTTGCCCGAAACCATGAAAAAACGGCTTAAACCTCTGTCCAATTTCCTTTTTTTCCGGCTTCATAGACCATATCAATGAAATGCTGATTGCCTTTTGAGTTTTCAAGACTGAAAACACTGACAGGCGCGCCGCGTGCTTTACGCACAAATGTTTCCGCTTGCAACTGATACTGATTAATATTCTGGAAGCTGTAGGCGGTCGTGGTGTCGCGGGTGGCATTATGCACGGTCAGGCGGGCATGGTCATATTTGAGCGGATTGAAGGGTGCATGCACTTCAATATAGCCTTTATCGCCGTGAAAAATCATTGATTGGCGGTAGGCCATTTGTGTTGCCACGTAAAAATGCAGATCAAACCCGTCAAATTGCGCCTCTACACTGGCATAGCGATCGGTGTTGAAGGTGGGGTCAAATTCTATCTGTGCGCGGATGCGCTTTGGTTCAAGGCCGGTGCTCATACGGGTGGTGACCACCGGATAAACCCCGATATCAGGCAGGCCGCCACCACCAAGCGATAATTGATTGCGCATATTGGCGGGATCATTGTTAAAGTAAGTGAAAACGCCTTCCACGCGGCGTAAATGTCCAATCACACCTTCCTGCAACAGTTCACGCAGTTTGATCCACTGCGGATGGTAATAAACCATGAAAGCTTCAGAAATCACCACGCCATATTGATCGCGCGCGGCAATCAGCGCATCAATTTCTGCCGTTTTAAGCGCAATCGGCTTTTCGCATAAAACATGTTTACCCGCCTTGGCTGCTTTAAGCGTCCATTCCGCATGTTGCGATGTCGGCAGCGGAATGTAAATTCCGTCGATCTCATCGCAGGCAAGCAGCTCGTCATAGGAGCCGAAGGCGTGTTTCATACCAAAGCGATCAGCAACGTGACGCGCTTTGGCCAAATCACGGCTGGCGATGGCATGTGCTACGCCGTTTTCACTGGCGCAGATTGCCGGAATAACCTGATTGATGCCAATATTCGCCGTCGACAGGATGCCCCATCTAAACATGATTTCCCCTCTTAAATGAACTGGCTGATGTTCGCGCAACACTATCCTGCGTTATGAAAAAAAAGAAATGCTGATTCTTAAATAAATGCTGGCGGGCTCTTTTGAGTTGAAACAGATGGGGGGGTAAGCTCTTTGGTTGTGTATTCACTGTTTTATCACCATTTTTTCAGGTGAATTTTCACTTTTTACCGAAATGTTCACAAAATTTGACAATGGGGGTTGAATATTAAAGACCGCTGATCCATATCAGGGTTACTTACCGCTGTGCCTCCTCCCATTGCGCGCGGTAAGTGTTCCCCTCTGAAGGTTTTGCCTTTAAGGCACCTTCATAAATTTTAAGCCGGGCTCTTTAGTCCGGCTCTTTTTTTGCCCGAAATCTGAATGGGCTTCCCCCGAAACTTGAATAGACATATTGTGCAGTCAGCTACTACTTGGCAGCTACTACTTGGCAGCCACTATTGTGCAGTCAGCTACTACTTGGCAGCTACTACTTGGCAGCCACTATTGAGCAGCCAGCCACTGCTGGTGAAAATGCTTTGCGGGATCAAAGAAAAAGGCGCCATGGTTTCCCATGGCGCCTTTTTTGCAAATTTAGCTGTCTGAATTAGGCGTAAGCCTGCATCGGAGGGCATGAGCAGATCAGGTTACGATCGCCGGCCACGTTGTCGATGCGGGATACCGGCGGCCAGTATTTGGCGGTCGGATCAGCATCTGCATTCGGGAAAACAGCTTCCTGACGTGAGTAAGGATGCTTCCATTCACCGCCGATTGTATCAATGGCAGTGTGCGGCGCATTGACCAGCGGGTTGTCGTCCTGTGGCCAATGGCCGGAGGCAACCTTGTCCGCTTCACCGGCAATGGCGATCATGGCGTCACACAGACGGTCAATCTCAGCCAATGGTTCGGATTCGGTCGGCTCAATCATCAATGTGCCGGAAACCGGCCATGACATGGTTGGTGCATGGAAGCCGTAGTCGATCAGACGTTTGGCAACATCTTCAACGCTGATGCCTGCCTGATCTTTCAACACGCGGGTGTCCACGATGCACTCATGTGCCACGCGGCCGTTCTTGCCTTTATAAAGGATCGGGAAGTGGCCTTCCAGACGATGCGCAATATAGTTGGCGTTAAGAATGGCCATTTTGGTGGCGCGTTTGAGACCGGCACCGCCCATCATACGGATATACATCCATGTGATGACCAGAATGGACGCACTGCCGAATGGTGCTGCGGAAACCGCATTGCTTGTGCCATTTTCCACGTGACCCGGGATAAACGGCACCAGATGCTTGGCAACACCGATCGGGCCAACGCCCGGTCCGCCGCCGCCATGCGGGATGCAGAATGTCTTATGCAGGTTCATGTGGCAAACGTCGGCGCCAATATCGCAAGGACGGCCGAGGCCAACCAGAGCGTTAAGGTTTGCACCGTCGAAATAGACCTGACCGCCATGGGAATGAACGATCTCGCAGAATTCGCGGATGCCTTCTTCAAACACACCGTAAGTGGACGGGTAGGTGATCATGAAGGCTGCAAGGTTCTCGCTGTGTTTTTCAGCTTTTGCCTTGAGGTCTTCAATGTCGATGTCGCCTTCCGGCAGACAGTTGACCACAACCACTTTCATACCGGCCATGCTGGCGCTGGCAGGGTTGGTACCATGCGCCGATGACGGAATCAGGCAGATATCGCGCTGATGGTCGCCGCGCGACTGATGGTAACGGCGGATTGCCAGAAGACCGGCATATTCACCCTGACTACCGGCGTTTGGCTGCAAGGAAACAGCGGCAAAGCCGGTGATTTCGCACAGCCAGTTTTCAACGTCGGCGGTCATCTGGGCATAGCCCGTGCTCTGTTCTGCCGGTGCAAACGGATGCATGTTGGCAACTGTATTCCAGCTGACAGGCATCATTTCTGCGGCCGCATTGAGCTTCATGGTGCAAGAGCCGAGCGGAATCATCGCACGGTCAAGCGCCAGATCTTTATCTGCCAAACGACGTAAGAAACGCATCATTTCGGTTTCGGAGCGGTGCTGATGGAACACTTCCTGTGTCAGGAAGGCCAGCGTGCGCTTCGATGGCAGACGGGTCGCTTCAGTGCTTGCAACAGTTGCACCAAAGAGAGCGGCAATTGCTGCCACGTCTTCGTCGCTTGAAGTTTCGTCAAAAGCCACAGCCACAGTGTCAGCATCAATGATGCGCAGCAGTCGGTCAGCTTTGTCAGCTTCGGCAGCAATCGATGCAGCTTTGCCCGGAACTTTGATGGTGACAGTGTCGAACAGCTTGTCGCCAGCCAGTTCAAAGCCTGCTTTTTTCACGGCATCCGCAAAATTGCTTGCGCGTTTTGCAATTTCAGTTGCAATGGACTGCAAGCCGGAAGGGCCATGATAAATAGCATAAGATGCAGCCATATTGGCCAGCAATGCCTGAGCGGTACAGATGTTGGATGTCGCTTTATCACGACGGATATGCTGCTCACGGGTCTGGAGAGCCAGACGGTAACCAACACGGCCGTGTGCATCGGTGGACTGGCCAACGATACGACCCGGAATGATACGGGTCAAAGCCTGTGACACGCCGAGATAGGCTGCGTGCGGGCCACCAAAGCCCATCGGCACGCCAAAGCGCTGCATGGAACCAACGGCCATATCAGCACCCCATTCGGCAGGCGCTTCTGTGACAGTCAGAGCCAGCGGATCGGCAACAGCAATCACCTGTGTGCCAAGTGCTTTTGCAGCAGCAATCACAGCTTTATAATCGCCGTAAACGCCCTTTGTATCAGGCCAGGGAACGATCAGAGCGGTGGTGTCTGCATCGACATCGCCTGATGTTTCAATGGTGATGCCCAAAGGCTCAGCGCGGGTGCGCAGCACGTCCAAAGTCTGGGCATGCAGTTCACCGGCAATCAGCACACGGTGGCGGTTTTCGCGGTGATGGCGGTAAGCAATAGCCATTGCTTCTGCCACAGCCGTTGCTTCATCAAGCAAGGATGCGCAAGCAACAGGCAGACCGGTCAGCTCGGTTACCAGTGTCTGGAAGTGGAACAGCAGTTCTAAGCGACCCTGACTGATTTCTGACTGGTAAGGCGTATAGGCCGTGTACCATGCCGGATTTTCAAACAGGTTACGCTGGATCACCGGTGGGGTGTAGCAACCGCTGTAACCTGCACCGATAAAGCTTTTTTTGACGATATTGCGGTTCATCACGTCTTGAAGTTCAGCCAGAGCTGCTGCTTCGCTCAAAGGCTGCGGCAGATCCAGTTCGCGGTTAAAGCGAATGGATTCCGGCACGGCCTGTGTGATGAGTGTTTCCAGCGAGGAGACGCCGAGAGCACCAAGCATGGTGCGCTCATCCGCATCGCGGGGACCGATATGACGGTCCACAAATGGAAGTGAACCCTGCGTCATTAGTCTACCAGTGCCTTATAACCGGCTGCATCGAGCAGGCCGCTCAGCTGGCCTTCATCGGAAAGCTTCAGCTTGAACAACCAGCCTTCGCCTTCTGCGGCCTGATTGATGAGGGACGGATCATTAACAACTGCATCGTTGATTTCAACGATTTCACCGTCAACCGGTGCATAAACGTCGGAAGCAGCTTTAACGGATTCTACCACAACAATGGCTTCGCCTTTAGCAACCTTGCGGCCAACTTCCGGCAGTTCGACGAATACGAGGTCGCCGAGCTGTTCTTGCGCATGTACGGTAATGCCGACAGTGGCGGTGCCATTATCGTTGTTGATCCATTCGTGATCTTCAGTGAACAGGATAGAGGCCATGATTGTTATCCTTTGTGGTAGTGATGCGGTGTAAATGGAAGTGAATGAACATCAAGCGGTACGAGATTACCGCGGATATCTGTAAAAACACGGGAGCCGACAGCGGCAAATTCAGGGGTGACATAACCCATCGCTACCGGATGACCGGCTGAAGGGCCGAAGCCGCCGGAGGTGACGCGACCGATTTTGTTGCCGTCTGCATCAAAAAGCTCAACATCAGCGCGCACCGGCTGACGGCCTTCAGGCTTCAGGCCAACGCGTTTGACTTTGGCACCGGCTGCGAGCTTTTCCAAAAAGGCTTTGGCGCCGATAAAACCGGCGGTTTCGCGCACAGGTTTTGGCACAGCCCAGAGCAGACCTGCATCCACCGGATTGATTTCAGGGGTGATGTCCTGACCATGCAGGCAAAGACCGGCTTCCAGACGCAGGCTGTCACGCGCTGCAAGGCCGATCCACTGAACGCGCTCATCGGCAAAGAGTTTGGCGAGCAGGTCGCGGGCATCTTTTTCCGGCAGGGCAATTTCAAAACCGTCTTCACCGGTATAACCGGAACGGGTGACAAACCAGTCAGCTTTCGGTTCGATACCGGTCATGAAGGTCAGCTCACCACCTGGAACACCTGCTTTGGCTGCAACATCGGCAGCGGCAGGGCCCTGAAGCGCTAAAAGAACACGGTCAAGCGGGTTGACGGTTACGGATTTACCGGCTGCCACTTTGTTGAGATGCGCAATATCGGCATCCGCATTGCCGGCATTGGCAACGATCATGAAGCGGTTTTCGCCCAGACGGGTCACGATCAGATCGTCTTCGACGCCTGCATTTTCGTTGAGCAAAAATGTGTATTTCGACTGGTTCATCGGGATGGAAAGCGGATCAAGCGGGCAGGCTTCTGCCAACAGCCTGGCTGCATCATCACCGGAAATTTCAATGACACGCATGTGGGAAATATCGAACAGGCCAGCCTGTTCACGCACATGCAAATGTTCCTTCATCACGCCCAGCGGGTAGGTGATTGGCATGTTCCAGCCTGCAAAGCCGCCAAAGCGTGCTTTCGCTGCTTCATGAAGATCCTGCAATGGCAGGGTTTTTAAAGAGGTTTGTGCCGTATCGCCCATATCAACTCCAAAAGTCGCACGAATGCCTCCGCAAAATGCGGTTGCTTCAGTGCCCCTCTGTCTGAAGCCTGAGAGACTCGCATAGTTTGATATAAACTACACTTACACCTTCGGCGCGGGAGCAGAGCCCCGACTTTCCAGAGTTGCCTTTCCTGTCAGCGGTTCTTGATACCTGAGAGATTTCGGGCGATTTCCCCTTCGGTGGCTGAGATACAGATTAACCGCTCCCAACTCTCTCCCGCAGACAGACAGGGCAGTAGCCTTGTTGCTCCTTACCCTCGACGCGTTATGACTTAGCCGAAACTGGTTCTCAAGTCACTCGCTTTCTGTAGGCTTTCAGCCGGTTTTGCGCGACAATTTGCCTTGGGCGTAATCCAGTGCAACCACCAGTAGTCCTGCCGCAAGCGCCCAGAAGGCAGAGCCGATGCTCAAAAAGCTGATGCCGGAAGCGGTGACAGCAAAGGTGACAACTGCACTTAAGCGTTCTTTTTCTTTCGAGAGCGCCAGTGTCATGGCATTAATGAAAGGGCCGGAGAGGGCAAGTCCGGCAATCAGTGCGATTAAAACCGGCGGCAGCACGGCAAATATCGCCACCAGTGAAGCACCGAAAAGTGCAAAAATGACATAAATCACAGCGTAAACAGGACCCGTCAGCCAGCGCTTTGCATGATCTGGATGCGCGTCAGGGCTGGTGCAAAGGGCGGCGGAAATCGCGGCCAGATTGCTGGTGGCAGCGCCAAAAAAGGCTGAAACCAATGAGACAAGGCCGGTGACCTGAAGTGCCGGACCTGTCGGCGGCTCATAGCCGAAGGCGCGCAATACCGCAAAGCCCGGCAAATTCTGCGATGCCATGGTGACGAGATAAAGCGGTAGTGCTAAACCGACCATGGCGCTGAAATGAAAACTCGGCGTGATGAATTCCAGCGTTGAAATTTCAGGTGCCGGAAGGCTCGGCGAGCGACCTGTCACAAGTGCAAAAATAACGCCGCCGATGAGTACGGCAATGACAGCAAGGGACGGATTGAAAAGCCGGATGATGAAGAAGAGGGCTGCCAGCGGCAGCACCATCATCGGATCAATTTGCGCTGCCTTGGCCGCATTTAAGACAAAGCCGACCAGGACACCGGCCAGCATGCCGGAGGCAACGGAAGTCGGGATGCTGGAAACAAGGCGCGATAAAGGTTTGATAAGGCCGGTCAGGATAATCGCAATGGCGGTGACGATAAATGCACCGACCGCTTCATTGATGGTAAAGCCGCTGCTGGCACCGATTAAAGCCAGACCCGGTGTCGACCATGCGGCAATGATCGGCATTTTATAGCGGATGCTGAGATAGGCGGATGCGGCGGCAATGGCCAGACAAACGGCTGTCACCCAGCTTGCGGTTTGGGTTTGACTGGCTCCCAGTACTGTGGCTGCGGCAATGATAAGAGCAAGTGTGCCCCCAAAGCCGACAATAGCTGCAACACTGGATGAGGCAAGAACCGAAAACCGCATGAAATGAAACCTTTACCGGATGACAGAACCTTAATTGTTGATTTGAGCAATCATCATGTCGAGCGAGCGTGTCAGAAGGTCGAGATCCTGCGGGCGGGAAAGGCGATGGTCGCCGTCACGCACGAGGGTGAGGGTTACATTGTCGACCGGCAGATGTTCGGTGAGGAGAAGGGCGTGAGAATAAGGAACGTCCTCATCCTTCATGCCTTGCAGAATATGTACCGGACAACCGGTTTCGATAATGTCTGTTAAAACCAGATTCTGCCGTCCGTCCTCAATCAGCTTGCGCGTATAGATAAAGGGATTGGGCGAATATTCTGAAGGCTCTTCAAAATAGCCTTTTTCGATCAGCGATTTTTTGTATTCTTCGCTTAAATTCGGCTCGATCAAACGTGCAGTGAAGTCCGGAGCCGGTGCAATCAGAATAATACCGGCAGGGCCTTTGCCTTGCTTGATCAGCTCCTGCGTCATGCGCAAAGTGATCCATGCGCCCATTGAGGAGCCGACCAGAATTTGCGGGTTTTTGTTATATTGATGATGCACGGTGAGTGATTCATTCAGCCAGCGTGAGATGCAGCCTTCATTGAAGTCCCCACCCGATTCGCCGTGACCGGAATAATCTAAACGTAAAAACTCGTGATCGTTAGCTGCTGCCCATTGGTCGAGTGTTTCGGCTTTGGTGCCCAGCATGTCCGACCGATAACCGCCCAGCCATGTGATTCCCTGTGCTTTGCTGCCTGCACGGTAGCGCAGGGCGATAGGGGCGCCATCAACGGTGATGAACTCTGGTTTACCTGTCATTGCTGCCGGTCTCCGATTATTTCAAGTATGATAGGGCTATACGCATGTCAGATCTTGTTCAATAGCGTAAAAGCCTTGAAAATCCGTTCTTTTCACTTAAATAATATGCAGGAGGCATGCTTTTGACCAATTTATTCGGTTGGGGGTGATTTTTCTTAACAAAGATGCTATTGACATCCGCGCTTGCTTGACGCCATGTCCCGCATTAAGTGCGACTGCGCTGGCAAGTCACTGTTATTTAGCCGTTAAGCTGATAAAAGTGCCGCCGAGAAGTTTAATATTTGAGGAGTTAACGACCATTCGCCGACCGTTCAGAGCGACGCCGGTCCAGAAAGACGGACCGCGCTCCAACCGCGACATCCGGGTTCCCCGGGTTCAGCTAATCGATGCCGAGGGCCACAACCACGGTGACATGACCATTCAGGACGCCATTGCGATGGCTGAAGAGGCGGGTCTCGATCTCGTAGAGATCGTTCCTAACGCCGAACCGCCTGTTTGTAAGATTGTTGACCTTGGTAAGCTCAAGTATCAGAGTCAGAAAAAAGCCGCTGAAGCGCGCAAAAAACAGAAAACGGTCGAAATCAAAGAAATTAAGATGCGACCGAACATCGACACTCATGACTATGAAGTGAAGATGAAAGCTGCGCACCGATTCTTTGATGAAGGTGATAAGGTTAAGTTCACACTGCGTTTCCGTGGTCGCGAAATGGCGCACCAGGAACTGGGTATGAAGCTGTTACAGCGCGTTAAAGAAGAAACATTGGACATCGCCAAGGTGGAAGCTGAGCCACGCCTTGAAGGTCGTCAGATGATGATGGTTCTTGCGCCACGCTAATGCGTGAAGCTGCTAAAAAATGCCGGACTACTGGCTGATTGAGGCTTTTGCCTCGTCTGTTGTGTGGTCTGGTTGCTTAAAATATAAAACCGCCTTTGGGCGGTTTTTTGTTGTTCTGCCTTTACTGAAGCACGTAACAATATGTTTAATGTATCAGCGTCGATATTTTCACCGTGCCGGATATGGCGGATTGATTAAAGCGGTTGCGTTTTTATCATATTATGCCTATAAGGCCTCGTTCGAACCGACCGGCAGGGCATGCCGTGGCGGTTTCGCATGCTTTCCAGACTTTGGTCGGTCTGGAAGTAGAAAACCAGAGCTCTGACATTCATTGCGAATGTTAAGGGCCTCTAGATTAGGAGAGCAAAATGCCCAAGATGAAGACCAAATCCTCCGCTAAAAAGCGGTTCAAAATTACCGCAACCGGCAAAATCAAAGCTGCTGCTGCCGGTAAGCGTCATGGCATGATCAAGCGCTCGAACAAGTTCCTTCGCGATGCTCGCGGCACCATGGTTCTTAGCGAACCAGATGCAAAGATCGTGAAGAAGTTCCTGCCAAACGGCCTCTAAGCCGCTATATCCTTAAGGAGATCATACTATGGCACGTGTAAAACGCGGCGTAACTGGCCACGCTAAACATAAAAAAGTTCTCAAGCAGGCAGAAGGTTTCCGCGGTCGTCGCAAGAACACCATCCGTACTGCTATGGCAGCTGTTGATCGCTCAAAGCAGTATGCTTACCGCGATCGCAAGAATCGTAAGCGTAATTTCCGCGCTCTCTGGATTCAGCGTATCAACGCTGCTGTTCGCGCGCATGGCTTGACCTACGGCCGTTTCATTGACGGTTTGCTGAAGTCAAACATCGAAATCGACCGTAAAGTTCTGTCGGATATTGCTATCCATGAACCTGAAGCATTTGCAGCTTTGGTTGATTCCGCGAAGAAGGCATTGGAATATCTGAAAGATACCACGCCTAACGCTTTTGAAGGCGCTGTACGTTAAGCCAGCCGCCTTCCCAAAGCACGATTGAATAACTTTTGGGACCCGCGCTGGCTCGGCTGGCGCGGGTTTTCTTATTTTCCGGATTCGAAATGTACATTGAGACGCAAAATGCAAGACGCTTACGGGTGGGGAATCACCCGGATGTTTTTGCTCCGGCTGTTACCGGTAATGCGGGTTAATGTGTCATGAAATCTGACATTGCCAGCTACCATTTCGGGATCAGGCACTATGATGCCGATACGGTGCCATTACTAAAGCACCTGCATAGCAGGCTTTCGCGCTTTGTGCCTTATGTTTCACCGGAAACAGATGATGGCAGAAGACGGTTCCTATGCGGGTTGCACAAAATGCAGGCTTTGGTCTGTGCTGGTTTGAATGCGCCGGATATGGTTCGCACACAAGTGCATGTGGCCGGCAAAGTTGGTGCAAGCCCAAGGCAGCAAGCGCGTGATTTATGGCTGGCGCTCTTTCGCTTTACTACTGGCTTTATTCGCTTTTTGAAGCGATTTTATTGGGGCGGTGACGGTAAAAGACTGTTAAAAGCGATGGAGTTTTTCGATAAGGCTTTAAAGAGCTGAAATATACCAGAGATTGCTGTTGGTTTGTACCGAAGTGATTGTCTGGCAAGAATACCCGATCAGGCCGGATTAATTGCTTGCTATCAAGCGATTGAACCGGTTCCAATACACCCGAAGCCCTCGTATCCCGAAGGTATAAAGGCATAATCATGAGTGATCTTGAACAATTAGAACAGACAATTATGGGCGAAATCGCTGCCGCTGGTGACGAGAGCACCATTGAGACGGTGCGTGTTTCTGCTTTGGGTAAAAAAGGTTCGGTTTCTGAGAAGCTGAAATCACTGGGCGCGATGACACCGGAAGAGCGCCAGCAACAAGGTCCGGCCATCAACGGCTTGAAAAACCGTGTGAGCGAAGCATTGGCTGCACGTAAATCCGAATTGCACAAATTGGCCGTTGCCGCCCGTCTGGAGCGCGAAAAGCTCGATGTGACCTTGCCGGTACGCAGTTCTGCTGCATCGCGCGGTCGTATCCATCCGATTTCACAGGTCATTGATGAAATTACTGCTATCTTTGCCGATATGGGCTTTTCGATTGCTGAAGGTTCGGATGTTGAAACTGACTATTATAATTTTACCGCGCTGAACTTCCCTGAAGGCCATCCGGCGCGTGAAATGCATGACACATTCTTCTTCAATCCGGATGAAAATGGCGAGCGCAAATTGCTGCGCACCCATACGTCTCCGGTGCAGGTTCACACCATGGAGCGCTTTGCGCAGATGCGTGACAAAGAAGGCCGTGACGAACCGATCCGTATCGTTATTCCGGGTAAAACCTACCGCATGGATTCCGATGCGACTCATTCGCCGATGTTCCATCAGGTGGAGGGTCTGGTTGTTGATAAGTCTTCAACCGTTGCCCAGATGAAATGGGTCTTGGAAGAATTCTGCAAAGCCTTTTTTGAAGTGCCTTCGGTTAAAATGCGTATGCGTCCGAGCTTCTTCCCGTTCACTGAGCCTTCTGTCGAAGTTGATATTCAGTGCGATCGTTCGGGCAAGGAAGTTAAGTTCGGCGAAGGCAATGACTGGCTGGAAATTTTGGGCTGCGGCATGGTGCATCCGAATGTGTTGCGCAATGCGGGCTTTGATCCGGATGTCTATCAGGGCTTTGCATGGGGCATGGGTATCGACCGTATCGCCATGCTGAAATATGGAATGCCTGATTTGCGCGCTTTCTTTGATGCGGATGTGCGCTGGCTCAATCATTATGGTTTCCGTCCGCTTGATCTGCCAACCTTGTTTGGCGGCCTGAGCGCATGATTGATGAGCGCATGATCAATCTGCCGGAACAATATCGCGATGCGGTTATGTTTGCTTTTGGCGATACACCGGAACTGGCTGATCAGTTACTGGCACTGGTGTTGCAAGGGCATAAAACTGCCACCTGTGCGGCATTGACCTCTTTCAGTGACGAAGGTGAGCCCATGCCGGTTGTGGGTCGTCGTGATGTGGTTCTGGATGGTCAGGGGCGCCCTGCGGCAGTGATTGAAACCATAGCCGTTGCTGTGCGCCGTTTTGACGAGATTGATGATGCATTTGCTGAAGATGAGGGAGAAGGACCGCTAAGTGAGTGGCGCAAAGGGCATGAGGCCTATTTTCGTCGCAATGGTGGTTTTTCGCCGGATATGGAATTGCTTTGTGAACACTTTCGCTTGGTCGAAGTGTTGAAACGCTAAAAAATTTAGGAAAGAAATCAATCATGAAGTTCACGCTTTCCTGGCTCAAGGAACACCTTGAAACTGATGCCACGCTGGAACAAATTGTAGAGAAACTGACAGATATTGGTCTGGAAGTTGATGGCGTTGATGACCGCGCTAGCTTTAAAGCTTTTACAATTGCCAAAGTGCTCACTGCCGTTCAGCATCCTGATGCTGACAAATTGCGCGTTTTGAGTGTTGATGCCGGTGACGGTAAGCCGTTGCAGATTGTGTGCGGCGCACCCAATGCCCGCGCCGGTATGGTTGGTGTTTTGGGACGCCCGGGCGATTATGTGCCGGGTCTTGATGTGACTTTGTCAGTTGGCAAAATCCGTGGCGTTGAAAGTTTCGGTATGATGTGTTCCGAGCGCGAGCTGGAACTCTCTGAAGAACATGACGGCATCATTGATTTGCCCGCTGATGCGCCGGTCGGCACCAGCTATGCGAGCTATATGGGCATTGATGATCCGATCATTGAGATCGGCCTGACCCCGAACCGTGCCGATTGCGCCGGTATTCATGGTATTGCCCGTGATTTGGCAGCAGCCGGTCTTGGCACGCTTAAAGGTGACAAGATTGAAGCGATCAAAGGCACTGGCGAAACACCGGTGAAAGTCGTGCTTGATCAGCCTGCCGACAAACCATTCTGTAATGGTTTTGCGTTGCGTCTGGTCAAGGGTGTTAAAAACACTGCCAGCCCGCTTTGGTTGCAGCAGCGCTTAAAAGCCATTGGCCTGCGTCCGATCAATGCGCTGGTGGACATCACCAACTATGTGACCTTTGATTATGGTCGCCCATTACATGTGTTTGATGCGGCTAAGGTCAAGGGAAACCTGACTGTGCGCGCTGCCAGGGATGGTGAAACTATTCTGGCGCTTGATCAGCGTGAGTATAAATTATCACCGGACATGTATGTCATTGCTGATGATAATGGCGCTGAATCCATTGCCGGTATCATGGGTGGCGAACATTCCGGCTGTGATGAAAACACCACCGATGTGCTGATTGAATCGGCGCTTTGGGATGCGATCACCATTGCCCGCACCGGTCGTCAGCTTGGTATTGTTACGGATGCGCGCTATCGTTTTGAACGGGGCGTTGATCCGGAATTCATGGTTTCCGGCCTTGAATATGCCACCGGACTGGTGATGGATCTGTGCGGTGGTACGCCAACAGAAACTGAAGTGGTTGGTTATCAGCCATATGCCCCGCGTGAAATCACTTTCCCTGTTGCGGAAGTCAAGCGTTTGACCAATCTGGATGTGGAATATGCAGAAGCGGCACAGATTTTGACGGGTCTCGGCTTTGGTGTGTCGGGTGATGGCAAAGCTGTTATGGTAGTTAAAGTGCCGTCATGGCGCGGTGATGTGGAAGGCAAAGCCGATCTTGTTGAAGAAGTGATGCGTATTCACGGCCTCAATGAAATTGAACCGCAGCCATTGGAAAATATGGGTAGCGTCAACGGCAAAATCCTCACCACGTTGCAAATTCGTACCCGTATGGCGCGCCGCATGCTGGCCTCACGCGGGATGATGGAAGCAGTGACCTATTCTTTCATTCCGGAAGCTCATGCCAAAGCTTTTGGCGGCGGTAAACCGGAACTGAAACTTGCCAACCCGATTGCAGCCGATATGTCGGATATGCGTCCAAGCCTGTTGCCGGGCTTGCTGGTTGCAGCACAGCGCAATGCTGATCGCGGCTTTGCTGATCTGGCACTCTTTGAAGTGTCGGGAACTTATGAAGGCGATAAGCCGGAAGATCAGCGCCGTGTTGCTGGCGGTATCCGTCGCGGCACCGCCGGTGTTGAAGGTTCGGGGCGCCTTTGGTCAGGCAATGCACCAGCTGTTGGTGTTTATGATGCCAAGGCTGATGCGCTGGCAGCATTGGAAGCAGCAGGCGCTCCGGTTGATCGTATCCAGATCGAAGCAGGCGCACCTGAGTGGTTCCATCCGGGGCGTTCCGGCACCATGAAGCTGGGGCCTAAAGTTGTGCTTGGCTATTTCGGTGAATTCCATCCGGATACGCTGGAGCTGCTCGATGTGAGCGGCGCACTTTGCGGCTTTGAAGTTTTCATCGATGCTATTCCTGAGCCGAAGAAAAAAGCCACTTGCACCAAGCCATCACTGGTTCTGTCGCAGTTCCAGAGCGTTAAGCGTGACTTTGCCTTTGTGGTGGACAGCGATGTTGAAGCTGGCAGTCTGATCCGTGCGGTGATGTCTGCTGACAAGAAGCTGATCAGCAATGCGCAGGTATTTGATATTTTTGCCGGTGCATCTTTGGGTGAAAACAAGAAGTCGGTTGCGATCGAAGTTCTGTTGCAGCCGCTTGATCGCACGTTGACTGAAGAAGATCTGGAAGGCGTTGCCAAGAAGATCATAGAGGCTGTTGCCAAGCAAACCGGCGGCGTTCTGCGCGGTTAAGTTCTTTTGAGGCTTTGCGCAAACACATCACTGTTTGCGGAAGGTTTAGGACAATAAAAAAGCCGGAAACTTTGGTTTCCGGCTTTTTTACGTTATGGAGCTTATCAGTAAGCCCATTCGCCTTTGCGCATCAGCGGCTCATGGCTGCCATCGGCATTGACACCATCGACATCGATCTGGTCAGAGCCGATCATCCAGTCAATATGGATCAGGCTGGAATTGCCACCTTTGGCTTTAACTTGTTCCGGTGTCAGATTTGCACCATCAACAAAGCATTTTGAATAGCACTGACCCAGCGCAATATGGCTGGCGGCATTTTCATCAAACAATGTATTGTAGAACAGCAAGCCGCTTTTTGAGATTGGTGAGGAGTGCGGCACCAGTGCCACTTCGCCCAAGTGACGTGCGCCTTCATCCGTATCGAGCACTTTATTGAGTACTTCTTCGCCGCGGCTGGCTTTAGCTTCAACAATGCGGCCATTTTCAAAACGTACCGAGATGTTGTCGATCAGGGTTCCCTGATGCGACAATGGCTTGGTGCTGGAAACATGGCCGTTCACACGCAGAGCATGCGGAGTGGTGAACACTTCTTCGGTCGGAATATTCGGGTTGCAGATAATGCCGTTTTTGGCAACCGACGCGCCGCCCATCCATTCATGGCCATCGGCAAGACCAACGGTCAGGTCAGTGCCCGGACCTTTGAAATGAAGTGCATGATAGTTTTTGGCGTTCAAATAGGTGGTGCGTTCTTTCAGGGCTGCATTATGGGCTTCCCATGCGGCAACAGGGTCTTCCACATCAACGCGGGAGGCTGCAAAAATTGCATCAGCGAGCTGGCGTGTTGCATCTTCCGGTGATGCATCAGGGAACATCAAAGCCGCCCATTCAGCGTTTGGATAAGAGATAATGTTCCAGTTGATGTCGAAATTAGCGATTTTTTCCAATGCTGGCTGATAGGCCTTGGAATTGGCGCGGTTAGCGCGCGAAACCTTGCCTGCATCCTGACTTGACAACAGCAATGGATTGTCGGCGGCAATAGCAAGGCGGGCGGCATTTTTGCTGTAAGCTTTGGCCATGCCTTCATATAGCCAGTCGGCAGCCTGATCAAAACTGGCATCATTGGCATGCTGGTAGCGTGCCAGTGCAATCTGGTCATCGGAGAAAAAAGGTGTCACCAGTCCGGCACCTGCCTGATAGGCGTGTTTGGCAATCAGGCGCACCAGCGGCAGGGCGCAAACCGGCGCAGTGATGACGAGGTCTTGTCCCTCTTGCAAACGCAAGCCAACTTTCACGGCGACTTCGGCCAGACGGTCGAGTTTCACAGGATCAATAATATTTTCCGGTAATGTATAGGACATAATGGCCTCTGCTTTTATGATTTTTCTGAGTGGAACATAACCCCTTGGCTAAGCTGTGACCAGTCACATTTCATGGTTTGTCTGGCTGTCGTGCGATTTGGCATCCGCTATTTAAACGCTCAGTAATACTGTTTTGTTGGCGGCGTTTAACCAGAAACACAAGTTTTTGATGGAACAAAAGTGCAAGTTTCACTTCATGACAAGTTTATTGCAATAAATTACATCAACACACTTGAGTTATTATATTTACTTCATCATACTCAAGAAATCGGCACAAGCGCGCTGATACGTGGACAGAAGAACAAGAGTTAAACGGTAGCGTCTTTTCTGCTTTGGTAGAAGTAGGTAAAGTGAATAAAAAACAAGGTGTTAGAAGATTCTGCCTGATGAATTCAGGGCAGATATTTTCTTGGGAGCGCCTGTGATGAGAGGAGTAAACCGTGACTAAAATGACAAGGCGACTATTTATCGCCTCCCTTCCCCCGGCACTTTTAGCAACCCGTATGCCTGCCTTTGCAGCGCCTGCAAGCGATCTTCAGCTGATTGCAAAACAAAAACTGGAACCGGCGATTGTCACTATGCACCGCCGTCTGGAGCGTTTGACCTCGACGCTGACATTTATGACCACCGGTGCGCATCCGGATGACGAGCCAAGTGGTCTGCTGGCGTCATTGCGTCATGTTTATGGTATCCGTCCGGTGCTTTATTGCATCACGCGCGGTGAAGGCGGCCAAAACAGCATTGGTGCAGAGCGCGGCTCGGTGCTGGGCGTGCTGCGTACCCGCGAAATGGAAGAGGCATCCCGCTCGCTGGATGCGTCGCTGGCATTTGGTGGCCGCGGTCACAATGACAGTGTGCATGATTTCGGCTTCTCCAAAGATCCGAACCAGACAATCGACCGTTGGGGTCGTGATCGCGTTGTCGAGCGTATGACTTGGGCTTTCCGTTATTATAAGCCTGATATTGTGATGAACTGCTTCCTTGATGTGCCAGGTCAGCATGGCCAGCATCGTGCAGCCGTGGTTGCTACATTTATCACTGCTGATATCTCCGGTAATCCGGAAGAATATCCGGAACAGATTCAGGCCGGTCTGGCCCCTTGGAGCGTTCCGAAAATCTATTCGCCAGCCTATGGCGGCGGCGGCGGCGTTTATGATGATGAAACACCACCACCACCAACCACATTGACGGTAACAGCACCAGAACGCGACAAGATTTCAGGCGCGACCTTCCCGCAGATGGGTGAATGGTCACGTTCTTGCCATCTGACACAAAATATGGGTCGTTGGCGTCCTGAACCACAGACCGAATGGGCACTGCATTTGGCTAAAGTCGCCAAGGGCGAGCCTGCGAAAACTGAAAAAGACATTCGCGAAGGTCTGATTGCAACTGTTGGTGATATCGCCAATGTTGATGGTATGCCTGCTTCTGCGGCGGATGCCATGCGCAATGCGCAGGGTCTGATTGATGAAGCAATGGCTGATTATGGCGACCCTGTTGTTGTCACAGCCAAGCTTCTGGAAATCGGCAAGGCGGTTGATGAAGCACGTAAGCAATTGCCTCAGGAACTGCATGATACTGTTGCGCATCGTCTGGAACGTAAGACCCGTGAAATCGATCTGGCACTGGCAACAGCTTCTGGCATGCATATCCGTGCTTTCACTGAAGGCGCAGACATCAAGGCCGGTGATACGATCACTATTAAAACCCTTGTTGATGCACCTGAAAGCGTGGAAATTCAGTCGGCAGAAATCATTGCCCGTGAAGGTCTCAACAGCGCTGGCGATCAGGTCACTGCGGCCGCAGATGCAGCTTTGACCAACCCGCTGACCGAGCAGTTTGATCCGCTTGGTGGTAACGGCGATGCTTTCGTGCGTCTGACCGCTAAAATTGGTGATCGCGCTGCGGTGATTGATGTGGATCTGGAAGATGCCTTGCGCGTTCTGCCATCTGCATCGCTGGAACTGAAGCCGGATGCAGTTGTGTTCAACACAGCGCAGGAACTGGCACCGGTTGCGATGACCGCAACGGTTACCAATGCCAAGACGGATGATCTGAAAATTGACCTGCCAGAAGGCTGGGCGATGAACAAAACCGGCAGCACATCAGACGAAGCTGCAAGTTTTGATCTGCAACCACCGGCAAAACCGGGCGAAGTCCGCTTTGCGATCGAGCCTGAGTTGCTGGGCAAAGAAGCCTATGCAATCAACACTTTCTCCTATCCGCATATCGGCCGTTCCGTTGTGCCGACCAAGGTTTCCGTGCCTGTTCAGACCGTTGGTGCTGAACTGCCAGCAAACCACAAGGTTGGTTATATCAGCGGCGGCAATGATAATGTCGGCCTGTGGATGAAGCGTCTGGGCATTGATGTCGTTGAGCTTTCACCAAAGGATGTGGAGCGCGGCGCCTACCGTGATCTGAAGACGATTGTCGTTGGTATTTTTGCCTTTGGCCGACGTAAAGATCTGGCAGCTGCCGTACCGGCTTTGCACGAATGGGTTAAGAAGGGCGGCCATCTGGTAACGCTTTATCATCGCCCGAGTGATGGTTGGAAACCTGAAACCGTACCACCTGCATTCCTGAAAATCGGTTCGCCATCCATCCGCTTCCGCGTTACAGACGCGAATTCGGACGTGGATATTCTTGAGCCGGATCATCCGTTGCTCAATTACCCGAACAAGATCGGGCCGGAAGACTGGGCAAATTGGGATAAGGAACGCGGTCTTTATTTCGCATCCGAATGGGACGAGGCTTACAAGCCGCTGCTCGCCATGAGTGATGCCGGTGAAGACAAGCTGAAAGGTTCGCTGGTTTCGGCTGAAATCGGTGAAGGCCGTCATACCCATACAAGCCTTGTGCTGCATCATCAGCTGGATAAGATGGTGCCGGGTGCATTCCGCTTGCTGGCCAATCTGGTTCAGCCTGCCAAGCACTAAGTGCATTTCCCGCAAAAGCGCGAAGCGGTTTTGCGTAGGATAATGCGATAAAGGAACAATATGACAATAAAAAAGCCCCGCCAGTACTGCTGGCGGGGCTTTTTTTATAGAGAAAATTAAAAAATCAGTTGAGGGTCGGGCGCTGCTGGGTCAGCAAAAATGCGCCGATCGCATCGACATTTTCGGCAGCCGGTGCATAGGCCAGCGATGATGCGGCCGGTGCTGCTGTGTTGGGTGTTGCGGTTGGCAGTGGCACTTGCAGTTCAGCGACCTGCGCAGTTTCATTCTGTTGTGCCTGCACAGGTGCTTTAGGCTCGGCTGCGGCAATCATTGTAGCAGGGGCTGCAATTGCTGCCGGCTCTTCTGCGGTCTGCGGTGTGGTGACATTATATGCTTTGTCGCTTGGTACAGCCTGATTTTGCGGGGTGTAGATCATCGCCAGATTATATGGCTCTGTCGGAACCGGAGATTGCAGGGAGCCGTCTTTGTTACGCTTTTCATAGAAAGCATTGCCGCCTGCAACCAATACATAATGCATGTTTTTGTAAGGGAATTTCAAACCGGCAGTGTGGAAGAACATTGAATTCTTAGCGGCCGGATGGCGCTTGCCCTTCAACACATCATCAGCCGCTTTTTGAACATCCGGCAGAGCCTTGGAATTCATTTTGCGGGTAAGAACACCCGGTGCAAATTGGTTTTTCTGACCGACAACGCCGCAAATCGTATCGGGATATTGCTTTGACAACAGGCGATTAATCACCACGGTGCCGACAGCTACGAGGCCATCCTGACTGGAGCGGTTAGCCTCAAAGAACATAGCGCGTTCGAGGCATTCACGGTCTTTAGGGGTATAAGTATAGGTTTTCACACCATTGACGCGGATGACATTACCTTTATTAGCGCTGGCTGTTTTGGTTGTGGCCTTGGCGCTGC
This sequence comes from Paenochrobactrum gallinarii, assembly GCF_014205685.1. GTDB lineage: Bacteria > Pseudomonadota > Alphaproteobacteria > Rhizobiales > Rhizobiaceae > Paenochrobactrum > Paenochrobactrum gallinarii. Next base: position 32,331 of record NZ_JACIIU010000006.1, read on the forward strand.
TGAGCGCTGCTGTCTGATCGGTGGTGGTGCAGCCTGAAACAATTACTGATGCTGCCAGCATTGCCATTGTCAGGGCAAATTTTGCCGAATGACCAGAGAACATGTGTTTCATCAGTTTAATCCTATATCAGGCACTAAAGTTCGGGGAGGGCTGTGGAGGCAGCGCCCAGGCTTTTAACTTTTGTCTTTTGCGGATCCGTATGATTTTTTAACCGCATTCGAACCTGTGGGTCAAATGTCACAGTTATAATAAATTCGTGAACGAACGTCTAAAAGACGTGAAATTTATCGGGATACAGGTCTGATGAAACTTTATTTATATTAATATTTTCTTAAAAAGCTGTGACGGATGGGTGCAGCGCATTTTCATGCAGCTTGCATTGAAAGCCCCTGAGTTGCAGCCTTTTCAGACAAGCAATGACGTGCAGGGCAGTTTTGTCTGGTTTAACGCAGACTTAGCCCGAAGAGTTTATCATAACAGCCAGTTGGTTCTCGGAAATATGGTTCCGGCCACCATTCTCAACTTTATACTTGAATTGTAACCTTGCGTGAGAATTGACCCGTTTTTACGGTTTTGATCCAAAACCATGATTTGCAGGACAGTTATCGATTCGAAAAAGCGGCAGCTGATTTAATCGAACTGCCGCCTTAAAACCTTAACCGAAAGAGTAACCGGCACTGCGCACGCATGTCTCCCGAAAGTGGGCACCGGTTTCGGGATGAAGACATGCGCTCAGAAAAACTGTGCGTCTCTCAACCTTAACCGAAAGAGTATCCTGCACCGCGCACGCATGTCTCCCGAAAGTGGGCACCGGTTTCGGGATGAAGACATGCGCTCAGAATAACTGTGCGTCTCTCACCCTTAACCGAAAGAGTAACCGGC
>NZ_JACIIU010000006.1:33306-150927 GCF_014205685.1 Paenochrobactrum gallinarii
AACCGGCGCCGCGCACGCATGTCTCCCGAAAGTGGGCACCGGTTTCGGGATGAAGACATGCGCTCAGAAAAACTGTGCGTCTCTCACCCTTAACCGAAAGAGTAACCGGCGCCGCGCACGCATGTCTCCCGAAAGTGGGCACCGGTTTCGGGATGAAGACATGCGCTCAGAAAAACTGTGCGTCTCTCACCCTTAACCGAATGAGTAACCGGCACCACGCACAGTACGGATCGGATCGGTTGAGCCATTCGGGTTAATAGCTTTGCGCAGACGTCCGATATGCACGTCCACGGTGCGGTCATCCACGTAAATATCTGCACCCCAAACACCATCCAGCAATTGGCTGCGGGAAAATACGCGCCCTGGTGCCATCATGAAATATTCAAGCAGGCGATATTCTGTCGGGCCCAGATGCACTTCCTTGTCTTTACGGTAGACACGGTGCTGCTGGCGGTCGAGGATGAGGTCGCCGACTTTCAGCACATGCGAAAGCAAGCTCGGATTGGCACGACGCAGCATGGCTTTGACACGGGCAATCAGCTCAGGTGTGGAAAAAGGTTTGACCACATAGTCATCAGCACCAACGGCCAGACCACGCACACGCTCGCTTTCTTCGCCACGTGCTGTCAGCATGATAATCGGCAGACGTTCGGTCTCTGCGCGCTGGCGCAAACGACGGCATAGTTCAATGCCGGAAACACCTGGCAGCATCCAATCCAAAATCAACAGGTCGGGCACATCTTCGCGTAAAGCAATTTCTGCTTCATCGCCGCGCATGATGGTTGTGACCTGATAGCCTTCCGCTTCCAGATTATAGCGCAGCAAAACACTCAGCGCTTCTTCATCTTCCACGACGGCAATTTTGGGGGCATGTGACATCACAAGGTTCCTTCAGTCAATTGGCGCAAAAGTCAGGCTGTGCAGTTGAAATCTAAGGTTGGCAGGCTGAAATTGCGACAAAACAAGGGTGCAGAGCGGGAGCACCGCTCTTGAAAACTGCATATTAAACCGTTGGCGGACAATGAATTTCATTAAAATCTTGTCCGCCTTTCCGGTCATTTAAGGTTTACTGGCTTCATCCACGATGATGTCGTGGCTGAGGTCTTCCTTCGGCCGTTCAGCCGGCATTTGCAGGCCGGTGACGATGTAATAAACCGTTTCGGCAATATTGGTGGCGTGGTCGCCGATGCGTTCAATGTTTTTGGCGCTGAACAACAAATGGGTGCAGGAAGAAATATTGCGCGGATCTTCCATCATATAGGTGAGAAGTTCGCGGAAGATTGAGGTGTACATGGCATCGATTTCATCATCGCGGTCACGTACAATATTGATCTGTGCCACAGAGCGGGTGGCATAGGCATCAAGCACTTCTTTCAGCTGGGTGAGAGCCAGTTCGGCCAAGGTTTCAAGGCCACGATAAAGCTTGACGGATTGGCGGGTGTCGGAAACAGCCGCGACGCGCTTGGCAATGTTTTTGCCCAGATCGCCAACGCGCTCCAGATCAGCGGAAATACGGATAGCACCGATGATTTCGCGCAGGTCAATTGCCATTGGCTGACGCTTGGCAATGATGGTGATGGCCTTGTCGTCAATCTCGCGTTCTGCTGCATCAAGAAACAGATCGTCTGCAATGACGCGCTGTGCCAGCTCATTGTCGGCATTGACGATTGCGGCAATGGATTGCTCGACCATACGCTCGGCATGGCCGCCCATTTCGGCAATCTTATGGGCCAAGAACTTCAGTTCTTCATCATATGAGCGGACAGTGTGTTTTATAGGCATGAAAAAACCTCTTAAAAGAATATAGATACAACAATCAGCCGAAGCGGCCGGTGATGTAGTCCTGTGTCCGTTTTTCTTTTGGTGCGGTGAAGATCGCTTCGGTTTCGCCTTCTTCGACAATATTGCCAAGATGGAAAAATGCTGTTTTTTGCGAAACACGCGCGGCTTGCTGCATGGAGTGGGTGACGATTGCAATGGTATAATTCTGGCGCAATTCGTCGATCAGCTCTTCGATTTTGGCGGTCGCAATCGGATCAAGCGCCGAGCAAGGCTCGTCCATGAGGATAACTTCAGGGCTGACCGCAATAGCGCGGGCAATGCACAGACGCTGCTGCTGACCACCGGAAAGGCCGGTGCCTGCATCATGAAGGCGGTCTTTCACCTCTTCATAAAGGCTGGCTTTTTTCAGGCTGGTGATAACGGTTTCTTCCAGATCGGTGCGGTCTTTGGCAAGGCCGTGAATACGCGGGCCATAAGCCACATTGTCGAAAATGGATTTCGGAAAAGGATTAGGCTTTTGAAATACCATGCCAACGCGGGCACGGAGTTCCACCACGTCAATTTTCGGATCGTAAATATCTTCATTGTCGAGGGTGATTTTGCCTTCAACGCGACAGCCTTCAATCGTATCATTCATACGATTGAGCGAACGCAGGAAGGTGGACTTGCCGCAACCCGAAGGGCCGATCAGGGCGGTCACCATCTTTTCAGGAATGTCGAGATCAACTCCGAACAGCGCTTGTTTTGCGCCATAAAATACGCTGACTTTTTCACCGCGCATTTTGATTGGTTGGGCGCTGAGGTTCATTTTAACTCCCGGTGTGTTGTCCTGAGGATGTTCTGATACATAATTCATCGTTAAGGCTCCGCTTACCAACGACGCTCGAAGCGACGGCGCAGGATGATGGCAGCAATGTTCATAATGGCCAAGAATGCCAGAAGTACAATGATGGCACCGGATGTGCGCTCCACAAAGGCGCGCTCGGCTTCGTTTGCCCACATGAAGATCTGAACCGGCAGCGCGGTAGCAGGATCAAGTGGTGAAACCGGTACGTTGGCTACGAATGCAACCATACCAATGAGAAGCAGTGGTGCAGTTTCACCCAAAGCCTGCGCCAGACCAATAATGGTGCCGGTGAGGATGCCCGGCGCAGCCAGCGGCAGCACATGATGGAATACCATTTGGGTTTTGGATGCGCCAAGACCCAATGCTGCGTCACGAATAGATGGTGGAACAGCGCGGAGTGCCGCACGGGTGGCAATGATGATGGTTGGCAGTGTCATCAGCGAGAGCACCAGACCACCCACGAGTGATGCCGAGCGTGGAAGGCCGAAGAGGTTGATGAAAACAGCAAGCCCCAGCAGACCAAAAACGATGGAAGGAACCGCTGCCAGATTGTTGATATTGACCTCCACCAGATCGGTAAAGCGGTTTTTCTTGGCAAACTCTTCCAGATAAATGGAAGCAGCAACGCCAACAGGCAGCGCGACGCCAAGCACGATCAGCATCATGTAAAGTGAGCCGACAAAGGCGACACCCAGACCTGAAGTTTCAGGGCGGCTGGATGCGCCAAAGGTGAAGAGACCACTGTTGAAACTCTGTCCCATCACACCTTCTTCTGAAAGTGTGTTCATCCATGTTACCTGACGGTCGGAAACTTTACGGTTTGCTTCCGGAACGCTCAGATCAATCTGGCCTTTAAAGGCAGAATCAATGTCGGCACTGGCAAGGAAATTGATATTCTTGGTGGTGCCGATCAGAGACGGATTATCCATGACCATCTGGCGCAGCTGTACGCGCACACCATCAGAATAGAACTTGCCCAGTTCACGCATGGCGGATTTGTCACTGGCAGGAACGTTCAAATGCTGGGCCAAAGCATTGCGTACCAAAACCGGATAATTGGCGGTTATCAGCACATTCGGGTCTTCTGCCCGCTTATTGCCCGGGTCAATTACTTTTTGTTCCAGCATGACCGGAATACTGACAGTGGTCTGCCAGAAAGCGGTATAGCCTTTGGAAAAAACGGTAAAAAGCAAGGCGCAGAGGAAAAAGACACCGATGCAGATAGCCAGAACGCCATAAAGGCGGAAACGGCGTTCAGAGGCGTAGCGGCGTTTGATGCCGATATCACGGCGCGCTGGTTTTGCACTCATCGGGGCACCTGTAGAATTGGAAGAAAGGCTGGTATCACTCATCAGTCGTACTGCTCCCGATATTTGCGAACAATATAGAGCGCAAAAATGTTCATGATCAGCGTCAGAAAGAACAAGGTGATGCCAAGGGCAAAAGCGACCAAGGTCTGTGGTGAGTTGAATTCAAGGTCACCGGTCAGCTGATTGACGATTTTAACGGTAATAGTGGTCATGGCTTCAAACGGGTTGAGCGTCAGATTGGCGGCAACACCGGCAGCCAGTACCACAATCATGGTTTCACCGATTGCACGCGAAGCGGTGAGAAGCAGCGCGCCGACAATGCCCGGAAGAGCCGCAGGCAGCACGACTTTTTTGATCGTTTCTGATTGTGTCGCACCAAGGCCGAGCGAGCCGTCACGCATAGAATTGGGTACCGCGGTGATGATGTCGTCGGAGAGCGAAGACACAAACGGGATCAGCATCACGCCCATCACCAGACCAGCGGTGAGTACGCTCTGCGCCATGATGAAACCCTGACCGCCTGCAATGGCGATACTAAGATCACGTAAGAACGGACCAACTGTGACCATGGCAAAGAAGCCGTAAACGATGGTCGGGATACCGGCCAGTAGCTCCAGCACCGGCTTGACCACACTGCGCACTTTTGGGGAGGCATATTCTGCCATGTAAACGGCTGAAAACAGGCCAACCGGCACCGCAAAGAGCATTGCTACAAAAGCGATATAAAGTGTACCGGCCAGAAGCGGGATAAGACCAAACTGACCAACAGCGCCATCAGAACCGGCGGCTGCAAAGCGCGGATCCCATACGGTGCCGAAGAAGAAGTTGGAGAAAGAAACAGACTGGAAGAAAGTAATCGTCTGAAACAGCATTGAGAAGATAATGCCGATGGTGGTTAAAATGGCGATGCCAGAAGCGGCAATCAGACCCCAGAGGACGATTTTCTCAACATTGTTGCGCGCACGGGTGCGCACTTTAATGGTGGCCATACCAAAGACCAGACCGGCAAGGGCGAGTACAATGGCGATAGCGGTTCCGGTTTTTTGTGCAACTGCGGATGCCTTCGTCCAATATTGCGCAATCGGCACCATGAAGTCCTGGCCTTCAGTGGCAAGCGCAATGCCTTTATTGCCCATATATTCGCGCACCGCCTGATAATCTGTCGGCAGAGCTTCTTTTTCAGCAGGTGAAAGGCGCTCAATACCTTTGGCAAGGCCACGAACCATGCTCAAATTCAGATTATTATTGCTTGTTGAAACGTCTGAAAGCTGAGATGTCGCATTGTGCTCAATATAGGTCGAGGAACCGATAAGCCAGATGACGAGAAAGATGGTGGCAGGCAGGGCAGAAACTAAAAACACCCACCAGCCGTGATAATGAGGCCGTGAGTGCATTTTTTCGTTTTGGGGCACGGATTTATATTGTGAAAGCGCTTTCTGACGCCCCATAAAAAATCCAGCCAAACCGATCAGTATGACTGTGAGTAAAACCAGCAAGGCGGACATTCAATTTCCTTAAAGCGCGCTATGTAAACTTTAGTGAAAGTGTTTAGACGATTATGCTTATGCAGCGGAAAAACCGCAAAGTCTTGAAGTGTATAAATGCGACCGGCACAGGCCGGCCGCATTTACAGTTGTTGTCTTATTTAGCAGCGAGGACTTTACCGGCTGCAAAATCAGCGCGCTGTGCTTCGCGCTCTGCTTCAGGGGCAGGAACCAGACCATATTCAGCCAATGGGCTGTCCGGGCCAACCATCTGGTCGGCCAGGAAGAAGTCTACATATTCTTTCAGGCCTGGGATAACACCGAGATGCGCTTTTTTCACGTAGAAGAACAGTGGGCGCGATACCGGATATTCGCCGGAAGCAACGGTTTCAGCTGAAGGAACAACGTCATTGACGGTTGCTACACGCAGCTTGTCAGCATTGTTTTCGTAGAAGTAGAGGCCGAAAACACCAACACCGGTTTTGTTTGAGTCGATGCGGGCGAGCGTTTCGCTGTAATCGCCATCGATATCAACGGCTTTGCCGTCTTTACGCACTGCGATACAAGCCGAAGCTGCTGCTTTGCCATCAAGACCGGTGGCTTTGATAGCGTCCAGAGCGCCGGCAGCTTTACAGCCTTCAGCCAAAACTTTTTCTTCGAAAACTTCACGGGTGCCGTGCTTTTCACCAGGAATGTAGGCAGCAATGTCCCAATCCGGCAGAGCAGCGTTAACCTGATTCCATTTGGTGTTTGGATTGTCGACGAGCTTGCCGTCTACGATCACTTTTGCAGCCAATGCCTGATAAAGATCAACCGGCTTCAGCTTCCATTCAGGGCCCTTTGCATCGGTTGCAAAGACGATACCATCATAACCGAAGCGAACTTCCTGAACATCTTTAACACCTGCTTCGATGCAGGATTTCAGTTCGGAATCTTTCATTGCACGGGAAGCATTGGCGATATCGATTGTGTTTTCACCAACACCTTTACAGAATTCTTTAATACCTGCACCCGAACCGCCGGATTCAATCACCGGAGTTTTAAAGTCTGGGTAGGTTTCACCGAAAGTTTCGGCAACGATTTTTGCATATGGCAGAACGGTTGAAGAACCAGCGACTTGGATCTGATCGCGAGCGGAAGCTGCGGAAACGGACATAACAGCCGCGATAGCCAGTGCAGCGGTTGTGGAAATCAACGTGTTCATAGGAGTAGCTCCAGTTGGGTAAAGACAATGACGTTTAATGTCACTAACCGTCTAGGCGCTGTTTATTACAGTCATATGACAGTAATATTACAGCTTTGTGTCATATGAATTTTATCAAGAAATAACGGGCATTTTTTAAGTGTGGCTTTAGCCGTTTGGACGGCGTTTATTATGTTTAGCCGTTTGGACGGCGTTTATTATATCTAGCCGCTTGGACGGCTGGCAACATAAAGTGCGCTGGCCAGCATGAAGATACCAACTGCCAATGCAAGCCAGAGGCCGGGCTGCGCACCCCACCAAAAAATCGCATAGCCCAATGTCATGCCCCCGCAGGCAAAGAACTTGGCTTTAACCGGCACTGCACCTTTTTCGCGCCATTTAATCAGCATGGGGCCGAATTGCGGATGCGCTAAAAGCTTTGCTTCAAATTTGGGCGAAGAACGGCCGAAAAACCATGCCGCCAGAATAATGAAGATGGTTGTCGGCATAACAGGCAGAAATGCCCCGATAATGCCAAGCGCAAGCATCATAAAGCCGAGCAGCATATAAATAATCCGTTGTGCTTTTGACGCAACGCTTCCACGGCTGGCTGTTTCTGCCCCGTTTGGTTGTGCATTGCTGTCGTCAGGTTGCGGATTGCTCACTGCATGTCTTTCAAAGTGCCGATGTCGATAAATGACGGACGATTATTCTGATACTGCTTTGTGCATGGAATCGCCAGTGTACAAAGTGCCGGATTGACTAAAACCAGTGTAAAAAAGTAGACTTTACATAATCACAAACTGTTGCGCCGTGTTACTTTATGCGGTTCATGCATGTTTCTCGCCACGAAAAAGCCACAAATGTTAACTGTGTCGATGGGCATGAACACTTGGGTGCAGAATAAAAATCGCCTCAATGCGCATACAGGTTCCATTTCACAATAGTGAAAATAGCGGGCGTCACTTTGAAAAGGTAAGATTTAACGATTTTTCCCAGTGGTACATTGGTGGTAATCATATTTTAAAATTAATTCATGTGAATATAATCACGGCGTGGAAAATCTATACTGCAATATAAATTGTATAATTTGGGATCTTGGGATGATTTTCCTTTTAACTATAGATTCAAAATGCCTTAAATCATCTTTATTTCGTCCACTTGAGCGCCACATTTACCGGCCAATCGGGCAGCGTTTTTAAAATCTGCCTTTTATTGCTTTCAATAAGAAACGGTAAAAGTGCGGCTTTGCAAATCCTGAGATGCAATTGTGGACGCTTGAGACGATGAAAAAATATCTAGCTTTATTGGCCGTTGGTATGGCTTTTGCGTTTTCCGCTAATACGGCGCTGGCCGCTGCCGGACAATGCGGCGGTGCCTCATGGTATGCGCTGACCTCTAAAACCGCGTCAGGTGAGCGAATGAACCCGTCGGCTATGACCGCTGCACATCGCACATTGCCATTGGGTACAAAAATTAAAGTCACCAATCAGGCGAATGGTAAGTCGCTGGTGGTGCGGATAAACGACCGCGGCCCTTTCATCAAAGGCCGCGTGCTGGATTTATCAAAAGGTGCGGCAAGCCGTTTGGGCTTTATCAATGCCGGTCATACAAAAGTTTGCATTACACAAGTTACCGCTAAAAAGGGCTGATAGCATTTAAAGCTTTAGTTCTTTTCTTGCAGGTGCGCTTCGAGGAACCACAGGGATTTGTCGAGGTCGCGCGAGGCAGCCGTCAATACGTCAGCTGAGGTTTCATCACCGGCTTCATCGGCATCCTTGATGGACTGGCGCACCAGATTAGCCACATCCGCATAGCGTTCGATCAGTGCATTGAGATGATCGTGAATATTATAAATATCGGTCGGATATGGTTTCAGTTTGGTGTCATTACCGACAGTTTGGACTGTTCCAAAAGCGGTACCGCCTAATTGGACAACGCGCTCGGCGATCGTGTCGGTATGCTCATCCAGACTGTCGCGGAAGCCATCAAGCATTTCATGCACGGCAATAAATTGCAGGCCTTTAAGGTTCCAATGCGCCTGCTTGGTTGCCAGTGAAAGATCAAGCGTTGCCGCCAGATTTTGATTAAGCAGGGAAATAACCGTTGCCTTAGCATTGGATGGCAGATCGTTACGTGTGTTATGGGTTTTAGCCATTATATCCTCGCTTACTTTACAAAATATCATATGCGTGGTTCATGCGATCGGGAGCCCGCAAGAGTCACATTTCTTTATACTAAACGCTGTTAATGACAGTTGGTTCCTTCTCAATAACAGGTTTATATAAAATATAGTGTTTCTGGTTGCGGAAAAAAGGCTTGGAAGCTTGCCGGATCGCAATATCTGTTTTACCTGATAGATTATGAAAATACTTGCCCTTGATACTGCGGCCTCATTTTGTGCTGCCGCGCTTTATGATAGTGAAAAAGCTTTAGTGCTGGCGCAGCGCCGTGAAAATATCGGCAAAGGCCATGCTGAAGTGCTGATGGCTTATGTGGATGAAGTGCTGGCAGAGGCAAAGATTGATTTTCACCAGATTGATCGCGTTGCGGTTAATGTGGGGCCGGGTTCTTTCACCGGCGTGCGCATTGCTGTTTCTTCAGCGCGCGGTTTTGCTTTAGCACTGAAAACGACAGCCATTGGCGTCAGCGCTTTTGAAGCGCTTTGTGTGCAAGCGCAGGAAAATAATAGCGGGCGTCCGGTTTTAGTGCTGCTTGATGCGCATCGCGGCGAAATTTTTGCACAAAGCTTTGATGAAACTGGTGTGCCGGAAACGGAACCTTTGGCACTGACCTTGGAAGAGGCAGTCGCATTATGTGCCGGAAAACCTGATCATGTGCTGACGGGGTCGGCTGCGCCGGCTGTTAGTCAGGCGCTGGGTGAAAGCCGCATGATTGCGCAAACGGAGCCAACCGCAGATATTGCTGTTTATGCGAAAATTGCAGCTTCAAAGCAGGCGGGTGAAGCACCAAAGCCGCTTTATTTGCGCGGGCCTGATGCCAAGCCGCAGGTTGGTTTTGCTCTGCCCAGAAAAGCAGAATCCGGCCAGAACGAGCAGGTATCATAGGGGTGAGGCGAAAAGTACAAAATGTGCGGCCTGAGGGGCAAGTTATCAGCGAAGAAAATAATGGGACGTTTGATGGAGCACTTTGGTAAAAAAGGCTTTTCAATTGCGCCATTGACGCCTGATGACAGCGCTGCGCTGGAAGATGTGCATATGGCCTCTTTCCATCAGGGCTGGAGTGAGCAAGATTTTCGCGGGCTGTTGAGCGAGCCGACAGTGTTTGGCTTTTTGGCGCGCCCTGAGGGCGAACCAAACAAAATGGCCGGATTTGTGCTGGCGCGTCTGGTGGTAGATGAGGCTGAGATTCTGACCATTGCTGTGGCTACCGCTTCGCGTAAATTAGGTGCCGGACACGGGCTGATGGATGCTGTTTTGCGCCATTTGCACCATGAGCGGGCGGCAAGCCTGTTTTTGGAAGTGGATAAAAGCAATGTGGCGGCGCAGGCACTTTATAATCGCCTTGGCTTTATCAAAGTAGGTGATCGCCCCAGCTATTATCAGCATGCTGATGGTACTTTTGCTTCAGCGTTGATTTTACGCCGTGATCTGGTGGCTGCCACATGATCGGTGCTGTCAGAATCATTTTTGTGCTGGCGGCTTTCATTCTGCTGGTGGTTTCGCTGGTGCCGTTTCAGTATGTTTTCATGAAGCTGAACCATGTATTCCAGCGCCGTTTGCCGCGTTTTTTTCATCGCTTAGTGGCAAGGCTTTTTGGTTTTCGCGTTAAAACCATTGGCACGATGAGCGAAGACCGCCCGCTATTACTGGTATCGAACCATGTTTCATGGAGCGATATTATTGTGCTTTCAACCGTCGGCGAAGTGTCCTTTATCGCTAAATCCGAAGTGCGGACATGGCCGGTTTTTGGTTATTTGGCGTATTTGCAACGCTCGGTTTTTGTCGAGCGGGCAAAGCGCGGCAAAACCGGCAAGCAGGCTTCTGAAATTGCCACAAGACTGGCTGCGGGCGATGCAATGGTACTGTTTCCTGAGGGGACAACATCAGATGGTAACCGTTTATTACCGTTTAAGACGGCGCTTTTTGGTGCTGCCCATGCTGCCATCCGTGAGGGCGGCGTGAGCCAAGTGACAGTTCAGCCAGTTTCCATCGCCTATACGGGTGTGCATGGTATGCCGATGGGGCGCTATCATCGCCCGATTGCGTCCTGGCCGGGTGATGTCGAATTAATGCCACATCTGAAAGGCATTCTGAAAGAAGGTGCAATTGATGTGGAAATTACTTTCGGTGAGCCGATGGTGATTGATACCAATACCGACCGTAAGCTTTTGGCCAGAGTGATGGAAGAGCGGGTACGCTCGCAATTGCAGTCCTCGCTTCTCGGGCGCGAAATTAAACCGGACTGATGGAAATATCATCAGACTAACTATTCTCAAACGGCGATAAAAGGTTTAGAAGCCAGCCTATGAGCACTCTTGAAACGACCCTGACCCCTTCTTCGTCCCTTGAAGCTGATGCAAAAACAGCTGCAAACACACCGGCAAGCACGGATGCCAATCCGCGCAAGGTTTTTGTGAAAACTTATGGCTGCCAGATGAATGTCTATGACAGTCAGCGCATGGCCGATAGTTTGGCGGCGGAAGGCTATGTCACGACCGAAACGCCTGAAGATGCGGATCTGGTTCTGCTCAATACATGTCATATTCGTGAGCGCGCTTCTGAAAAACTTTATTCAGCTCTTGGTCGTTTGCGTAAACTTAAAGATAAAAATGCTGCCAAGGGCAAAGAGCTGACCATTGGTGTGGCTGGTTGTGTCGCACAGGCCGAAGGACAAGAAATCCTGCGCCGTGCGCCTTCAGTTGATCTTGTGATCGGCCCGCAGACCTATCACCGCTTGCCGCAGGCACTGGCTAAAGTGCGCGATGGTGAAAAGGTTGTTGAAACCGAATATGCGCTGGAAGATAAATTTGAACATCTGCCGGCACCGCAGCGTGAAGTGGTGCGCAAGCGCGGTGTTTCCGCATTCCTGACAGTGCAGGAAGGTTGCGATAAATTCTGCACATTCTGCGTTGTGCCTTATACACGCGGCTCAGAAGTGTCGCGCTCGGTTGCGCAAATTGTTGCCGAAGCTGAAAAGCTTGTCGCCGGTGGTGTGCGTGAGATTACCCTGCTTGGCCAGAATGTGAACGCATGGCACGGGCTTGGCGATGATGGTCGCGAATGGGGCTTTGGTGAATTGCTTTACCGTCTGGCCGAAGTGCCGGAGCTGACACGACTTCGTTATACCACCAGCCATCCGCGTGACATGGATGATGCACTGATCAATGCGCATCGTGATCTTGATATACTGATGCCTTATCTGCATCTGCCGGTGCAAGCTGGTTCTGACCGTATTTTGAAGGCGATGAACCGCAAACATAAGAGCGATGATTATCGTCGTCTGATCGAACGTATCCGTGAAGCACGCCCTGATATGGCGCTTTCGGGTGACTTTATTGTCGGTTTTCCGGGCGAAACAGATCAGGATTTTGAAGATACGATGCAGCTGGTGCGTGATGTAAAATATGCGCAAGCCTATTCGTTCAAATATTCAAGCCGTCCCGGAACACCGGGCGCAGATCTGCCGGATCATGTGGATGAAGCGGTTAAAGACGAGCGTTTGCAGCGCTTGCAGGCTTTGCTCAACGAGCAGCAATATGCGTTTCAGGATAGTCTGGTTGGTAAGAAAACCAGCGTGCTGATTGAAAAGCCGGGTCGTGAAGAGCATCAGATGGTTGGTCGCTCTCCTTGGTTGCTGCCGGTTATTATTGATAATAATCACGACCAGATCGGTGATATTATTGATGTTGAAATCATTTCCACAGGAACCAATAGTTTGGTTGCGAAAAAACTGTCTTAAAGGCATGATAAGACCATCATATAGTTTCGCGGGTGTTTTTCGTGTCATGAGGAGAGCCGGTTGAGCGCTACAGAACAGCTGAAGACCGATAAGAGTAAGACTGAAACACAGACCAAATTATCTAATGGCGCTTCGGATATGGCGCATATAGTGCTGACTTTTGACAATAATCGTCATGCGATTGCGCTTTACGGGCAGTTTGATGAAAATCTGGCACGCATCGAGCAAAAGCTCGGTGTGGATGTACGCTCCAAAGGCAATGAGCTGACGATTCGCGGCACACCTTCAGCGACCGAGCAGGCGCGACGCGCATTGGATGAGCTTTACGGTTTTTTACAAAAAGGGCGTGAGATTACGCTTTCCGATGTGGATGGCGCTTTGCGTATGGCCGGAAATATAACCACGACTGCGGAAGGCCAATTGCCGCTTCCTACAATGGAAAATAAAGGCAAGCTGGCTTCTGCTCAAATTTCCACCCGCAAGAAAACCATTTTTGCCCGCACGCCGACACAAGATGCCTATATGCGCGCGCTTGATCGTTCGGAGCTGGTTTTTGGTGTCGGGCCTGCGGGTACGGGTAAAACCTATCTGGCGGTTGCCCATGCAGCGATGCTGCTGGAACGCGGACTGGTTGAGCGCATTATTCTGTCACGTCCGGCGGTGGAAGCGGGCGAGCGTCTGGGCTTTTTGCCGGGCGATATGAAAGAGAAGGTCGATCCTTATCTGCGTCCGCTTTATGATGCGCTTTATGACATGATGCCTGCCGATAAGGTGGAGCGTGCTTTGACGGCCGGTGTGATTGAAATTGCACCGCTTGCTTTCATGCGCGGCCGTACCCTTGCGCATGCAGCGGTTATTCTGGATGAGGCGCAAAATACCACCTCCATGCAGATGAAGATGTTTCTCACCCGTTTGGGTGAGGGCTCCCGCATGATTGTCACCGGTGACCCGAGCCAGATTGACTTGCCGGCCGGTCAGAAATCCGGCCTTGTTGAAGCCTTGCGCATTCTGGATAATGTCGATGGTGTTGTGACGGTTCGCTTCACCCAGAAAGACGTGGTGCGCCATGCGCTGGTGGCGGCAATTGTTGAAGCTTATGACAATGACGGCAGATCGGCAGGTTAAGTGGCACAATTATGAGGTGTGAGCCTTGTATTTTGTGATGAGCGCTATGATCTATTCATGTTTATATGCTATTTAATACGACCTTAGAGTTTGTAAGAGAAAGGACTATGCGTCAGCCGGTTTCTTAATAGCCGCAACTGCCGTTTTAAAAGTGATCGACATCGATATATTGATAGAGGCAGAAGGCTGGCCCGAAGAGGACGCCTTACTCCAAGTGGCGCAAAAAGCGGTTGATGCCGCATGGAAAAGCCTATTTACCGATGATGGGCAAAGTGAGTTAAGTCTCGTTTTTACCGATGATGCTTCTATTCAGGAGCTGAATGCGCAATGGCGCAATAAGGATAAGGCAACCAATGTTTTGTCTTTTCCGGCCTTTCCTGTCAAAGCGGGGGCGAAGCCCGGACCAATGCTCGGCGATATTGTTATCGCGCGGGAGACGGTGATGCGTGAGGCGCAGGAAGAGGGAAAACCCTTCGAGCATCATTTGAACCATATGATCGTGCACGGCTTTTTACATCTGCTTGGCTATGACCATGAAGATGATGCTGAGGCCGAACTTATGGAGCAATGGGAGCGCGATATTCTGGCCGCTCTTGCTATTCCTGATCCTTATTCACAAACCCTTTCACCTAACAAAGCCGGTTGACCATGTCTGATCAAACTAGTGTTCCTCCGTCGGGCGATGCCCCGCAAAATGCTGATCCGGAGGGGCAGAGTACGCACAGAGCCTCTCCAGCAGAGAAGCGCTCTTTCTTAGGCAATTTCTTGCCGTTTTTACGCAGTCGCCAAACATCTTCATTGCGTGAAGATCTGGCAGACGCTCTGTCCGGGCAGGACAGTACCGATACGGTTTTCTCGCCTGAAGAACGGGCGATGCTCAATAATATTTTGCGCTTGCGCGAAATTCGCGTTGAAGATGTGATGATCCCGCGCGCCGATGTGGAGGCAGTGGAAATCTCAACGCCGCTTGGCGACGTTCTGGAGCAATTTGAAAAATCCGGCCATTCACGCATGCCGGTCTATGCTGAAACGCTAGATGATCCGCGCGGTATGATTCATATTCGCGACGTGTTGAATTTCATCACCCGTCAGTCACGTCAGAAGGCTGGCCGCCGTAATGGTGCAGCCGCTAAAACTGCCGGCACAACACCCACCAAATTTGATATTGGCCGCATTGATCTGACCAAGACAATCGGCGAACTTAACCTGATGCGTAAAGTGCTGTTTGTGCCGCCATCTATGTTGGCCAGCGGCCTTATGGCGCGTATGCAGGCCAGCCACATTCAGATGGCGCTGGTTATTGACGAATATGGCGGCACCGATGGTCTGGTGTCGCTGGAAGATATTGTTGAAATGGTCGTCGGTGATATTGAAGACGAGCATGATGACGAAGAAATCATGATCTTGCAGGAAGCGGACGGCATTTTTGTCGTTGATGCCCGTGCGGATCTGGACGAACTGACCGAGCAAATCGGCCCGTCTTTTGTCGTTGGCGAGCATGGCGAAGATGTGGACACTGTCGGCGGTCTGATCTTCTCGGTGCTGGGGCGTATTCCGTCGCGCGGCGAGGTGGTGCAGGCCATTCCGGGTTATGAGTTTCATGTGCTGGAAGTTGATCCGCGACGCATTCGTCGGGTGCGGATTATTCCGCTGTCTGCAGCCGATCGTCGTCGTCAGGCGCGCGCCGGTGTAGCTACAAAATCCGGCGAAGAACATCTGACAGAACATTAAAAACCAAACAGGCGAAAACTATTGTGTCTGCAATGCTTTTCGCCTGTTATTGAACTGATCTGCACCTGGTAGGGATTTTCATGTTTGCGCAATTGGCTCAAAAAATAACCCTGTCAGGGAAATGGCCGCATCGCTTTTTAAGCTTGCTGGCCGGTCTGCTTTTGACGCTGGCGCTTCCTCCATATGACTTTTTGCCGGTTGGTTTTATCGCTTTTCCGATGCTGGTGTGGCTGCTTGACCGGCCTGTTACGCAAACCGGCAAAGGCTGGTTGCGCAGGCATTTGCCTGCCTTTGCGACCGGCTGGTGGTTTGGCTTTGGCTATTTTGTCGGTGGCTTATGGTGGATTGGTGCCGCACTTTTGGTGGATGCCGAGCAATTTGCATGGGCTTTGCCGCTGGCCGTTTTGGGGCTGCCTGCTTTTTTAGCGGTTTTTTATGGCTGTGCCACGGTGCTGGCAAAGCTTTGCTGGTCGCCGGGTTTGGGGCGTATTCTGGCGCTGAGTCTGGCCTTTGGTCTGGTTGAATATGTGCGCAGCTTTATTCTGACCGGATTTCCATGGAATGCTGTCGGTTATACGGCAATGCCGACCCCCTTATTCATGCAATCTGCTAAGCTGATCGGATTGAGCGGCATGAATGTGCTGGCGGTTATGGTTTTTGCGATGCCGGCCTTGCTGGCTGCCAAGCGTCACAGGTTAGGCGGCATGGCTGTTGGGGTGGCGCTTGTTGCTTGTCACTTAAGCTATGGCGCATGGCAACTTCAACAGCCGGTTGAGGTGGCGGCAAACAGCCCGCATATCCGTATTGTGCAACCATCGATTGCGCAGGATCTCAAATGGGATAATGCCGAGCGACGCAATATTTTTGAGCGTCATTTAAGCCTGACGGCGCAAGCACCGGAAAATGGTGCGCCGCGTCCCGATATTATTATCTGGCCGGAAACATCTGTTCCTTATATTTTGAGCCAGACGTCGGATGCCTTGGCGCGTATTGCTGAAGTATTGCAGGACGGGCAACTGTTAATGGTTGGCGCAGTGCGTGAGGAAGAAACACCGCAGGGGCTCAATTATTATAACTCAATCACCGTGATTAATGATCAGGGCTTTATTGTCAGCTCTTTTGACAAGGTGCATCTGGTGCCTTTTGGCGAATATTTGCCACTGGAAGGCGTTTTGCGTGTGCTGGGTTTACAAGAAGTTGTGGAAATGCCAGGCGGCTTTAAAGCCGGAAAAAGCCGCCATTCACTGAAAATCGGCGAGAAGCTGGCTATCCTGCCGTTGATTTGCTACGAGGCGATTTTTGCCGATGAGCTGGGCTACGAGGGAGAGCGTGCCAGTGCCATTGTCAATGTCACCAATGATGCATGGTATGGCAATACACCAGGGCCTTACCAGCATTTCCGGCAGGCGCAATTGCGTGCAGTGGAGCAGGGAATGCCGCTGTTACGCGCCGCCAATAACGGTATTTCGGCGATCACAGACAGTTATGGCCGAATCATCGCCTCGCTGAACCTGAATGAGGTTGGCGTGGTTGATGCGGTGTTGCCGCCGCCCAAAGATTAGCATGAGGGAGAGAATTAATTTACGCCAGACTTCGCACGAAATTTCGCGTCAGGCGTGGGCTTTATCTGAATTACTACTTTGTGGTTTATTAGCAATTGTGTATAAAAGAAAACCACAGCGCGATTGACATCGCAATATTCATCGGTTGTTATAGTTTCATCATGCTGTCATTTTGAAATCACATAGCAGCGCAGTCTCTGAAATATCACGTAATTTGAAATCGTATGGTGTTGTACCGTTGAGGGAAGCACTTGCAAGAAAGCTCGCAAATCGCGAGGAGCATTGAATGGTACAGAATAAAAAGAAGCCCAACCCAATTGATATCCACGTCGGCAGCCGTATACGCCTGCGGCGGAATATGCTGGGCTTCAGTCAGGAAAAGCTGGGCGAAAGCTTAGGCATTACTTTCCAGCAGATTCAAAAATACGAAAAAGGCACCAACCGTGTCGGCGCCAGCCGTTTGCAAGCCATTTCCTCCATTCTCAATGTTCCTGTTTCTTTTTTCTTCGAAGATGCGCCAGGCTCTGAAACCCAGGCTGCCGGTTTTGCCGAAGATAATGATTCAACCTATATCGTCGATTTCATGAATTCTAATGAAGGTGTTCAGCTGACGCGCGCTTTCACCAAAATTACCGACCCTAAAATCCGCCGCAAGATTATTGATCTGGTCAAGACGCTGGATCCGGAGGCGGAATAATCGTTTCCCTCAACAATTCGTGATGAGAAGAGTGTTATCGGCACAATTGCTGTTGACGCTAAAGAACTATGTTGGCAAAGACATAAAAAGTTAAGGTGATAGTTTCGGGCATGCACATTTCTTGTGTTTACATCCGAAAAATCGCCTTTACTGTGCTTGTCTGAAGCGGAGATCTGGCTCCGCAAGATTTTCTAGAGGGGTTTCCCGTGTCGCGCAGTTCTTATCTTTTTACCAGCGAATCCGTATCTGAGGGCCACCCGGATAAGGTATGCGATCGTATTTCCGACGAAATTGTTGATATGATTTATAAGGAGGCGCGCCGTTCGGGTGTCGATCCTTGGACAGTTCGTATCGCTTGTGAAACTTTGGCGACGACCAATCGGTTGGTCATTGCCGGTGAAGTGCGCGTGCCTGACACATTCCTGAAAAAGGATAAGCAAGGCAACGTCATTAAGGATGACAAGGGAAATCCGGTTATCAATCCGGCTCGTTTCCGCTCTGCCGCACGCAAAGCCATTCGTGAGATTGGTTATGAGCAGGATGGCTTCCATTGGAAGACCGTTAAAATCGACGTATTGCTGCATTCGCAATCTGCGGATATTGCGCAAGGCGTTGATAATGCTGCCGATCGTCAGGGCGAAGAAGGTGCAGGCGATCAGGGTATCATGTTTGGCTATGCCTGCCGTGAAACGCCTGATCTGATGCCGGCGCCGATTTATTATTCTCATAAAATTCTTGAGCTTCTGGCCGCAGCGCGTCATGGCAATGAGGGCGAAGCCGGCAAGCTTGGACCGGACGCTAAAAGTCAGGTTACCGTGCGCTACGTTAACGGCAAGCCTGCGGAAGTCACGCAGATTGTATTGTCGACACAGCATCTGGATGCAAGCTGGGATTCTGCCAAGGTTCGCACCGTTGTAGAGCCTTATATTTTGCAAGCGCTTGATGGTCTGCCAATTGCGCAGGATTGCGTATGGTATATCAACCCGACCGGCAAATTTGTCATCGGTGGTCCGGACGGCGATGCCGGTCTGACAGGCCGTAAAATCATCGTTGACACTTATGGTGGTGCGGCTCCTCATGGTGGCGGTGCATTCTCCGGCAAGGACACCACGAAAGTGGATCGCTCCGCTGCTTATGCTGCCCGTTATCTGGCGAAAAACGTTGTTGCTGCCGGATATGCGGATCGTTGCACCATTCAGTTGTCATATGCCATCGGCGTCGCACAGCCTCTGTCTGTCTATGTAGATCTGCACGGCACCGGCAAGGTGGACGAAGCTGCACTTGAAGATGCATTGCGCAAAGTTGTCGATCTTTCGCCAACCGGTATCCGCAAGCATTTGGATCTGAATAAGCCGATCTATGCCAAGACTGCTGCTTATGGCCACTTTGGCCGCAAGCCGGGTCGTGACGGCTCGTTCTCATGGGAAAAAACAGATCTGGGCAAGGCGCTTAAAAACGCACTTGTTGCCTGACGGAAATATTTATGTCGGATGAGATGAAAAAATCACGCGCGACCGAGGCTTTCTTCGGTCGCCGTCATGGCAAGCCATTACGCCCGCATCAAAAAATGCTGCGTGAAGGCTTGCTGCCTGAACTGCTGATTGATTTGAACGTGCCTGCCCCGCAGGATTTGCGCACGCTTTTTGCGGCTCCTGTTGAGAATGTCCGGATGGAAATCGGCTTTGGCGGCGGCGAGCATTTGATGCATGAAGCAGGCCGCACACCGCAAAGCGGCTTTATCGGCGTTGAGCCTTTCGTCAATGGTATGGCGAAAATGCTCGGCACTTTGCACGAGAAGCCATTGCAGAACATTCGTCTCTATGATGATGACGCAACGGAAGTGCTGGATTGGCTTCCTGATAATTCTCTGTCAGGAATTGATCTGTTTTATCCTGATCCATGGCATAAAAAACGCCATTGGAAGCGGCGCTTTGTAAGTCAGAAGAATCTTGATCGTTTCGCGCGGGTGTTGAAATCCGGCGGTCGCTTCCGATTCGCATCCGACATTGAATCTTATGTGAACTGGACATTGCAGCATTGCGATGCCCATGAAGCATTTGAGTGGCAGGCATCTTCTTCTGCTGATTGGAAAACACCTTATGAAGGTTGGCCGGGCACACGCTATGAAGCTAAGGCTTTCCGCGAGGGACGTGTCGGTGCCTATCTTACATTTATCCGCCGGTAGGCGGGTAAATGGTTGTTGAATGGGATGAATATTGCTACATCTGAACTGCGTACTTGAAAAGAACGTGAAAAGTCAGTATATTCATTTCAAATTCTTGGTCGATTGAACAAGGGTGGGTCCGGTCGGTCCCGCTCTTTTTTGTTTGATGATATAGCTATTAAGGAAAAATCTGGGTTGTCCGAACAATTAGACACTGCACAAACAAACGCTGCTGAAGCCGTGGCCGACACTCGCATCATTCGTGAAACCGGTGTTGATGCGAAGGTTGCAGCTATCGTCCAGCCTGTTTTGCAGGTGCTTGGTTTTCGGCTGGTGCGCGTTCGCCTGTCCGGCTTGAACGGCGCCACCTTGCAGATTATGGCTGAACGCTTTGACGGCACTATGACCGTTGAAGATTGCGAGCTGATCAGCCGCAACGTATCGCCGGCCCTTGATGTGGATGATCCGATCAGTGGTAAATATCACTTGGAAGTTTCTTCCCCTGGTATCGATCGCCCGCTGGTTCGCGTGTCAGATTTTGCTGACTGGTCAGGCCATCTGGCGCGTATCGAGACATCGATGATCATCAATGGCCGCAAAAAGTTCCGTGGTAAAATCACGACTCATGATGATGAAGGTGTGACGATTGAAAATGATCAGGTCGCTTATGGTCATGAACAGGTCGTAACCATTCCTTATGATGTCATTTCAGATGCACGTCTGGTTTTGACGGATGATTTGATTCGTGATGCCCTGCGTAAAGATAAAGACCTGCGTGAGGGACGTATTCCCGGCGATGAATTAAGTGGTGAGCCGGGCGAAGTGTCCGGTACTGATGCAGATGACGCTGAAGCAGGCGACGTCGGCGAAGAAAATTAAGATTTAAGCACCCGTCGAAGAGGAAAAGGCGGGCGCGGCACCAAGGAGAGACTTATGGCAGTCAGTGCAAACAGGCTGGAACTTCTGCAGATCGCCGATGCGGTCGCCCGTGAGAAGTCTATCGACCGCGAAATCGTAATCGCGGCGATGGCCGATGCCATCCAGAAAGCTGCGCGTTCGCGCTATGGTCAGGAAACCAATATCCGCGCTGATATTAATTCGAAGTCAGGCGAGATCAAATTGCAGCGTTTGCTGGAAGTGGTTGAACTGGTTGAAGATTACAATACGCAGGTGGCGCTGGAGACAGCACGCGAGCGTAATCCTGATGCGCAGATCGGTGACTTTCTGGCTGACCAGTTGCCGCCAATGGATTTCGGCCGTATTGCAGCGCAATCCGCCAAGCAGGTTATCGTGCAGAAAGTGCGCGAAGCTGAGCGTGACCGCCAGTATGACGAATTTCATGATCGTGTTGGTGAAATCATCAATGGTACTGTCAAGCGCGTTGAATATGGCAATGTGATCGTTGATCTTGGTCGCGGTGAAGCGATTGTGCGCCGTGACGAACTGATCCCGCGTGAAGCATTCCGCTATGGTGATCGTATTCGCGCTTATGTTTACGATGTTCGTCGTGAGCAGCGCGGTCCGCAGGTTTTCCTGTCGCGTACCCATCCGCAATTCATGGCTAAGTTGTTCACCATGGAAGTGCCGGAAATCTATGACGGCATTATCGAAATCAAGTCGGTTGCCCGTGATCCGGGTTCCCGTGCTAAAATCGCTGTTGTGTCGCGTGATTCCTCTATCGACCCTGTTGGTGCCTGCGTTGGTATGCGCGGTTCCCGTGTTCAGGCGGTTGTGGCAGAATTGCAGGGTGAAAAAGTGGATATTATTCCATGGTCACCTGATGCTGCTTCTTTCATCGTCAATGCCTTGCAGCCTGCTGAAGTTGCCAAGGTTGTTCTGGATGAAGATGCAGAGCGTATTGAAGTTGTGGTTCCGGATGACCAATTATCATTGGCAATCGGTCGTCGCGGTCAGAACGTGCGTCTGGCTTCGCAGCTGACCGGCTGGGATATCGACATCATGACCGAAAATGAAGAATCCGAACGTCGTCAGAAAGAATTTGCCGAACGTTCAGCATTGTTCATGGAAGCGCTCAATGTTGATGAGATGGTAGGTCAGGTTCTGGCTTCTGAAGGTTTTGCTTCTGTTGAAGAGCTGGCCTATGTGGAAGCAGAAGAAATTTCGTCGATTGACGGTTTTGGTGATGAAACTGCCGGTGAAATTCAGGATCGTGCCCGTGAATATCTGGATCGCCTTGAAGGTGAACAGGATGCACGCCGTATTGAACTGGGTGTTGAAGACGAACTTCGTGAGCTGCCGGGCATGACCACAGGCATTATGGTTGCGGTCGGTGAAGATGGCGTCAAAACCATTGAAGATTTCGCTGGTTATGCGGTTGATGATCTGGTTGGCTGGCGTGAGCGTAAAGAAGGTGAGACAATCAACCATGCCGGTATTTTGTCCAACTTCGAACTGTCACGCGTTGAAGCAGAACAGATGATCTTGCAGGCACGTCTGAAGTGCGGCTGGATCACCGAAGAAGAAGCGGTTGCCACCGAAACAGACGATGGTGTCGAGACGGCTGAAGAAGCGGTTTAAGGTTTCTTGACGTTAAGGGGTTGGCGTTTGCGCGCCAACCTGCCATAAGGCGGGAGTTCTTGCCTGCCATAAGCAGGGGTTCTTCAGTGAGGCCCATATGAATGACAGAAATTGCCATGAATGACAGAAGTTGTATCGTAACGCGTGAGAGCGGCTCTGTCGAAAACATGATAAGGTTTGTCGAAGGGCCGGATGGTTCGGTTGTGCCGGATCTGAAAGCGAATTTACCCGGGCGCGGTTGTTGGGTTACAGCAGAGCGCGGGAAAGTAGATGAGGCTGTTAAGCGTAATTTATTTGCGCGCAGCCTTAAAAAGGGTGTAACAGTTCATGCCGACCTTGGCGCGCTGGTGGATCAGCTGCTGACAAAGTCTGCGATCGGGAGTTTAGCCCTTGCCCGTAAATCTGGTGTGGTCGTAACAGGCTCTGCCAAGGTTGATGCGGATATACGTTCAGGCAATGCAATTATGGTTTTGCATGCTTTGGAAGCTTCGCCGGATGGCGTGAGAAAACTTGATCAGGCCCGCCGTGCTGTGATCCATACGCTGGGGCGTGACATCCCCGCTTTCTCTCTTTTCACAGGAGAGGAAATGGATTTGGCATTCGGGGGTGGAAATGTGATACATGCTGCCGTGCTCCAAGGAATGGCGGCGAACGGGTTCGTAAAGCGGGCGCAAATGTTGCGAAATTATCGCGGGTTGAGCGCAGCGAATTCGGAAAGTGAAACGGCGTAGGCCGTCAGGGAAACGGAAACGGAATGAGCGACAGCAAATCTAACGACGACAAGACGCTGGGCGTCGATAACAAAAAAACGTTGACCCTTAAACGGTCAAACGTTGAACAGAGCACCGTGCGCCAAAACTTCAGCCACGGACGCACGAAAGCTGTCGTCGTGGAAACGAAAAAACGCAAGTTTTCGCGACCAGACGACAAGCCTGCAGCAACAGAAGCTGTAGCAGCTAAGCCAGCTGAAACCCCTGTTGCGCCGCAAGCGGCAGCACCTGTGGCACCAGCTCCGGCACCGGTTGCTCCGGCAGCGCCTGCTGCTCCGGTTTCGGCGCCGGCTGCTGAAGTGAAGCCTGTTGTGGTTAAGCCTGCGGAAGCGCCGGCACCCGCAAAGCCTGTTGAAGCAGCCAAGCCTGCTGCACCTAAACCTGCACAGCCGCAGGCGTCTGCCCCAGCGCAGCCACAACGTGGCGGCCAGCGTCAAGGGCAGGGCCAAGGTCAGCGTAATCAGGGCGGCGGTCGCCCGCAGCGTGATGGCCAGCAGAACCGTTCGCGTTCTAATAACCAGGGTGGCGCAGTACTGAACACTTTGTCACGCAATGAAATGGACGCTCGTCGCCGCGCATTGGAAGATGCATTGTTGCGCGATGCGGAAGAGAAAAAACGTGCCGCGGAAGAAGCTGTTCGTCAGGCCGCAGAAGATGCACGCCTTGCGAAAGAGCGTGAAGAAGCTGCCCGCTTGCAAGCTATTGAAGATGCACGTCTGAAAGCCGAGGCAGAAGCCCGTCAGGCTCAGGAAAAAGAAGCTGCTAAAAACGCACCCGCACCTGCTGCTCAGGTACGTAATACACAGCATCGCTCTGACAATCAGCGCGGTGGTTCGCGTTCTGCTCCTGTTGCGGCAACGCCGATTGATCAGGTTCCGCTTAAGCCGAATACATCTGGCGTGTTGTCACGTAGCAAAAACAACAATAATGACGATGATGATCGTCGTGGTCCTGGTGCCCGTCGTGGCGGTGCTGCTACGCCTGCAAAACCTGAAGTGCGCGCACCAAAGGTTGTGAAGGGCGAAGAGGATCGCCGTCGCGGTAAACTGACACTCAACAGCAACCTTGAAGAAGACGGTGCACGTTCACGTTCATTGTCTGCGATGCGTCGCCGTCAGGAAAAGTTCAAGCGCTCCCAGATGCAGGAAGTGCGTGAAAAAATTTCCCGCGAAGTGACTATTCCTGAAACCATTACCATTCAGGAACTGGCACAGCGTATGACCGAGCGCTCTGTTGATATCATCAAATACTTGATGAAACAGGGTCAGATGATGAAGCCGGGCGATGTGATCGATTCCGATCTGGCTCAGCTGATTGCTGAAGAATTCGGCCATACCGTCAAGCGCGTTGCTGAATCTGACGTTGAAGATGGTATCTTTAACGTAGAGGATAACGAAGGTGCATTGTTGCCACGTGCGCCGGTTGTGACCATTATGGGTCACGTTGACCACGGTAAAACTTCGCTTCTTGATGCGATTCGTAAAGCCAATGTGGTATCGGGTGAAGCTGGTGGTATTACCCAGCACATCGGTGCTTATCAGGTTGAACAGAACGGCCAGAAGATCACCTTCATCGATACACCTGGTCACGCCGCATTTACACAGATGCGTGCGCGCGGTGCACAGGCAACCGACATCGCCATTCTGGTGGTTGCGGCTGATGACAGCGTGATGCCGCAGACGATTGAATCCATCAATCATGCGAAAGCTGCTGGCGTTCCGATCATTGTTGCTATCAACAAGATCGATAAGCCGACTGCTGATCCGCAGAAAGTCCGCACAACCCTCTTGCAGCACGATGTGTTTGTCGAAAGCATGGGCGGTGAAGTGCTTGATGTGGAAGTATCCGCCAAACAGCGTATGAACCTCGACAAGTTGCTTGAAGCTGTTCTGCTGCAGGCAGAAATTCTGGATCTGAAAGCTGATCCTGAGCGTACTGCTGAAGGTGTTGTCATCGAAGCGCAGCTGGACCGTGGTCGCGGTGCTGTTGCTACCGTTCTGGTACAGAAGGGTACTTTGCGCCCGGGTGAAATCATCGTCGCCGGTGGTGAATGGGGTCGTGTACGCGCACTGGTCAACGACCATGGCGCTCACGTCAAAGAAGCTGGTCCTGCAATGCCGGTCGAGATCCTCGGCCTGTCTGGTACACCGCAGGCTGGCGACCGTTTCGCTGTTGTGGCAAACGAAGCCAAGGCTCGTGAAATTTCTGAATATCGTCAGCGCCTGGCTCGTGACAAGGCTGTTGCCCGTCAGTCGGTCATGCGCGGTTCGCTCGAACAGATGATGTCGAACTTGCAGGATACCGGCCTGAAAGAATTCCCGCTTGTCATCAAGGGTGACGTGCAGGGTTCGGTTGAAGCGATTATCGCTTCGCTCGACAAGCTTGGTACGGATGAAGTTCGTGCACGTATCGTTCATGCGGGTGCCGGTGGTATTACCGAGAGCGATATTGCGTTGGCAGAAGCTTCAAACGCTGCGATCATCGGCTTTAACGTCCGTGCTAACCAGCAGGCGCGCGCCGCCTCTGAACAACAGGGCATTGAAATTCGTTACTACAACATCATCTACGATCTGTTGGATGATGTGAAATCAGCAATGTCGGGTCTGTTGTCACCAGAACGCCGTGAAACCTTTATCGGTAATGCGGAAATTCTTGAAGTCTTCAACATTACCAAAGTTGGTAAAGTGGCTGGTTGCCGTGTTGTTGATGGCAAGGTTGAGCGTGGTGCAGGTGTTCGCCTTATCCGTGATAACGTTGTTATCCACGAAGGTAAGCTCAAGACGCTCAAGCGCTTCAAGGATGAAGTATCCGAAGTGCCGATGGGTCAGGAATGCGGTATGGCCTTTGAAAATTACGATGATATGCGCGCAGGCGACGTCATTGAAGCCTTCCGCGTTGAGCATATTACCCGTACGCTCTGATTGGACGGCTTTTGAGAAGCTAATTGCGGGCGTGCGCGGCATTAAAGCTGCGCACGCCGTTTCTTCTTCTGCAAGCAGAATGAGACTTTGAATAAGATTGCATGCGACTGCTATAATCCGCCTGCGCTCCATGAATGAACGAGCCGGATTTGATATGCTGGCGGGTCTGATCCCCGCAAAGTATGGTGCAAAATGCATCCTGAAGATGCGAGTGAATTTTCAGACGGATGCACGGTCAACAAATAAACAGAGCATTTCCTTTTGTTGTCACAAAGACGGAATGTTCTCGAATAATAAAAATCGGGATTTAAAACCATGTCACGTCATCAAGGGAATGGCCCTTCGCAGCGCCAGCTTCGTGTGGGCGAACAAGTGCGCCATGCAATTGCGCAGGTGCTGCAACGCGAACAAATTCACGACGATTTGCTGGAGCAAACTGTTGTTTCTGTATCCGAAGTGCGTATGTCGCCGGATTTGAAAATTGCCACCTGCTTTATCACACCTTTGGGTGATGTTGACGGACAGGCGGTAGTGAAAGCTCTGGCCAAACACGCTAAATTTTTGCGTGGAAAAATGGCTCCATATTTGAGCCAGATGAAATATATGCCGGAATTCCGCTTCCGCATTGATACGAGCTTTGACAATTTCTCAAAAATTGATGCCTTGTTGCGTTCTCCTGAAGTGGCTCGTGATCTGGATCATTCTGCAGATGAAGCTGATGATTTGGATGACAGCAAGAGCGAGCGCGGAGCAGAATAAGCATGGCAAGACGCGGTAAGAAAAAAGGCCGTCCGGTTTCAGGCTGGGTTATTTTTGACAAGCCGAAAGGCATGGGCTCGACAGAAGCC
This sequence comes from Paenochrobactrum gallinarii, assembly GCF_014205685.1. Taxonomy (GTDB): domain Bacteria; phylum Pseudomonadota; class Alphaproteobacteria; order Rhizobiales; family Rhizobiaceae; genus Paenochrobactrum; species Paenochrobactrum gallinarii. Next base: position 60,191 of record NZ_JACIIU010000006.1, read on the forward strand.
GTCTCGAAGATAAAATGGCTTTTTAATGCGGAAAAAGCAGGCCATGCCGGCACGCTTGACCCTCTGGCCTCAGGCATGTTGCCGATTGCATTGGGCGAAGCCACCAAGACTGTTCCTTATGTTATGGACGGCACCAAGGTTTATCGTTTTCGCGTTGGTTGGGGCGAGCAGCGCTCGACCGATGATATGGAAGGTGTTGTAACCCATTCTTCCGATAAGCGTCCTTCGCGTGACGAGATTTTAGCTGCTGCGGCTAAATATGTCGGGGTGATCAGTCAGGTTCCGCCACAGTTTTCCGCCATTAAAATTGATGGCGAACGGGCTTACGATCTGGCGCGCAGCGGTGAATCCGTTGAAATTCCGTCCCGCGAAGTGGAAATCGACAGTCTTGATCTGGTGGAAATGCCGGATGAGCATTTTGCCGAATTTGAAGTTGTTTGCTCTAAAGGCACTTATGTGCGCTCACTCGCCCGTGACATGGGGCTGGATCTGGGCTGCTATGGCTATATTGCCGAATTGCGCCGCATTGAAGTGTCCCCTTTTATCGCAGAAGATTTCGTTACATTAACGGAGCTGGAACAAGCCTGGCCGCCTCTGCCTCCAAAGCCTGAAGAAGGCGAAGAAGTTGAAGACCGTCCGTTTATCGTTCGTGATTTTTCAGCCCTTGATGCTTTGGTGATTGACACTTTGGCAGCGCTTGAGTGCTTACCGCAAGTGCCATTGTCTGATGATCAGGCGCATCGTGTACGCCTTGGCAATCCGGTGATTTTGCGTGGCCGTGATGCGCCGCTGGAAGCTGATGAAGCTTGCGTTACTACTAAGGGTAAGCTTCTGGCGATTGGCCTGATTGAACAAGGTCAGTTCAAGCCGAAACGCGTATTTACTTCACTTTGACGAAGCTTTCTGGCGGTGTGTCTTCCATGTCGCCAGAACTTGTTTTCAGTGACTTGATTATAAGCAAATTACTGGCAAAGCCAAATATGAGCAGCATACTCAGCAGGCTGAAAGCCAATTAAACGCGACACGCTCTAGTAATATTGCCTTATTTCGATTATATGCACTGCATTGGTTCTGTATTTTTAAAAGTTCAGACTCATTTTAACGGCCTTAGCTGGACGACATCCCGGCTCGGGCATCCCATTTCCCTCTCTTTAGAAAGGTATTACGATGTCGATTACAGCAGAACGTAAAGCAGCTTTGATCAAAGAATATGCAACCAAAGAAGGTGACACCGGTTCACCTGAAGTACAGGTTGCTGTTCTTTCTGAACGCATTGCAAACCTGACCGAGCACTTCAAAGGCCACAAGAATGATAACCATTCACGTCGCGGTCTGTTGAAGCTGGTTTCCCAGCGTCGTCGTCTTCTCGACTACGTAAAGGGCGTTGACCATGCTCGTTACCAGGCGCTCATCAGCCGTCTTGGCCTGCGTCGCTAAAATAAATTACGGGCGATGTTGTTTAAACGTCGCCCGTTACTCTATGGGCTTGTAATTGAGCTCTGAAATGATCGTCATGGGGCAGGATTGCCGGTGGTTTTAAAAATATGTTTTCCAAAAGCGGGAACCGTTTTTGAAAACTTATATACAATAAACAGAGCGCGTGGTTTGAATATGTATCGCCACTCTCTGGAGTTAAAACCACTTGTTGTCTTGCCCATGGCCATTAAGCCAACCACTGGGGTGCGGCTGCATAACATTGCGCGGCATCTCCAATTGAAGGACATATGATGTTCAATACCCACAAAGTGGAAATCGAATGGGGCGGTCGTCCGCTCATTCTCGAAACAGGTAAAGTTGCCCGTCAGGCTGACGGTGCGGTTATTGCCACTTACGGTGAAACAATGGTTCTCGCAACTGTCGTTTCTGCCAAGGAACCAAAACCGGGTCAGGATTTCTTTCCGCTGACCGTAAACTATCAGGAAAAGACCTATGCTGCCGGTAAAATTCCGGGCGGCTACTTCAAGCGTGAAGGTCGTCCAAGCGAAAACGAAACTCTCGTTTCCCGCCTGATCGACCGTCCGATCCGTCCGCTTTTTGCTGATGGTTACAAGAACGACACACAGGTTGTCATCACTGTTATTCAGCATGATCTGGAAAATGATCCGGACATCCTGTCGATGGTTGCAGCTTCAGCAGCTCTGACCCTTTCCGGTGTTCCTTTCATGGGCCCTATCGGCGCATCGCGCGTTGGTCTGATTGATGGCGAATATGTGCTCAATCCAAGCATTGATGTTCTGCCGGAATCCAGCCTTGATCTGGTTGTTGCCGGTACATCAGAAGCTGTTTTGATGGTTGAATCCGAAGCACAGGAACTCTCCGAAGAGCTGATGCTCGGCGCTGTGATGTTCGGTCACAAAGCATTCCAGCCTGTTATTGATGCCATCATCAAGCTGGCTGAAGTTGCGGCTAAAGAGCCACGCGAGTTTGAAGCAGAAGATCTGTCCGACCTCGAAGGCAAAATGCTGGCGATTGCAGAAGATGATCTGCGCGCTGCTTACAAAATCATCGACAAGCAGGCTCGTTATGCCGCTGTTGATGCTGCCAAGGCAAAAGTTAAAGCACACTTCCTGCCGGAAGATGCAGAAACAACTGAATTCTCTAAAGAACAGGTTGATACTGTATTCAAGAGCTTGCAGGCCAAGATTGTTCGTTGGAACATTCTGGATACCGGCAGCCGCATTGATGGCCGTGATCTGAGCACTGTTCGTGCGATTGATTCACAGGTTCGTTTGCTGCCACGCACCCACGGTTCATCGCTGTTTACCCGCGGTGAAACACAGGCTTTCGTTGTTGCCACACTCGGCACCGGTGAAGATGAACAGTTTATCGATTCTCTGACCGGCATGTACAAGGAATCATTCCTTCTGCATTACAACTTCCCGCCATATTCCGTTGGTGAAACCGGCCGTATGGGTTCGCCTGGCCGTCGTGAAATCGGTCATGGCAAGCTGGCATGGCGCGCAATTCATCCGATGCTGCCTGCTAAAGAACAGTTCCCTTACACCCTTCGCGTTGTTTCGGAAATTACTGAATCAAACGGTTCTTCTTCCATGGCAACTGTTTGCGGTGCATCGCTTGCTCTGATGGATGCCGGTGTTCCTCTTCAGCGTCCGGTTGCAGGTATTGCAATGGGTCTGATCAAGGAAGGTGACCGTTACGCAGTTCTGTCCGATATTCTGGGTGATGAAGATCATCTCGGCGATATGGACTTTAAGGTAGCCGGTACAGAAAACGGTATTACCGCTCTGCAGATGGACATCAAAATTGATGGCATCACACAGGAAATCATGCAGATCGCGCTGGAACAGGCTAAGGGTGGTCGCATCCATATCCTCGGCGAAATGGCAAATGCACTGAGCGGTTCGCGCGAAGAACTGGGTGAATTTGCCCCACGCATCGAAGTTATGAATATCCCAACCGACAAGATCCGTGATGTAATCGGTTCCGGCGGTAAGGTTATTCGTGAAATCGTTGAAAAGACCGGCGCGAAAATCAACATCGAAGATGACGGCACCGTTAAAATTGCTTCTTCTTCGGCGAAAGAAATCGAAGCTGCTAAAAAGTGGATTCATTCCATCGTTGCTGAACCGGAAGTCGGCGAAATCTACGAAGGTACAGTTGTTAAAACTGCTGACTTCGGTGCATTCGTGAACTTCTTCGGTCCGCGTGACGGCTTGGTACACATTTCGCAGCTTGCTTCTGACCGCGTTGCCAAAACCACTGATGTGGTGAAGGAAGGCCAGAAGGTTTGGGTTAAACTGATGGGCTTTGATGAGCGCGGTAAAGTTCGCTTGTCGATGAAAGTCGTTGATCAGGAAACCGGCAAAGAAGTTGTTGCCGAAAAGAAAGCTGAAGCAGACGCTGAGTAATCAGCTCGTTTCTTAGCAAACAGAAAAGCGCACCCAAAAGGTGCGCTTTTTTATTCATCTTAATTTGATGCAGGTGATGCGAAAATGATTTCAGGCGCGCAACAGACATTATTTCTACCATTTGAACATGAGATTTTTGACATGCCGGAAGAAGGCGCAAGCTTTCTTGCCTGTGGTATTGCTGCTGACCGGTCATTGGACGCATCATGGAAATCGGTGCTGACCTGCTTGCAACCACAGCGGCCGGATTTTCTGGCGCTGCAACGCGAAGGCTTCAAAGCCGTGCCACGTCTGGAAGGTAATGAGAGCTTTGATGGCGGTCTGTTGCTGCTTGGCAAGCATCGTGGCCGCAACGAAGCATGGCTTGCCGAGATTTTGGCGCGGGTTAAACCGGGCGGCACGATCATTGTGTCGGGTGACAAAAAACTTGGCATTGATAGTTTCCGGAAAATGGCGACCGGCATTGCGGAAATCGAAGACCGGATGTCGAAAAACCATGCGGTGGCTTTTTGGTTCAGACGCCCGGCTGATATTCCGGATGAGCAATTAGCGGGCTTAAAACCTGCACACAACCTTGTGGACGCGCTTTATTACACGCAGCCAGGTATGTTCTCATCGAATGCGGTTGATCGTGGCTCAGCGCTCCTCGTGCCTTATATGAAGGATATTCTCTTTGGTAATGTCGCTGATTACGGTGCCGGATGGGGCTATTTAAGCGCACAGGCCTTGGCGCATGCGCCGAAGCTTGAACGTCTTGATCTTTATGAGGCTGATTATGAATCGCTTCAGGCGGCGCGTGAAAATTTGAAGCACGCCGAAAAGCCTGTCGAGTTTCATTGGTTTGATCTGACCAAAGAAGCGGTTACCGGTATTTATGACACGGTGATTATGAACCCGCCTTTCCATGAAGGGCGCGCGACAGATGTTTCTTTGGGACAAAGCTTTATTACCGCTGCGGCCAGACGTTTGAAAACCGGCGGGCGATTGCTGTTGGTGGCCAATCGTCAGCTGCCATATGAAGCGGTGCTGAAAGGCTCTTTCCGTGTCGTCAATTTGTTGAAAGACGAGGGCGGCTTTAAGGTGATCGAAGCGCGTAAATAACGCGGTTCTCATGGTTATTGAGATACAAAAACGCCGCCTTAGTGTTAAGGCGGCGTTTTTTATTTCGGTATTTTTAGTCGTTGCTGGTGTCAGGCACTTTTTTCAGCTCATCAATTGATGGCATCGAAACGATATTATAGCCTGAATCCACAAAGTGAATTTCACCGGTCACACCGCTGGAAAGATCGGACAGCATGTAAAGCGCTGCTTTACCCACATCATCAATATCAACGGTACGGCGCAGCGGCGCATTGCGGCGCTGATAGGTGAAGATTTCACGTGCATCGCCAATGCCGGCACCGGCCAGTGTGCGCACAGGGCCGGCGGAAATCGCATTAACGCGGATACCCTGCGGGCCGTAATCGGAGGCCAGATAGCGAACCATAGCTTCGAGAGCAGCTTTTGCGACACCCATAACGTTATAGTTCGGGATCACGCGGGTGGAGCCGCCATAGGTCAGCGTCAGCATCGAGCCGCCGTCTTTCATCAGCTTGGCTGCGCGCTGTGCCACTTCGGTGAAGGAATAGGCAGAAATCACCATGGTGCGGCTGAAATTTTCGCGGGTTGTTACATCCGCATAACGGCCTTTCAGCTCGTTCTTGTCGGAAAAACCAATGGCGTGCACAACAAAGTCCAATCCGCCCCATTCTTTTTCGATGGTTTCGAATACTTTGTCGACAGAGGCAATATCTTCCACATCGCAAGGCAGTACGAATTTTGAGCCGGCCTGTTCAGCCAATGGCTTCACGCGCTTGCCCAATGCTTCGCCCTGATAGGTAAAAGCAAGTTCTGCGCCCTGATCGGCGAGGTTTTTTGCAATGCCCCAAGCGATTGAGTGATTATTCGCGACCCCCATAATCAGGCCGCGTTTGCCTTTCATAAGACCTTCCATATTTTTCTCCGTCAGCCCTTATAGCGCTGGAAAACCAGCGTCGCGTTCGTGCCCCCAAACCCGAACGAGTTAGACAGGACTGTATTTATTTCAGCATTATCAATACGTTTACGCACAATTGGCATATCGGCAAAAGCCGGATCTATTTCTTCAATATGTGCACTCTCGCAGATAAAGTTATTCTGCATCATCAGCAGCGAGTAAATGGCTTCCTGAACGCCGGTTGCGCCCAGTGAGTGACCGGTCAGGGATTTGGTTGCAGCAATCGGCGGGCAATTGTCGCCGGAGCCGAAAATCTTGCGGATCGATTCAATTTCCGGTGCGTCACCGGCAGGGGTCGAGGTCGCATGCGGGTTGATATAGTCGATCTTCCCTTCCACTGTGGAAAGTGCCATCTGCATGCAGCGCAAAGCGCCTTCGCCGGATGGGGCAACCATGTCGTAACCGTCTGATGTCGCACCGTAGCCAACCACTTCGCCGTAAATTTTGGCGCCGCGTGCAAGGGCGGTTTCGAGGTCTTCAAGCACCAGTACACCGGCACCACCGGCAATCACAAAACCATCGCGGTTTTTGTCATAGGCGCGGGACGCTGTGGACGGAGTGTCGTTATATTTTGAAGACATGGCGCCCATGGCGTCAAACAACACCGACAACGTCCAGTCGAGGTCTTCACAGCCACCGGCAAACATACGATCCTGCTTGCCATACTGGATCATCTCAACCGCATTGCCGATGCAATGGTTGGAGGTCGCACAGGCAGAAGAAATCGAATAATTGATGCCTTTGATTTTGAAGAAGGTCGCCAAAGTGGCGGATGCTGTCGAGCTCATCGCTTTCGGCACAGCAAAAGGACCAACGCGTTTAGGACCTTTTTCACGGGTGATGTCAGCTGATTCGACAATCGTGCGTGTGGACGGACCGCCGGAACCCATAATGATACCGGTGCGGTTGTTGGAAACCTGTTCTTCGCTTAAGCCGGCATCGGCAATTGCCTGATCCATGGCAATGTGATTCCACGCCGTACCACGGCCATGAAAACGCATGTTACGGCGATCAACCAATGCTTCAACATCGATCTTTGGTTCGCCGTGAACCTGACATCTGAAGCCCAGATCGGCATATTCCTGCGCCCGGCTGATGCCGGATTTCGCTTCACGAAGCGAGGCTGTCACCTCGTCGGTATTGTTTCCAATTGAGGATACGATCCCCATTCCGGTGACGACTACACGCCGCATAGCGCTCTCCTTTGACACCTGTGCTGCTCTTAAAGTTATGTCAGGACAGATAGGTGTGTTCTTCACATGTTTTGAGCGCGGCGTTAAAGAAAATCACTTTTCTGAACGCCACGCTCATGAAAATTTGCCCAAACTTTTACTCTGGAGCAATCAATTTTTTATAAAACTGACTTATTCGGCCGATGTGTCTTTAGAAAGACCAACGCGCAAGTCGGTTGCCGTATAAATTGTTTCGCCGTCTGCTTTCAGCCAGCCATCAGCGGTGCCCAGTACCAGACGGCCACGCATAACGCGTTTGAAATCAATGCCATACTGAAGCAGCTTGGTGTGCGGGCGCACCATGCCTTTGAACTTGACCTCGCCGGTTGAAAGCGCCATGCCGCGACCAGGTTCACCGAGCCAGCCGAGGAAAAAGCCGGTTAGCTGCCACATGCCGTCGAGACCGAGGCAGCCAGGCATGATCGGGTTGCCCTGAAAATGGCATGGGAAATACCAATCATCGGCCGATACATCATATTCAGCGCGGATATAACCTTTGCCGTGTTCGCCACCGGTTTCCGAAATTTCGGTGATGCGGTGTACCATCAGCATTGGTGGCAGCGGGAGCTGGGCATTGCCTGGACCAAACAATTCGCCGCGAGCGCAAGAAAGGAGCTCCTCGTACCCGTAGCTCGATTTTTGTTCTGCCATTACGCCTCCAAATCAAATTCTGTCTGTGACCGTCCATGCCGGTCATGAATGATAAGTTTATGTTGTAAATAGTCTTAGCACAGACTGTTTCCAACAGTAAAACCATCCTGATAGCTTTTTCCCGCAATCAATGCTATGAGGAAGGCTATTGATAGTATTATTGTGACTGCATATATCAATGGAGAAGGCCAATGAGCAACACTTCGTTGCAATTTTGGCGAATTTGGTACGAGCTGTAACGGATAAAACGTGAATATACCTGTTTTGCATGCAGATTCGATGTTGATGGAACACCGTTTACGTGACGCAGGTTTGCGGCCTACACGACAACGAGTCGCACTCGCCAATTTGATTTTCGCACGCGGTGACCGCCACTTGTCGGCAGAAGAGCTGCACGAAGAGGCAGTGGTTGCTGATGTGCCGGTTTCTCTGGCCACCGTTTATAATACGCTGCATCAGTTTACTGAAGCCGGCATGCTGCGCATCATCGCCATTGAAGGTGCCAAAACTTATTTTGATACCAATATTTCCGATCACCAGCATTTCTTCCTTGAAGGAGAAAATGTGGTGTTTGACATTCCGCACAGCGCGAAAGGCCAGCCGGTCGTGGCGAATATGCCTGATGCGCCTGAGGGCATGGAAATTGTCAATGTGGATATTATTGTGCGTCTGCGCCGCAAAAGCTAAAAATGCTTTCAAAGTGCTAAATGGTAAAAAGCTCATGGATATGTCCGTGAGCTTTTTTATTATCTCAATAGCAGAAATAATTTCAGCTTTAATCGAAAACTTCGCCCGGATAAGCGCCCCAAATCTCGCGCTGCGGCAGCCAGCCACGCACTTTATTAACCTCCAAACGGCACCATTCACCATTGCATTCGCGGATATTGGCAATGACGCCACCTTCCACTTGCGCGACGATTGAGGCAGTTGGCTCAGGTGAAGAGCGCAGTTCCAGCAAGCGTTCGGATTTTTCCCAAGGTGCGGTAATGGCCGTACGTTTGCCCGATAAAAGCGATTGGTAAATCCAGCCTTCTGTCCCATCCGCATCGCGGATACGGCGCCAGTTGTCATATTCCTGAATGATTTCCACTGGCAGACCGGCTTTCATGAAAAGCCATGATACCGCATATTCACGTCCCGGACCCACACGAATATTGGCGCGCGCAGGTTTCAAACTGACAAAACGAGGCAGGGGCAGGCCGCTTTTACCCACCGGTGTTTCGATTTTTTCTTCAGATTGTGCGTGTGCAGACATGTTCAGGCTGAGGCCTAAAACTGCTGCTGCAACTGCGATAGTGATTAATTTCAATAGTTTAGCAAGAAAAACCCGGTACACTTATCCTCGCTTTGACCCTTTTATTCGCGTCATTTCCACTGGCTGAAAACAGCTTTAAGCTGCTTGCGGCCGGTTATTTCAGGTGCGGATTTGCATGATGATGTGAAATTGCTGCATCATGAACCCGTTTTCCTTTGTCTTTGTGAATGCGCCTTGATAGATAAGAAGCGCATGAAGCTTTTTGTGATTTTGCACCTTCTTGGTTAAGGAGGTCTCAACACAGATTAATTCGGTGTGGATTCGACCAAAAAAGAGGTGAATATGTCCGTCAGGAAGAAGCCGCTGGTTGTTCTTGCTCGCAAATTGCCCGATTCGGTTGAAACACGGATGCGGGAACTGTTTGACGCGCGGCTGAATATTGATGACCACCGCATGACGCAGGCGGAAATCGTTGCGGCATTGAAAGATGCGGACGTGTTCGTGCCGACCATTAATGACATTATTGATGCATCAATGATTGAGCAGGCAGGGCCTGATCTGAAGCTGATTGCCAATTTCGGCAATGGCGTTGACAATATTGATGTGGTTGCGGCCGCTAAACGCGGCATCACTGTCACCAATACGCCCAATGTTCTGACCGAAGATACCGCCGATATGACACTGGCTTTACTACTGTCCGTGCCGCGTCGTTTGGTGGAAGGTGCCAATTCTTTGCATGAGAATGATGGCCAATGGCCGGGCTGGTCGCCGACATGGATGCTGGGGCGCCGCATCTGGGGTAAGCGCATCGGTATTATCGGTATGGGGCGTATCGGAACGGCGGTTGCACGTCGTGCCAAGGCGTTTGGCATGTCGATCCACTATCACAATCGCAAAAATGTCAGCCCTAAAGTTGAGGAAGAGCTGGAAGCGACCTATTGGGACAGCTTGGATCAGATGCTGGCGCGGATGGATATTATTTCCGTCAATTGCCCGTCAACACCGGCAACATTCCATTTATTGTCTGCACGCCGCATCGCTTTGATGCAGCCGCATGCCTATGTGGTGAATACAGCACGCGGGCAGATTATTGATGAAATGGCGCTGATCGAACAGATCGAGCAGGGTAAGCTCGCGGGTGCAGGTCTGGACGTGTTTGAACATGAGCCGGCTGTTAATCCGCGGCTGCTGGACTTGGCCAAAAAAGGCAAAGTTGTGATTCTTCCGCATATGGGGTCGGCCACTTTGGAGGGGCGTATTGATATGGGTGACAAGGTCATCATCAATATCCGCGCTTTTGTTGACGGACATCGCCCGCCGGATCGCGTATTGCCTAATAAGGTTTGATACAGCTCATATAATGGATTTTATGAGAGTCGCTTCTGTTAAAGGAGCGGCTCTTTTTGTTGGTTATTGTGGTATAACATTGAAAATAAACAATAATTCTTAGTTTTATGACTGTTGTTACAAATATTCTATTTTATATATCTAATATTGAAATTTTATAAGTTTTTTGTGGTCTGCGGCGTTGCATTTTTTTTGCGTGAGCCATTTTTAGTATCTTCTAATTGACTGATAATTATTTTAGAAGACGCGTGACAATCTGAGGTAATAGGTATAACTGTACCTTTCAAACTTTCAGTAATTACCGTAAATTGAGAAATTGAGGCGTGTGTTGTCTTCCCCCATTTCGGGCAATGCACGAAACGGAAGCGTAAATGAAATTTGGATCATCGCGCGTGCTGGCTCTGTTGAGCCTTGCAGTCCTGACCCTTTTTATGAGTGGCTGCCAGCAGGTTCTGCTGGACCCTAAGGGCGCAGTCGGGATGCAGGAACGCAACCTTATCTATTTTGCAACAGGTCTTATGTTGCTGGTTGTTATTCCGGTCATTTTTATGACCCTGTATTTCGCCTGGAAATACCGCGCCTCAAATGAAGAGGCTGATTATCAGCCCGATTGGCATCACTCCACAAAAATCGAATTGGCTGTCTGGCTCATTCCATGCGCCATTATTGTTGTGCTCGGCACAGTGACATGGTTTGCCACTCACAAGCTCGATCCATACCGTCCGCTGGATTCCGATGTTCCTCCGCTGGAAGTGGAAGTCACCGCGCTCGACTGGAAGTGGGTTTTCTTCTATCCGCAATATGGCATTGCGACCGTCAATGAGATGGCTATGCCTGTGGATGTGCCGGTCAATTTTAAACTGACCTCCGGCACCGTGATGAATTCATTCTTCATCCCGGCTTTGGGCAGTCAGGTTTACACCATGGCTGGCATGCAGACAAAACTGCACCTGATCGCCAATCATGAAGGCGTTTTTGATGGTATGTCGGCCAATTATAGTGGTGCCGGTTTTGCCCAGATGCGCTTTAAGGCGCACAGCTTCGATCAGGCTGGTTTCGACAAATGGGTTGCCGAGGTGAAAACCAAGGGCGAAGTGATGGATCGCACCCGTTATTTGTCACTTGAGCAGCCAAGCGAGAAACATCCGGTTCAGTATTTCACCTACAATGATCCGGAACTGTTCCATGACATTATCAATCGTTGTGTTGATGGCAAGGCCGTTTGCATGGACGATGAAATGCATCGCGTGCAGATGGCTCGTGCCGCACGCGCCAATTTACGCAAGTCTTCGCCGATCGACATGAGCTTGTGGGCAGATGATGTGATTTGCCTGACTACTCCGGTGAATCTGACTGCTGTGGATTCAATGAAAACGTCGTCACCACGTCCCCCGCGCGGCTGACAAAAATTCAAGTGAAGCTTTAAAATGTTCGGAAAATTAACGCTTGATGCGATTCCATTTCATGAGCCGATCGTCATGGTTACCCTGGCGGCCGTGTTTGGTGGTGGTTTGGCACTATTTGCCGCGATTACCTATTATCGCAAATGGGGCGTGTTGTGGCATGACTGGCTGACGTCGGTTGATCATAAACGCGTCGGTATCATGTATATCATTCTTGCATTGGTGATGCTGTTCCGCGGCTTCTCCGATGCCGTGATGATGCGCGCTCAGCAGGCTATTGCCAGCGGGGCGGAAGAGGGCTTCTTGCCACCGCATCACTACGACCAGATCTTTACCGCGCATGGCGTGATCATGATCTTCTTCGTGGCTATGCCGTTTATCGTTGGTTTGATGAACTTTGCTGTGCCGTTGCAGATCGGTGCGCGTGACGTTGCTTTCCCTTACCTGAACAATTTAAGCTTCTGGCTGACCGCAGCCGGTGCCATTTTGCTTAACGTGTCTTTGGGTGTCGGTGAATTTGCGAAAACCGGCTGGCTGGCTTATCCGCCGCTTTCCGGTATGCAGTTTAGTCCTGATGTCGGCGTCGATTATTATATCTGGGCATTGCAGATTTCCGGTATGGGGACGCTGCTTTCCGGTGTGAACCTGATTACCACAATCATCAAAATGCGTGCCCCTGGCATGGATATGATGAAGGTGCCGGTTTTCACATGGACAGCGCTTTGCTCCAACATCCTGATCGTTGCTGCATTCCCGATCCTGACTGTCACGCTGGCTATGCTGACGCTTGACCGTTACCTCGATTTCCATTTTTTCACCAATGATCTTGGTGGCAATGCGATGATGTATATCAACCTCATCTGGATTTGGGGGCATCCTGAGGTTTACATTCTGGTTCTGCCTTGCTTCGGTGTGTTTTCTGAAGTCATTGCGACCTATAGCGGCAAACGACTTTTCGGTTATACATCAATGGTTTATGCAACCGTTGCCATCACCGTTCTGTCGTTTCTCGTCTGGGCGCACCATTTCTTCACCATGGGTGGCGGCGCAAGTGTGAACGCGTTCTTTGGTGTTGCAACAATGATCATTTCCATCCCGACGGGTGCGAAAGTGTTCAACTGGCTGTTCACCATGTATAAAGGCCGTGTGCGTTTTGAAACGCCGGTTCTGTGGACCATCGGCTTTATGTGCACCTTCGTTATCGGTGGTATGACCGGTGTTCTTCTGGCTGTTCCGCCGGCAGATTTCGTGTTGCACAACTCCGTGTTTCTGATTGCACACTTCCATAACGTTATTATCTCGGGCGTATTGTTCGGTTGCTTTGCCGGTATGATCTACTGGTTCCCGAAAGCTTTCGGCTTCAAGCTCAATGAACGTCTTGGCCGCTATGCTTTCTGGTGCTGGCTCACCGGTTTCATTCTCGCCTTCGCACCGCTTTACGTGCTGGGTCTGATGGGTATGACCCGTCGTCTGAACCACACCGAAAATCCTGCATGGCAGATCTATCTGATCATCGCAGCTGTTGGTGCGGCAATCATTCTGGTCGGTATTGTCTTTCAGGTTCTGCAGGTGCTTGTCTCGATCCGTGACCGTGAAAAACTGCGCGATCTCAATGGCGATACATGGGGCACAGGCCGCACACTCGAGTGGTCAGTTTCTTCACCACCGCCTTTCTACAACTTTGCCGAAACTCCGCCGATCAAAGATGTTGATGCCTGGTGGGAGATCAAAAAAAGTGGCGTACCACGTCGCACACAGAAATTCGCCCGCATTCATATGCCGAAAAATACCGGCGCAGGTTTCATCCTTGCCATGATCAGCATTGTCTTTGGTTTTGCTATGGTGTGGCACATCTGGTGGCTGGCGATCGTCGGTGTGGTGGGCATGCTGGCTGTTGGTATCGGTCACTCCTTCTCGCTGGACAGAGACTATTATGTATCTGCCGATGAAGTGCAGGCGGTTGAAGATATCCGCACTGCTCAGCTCAAAGCACAGGAGGCCTGATCATGAGTTCCTCAGCTGTTTTAGATAATCACAGCGCTTCTATTGATGTGGAAGCAGCGCATGAAGATCATCACGATGCAGGCTCCACCTCGCTGGTAGGTTTCTGGATCTACCTGATGAGCGACTGCGTGTTGTTCTCAGGGCTCTTTGCAACTTATGCCGTTTTATCCCACCAGTTCGCTGGTGGGCCAACGGGGCGCGAATTGTTCGACCTGCAATTTGTTGCGGTTGAAACTGCATTGCTGCTGGTATCAAGCTTGACCTATGGTCTGGCGACATTGGCGATGTTCAAAGGTAATCGTGCCGGTCTAATCCGCTGGCTCGGCGTTACCTTCCTGCTCGGTGCTACCTTCCTTGCGATGGAAATCTATGAATTCCATCACATGATTGAGATTGGTGCAGGTCCGGACCGCAGTGCGTTTCTGTCGGCATTCTTCACCCTTGTAGGCACGCACGGTTTCCACATTCTCACCGGTCTGATCTGGATTGTTGTGCTGGTTGCGCAGGTTATGCGTACCGGTCTCACCAAGAGCAATCAGACACGTATTATGTGCCTCAGCCTGTTCTGGCACTTTCTGGATATCGTCTGGATTGGTGTCTTCACGCTGGTCTATTTGATGGGAGTATTGTGATGAGTGCTGTGAAAGATACACACGGAACAACTGATCATGGTGCTGATCACGGTGATCTGAAAACCTATCTGATCGGTTTTGTATTGGCGGTTATTCTCACTGCGGTACCTTTTGGTCTGGTAATGGTCGGAACATTTACTCCGGCGGTTACAGCTGCCATCGTTTTGGGAATTGCAGCAGTGCAGATGGTCGTTCATCTGATTTACTTCCTGCATATGAGCCCGAAATCTGAGGGTGGCTGGAACATGATGGCGCTGTTGTTCACTGTCATCATTCTGGCGATTGTTCTGATCGGTTCGGTTTGGATTATGCATCATCTGGATACCAATATGATGCCAATGCAGATGACCCCAGAGGCAGCCCGCAACCTGCCTTGATCTGACCAGGTGACTGTTTTTAGCGGCTTTTCTCTCCTCTCCCCCCGCAAAAGCCGCATCGGGCGCTCCGGATTTTTTAGATCCGGAGCGCTTTTTTTATATTGCGTGTGTAAATCCATTAAAACACTCATTGGTTGTATTCATGTTTGCTAAAGTGATATGAAGCCTATCTTCGACCGGAAGGACTTAAGGTGTGCTTGATGTCTTGCTCCGGTATTGACGGAGTATGCTGATGTTATTGAAACAATGGATTGGCAGTCCAAAACATATTGCCATACTTACCTTGTTGAGCTTGCTGATTGGTGTTCCTGTCGCAAGCTATGCGGCTCCGGCCATTGTCACGGGAAATGTCAATGTGCGGGAAGGGGCATCGACGCGCTATAAAAAAATCGGCACATTAAGACCAGGCTGGCAGGTGGAGGCAGGGCCATGTCAGGCCGGATGGTGTCATGTGCGTGTCGGTCGTCTTTATGGCTGGGCATCGGCGCGTTATTTAAATTTCAACCGTGCCGTTCAGCCGGCTCCATATTATACGCGTCAACCGACTGTCATTATTGAAAGCGGCCCGGTGATCAGGCGTGCGCCCTTCTGGGGATGGGGTGATGATGATTGGCGCTATTACCGGCCATCCCGCCGTCATGACCGGCCTCGGCCATTGCCGCCGCAGCCGGCACCTTCACCGCCTTTCTATGATCCTTATAATAATGCAGGTAGCGGACCGGTTTATCCGCCCATGGGTAACGTTCCCATTGGTGGGGGCGTAAGGCCGTTTGGAGGCTAAGAGCCTGCAACTGATTCCATTGAGCTGGACGAAAATTAAGAACCTGATGCTCTTCCGCATTTAGATATTATGATTTCCATCAATTTGAGCGCGTTTTTTGTAAACAATATCTGGCACAAAACTTGCGCTCAAAAATCAGTAATTCAGAAATTGCTTATATTTTATAAGGGTTTGTCCGGCCGTTCAAATGTGCCGGATATGCCTGCATTTCGCGTTAACTCTTTATTCACCTAAAAGTTGAATTGCGTCTTCTCTTGTGCGCCCGTTAACCATGCCCGTGCTATTCACTGTATATCTCGATAGAGCGTGATTTTTGATCTTGTGTTTCTGTCGGGTGAGAGCATTGCGCAGTGAAAATCATGCTGCTGCAATCGACAAATACAGGTCGAACAGATAAGGTTTCTATTGAAGAAATTTATCCGGTTCAGTCTGTTCGTATAAGTTTAGTATAGGAATGCACAAGCATATGAGACTGAAGGCAAAGCCAATTTACAAAGCAAGCGTACTGGCATTGCTGATGGCTGCCCAGCTTTCACCTTTCCTTGCTTCTCCGGCACAAGCATTTGAACTTTTCGGCATTCATTTATGGGGCGAGAAAAAGCCGGTAAATGATCCTGATGCTGTGATCGCAGAACCAAAAAATTATGATGTTGAAGTGGTTATCGGCGGCGTTCAGATTAATCCGGACGGTAAAGCGGATAATAGCAAGGAAATTATTGAGGGTGCATCCGGTTTGGTTGCCGATCAGGAGAAGCCTGCATCCGGCTCAGCAGGTTTGCTCGCTAAGGCGCGGGGTGACTATCGCCGCATTCTGGCAGCCCTTTATAATGAAGGGCGCTATGGCGGTACGATTTCCATTTTAGTGAATGGCCGTGAGGCCAGCGATATTCCGCCTGATGCGGAAATGCCTGATCACGTCAATATTGTAATTAATGTTGATCCGGGCCCGCAATTTTTGTTTTCGCGTGCGAGCATTGTGAATATGGCGCCGCCACCGGCAAAGCCGCGTCGTGATCAGGTGAAGACACCAGCAGAATCAGGCTTTGTTGATGGGGCTGTGGCGAAGTCCGGCACGATCTTGCGTGCTGAGCGTCTGGCCGTTGAAGCATGGCGCCAGCAGGGTTATGCTAAGGCTCGCATGTCTGATGAAGAGGTCACAGCCGACCATCAGGGTAATAAGGTTTCGGCAGAAATTACCATCGAACCGGGTATGCATGCGCAATATGGCTCTGTGACTGTTGAAGGAACAGAGCGGATGGATCCCGCATTTGTGGCATGGATGACCGGCCTCAAAGAAGGTGAAGATTTTGATCCGGCAGATCTGGAACGTGCTAAAAAGCGTTTGGCACGCATGGAAGTCTTCCGTGCAATGAGTTTTCAGGAAGCCGAAGAGATTAATCCGGACGGCACTTTGCCGATGACACTCAATGTGCAGGAGCGTAAACCGCGCCGTTTCGGTATTGGTGGCAGCTATTCAACTCTGGATGGTTTCGGAGCTGAAACTTACTGGATGCACCGCAATCTGCTGGGCAAAGGCGAGCGTTTGCGCGTTGAAGGTAAGGTCAGCGGCATTGGTGGTTCGCAGGAAAAATCGTTCAATCCGCAGAACTATACTTATTTGCTCGGCACAAGCTTTACCAAGCCGGGAGTCTTTACGCCGGATACGGATTTTGTTGCCGGACTGAATGCGCGTCGTGAAGTAATCGACGCCTATACGGAAACATCGGTAAACCTTAAGGGCGGCTTTACGCATATCTTCTCGGATGAATTATCCGGCAGTGCTTATGCCAATGTCGGGCGGTCGCACTTTAGCGATGATTATCACGGCAAGCGCCGGTTCACGACGATTGGTCTGCAAGGCAGCCTGCTTTATGATGGTCGTGATGACAAGAATGATGCCAAGCACGGCCTTTATGGCGAGCTCTTTCTTGAGCCGTTTTATGAGGCAACTTATGGTAATTTCATCAATAAGTTCACCGCTGAAGGCCGCGCTTATTACAGCTTTGGCAAAGGTGATCGCGTAACGTTTGCAGGCCGTGCCAAAGTTGGCTCGATTGTCGGTGCTGATATCAGTGAATTGCCGCCGGATAAATTGTTCTTTGCAGGTGGTGGCGGTTCCATCCGTGGCTATGCTTATCGCAATGTTGGTGTTGAAACATCAACGGGCGAAATCATTGGTGGTCGTTCATTGGTTGAGGCATCGGGTGAGGTGCGCGCTAAGGTGACCGAATCCATTGGCGTGGTGGCTTTTGCCGATGCGGGCTATGTTGGTGAGAAATCCTATCCGGACTTCTCTGAAAAGCTGCGCGTTGGTGTTGGTGGCGGTTTGCGTTATCACACAGGCCTCGGCCCCATCCGCCTTGATGCAGCCGTGCCGCTCAATCGCGGCTCAGGCGATCCTAAATTTTCTTTCTATGTGGGTATAGGACAGTCGTTTTGACACGATTACTGACACTTCTTTTTGTTCTTCTGTTTGCTCTGCCATCCTTTGCACAGGATCAGGCGGAGGAAGAGAAGTCGTATTTTCTATCCTTCATCGAAAATCAATTATCCGCGCCTAATCGCAGAATTTCATTTTCTGGTCTGAATGGTGTTTTGTCTTCCGAAGCTAAAGTTGGCGCGATCACTGTTGCCGACCGTGAAGGTGTGTGGCTGCGTATTGAAAATGCAACCCTGAACTGGAGCCGTCTGGCACTTTTGCGCGGCAATTTGAGCATTCAGAATCTTTCGGCTGATCGTGTGGATTTTTTCCGCACCCCATTGCCGGACAGCAATGTGCCGTCACCTGAATCGTCTGGTTTCAGTGTGCCGGAGCTGCCATTGTCCGTGCATCTGGATCAGCTTGATATTGCTAAAATCCATTTCGGCAAAGATATTTTCGGTCTTGAATCTGAAGTTTCTGCCAAGGGCAAACTGGCGCTGGCTGATGGCTCGTTGCAGTCTGAATTTGCGATCGATCGTCTTGACGGTCCGGGTGGTAAATTTGACCTTAAAGCCGACTTTACCAACAGCACGCAAAAGCTTGATCTGAATTTACAGGCGGAAGAACCGGCTAATGGTATCATTGCCAATGTGCTGAAGATCGATGGCCGACCTCCGATGAAGCTGGATGTGCAGGGCGCAGGCGTTCTTGATGATCTCAAGATTGATCTGAACCTTGATGCCGATAACAAACGTATTCTGACCGGCGCTCTGACCGTGGATCGTAAAGATTCCGGTCAGGATAAGGGTCGTGCTTTTACCGCTCGCCTCAATGGTCCGATTGCAGCTTTGGTGCCGCAGCAGTTTCGTGATTTCTTTGGTGCAGATACTAAATTGTCAGCACTTGGCCTGATTAAGGATGAAGGCGGTATGCGCCTTGATGATCTGGCTCTCGATAGCGCAGCCTTGAAACTTGCGGCTTCTGCCGAAAGTGGCAAAGACGGCTTCTTAAATCGTCTGCGTGTGGATCTTACACTGGCTGACGCTGAAAAGGGACGCGTTTTGCTGCCGGTTGCGGGCGGTGAAACCTCTGTCGCTAATGCCCGTTTCCAGCTTGCATTTGGTGACCGCCCGACCAATGACTGGGTTGGCCGTCTTGATGTCGCTAAGCTTAAAACTGCTGACCTTACCAGTGATCATATCAGCTTTGATATGGGTGGTGTGGCCGAAAACCTCGATCAGCCTGATGCCCGTCATATTAGTTTTGATGTGAAGGGTAATGTTGGCGGCCTTGGTTCTCCGCATGATGATTTGGCACAAGCGCTTGGCGAAAAAATCGAACTTTTGATCAATGGTCAATGGACAGCCGGTCAGCCGGTTGATCTGAACCGTGCCGATATTATTGCGCAGGATACCAAGCTGAGCCTGAAAGGCATCATTGAGGACAATCACTTTAAGGGTGATATCAATGCAGCAATTGAGAGCCTGTCTCCATTTGGTGCGCTGGCCGGACGTGATCTTGGCGGTGCGCTGCATCTGACAGCCAAAGGCAAAATCGAGCCTCTGACCGGCGCTTTTGACCTTGATCTTGATGGTAGTGCGGATGGCATGCGCACCGGCATTGAGGCCGCGGATAAAGTGCTGGCCGGACAGA
Source organism: Paenochrobactrum gallinarii (assembly GCF_014205685.1). Classification (GTDB taxonomy): domain Bacteria; phylum Pseudomonadota; class Alphaproteobacteria; order Rhizobiales; family Rhizobiaceae; genus Paenochrobactrum; species Paenochrobactrum gallinarii. The sequence continues at coordinate 79,852 of NZ_JACIIU010000006.1, forward strand.
CACGTCTGACAGGTGGTATTGCGCGTGGGCCGGAAGGTTTTGCAGCCCGTAATTTCCGTCTCGGTAACGAGCAGACAGAACTGACAGCCAATGGCGTATTTGCCAGTAAAGATGCGGATTTCAACTTCGCAGCCTCGCTTGGCGATATGGCTTATGTCTCCGATCAGACATCAGGTAAACTGACTGTCAAAGGCAGTGCGCGTGGCAATGACGGCGTGTTTGCTGTTGCTATTCGTGCGGCTGCGCCTGAAGGAACATTGGCCGGCCAAAAGCTGAGCAATGGTGCGTTTGACTTTAACGCTGTGATGGATGGCAATTCGAAAACCGGCACTGTGCTGAATGGTCAGCTTGCCGGTCATGCTTTTCTTAATGGCGAGCGTGTTGATCTGTCCACTTTAGTGGATCTGGTCGATGATGAAAAACGTCTGAGCAACTTGCTCTTTAAAGCAGGTGGTGCCGAAGTTCGTGGTAATGTCACGCAGACCGCCAAAGGTTTGTTTGAAGGTCAGTTGCAGGTTGATGCACCGGATGTTTCCACTGCTGCCGCGCTGTTTCTGGTTGAAGCGGCTGGTAGTGTCAAAGCTGAAATCGGCCTTGATCATAATGGTGAAGCCCAGAATGCCGTGGTTAATGCGACAGTTAAAAGCCTGAAGGCGAATGGCAACCACATTGATTCTGCCGATATTGCAATGAAAGCGCAGGATTTGCTGGGCGTTCCGGTTGTTGATGGTCAGGCAACTGCACGCAAAGTCAAACTTGGTGATTTCGGTATTGATACGCTTGATGCGCAAGCGAATGCTCAAGGCTCGAAAACACAGTTTACCGCCAATACCAAGCTTGCAATCGGCACCGTTGCCAATGCAGCCGGTTCGCTGGAGCCAAAAGATGGCGGCTTCCTGTTAAGCTTGGCAAAAGCAGAGGTGAAACAGGCGCAGCTTAATGCAAGCCTTGCAGCACCTGCTGATATTGCCATGAATGATGGCCGTATTTCCTTTGGCGACGTCCTGATTAATGCCAGCAATGGCGGCAATAGTGGTCAGGTTAAAGTGAATGGCGGTCTGGCAGATAAGTTTGATTTGTCTGTTGCTGTTTCTGACTTGCCGCTGGCGCTTGCCAATGCGGTTCAGCCGGCTCTGGGTCTTGGCGGTATCGTTAATGGTACAGCCCATATCACTGGTACTGCCGATGCGCCGGATGTCCGTTTTGATTTGCAGGCACGCGGTGTGACCGCTGCTGAATTGAAAAAGCAGGGCATTGCAGCATTGGATGCAGATGCGAAAGGCACGTCAGCCAATAATCGTCTCAATGTTGATGCGCGCGTCTTTGGCGGTGGTGGCATTGATGTGCGTGCCAATGGTGGTGTGCCGTTGGGCAAGGGCGAACTGGCGCTGGATGTGAACCTCACCCAATTGCCGCTCACTGTTTTGAACGGTGCGGTAAAGGGGCAGGATTTGCGCGGGCTTGTCACGGGCACAGCACGTGTGACCGGCACATTGCAAAATCCGAATGCCAAGTTCTCGTTGAAGGGCAATGAGCTTTCAACGTCATTTTTGCGTGAAAACGGATTGGCGCCTTTAACACTCAATACAGCCGGTGAATTTGCCGGACAGGCAGTTAACTTCTCCAGTCTGACAGTTGACGGGCCAAAAGGCCTGAATGTCAGCGCCAGTGGTAAAGTGCCGCTTTCCGGTCAGGGCTTGGGTGCTAATGTGACCGGTAATGTGCCTTTGGCGCTTGCCAATCGCTTTATCGCTGATCGTGGTTCGCAGGCGAGCGGTACACTGTCTTTGACCGCTTCGGTCTCAGGTAGTTTTGATCGTCCGCAATTGCGCGGTATGTTCTCAACCAATGGCGCGCAGTTCATTGATCCGGAAACCAATGTCCGTCTTAACAATATCAATGTGATGGGTAGTCTGGACGGTGAAACCATTTCGCTGCGTCAGGTCAGTGCTGATCTGGGTAGTGGCGGTTCACTGAGCGCCAGCGGTACGATTTCCACCAATGTGGCAGCTGCAATGCCTGCCAATATTGAAATCAAGTTTAACCGTGCGCGATATGCTGATGGCACGCTGGTGGTGGCAACCGTTAATGGTGGTTTGTCGATTACCGGTCCGTTGCTGCGTGATCCGCTGATTGGTGGCCGCATTGATATTGAGCGTGCAGAAATCTCCGTGCCGGAAAGCATGGGCGGTGGTGCGGCCAGCATCAATGTCAATCATATCAACACACCGCTTGCGGTGATGCGCACACTCACACGGGCAAAGGTTGAAACCCGCAAAGGACCAATTCCTACCCCTTCCGCGCGTCCAAGCGTTGCCAAGCTTGATGTGTTGGTCAACGCTCCGAACAAGATCTTTGTTCGTGGTCGTGGATTGGATACGGAACTGGGCGGACGCTTGCGTCTGACCGGCCCTGTGACCAATATCCAGCCTGTCGGTGGTTTTGATCTGCTGCGTGGTCGTATCGGCATTATGGGGCAGCGTATCACCTTTGACGAAGGACAGGTGACCTTGATTGGTGATCTTAATCCGCAGGTCAACTTTGTTGCACGCACTGAAGGCAATGACATCATCGTACTGGTAACGGTTAAAGGTACTGTCGATAATCTCGACATCTCTTTTAGTTCGCAACCTGAATTACCGCAGGATGAAGTTCTGGCGCGTTTGCTCTTCAATCGTTCGATCAGTGAATTGTCGCCCTTCCAGATTGCACAGCTGGCCGCTGCTGCGGCAGAGCTTGCTGGTGGCAAGAGCACCTCTTTGATGGGTAGTATCCGTCAGGGCGTCGGGCTGGATGATCTGGATGTGGTGACCGACCAGAAGGGTAATACCGCTGTGCGCGCCGGTACCTATATCCGTGATAATATCTATCTGGGCGTTGAAGCCGGTTCAGCGGGAGCGACCAAGGGTACGGTTAATATGGATATTAGCCGTCATCTGAAGGCCAAAGCATCTGTCGGCTCGGATGGTAATTCCAGCGCTGGTGTGTTTTATGAGCGTGATTACTAAGCCATAAAGCGTTTTGTTTTGTGATCCGGCAGGTGGCTTTTTAAGCTGATCTGCCTGCCGGATTAACGCTTCTTAAACCATAAAAGCGCAAGGTCATACCCCATACTAATGATGACCGGAAAACACTTATGGCGAAGCTTGACGCGCATTTTACCCGTCGCATATTTCTGCTGGGCTCCGGCTCGTTCGCTTTAACTGCGATTGCTGGCTGTCAGTCGATGGATATGTCGGCTTTTCAGATGGATGTTGATCCGATGAGCACCGGCGGCATTTCGCCGATGCGTCCGCAGATCAGCGTTGATAAAGCCATCACCACGCCGGATGTGATGTATGCGGCGGTGAATGAAGGTTCTTATAACCTTCCTGCCATTCCCTATGAAAAAGTACCCAAAGAGTTCCGCCGTCAGATCGTGCCTGATCCGACCGGAGAGGCACCAGGCACGATTGTTGTCGATACAGCCAATCATTATCTCTATCTGGTGCAACCGGGCGGTGATGCTCTGCGCTATGGCGTTGGGATTGGTCGTGCCGGCTTTGAGTGGTCGGGACGTGCCAATGTGCAATATAAAAAGCAATGGCCGCGTTGGACACCGCCACCGGAAATGATTAAACGCCAGCCGGAGCTGGAAAAATATCGTAATGGTATGGAGCCGGGGCCGCAAAACCCGCTCGGTGCACGTGCGCTGTATATTTACCAAAACGGGCAGGATACCGGCTATCGTATTCACGGCTCGCCGGAATGGTGGTCGATCGGACAATCAATGTCGTCCGGCTGCATCCGTTTGATGAATCAGGATATTATCGATCTCTATAACCGCACTGAAGGCAAAGCGCCGATCGTTGTGCGCGCCTGATGATATCTCATAAATTCCGGATGAGGCCAGAGGTCAGGAAAAGCCCCATCCGGCGCACTTTAACAAGTTTGGGTGATTAAAGTGCTGCAGGCTTAACGCATTGCTACGTGTTGGCCGCTCTGTTGTGTATCAGTAAAATTCATCACCATTTTGGCAGGCTGCGGCAGGCTTGTTTCTGCCACTGTCTGGACAACTGTGGTGGCTGTGGTTGCAGCCATTTTATAAGTGGTCATCGGATGCTGCTGGCTCATCATCAGCAGTGAGGCTGCTGTCAAAGCTGAAGCCGCAATCAGACCGAGGCGTTTTTCAGTACTGGCAAGCATAACACACTCCGTTGTGTGAGGCATTTGAGGAGACTGCGCTCAAATGCTTGGGGTTAACTGGTCGTCCGGCGATGCGTATCTTAAGTGTCAGTCTTAAGGGCTGGGGGAGGATTGGGGCAACTGATTAAGACCGCACCGCCTCATACACGATTGAACTCTAATGTACGGTCACTGCCGATGTGCGGCTAAGCGCACTCATCAATGCATTTGTCGGTATCGGCAGCAAAATCTGATCTGCTGCCATCAGGGCATCAGCAAAATCCTGCGCTGCTTTTTCCACTTCCAGACAGCGGCTTTTGCAGGCGATAGAGCCAAGGCAGGCATCAATCGTTACTTGGTCACCGTTTTGCATGGCGGAAATGAGCCCGAGGGTTAAGCATTCAGCCTGACACACCTGATGGGAATCAAACGGGAAACTATGCAGCGGGCATAAAGCGCAATGACGCAGTACGCGCACAAATTGCGACAGTTCTGCAATCAGACCTTTGCTGGCATCAACACCAACTGCATCGCTATAAAGTGCCCAGGTCATTTCCCATGGCAGCACAGAGCCTGTTTCGAAGCCTGCAATCCAGCGACGATAACCTTCCAGCACCAGCCGTTCCGGCATGCGGTCAAAATATGAGGTGTTGCTACCATTTAATTCGGCAATACGCGGGTTCATGCGAGCCTCCGCGGAGCTGCTTCACAGGCTTTATCTGCAACCCAGTGATATGAATAAGGGGCTTTTGCAAAAGGCGTAACCCCAGAGGCAGAAGCTAATATGCGCTGACCATTGCTTACGGCTAGGAATTGCAGCTGCAATCCGTTTTCCGCAATGTAACGGTCTTTTTTAAGACCAAACATAAGGTCCTCCAATCGAACGGGTTCAAGGCCCAGACATTAAAGGTTGAACGAAACTGACTGAGATGAGGAATTCATCTTTGTCAGGCTCATTTGCAGATATAGAACGCTGGATTCTTCAATCTGTCAAATGAAATTTAGGTATTTTCTTTATATTTCAATAGTTTAGAATTATTCTAGACTAAAATAGTCATGTTTGTTGCATTGCTAGTAGCAAATATTATTTTAGCTGAAAAGTGCCTTGGCCGCTTTTCTTAAGCGCTGTGACAAATTGCGCGACTACAGATGTTAAAGTGCAACCAAGGCGGTAAGAGGGCACGTTGTTGAAACTTTTTTTAAAATAGTTGCGATAATCAAATGCCGGTTAAAGCGTGCGGCTTTATCCGGCATTTTTTAACGTTTTCAGCGTTTGGAGGCTAAAATCATTTAGTGGTGACTATGCCCGGAAGCAGCCTTACCTTTGGCGGATGTGACATTAAATTCCATGTCGATTTTGCCGGCTTTCTCAAATTCGAGAGTGACCGGTACTTTTTCACCTTCCACATATGGTTTGGCCGGTTTCATCAGCATTAAATGGTAACCGCCAGATTTAAGCTCGACCGTTTCACCGGCAGGAATTTCCAGGCCGTCTTTAAGCTGGCGCATCTTCATCACGTCATTTTCCATGGACATTTCATGGATTTCAATGTGATCAGCGGTGGCAGTGGAGGCCGCAATAAGGCGGTCAGCTTCTTTCCCGCCATTGTTGATGGTGATGTAGCCACCGGCAACGCTGGCGCCTGGGACAGTGGCACGTACGGCCGGATTGTTAAGTGTCAGATCACCAAGCTTAACCGGCTGTGCATGCATAGCATGGCTGTCGTGACCGTGCTTTTCATGCTCTTTTTCCCCATGACCATCTTTTTTATGGGCATGCTCGGTTGTCTGCGCATTGGCTTCGTGTTTAGCCGGGTTATGCGAGTGGGCCTGAGCGGCTGAAAGGCTGATGAGAAGCGCGACGGCAGATGTAGCTGCCAAAAAACGTACTGACATTTTAATATCCTGATTTTTAATAATTATTAGTTGCGCAGTGCTTTGCTGGCATGCGCAATTTTTGGAATTTGAAAAAATCAGGCGGCGGGTGGAGCCCGTGGAGGTGCAGCCGGCGGGTAGACAGCACGGCGCATGGCTGGTTCAGGTAAAATATCGCCATGAGCCAAAGCAAGCCGGAACACTGCGGCGTTTGAAACATCGGGCGCAGGACAAATGAACTTGGCAGTTAGGCGGCAGGCATCGCAATCTGCCACATGCAGATGACGGCCTTCGCCGGGTTTGCCGTTTATATCACGTGTGCTATCAAGGCAGATGACCGGAAAAGTACCATCCGGCAGCCTGAATTCCGCACGTAAAAATTCTGAATTTTCTGTCGCGCGTAATTCAATTGGTTTATGGGCAAAAGCGACAAAAAACAGCGCTAATACGCTTAAAAAGCGTATCAGAAATGCTGTTTTTGTCTTTGCGTTTCGCACCATTCAACCTCTGCCGGATTCAATCTGCTGTAATGACAGGCATATTTAGCTTGGAACAGGTACTCTTGCCAAGGGCTAAATATAGCGCCCGCCGCGCTGGATGACTTCGATTTTGTATCCGTCCGGATCGCTGATGAAGAAGAAACGGGCAACGAGTGTGTCGCCATTTTTAAACTCCACAATGTCGCGTGGTGCAAAACCCAAATCGGTCACGCGTTTGTGTTCTGCATCCAAATCATCGACGACAAAGGCCAGATGGCCATAACCGTCACCCAGATCATAAGCTGTCTCACGGTCTTTATTGATGGTCAGTTCCAGCTCGAAATCATTTTCGTCATTGCGCAGATAGACGAGCGTAAAGGCTTCAAAATCAATGCGTTCGGCAATTTTAAGATCGAAGGCGCGTGCATAAAAATCAACTGATTTCTGCTCGTCAAACACGCGGATCATACTGTGAATAGCTTTAGCCATAAAGTGCTCCTGATATGGTTTGGCCTGTTTTAACACTCCCGTGTGAAATGGCAATGAAGCACAGGTAAGCGGCTATAAGCGGAATTTGCAGTGAAGTGCTTTTGAGGGGTTGGCCTTTTCCTGCAAACTGCTTTATCCCTATATGTATCAAAATGATGATGCGGGATGAAGGCTCAATGTCAGGTGTAACGCGCGAACAGGTTCTTTCCCAACTCCGGCAGGTCACAGGGCCGGACTTTAAAGGCGATATTGTTTCGCTGGGATTGGTTTCGGATATTTTTATAGCCGATGGTAAAGTGTTCTTTTCCATCACTGTGCCGTCGGATCGTGCTGAGGCGCTGGAGCCGCTGCGTAGCATGGCTGAAAAAGTGGTCTCGAGCCTTCCGGGTGTTAAAAGCACGCTGGTGACGCTGACGGCTGAAAAAATCGGTGGCCGTACCAGTGATGATGCGCCGCCGCCACGCCCGCAGGCGCGTCCGGCTAGTTCGGCAGCTCAGCCACAGGCTGGTCGTCCGCAAGGGGCACCAACATTGCCGCCTAAAGCCGGTGTGCCGGGTGTTAAACATATTATCGCTGTAGCTTCGGGCAAGGGCGGGGTGGGAAAATCCACCACCACCGTCAATCTGGCGCTCGGTCTTCAGGCTAATGGTTTGAAGGTCGGTATTCTGGATGCCGATATTTACGGCCCGTCGATGCCGCGTTTGCTGGGCATTTCCGGTCAGCCGGAACAAACCCGCGATAAGCGTATTGAGCCCATGGAGCGCTATGGCATCAAAGTGATGTCGATGGGTTTCATGGTAGATGAAGATGCGCCGATGATCTGGCGCGGGCCTATGGTGGTTTCAGCGCTGACGCAAATGCTGCGCGAAGTGAACTGGGGCAATCTCGACGTGATGGTGGTGGATATGCCTCCGGGCACCGGCGATGTGCAGCTGACCATGGCGCAGAAAGTGCCGCTTTCCGGTGCTGTCATTGTTTCCACACCACAGGATCTGGCACTAATTGATGCGCGTAAAGGCCTGAACATGTTCCGCAAAGTGGAAATTCCTTTGCTGGGCGTGGTGGAAAATATGAGCTACTTTATCGCGCCGGATACGGGTGCGCGTTATGATATTTTCGGTCATGGCGGAGCCAAATCGGAAGCCGAACGTATCGGCGTACCGTTCTTAGGTGAAGTGCCTTTGCATATGGATGTGCGTGCTTATTCGGATGCCGGAACACCAATCACGGCGAAAGAACCAGAAAGCGAACACGCAAAAATCTACCGTGATATCGCTAAAAAGGTTTGGGACAATATCAATGCAGGTGAGGGCGGCAGTGGTCGTCAGGCACCCAATATTGTTTTTGATTGATATAAAAAAGGCCGGTTAACCGGCCTTTTTTTATGCTTTAAATGATCGCAGTCGGGGTTTCAAAGCCGGTGATGGCTTTGACCTGTATGATCTTTTCTGCAATCGCAATCAGTTCGGCCAAAGCCTCTTGTGTGTCGAGCGCCAGCTTATCTTCATCTGCTTCATAGCGTTCAATATAAATGCGGATGGTGGCGCCTGTGGTGCCGGTGCCTGACAGACGCACAACAATGCGCGAACCATTATCAAACAAAATGCGGATGCCTTGATGCGCGCTGACCGATTGATCAACCGGATCATGATAGGCGAAATCATCGGCTTTCTCGATAGTTTGACCATCAATGCTGGTGCCAGCCAGTGAGGCAAGCTCACCACGCAGACGCTGCATCACCTTGTTGGCAACTTCCGTATCGACGCCTTCAAAATCATGGCGTGAATAATAGTTGCGGCCAAAATGACGCCAATGTTCATTGACAATATCGGCCACACTTTGGCGGCGCACGGCCAGAATATTGAGCCAGAGCAGCACGGCCCAAAGCCCGTCTTTTTCCCGCACATGATCGGAACTTGTTCCGGCACTTTCTTCACCGCAAATGGTTGCCATTTGATGGTCAAGCAGATTGCCAAAGAATTTCCAGCCGGTCGGAACTTCATACATGCCGATTTTCAGTTTTTCTGCCACACGGTCAGCCGCACAGCTTGTCGGCATCGAGCGGGCAATGCCTTTTAATCCGGCTGAATAGGCCGGAACCAGATGCGCATTTGCGGCAAGGACTGCGAGAGAATCGGAAGGTGCTACAAACATACCGCGTCCGATAATCATGTTACGGTCGCCGTCACCGTCAGAGGCCGCACCAAAGTCGGGGGCATTATCCGACATCAGCAGATCATAAAGACCCTTGGCATAAATCAGGTTTGGATCAGGATGCTGGCCGCCAAAATCCGGCAGGGGCACGGCGTTGATGACACTGCCTTCAGCTGCGCCCAAACGCTTTTCAAAAATCTCTTTGGCATAAGGGCCGGTGACGGCGTGCATCGCATCAAATTGCAGGGTGAAACCGGATTGGATATAGGCGCGGATGGCATCAAAATCGAAGATGTCCTCCATCATCTCGGCGTAATCGGCAACGCTGTCGATAATCTCGATGGTGGTCGCGCCAATCTGATGTTTGCCGATCTGGCTTAAATCAATGTCGCTGGTTTCAACAGTGAGATATTGATCAATAACCTTTGAGCGCTCAAAGGCTGCATTAGTGAATTTTTCCGGTGCGGGGCCGCCATTGCTGATATTGTATTTGATGCCGAAATCCTGTTTCGGGCCGCCCGGATTATGGCTGGCAGAAAGCACAATGCCGCCCAGCGCTTTATATTTGCGGATCAGATTAGAAACGGCTGGCGTCGATAAAATACCATTTTGGCCGATCATCACATGGCCAAAGCCGTTGGCAACGGCCAGACGGATGGCTTTTTGAATGACCTGATCATTATAAAAGCGGCCATCGCCGCCAATCACCAGTTTTTTGCCTTTTACATCACCGCTGACATCAAAGATCGACTGAATGAAATTCTCGGGATAATTTTCCTGCTGAAAGACCGGAACTTTCTTGCGCAATCCCGACGTGCCGGGCATCTGATCCAGATAAGGCTTGGTTGCTACAGTTTTAATCACTATATCATCACTCATCTTTGTCACGGCGCTCCGGTTCTTCTTTGGTTTTTTGAATGATCTGCAATGCTGTTTAGCGCATTCGGCTGGTGTTATGATATCAATATTGCGCTGGTTTGATAATAATCCGTGTCTGCCGCTTTAGTTGCATGAAAGCAATTTTTATTTTGTATAGCTGCTTTATTTTATCCCGCTTAAACCTTTGCAAAAGTTTAATCTTTCGGACTTGTGCGCTTAGCTTTTATACGTCTAAATCATGACACTTTAAAAAGCAGCTTGGCAAAGACAGGATATTCCATGTCACAGACTTATGTTTTCGCGCCTCAGCCGCAGGCAAGCCTGCCTGTAAAAGGGATTGATGAACGCTTTCCGGTGCATCGTATTTATTGCGTTGGTCAAAATTATGCTGACCATGTGGTGGAAATGGGTGGTGATCCCAACCGTTCTTTCCCGTTTTTCTTCCAGAAAAGTCCTGACTGTCTGGTGGAAGGCGGCGCTGATTTTCCTTATCCGTCACAGACAAATGATGTGCATCACGAGATTGAGCTGGTGGTGGCAATTGGTAAAGACGGCGCCGACATTGCCGTGGAAGATGCGCTTAATCATGTTTATGCCTATGCGGTGGGCATTGATATGACGCGCCGTGACTTGCAAGCCGTGGCCAAAAAAGCCGGCCGCCCATGGGAAACAGCCAAGTCATTTGATCATTCGGCACCTTGTGGTGATCTGGTGCGTGTTGATGAAGCGGGGCACCTTTCCGAGGGTTCCATCTGGTTGAAAGTCAACGGTGAAACACGCCAGAGCGGTGATCTCAATCAGATGATCTGGAAAGCGGGCGAGAGCATTGCTTATCTTTCTTCCCTGTTTGAATTGAAAGCTGGCGACCTCATTTTCACCGGAACACCGGCCGGAGTTGGCGCTATTCAGCGTGGTGATATTATTGAAGGCGGCATTGATAAACTTGGAACCGTGCACTGCAAAGTGGTCTGATTGCGCGTGTTTCAGCCTTATTCTAACAGCGTGTAATATTGATTTTATCAAGGTTACACGCTTTGCTCTTTCGCAAATGCTTATTTACGTGGTAGGTTCCTCCTTGTTCAAAGGGCTGAAAAAGATTCCGCTTGGTCGAGCTTTTACGTTGCAAAGGAACAGTCATGGCATTTGAGGACATCAAGGCAGAACTGGCGCTCTTATTTGAGCAGATGGTGAATCAGCCGGAAGATGCGCACGAAATTCGTGAAACTTTGCATGAAAAGCTCAATGCTTTGAAGGCCAGTGGTCTGCCGCTTCCTGAAGATCTGGTGGAGCTTGAAAAACGCCTCACCAGTGATTTTGAAGCGTAAGGGTTTTAGATGACTGCTCTCGTTTTTCGTGACCAGACAAAGCTATGGTCGTTGTTGCGTGGTTTTTCACTTGCATTAACGGTGTCGGCGCTGGGGTTGGTTTTAACCGGTTGCAATACGACCAGTGAGAGCGGCTCATCACAGACAGGATTATTATCATCTGTTGCTGCGGAAGGGGCATCTGCTTCGGCGGCTTCGGCAAGCACGGGTGACGCTGCCAAAACAGCATCTGAAGTGGCCGCAGAAACAGCAGCCGCCACGCAGATTGCAAGCTTGCAGCAGTCTGCTCCTTTGCCGACTTCACGCGAAGCAGCCATTCCGGCCATGGCCTATGCTGCGGCAACGCCTGCGGAAACTTCGCCCGGGTCACTCGCTGCTAATCTGGCTTTTGAAACACCGGCCAATGCGCCGACCGGCCTTGATGAGCTGATCCAGAAATATGCTGCCACTTATGAAGTGCCGGAACGTCTGGTGCGCCGTGTTGTGCACCGCGAAAGCCGTTTCAATCCGGCAGCGCGCAACGGGCCATATTGGGGGCTGATGCAGATCAGCCATCCAACAGCGCGCGGGATGGGTTATCGTGGTGCGGCCAGTGGTTTGCTGGACGCTGAAACCAATCTCAAATATGCGGTTAAATATCTTTCCGGCGCCTATAAAGTTGCTGAAGGCGATGAAAGTCAGGCAGTTAAGTTCTACGCGCGCGGTTATTATTATGATGCCAAGCGCAAAGGCTTGCTGGAAGAAACTGGTCTGCGTCCGGCGCGTAAATAAAGTTCAAAAATTCCAAGTCATGACCATGTCATAATTGCGCGACATCTTTATGTCGTGCAGATGACGGCTTAAATATTGCTGTGTGTTTGCGTGTCGAAAGAACAAGCTGGAAGCATGGCAATGACAATGAAACCCAATCCATCATGGAATTACACGCGCGCTGAATTATGGGCGGATGGTATTATTCATGTGCTGGGCGTAACGTTCGCGGTGATTGGTGCCGCGATCCTGTTGATTTTTTATCTGCCCGTTTTGCCGTTTTCTAAATCTTTTGCAATTGCCATTTATGCAGTGTCGCTGGTGTTGGTTTTAACGATGTCGGCCATTTACAATATCTGGCCGGTATCGCGGGTGAAATGGTTTTTACGCCGTTTTGATCACGCCGCCATTTATGTGCTGATTGCCGGAACATATACACCTTTTTTGATGCAGACAGGCGGCAAAGCCTCATATTTATTGAGCTTTGTCTGGGTGGTGGCACTCATGGGTGTAGCGCTTAAACTCTTATGGCCTGCCCGTTTTGATCGCTTGTCGATTGGGCTTTATCTGGCTTTGGGCTGGAGCGGGATTTTGGTTTATGACACGCTGTTTCAGGTATTGTCGCCGGCTACCCTCTGGCTGATTGCCGCAGGTGGTGTGGTTTACTCACTCGGTGTCATTTTTCATGTCTGGGAGCGGTTGCGTTTTCAAAATGCTATTTGGCATGGTTTTGTCGCAACCGGTGCTGCACTGCATTATTGTGCGGTTTTTGTCGCCATTTCTTTACATTAAATTTTGGTTTGATTTTTTAAAAGCTGATCAATATATGTTTCGTATATGAATCATATATTGGTAGAAATATGGGTATTGTAAAAATTAATGATGAGCTGCACGAAGAGCTGCGTAAAGCCAGTGATGTGATGTGCCGTTCTATCAATGCGCAGGCAGAATATTGGATGAAAATCGGCATGTTGGCGCAAGCCCATCCCGAGATGACCTTTAATGAAATTGTTCAGATGCAGTTGCGCAACGCCAAGGTTGATCTTGGGCAGATTGCGATAAGATTATCATGATTAAAACCGCTGAAGAGCTGGAAAAAATGGCCGCTTCCGGCCGTTTGCTGGCAGATGTTTTCACCTTTATCGACCGTTTACCGCTGGTGGGCATGACCACTATGCAGGTCAATAATATGGTGGAAGATTACATTGTTGATGAGCTGAAATCACGCCCTGCCAGCAAAGGGCAGTATGATTATCCATATGTGCTGAACTCATCGCGCAACGAAGTTGTGTGCCATGGTATGCCGTCGGATAAGGATGTGATTGCCAATGGTCAGATCATCAATTTCGACATTACGCTCGAGAAAGATGGCTTTATCGCTGATTCCAGCAAAACCTATATGATTGGTGCCGTAGCGCCTTATGCGGAAAAGCTGGTGCGAAGCACTTATGAAGCTTTGTGGAAGGGTATTGCTGTCGTGCGTCCTGGCGCAACGGTTGGTGATATCGGCCATGCGATTGAGCGCTTTGCCAAGGGGCATGGCTATGGCGTGGTGAGCGAATATTGCGGCCACGGTATTGGTCGCGAAATGCATGAGGAACCGGACATTATTCATGTTGGCAAGGCCGGCACCGGCGTGGTGTTGCGCGAAGGTATGACCTTTACCATTGAGCCGATGCTTAATCAGGGAACGGCGCGGGTGAAAACCAAAAAAGACGGCTGGACGGTGATGACTAAGGACGGAAAACTATCCGCTCAGTTTGAGCATACCGTGGCCGTGACTGCTGATGGCGTCCGCGTTTTGACACTGCGTCCTGATGAAGAAAAAATGCTGGATTTGCTGAAATAGAAGCAATCCTGGATATAAAAAAGCCCTTGCCGCGATGCGACAAGGGCTTTTCATTTTTATTCGATCAGGATTAGCGACGGTTGCGTGCAGCCAATGTGCGCAGACGCAATGCGTTGAGCTTGATGAAGCCTGCTGCATCTTTCTGATCATAAGCACCGTGATCGTCTTCAAAGGTAACGAGAGCATCGGAATAAAGCGACTTATCGCTTTCACGGCCGGTGACAATAACATTGCCCTTGTAGAGTTTCAGGGTCACTTCACCTTCAACATGCTGCTGGCTGAGGTCGATGGCGGCCTGCAACATTTCACGTTCAGGTGAGAACCAGAAACCGTAATAGATCAGCTCTGCATAGCGTGGCATCAGCTCATCTTTGAGGTGGGCAGCGCCACGGTCAAGGGTGATGGATTCCATCGCACGGTGGGCAGCCAACAGGATGGTGCCGCCTGGTGTTTCGTAAACGCCGCGTGACTTCATGCCAACAAAACGGTTTTCCACGAGGTCAAGACGACCAATGCCGTTGTCACGGCCATAGTCGTTCAGCTTGGCCAGAATGGTTGCCGGTGACATGCGGATGCCATTGATGGAAACAGCATCACCTTTTTCAAAGCCGATCTTGATGATGGTTGGCTTGTCTGGTGCATTTTCTGGCGAAATAGTGCGCATATGCACATATTCAGGCGCTTCAACTGCCGGATCTTCCAGCACTTTACCTTCGGATGAAGAGTGCAGCAGGTTGGCGTCAACGGAGAATGGTGCTTCGCCGAGCTTGTCTTTTGCAACAGGGATCTGGTGCTGTTCAGCAAAGTTGAGCAGGTCTGTACGGCTCTTGAAAGCCCAGTCGCGCCAAGGAGCGATAATCTTGATATCAGGATTAAGCGCATAAGCTGAAAGCTCGAAACGCACCTGATCGTTGCCCTTACCGGTTGCACCATGGGCAATGGCATCAGCGCCGGTTTCTTCAGCGATTTCAATCAAACGCTTGGAAATGAGCGGGCGTGCAATGGAAGTACCGAGCAGATACACGCCTTCATAAACAGCATTGGCGCGGAACATCGGGAATACGAAGTCACGAACGAATTCTTCACGGACATCTTCAACATAGATTTCTTTGATGCCGAGCATTTCTGCTTTTTTGCGTGCAGGTTCGAGTTCCTCACCCTGACCAAGGTCAGCAGTAAAAGTAACAACTTCTGCATTCAGTTCGGTTTGCAGCCATTTCAGAATGATGGATGTATCGAGGCCGCCCGAATAGGCGAGAACGACTTTTTTAACGTCTTTCAACTTGCTCATAATTAACTTCCGTTCGATGCAAAATCAGCCGGATGACGGCCTGAAAGGGTCGGTGAAATATATTTGTTACTTGGTCTTTTATCAGTTGGAGGCGACTGTGCAAGCATGATGGTGCAAGAGGTGCTGTTTCTGTTAAAAAAAATGATAGATAATCGCCTCTATTCGCGTTAGCTTGCCGAAAATTTATCTAAAAGAGGTTCGGATGTCGTTCTTGGCAGCGCTCACATTTATTCCTGAATGGCCGGTGATTGCGCAGTTTTTTGTCGCAACCGCGATACTGTCACTGACGCCCGGGCCTGATATGACATTATTTGTCGGGCGCTCGTTGTCAGAAGGCAAAGCGGCGGGTTTTGCCTGTATGGCAGGCGCATGCACCGGCATTGTCATTCATAGCAGCATGGTGGCGCTGGGCTTGTCTGCGCTCATTATTGCTTCGCCAACAGCTTTCTGGGTTTTGAAGGTGATTGGTGCCGTTTATCTGGTTTGGCTGGCATTTCAGGCGATCACCAAGGGCTCGGCCTTCTCGCTGGAAAAAAACGGCAGCAAGAAACATACATTCTGGCAGAACTGGCTCACGGGTTTGGGTATTAATTTGCTGAACCCGAAAGTGATCTTGTTCAACATGACCTTCCTGCCGCAATTTGTCTCGGCACATGATCCGCATGTAACCGGAAAACTGCTGTTCTTAGGACTGATTTTCATCCCGATGGCGCTGCCGTTCACCATTCCGATGGTGCTGGTCGCTGATAAATTTGCCGGACTTTTGAAGAAAAATCCGAAAGTTACCCGTATCATTGATTGGTTGTTTGCTGGTGTGTTCTCGGCCTTCGCCCTGAAAATTCTGACCGCACAAACCAAATAAAATCAAAACGGGGCTTTTATGCCCCGTTTTTTTGATTTTGACTGCACATTCTTTGCTTGATGGTACCGGCATTGCGACCGGCAATTTTCCAGTAAATCAGCCCGCAAATGGCACCACTGATGAAAAGGCCGGTGAGTTTTAACAAGCTGTCCTCAAAGGGCATCAGCCGTCCGTGAGCTAAGTTTTCAAGCCAGTTATAATAAAGGATGCAAACGCCCAGGCCTGCACCAAAAATCAGATAGGGCAGGCGGTGTTTCAGGCTGAAAAATTCCGAAATCACAATGAAAATTGCACAGGGAATGGCCATGATGAAGGATGTTAAAATCCACCCTAACAGCAAAACCGCACCGATGCCTTTAATAAATTCAACAGGATTTTCGATGCCTTCAGGAAGCAAAAAACTTTGCGGGGCGGAGACAAAAAACAAGCAAATGAGGGCGACTAAAGTGGTTAAAAAATAGCCGCCCAGAATTTTTAAAATTAAAATGCCGGAAGATTGCTTCAAACAGCATTTTCCTCTGCCATCATGGCTTCGAGTTCAAGACGTTCACTCTTACGCATAATTTCAGATTCGGATTTCAGCTGGCCGCAGGCTGCAAAAATATCGCGGCCGCGCGGGGTGCGGATTGGCGAGGCATAGCCCGCCGCATTGACGTAATCAGCAAAACGCTCAATCTGCTCCCAATCAGAGCACTGGTAATTGGTGCCCGGCCAAGGGTTGAACGGAATAAGATTGATTTTAGCCGGAATGCCGCGCAGCAATTTAACAAGAGCTTTGGCATCTTCCATGCTGTCATTCACATCCTTGAGCATCACATATTCAAATGTAATGCGCTTGGCGTTGGAAAGCCCCGGATAATCGCGGCAGGCTTTCATCAGTTCAGCCAGCGGATATTTTTTGTTGATTGGAACCAGCATGTCGCGCAATTCATCGCGCACAGCATGGAGCGAGATCGCCAGCATAACGCCGATTTCTTCACCGGTGCGGTAAATTTCCGGCACAACACCTGAGGTGGAGAGCGTAATGCGGCGCTTGGAAAGCGCCAAACCATCACCATCTGAGGCAATCAGCAGCGCCTTTTTAACTTCTTCAAAGTTATAAAGCGGCTCCCCCATACCCATCATGACGATATTAGTGACTTTACGTCCTTCAGCCGGCACAATAGCGCCGTCTGGTGTGCCTTTTTCAGGGAAATCGCCCAAGCGATCACGTGCGACCAGCAACTGTGCCAGAATTTCTTCGGCTGTCAGGTTGCGCACCATCTTTTGGGTGCCTGTATGGCAGAAAGAGCAAGTGAGCGTGCAACCAACCTGCGATGAAATGCACAGGGTGCCGCGACCTTCTTCAGGAATATAAACAGTCTCAATTTCCACAGGGCGACCGGCACCACGTGGTGGAAAGCGGAACAGCCATTTGCGGGTTCCGTCATTGGAAATCTGCTCTTCAACCATTTCCGGGCGTTGAATACTGAAATTTTCTTTCAAGCTACTGCGCAGATCTTTTGAAATATTGAGCATATCATCAAAATCGGATACGCCGCGCACATAAAGCCAGTGCCAGAGCTGCGCGATACGCATTTTGGTCTGACGTGCCGGAACGCCGACATTGACCAAAGCATCAGCCATTTCTTCGCGGGAAAGACCGATTAAAGATGGTTTCAGCGGCCTGTTGGCGCGAATATGCTGCGCCAGACGGTCACGTGTATCATCCTGTGTCAGGTCGAAAGAAATGGACATCGTTTTACAGTTCTTCTGTGTTGGTTCAAATTAATATGTGGGTATGGTCAGGGCATCTCAAATGCCTGTTTGCCTCTTCAAAGGCTTGTTAAGCGCGCTCATAACATGAAAAAGCGCTGCCGTCATCACACTTGTTCTCTTATGCAATCGCGGCTTTTTCTATATAGAACAAAAAAGCCGGACTTTAAGTCCGGCTTTGAAAAAATGTACCCGTCACCAAAACCTAGAGTTTCACAAGTGCAGGTTTGTAAGTCAGTAATTACTTACAATTTTGAACAGCGTTTAAAGCTGCGGTAATGCCCTTGAGGGAATATGTGTAGGTTGTGTTGGTGCCGCGCTGGGACTGCGCTTTGACAACCATATCCGCACCGCCACGCATGGCTGCGATCAGCTGTGGCTCTTCTGCTGCATTTTCCATCCAACCGGATTTGCCGTTAACAAACATGTTGAACGAACGCGAACCGATGGTGACGGTCACTTTTGAATTGGCTTTCAGGTCATAACCAGCCATGAACTGTGGCTCAAATGATACGTTCTGACCAGGCTTCTGGGTGACGAGAAAGAAATTGTCGCCATGATTGACAGTGGAGGGCTGCATCTGGGTCGGAACCGACAATACATAGCAAACCTTGCCATTACCTGACTTATAGCTATAGGCACCCCAGACGTCGAACTGTTTAATCTGGGTCGGTGTCTGTGCGAGTGCCGAACCCGCCATTGCAATTGTAAACACCGAAGCCGCGACGATCGATTTTCCAAGCATTGTTTTTTACCGGTTCTCTTTCGTTTGCTTCAAAATGGTAGATCGGGATAATCGCCGTTCGCACGTCGTCCCGTTCAATTACCCTTAATTTGACTTAATTTAGGTTACTAAACGGTGAAGATTTGGCGAAAAAACCTTAAGTTTTTTCGCCTTGTGGAAAATGGCGAAAATCTCGTCTCTGATTGCTCTGACATCAGCCAAAAGAAGGTGGCGAGATTTTGTCATATTCGAGTTTGCTGATAATAAGTTGCTTTTGTCTTGTGTAAAAGCTGAAATTGAATGGAAAAATCAGCTTTTAATTTATGCGCTTTTGTTCGCGGTGTCACCGGTTTCTTGCAGCGCGGTTTTGGCCGCGGCCCGGTGGGCTGGGGTAATATGAGTGCGGATTGCAGCCAGTGCTGCCATCAACACCGCAATATCATCGGTAAAGCCGATGCCGAGCAAAATATCTGGCACGAAATCAAAAGGCAGAACAAAATAAGCCAGTGCTGCCATCAGCGTCATGCGGACACGGCGAGGGGTTTGCGGATCAAGTGCACAATAATAAGCAGCCACCACTTCATCCATAAAAGGTATATGGCGACCGGCGCGGCGCACTGTTTTCCAGAAACCATGTTTCACTTTAGCTTTGCGCTCCTGATAGGTGTTCTCATCACCAGGCTCCAGAATTTCTCCTATTTTCACATCATCCATCGACATCCCTCCGGGACTTTAAAAGCAGACTGGTTTATGTGCTTTATTGGCCAAGCACTTTGGGCACATCATTGCCTGTAAATGGGAAGGCTTAAGTCTTCGCGCAAGCTTTTGCAGCTATTATCCGGTTTTTAGCCGCCAAGCCTGTCCATAATTTCAGCCATTTGAATGTCCAGCTTGGTGATGCCGTGGCTGGAATGAGTGGTGAGTGTTACTTCCACTTTATTATAAACATTGGACCATTCCGGATGGTGGTCGAGCTTTTCGGCATACATGGCGATACGGGTCATGAAGCCAAAAGCCGCGTTGAAATCTTTAAAGGTAAAAAGTCTGCGGATGGCTTTACCGCTGCTGACAATATCCCAATCAGGCAGGGTGATTAATGTTTCAGCCAGTTCTTGTGGGGTCAGAAGTGTACGTGACATTC
The DNA here is from genome assembly GCF_014205685.1 of Paenochrobactrum gallinarii. GTDB lineage: Bacteria > Pseudomonadota > Alphaproteobacteria > Rhizobiales > Rhizobiaceae > Paenochrobactrum > Paenochrobactrum gallinarii. The sequence goes on from NZ_JACIIU010000006.1 coordinate 99,589, forward strand.
ACTCATGCTCCGGTTTAAATAGGGTGGTCATTTCTTAAATTTACAGATGGGTGACAGGATTATGCTGAAAAATACGCCGCGTTCCATTTTATTTATCTGTCTTGGTAATATTTGCCGCTCGCCTTTGGCGGAAGGTGTGATGCGCCATGTCTGGGAAAATTCCGGTCGCAGTGAAGACATTCATTTTGATTCTGCCGGAACCAATGGCTACCACACCGGCGACGCTCCGGATCCGCGCTCGGTTGAGGTTGCAAAATTACACGGGATTGATATCTCGGCGCAACGCTGTCGTCAGCTCACCCGTGATGATTTTTATACATTCGACCTGATTTTAGGCATGGATCAGGTCAACATGGCAACGCTTGCTCAACGAAAACCAGAGGATACAACCGCACATATCGCGCTTTTTACCGATATTGCAGGTGTGGGGGATATGGAAATCCCCGACCCTTATTTTGGCGATATGTCCGGTTTTGAAGAGGTTTACCGCATGGTGCTTTCATCTTCAAAAGCACTTGCCGCACGCATTTGAAATGAAGACGGGCGGCTTAACGGCCATGCTTCTTCGATGATGTAAGGGCCGCCGCCAACAGAATCGCGTGATGACATCAGCACAAAACGCGACACAGCGAAGGGCTGGGTGGCAAAATTGCCGCGAGAAGACAGATAATGCGCTACATCGCCGTCACGCGGGTTTTTCAAACGTGCAAGGGTGACATGCGGCACAAATTTGCGCGGATCGACAGGAACGCCCAAACGCTGACAGATACGTTCGATCTCGGCCTGAAGCGCATTGAGTTCAGGTGAAGGCGCAACGCCTGCATAAATGCTATGGGGTTTTTTGGAGCCGAAAGCCCCGACGCCTGAAAGGCTTAAAGTGAATTGCTGCCGTTCGATACGGTCGAATTCAGATACGATTTCATCGGCAATATGGCCTTCAATATCGCCGATAAAACGCAATGTCAGGTGATAGTTTTCAACATCAATCCAGCGTGCACCGGGCAAACCACCGCGTAAAAGCGAGAGGGAAAGAGTAGCATCGCGTGGGATTTCGAGAGCGGTGAAAAGACGTGGCATCTGGCAACTCCCCGAACTGTTATGCCCCGAAACAATGAAACCTTAGATGGCTTTGCTCGGGTCATTTGCGTGAAGCTGCTGTTATTTATCAGCAGTTTCAGGCATTTGAGTGCTTAAGTTCTGCTTTTCATCGCCTTTGATTGTGAAGGCGATATGTCAGCCAAACATTGAAACTGTCTTTGGGCAAGTTAATTTAACTGTTTTAGCCGATGTTTTACTGTGCTTTCCCCTGATTTTGCAGTTGTGTGATAGTTTTTTGAATAAAGGGTGCAAAATTTGCAACCATCACTGCCACACCTTCAGCATTCGGATGCATGCCGTCTTCCAACTGCAAAGATTGCTTGGTCATTACGCCATCCAGAAAGAACGGATAAAGCGGCACCTGATACTTGTCGGCCAGTTTTTGATAAATCGGATTGAACTGCGCTGCATAATCGGCACCCATATTAGGCGGCGCGATCATACCGGCCAGCACAACAGGGATTTTACGTGTTTGCAGGCGTTGCAACATCTCGTCCAGATTTTGCTCGGTAATTGCAGGTGCAATGCCGCGCAAGGCATCATTGGCACCAAGCTCCAAAATCACCAGATCAGTATCGTCAGGCACCGACCAATTAAGGCGTTCCAGCCCGCCGGTGGTGGTGTCGCCTGAAACGCCGGCATTCTCTACCGAAACATCAAGGCCGTTTTTAAGCAGTGCCTCTTCCAACTGCTGCGGAAAAGCATCATTTGCAGGCAATAGATAGCCAGCCATCAGACTGTCGCCGAAGCCGATGATTTTAAAGGATGAAAGCTGATCTTCCGGTAAAACCTCTTCCAGACCTGATGATTCTTCCATGTCCGGCTCCGGATTTTGCACAGGAGATTGCGCGCGCGCGGCAAGCGCAAACAGTCCCATAATGCCTATGATGAGGATAATGTGAAGAAAAGCTGCAAGAGGTTTGAAACGCATTCAGAAAAACCCATATTGCCGGAGTATGCAATTGCAGGAGGCCAGCATTTGCAATTTTTAAAGCGGTGAGAGCCGCTTTGCTTGGTTAAGTTAAATCATATTTGGGTGAAACAATCTGCATCACCACTGATATACTCGGTTTCATCGTAAATATTTTGTTAGTGCCCACAACTAGAACATGATTGCGTGAAATATGAGGCGAGATCATGGATAAGGAAAGAAAAATACGTGTCACATCAAGCTGATGAACAAGCAATTGTCCTCGACAATATCGAGCTTACTTTGGGGCACGGGGTTTCTTCCGTACATGTGTTGAAGGGCATTAGTCTTGTGCTGCCTAAAGCGCATTCTTTTGGCATCGTCGGGCCTTCCGGCTCAGGCAAATCTACGCTTTTGATGGTTTTGGCAGGCTTGGAAAAAGTCGATAGCGGCAGCGTGACCATTCATGGCGAGCGCCTTGATTTGATGAGCGAAGATCAGGCGGCGGCATTTCGTGGTCAGCATATCGGCATTGTATTTCAGTCTTTTCATCTGATTCCCAATATGACAGCGCTGGAAAATGTGGCCGTGCCTTTGGAATTGGCAGGGCGCAAAGATGCCTTTGTTGTGGCTGAAAAAGAATTGCGTGCTGTCGGTCTTGGTGAGCGGCTTAATCATTATCCTTCTCAATTATCAGGCGGCGAGCAGCAACGAGTAGCGATTGCCCGTGCGCTTGCGCCATCGCCGAAAATTCTGATTGCTGATGAGCCGACCGGCAATCTTGATACAGCAACCGGCCAGCAGATTGCTGATTTACTTTTTGCCAAACAGCGCGAAACCGGCTTAACCATGGTGCTGGTTACGCATGATCCTTCACTGGCCGCGCGCTGTGATCTGGAAATTCCGGTGCGTTCCGGTTTGATTGAAAGCGAAAAAATGAACGCCTCAAGGCAGGCGGTATCTGCATGAGCGTGATGAAATCTGGTATATTAGCACTGCGCTATGCTTTGCGTGAAATGCGCGGCGGCTTAAGCGGTTTTTATGTGTTTATTGCTTGTATTGCCTTAGGCGTTGCGGCGATTGGCGGCGTCAATTCGGTGGCGCAATCGGTGGGTGACGGCATTGCCGCTCAAGGCCGCAGCATTTTGGCCGGGGACATGAGTTTTGCACTTCAGCAACGTCAGGCCACCCCGCTTGAAAAACAGTTTTTAGACAAACAAATTCAGCCGTCGGGCCGATTGTCGGAAAGCGCCACCATGCGTTCAATGGCCAGAAAACCCGATGGCAGTGATCAGTCTTTGGTCGAAGTGAAGGCGGTTGATCAAAACTATCCGCTTTATGGTGATTTGAAAACCAGCCCGCAATTACCGTCAGATAAGCGCTTTGCATCCGAACAGGGCCTTTATGGTGCGCTGGTTTCGCAGCTTTTTCTTGACCGGATGGGGCTCGCTATTGGTGAAGAAGTGCTGCTTGGCACGGCACGTTTTCAATTGCGCGGTGTGATTGATGAAGAGCCGGATTTATTATCAGACGGCTTTAGCTTTGCGCCTCGTTTCATGATTTCTTTGGAGGCTTTATCTGCTGCGGGTCTTGTTCAGCCGGGTAGTCTGGTTACGCATATTTATAAGGTCGCTTTGCCGGATGGGGCTGGTGATAGCACATTGAAACAAATTCGCGAGCAGGCCGCCAAAGACTTTCCCAATGCAGGCTGGAATATCCGCACCCGCAACAATGCAGCACCGTCTTTAACAGCAAATATTGAGCGTTTTTCGCAGTTTTTAACCTTGGTGGGATTAACTGCTTTGATCGTGGGTGGTGTAGGCGTTGCCAATGCGGTGCGTGCTTATCTTGATAGTAAGCGTGCTGTGATTGCGATGTTTAAATCGCTTGGGGCGCCTGCGCGTTTTGCTGTGCTTGTTTATCTTTTTCAGATCACCTTGATTGCTTTGATCGGTATTGTGATTGGTTTGGGGCTGGCCATACTCATTCCGTTTGGCGCAATGGCAGCATTGGATGGCTATCTGCCGGTAACGGGTATGAGCGGCATTTATCCATGGTCACTGGCGTTAGCTGCCGTTTTTGGTCTCATCACAGTTTGGGCTTTTGCCAGCATACCGCTGGGGCGGGCACGCGCCGTTGCACCAACGGAGTTACTGCGTGAAAACGGCATTGACCATCACGGACACGCGCCTTGGATCTATTTTGCATTCGCGCTTGTATTGATGGCACTTTTGGCCGGACTGGCACTTTATGTGGCCTATGACCGGCGCATTGCGATTGTGTTTATCTCGGCAACGATTGTCGCTTTTATCATTTTGCGGCTGGTGGCATATCTCATTCAATATATTGCCAAAAAAGCACCGCGCACCCGTTCAACGGCATTGCGTTTGGCAGTCGGCAATATTTATCGCCCCAATGCGCTGACCTCTTCGGTGGTTTTATCGCTTGGGCTGGGGCTAACCTTGATGGTGGCCTTAGCGCTGGTCGATGGCAATTTGCGACAGCAGGTTGCCTCTAATATTCCGGCACAGGCACCCGACTTTTTCTTTGTTGATATTCAAAATTCAGAAATAGACGGTTTCCAAAAGCTGGTTAGCGGCATTGCACCAAACGGCAAAATTACTGCGGCACCAATGTTGCGCGGACGTGTGGTGCAGCTCAATGGCACTGATGTGCGAAAAATGGAAATTCCGGCCGCCGGTGGCTGGGTATTGCGGGGTGATCGCGGCATTACTTTCTCTGAAACGATGCCGGACAATGCGACGCTTAATGAAGGGGCGTGGTGGCCTGCTGATTATAGCGGTGAACCTTTGGTGTCTTTTGCCGCGCAAGAAGCGCAGGATTTAGGCTTAAAAATCGGCGATACGATTACGGTCAATGTGCTGGGGCGCAATATTACTGCCAAAATTGCCAATTTCCGGCAAGTGCAATGGGAAACGCTGGCGATGAATTTCGTCATGGTGTTTTCGCCAAATACATTTGCCGGTGCGCCGGTCACATGGCTTTCCACTTTGACGCTGGAGAACGGCGATAAGGCTTTGACGGCTGATATTTTGCGGCAGGTGACACAAACCTATCCGACGATCACTTCTGTTGGTGTCAAGGATGCGGTTGAAGTGGCCAACACTTTGATATCGCAGCTTTCCACTGCCATTCGTGCGGCTGCTTCCATCGCCTTGGCGGCTTCCGTTTTGGTGCTGGGTGGTGCTTTGGCCGCGGGCAATCGGGCGCGGATCTATGATGCGGTGGTGCTGAAAACCTTGGGCGCAACGCGTGGCACGCTGATTAAAGCCTATGTGCTTGAATATATGTTGCTCGGGATCGCAACTGCGGTTTTTGCGCTTTTTGCCGGGGGCTTAGCGGGTTGGTATGTGGTTGCGCAGATCATGCGTTTGAAGGCTGCGTTTTTGCCTGATGTGGCAGGAATGACGATTTTGATCGCACTGATCCTGACCATTGGATTTGGTCTGGCCGGCACGTGGCGCGTGCTCGGACAAAAACCTGCCAATATCTTGCGGGAACTGTAATCGGAGCAATTTTATCGGATTTTATGTTAAGCTACTGGCGAATATGTAAAATAATGCATGAGAATCGGGGCTGAATCATCGGTTTTTTTAAACATTGTCTTGTGTCGGAGGCTGATAATCCCCATAATATAAGCAGGCATGCTGGGGTCCCGCCAGCGGCGCCTGGAGTGTTTTGTAGTCGCGGCTTGTTTCGCGGTTACGGATCGCACCGACACCGGACGGGACAACGCAAAAGGATTTTAAGTCATGGCTGACTATCGCAACATTCAGGCGCGTGGTCCGGTTGGAGCCCGCGCAGACGCAGGCATCGATCAGGGTCTGCGCAGTTACATGCTCGGCGTTTACAATATGATGGCCATTGGTTTGGCTGTCACAGGTATTGCGGCTTATGCAATGGCCTCGCTGGCAACAACCACAGATGCAGCACTGGCTGTCGCTCAGATGAGCAACGGCAAAATGCTCACATCTTTTGGTGCAGCACTTTACACCTCGCCACTGCGTTGGGTTGTTATGCTTGCGCCTCTGGCCGCAGTATTCTTCCTGAGCTTCCGCATTGAACGTCTTTCAGTTGCAACTGCAAATGCAGTGTTCTGGGGCTATGCGGCGCTGGTAGGTATTTCACTGTCGTCGATCTTCCTGGTCTTTACCGGCCAGAGCATCGTTCGCACATTCTTTGTAACAGCCGCTTCATTCGGCGCGCTTTCGCTCTATGGTTACACCACAAAGCGTGACCTGTCGGCGATGGGCTCGTTCCTGATGATGGGTCTTTTCGGCCTGATCATCGCATCGGTTGTGAACATTTTCCTCGGTTCGACTGCATTGCAGTTCGCAATCTCGGTCATTGGTGTTCTGATCTTTGCTGGTCTGACCGCTTATGACACCCAGTCGATCAAGGAAATGTATTACGAAGGTGATGGTTCCGAAACGCAGGGTCGTAAGGTTGTTATGGGCGCGCTGCGTCTGTACCTCGACTTCATCAACATGTTCATGTTCCTGCTTCAGTTCATGGGCAACCGTGAATAATCAGAGAACTTGACGGATTGATAGAAAAGGCGGCTGATATGGCCGCCTTTTTTTATAGGTGGCTTTAAAAGCCCCTTCATTTTTATTTAGGTCTTGTGTCCTTTATTTAAACTATGCAATAGCACTCATGTTTTAATTTCCGTCTGTTTGTCGTTACGCGTTAAGCGGTTCCGGCATAATATGCCGGAATGATATAGGAACAGATCATGGTTAGTGTGCGCAAGTTTCAGTTTTCCGATTTCGCTGATGTCTATGCAATTTATGCAGATGCAGTGGAAAAGGGCACTGGCAGTTATGAAACCGAGCCGCCGACCATGACAGATATGCGCGGCCGTCTGACCATGCTGATTGCGCAAGGTTTTCCATTGATTGTTGCGGTGGAGGGCGATCAGGTGCTGGGTTATGCCTATGGCAGCTATTTCCGCACGCGGCCTGCTTATCGTTGGATGGTGGAAGATTCCATTTACATTGCTGAGGAAGTTCGGGGGCAGGGGATTGGTAAACTGCTTTTGAGCGAGCTGATCAAACAATGCATCGCTTTGGACTTCCGGCAGATGGTGTCAGTGATTGGTGATGCCGACGGAAATCATGGTTCGGTGCGTTTGCATGAAAGCTTAGGCTTTATCGAGTGTGGCCGCATTAAAGGGTCTGGCTTCAAACATGGGCGCTGGCTCGATACTTTGTTGATGCAGCTGGAGCTGAATGAAGGTGATAAAGTGCCTGCGGGCAAGCCACCATTTGTTTGATTTTTAGGCTGTTCTTGAGATGCTTATTGAGGAAACACCAATAGCGACCAGTCGCTTTTGATGAAAAGCCGACAGCGTCGTGATGGTTGGTTGCAAGCTATTTATCAACCAGACGAGTGGACGGGCGCCCACGCGTTTATATAAGCCGCATATAGCTATTGTCGGGAACGCTACCGGCATCAAAGAGCCGGATGAGGGCTCAAGCGTTAGGGCTGATGGCCATGCGCCATGCCTGATGCGTGGATGACAAAGCTATGGGCGATGTTGTTTTTATGTTGACTCCTTTTTGTGATTGTCAGTTATCATCATCTAATCATCTCCTTTGATGGCAGGATTGCTCATACCTTATGTGTGCGTAAAGGCGGCACCAGAGCGCTTTCAAAGAAAGCGCACATATATTTCTGCTCATGAATGGCAGCGTTGATATGGTGCTCTAGCGCACCAGTTTTGCGATTATGATGTAATAAATAAATATACCGACTCTTGAGATTGCCATTATAAGTCTCCGACATTTTAAAAAACTTTTTAATATAAAAACAAATATTTATGCTTATTCGGACTTTAGTCTGAATGATTATGTGCCTCTATATATAGCCTTATATGGCGCTGTTTGGAATCCCGTTGCTTTGCTTGATTTTCTGGTTGCATCAGAAAGTGCCGACATAATTTTCAATGAAATGAAGCTTAGTTCAGGAAATGCTTAATAACGCATTTTGCGAAGTGGGAGACACCCTCTGATTCGGTCTGTTGTCATAAAAAATGCCGCCGGAGCGATCCGGCGGCATTCTTTAATTAATAACTGGTTTGCAGATTAAGAAGCCAGATCACGCAGAACGGTTTGCAAGATGCCGCCGTTCTTCATGTAGTCGATTTCATCAAGTGTATCGATGCGGCAGATCAATGGAACCTGCTTCACGCTGCCATCAGCAAAAGTGATGCTGGCGTTGATAACCTGACGCGGGCGTACATTTTCCAAGCCTTCAATGGTGACCATTTCGTCGCCTTTGAGGCCGAGAGACTGCCAGCTGGTGCCGTCTTCAAACACGAATGGTACGATACCCATACCAACGAGGTTGGAGCGGTGAATACGCTCGAAAGACTGCGCAATCACTGCCTTAACGCCGAGCAGGTTGGTGCCCTTTGCAGCCCAGTCACGCGATGAACCGTTACCATATTCCACACCGGCAAACACAACCAATGGAACGCCTTCATCTTTATACTGCATTGCTGCATCATAAATGGAAGTTTCTTCCTTGGATGGGTAGTGGATGGTGTAACCGCCTTCACGGCCGTTTTCACCCAGCATGTGGTTGCGGATACGGATATTGGCAAATGTACCGCGCATCATCACTTCGTGGTTACCACGACGTGTACCGTATTGGTTGAAGTCTGCAACTGCTACGCCGTTGTCGAGCAGATATTTACCGGCAGGCGACTGAGCCTTGATCGAACCGGCAGGGGAGATGTGGTCAGTGGTGATCTTGTCGCCGAAGAGACCGAGAACACGTGCGCCCTTAACATCATTGATCTTGCCGGCAGATTTGCCCATGCCAACAAAGTATGGCGGGTTCTGCACATAGGTGGACTTGTCATCCCAGGCATAGGTCTGACCAGCCGGAACCTGAACTGCCTGCCAGTTTTCGTCGCCTTTGAATACGTCCGCATATTTCTCAGAGAAGATTTTGCGGGTTACGTTCTTTGCGATGAATTCCTGAATTTCAGCAGATGATGGCCAGATATCACGAAGATAAACCGGATTGCCGTTCTGATCTTCACCCAGAGGCTCTGATGTGAGGTCTTTGGTGACGGTACCTGCCAGCGCGTGTGCAACAACCAGTGGCGGGGAAGCCAGATAGTTTGCCTGTACGTCCGGAGATACGCGGCCTTCAAAGTTTCGGTTACCGGAGAGAACTGCCGCAGCAATCAGACCCTTTTCATTGATGGTCTTGGAAATTGCAGCAGGCAGCGGACCGGAGTTACCGATACAGGTGGTGCAACCAAAGCCAACCAGGTTGAAGCCGAGTGCGTCGAGGTCTTTTTGTAAGCCTGCGCTTTCGAGGTAAGCAGCAACTACCTGCGAACCAGGAGCCAGCGAGGTTTTAACCCAAGGCTTGGTTTTTAAGCCTTTGGCAACTGCATTGCGTGCGAGAAGACCGGCAGCAATAAGAACACTCGGGTTGGATGTGTTGGTGCAGGAGGTAATTGCAGCAATAGCAACATCACCATGACCGAGATCATAATCTTCACCTTCTACAGCGTAGCGGGCATCCTGACCTGAGGTTTTCTTGTATTCTGCTTCCAGTGCAGTGGCAAAGCCGGATGCAATATTTTCAAGCGGAATACGGCCTTCAGGACGCTTAGGACCAGCCATCGAAGGAACAACATCGCCCATGTCCAGCTCGAGAATGTCGGTGAAAACAGGATCTTCCGAACCTGCTTCACGCCACATGCCCTGTGCGCGGGAGTAAGCTTCAACCAGTGCCATACGTTCTTCTGTACGGCCGGTGGTGTTCATGTAGTTGAGGGTTTCTTTGTCCACAGGGAAGAAACCACAGGTCGCACCATATTCAGGGCCCATATTGGCAATGGTAGCGCGGTCGGCGAGGGTCATATTGTCGAGACCCGGGCCGAAGAATTCAACGAACTTACCGACAACGCCTTTTTTACGCAGCATCTGCGTAACGGTCAGTACCAGGTCAGTTGCGGTGACGCCTTCTTTAACCTTACCGGTCAGCTTGAAGCCGATAACTTCCGGCAACAGCATGGAAACCGGCTGGCCGAGCATGGCAGCTTCAGCTTCAATACCGCCAACACCCCAGCCCAGAACGCCAAGGCCGTTGACCATGGTGGTGTGACTGTCGGTACCAACGCATGTGTCAGGATAAGCAACGGTAACGCCGTCTTCTTCCTTGGTCCATACGGTCTGCGCCAGATATTCAAGGTTTACCTGATGGCAGATACCGGTGCCAGGAGGCACAACGCGGAAGTTCTGGAATGCCTGCTGACCCCATTTGAGGAAGCGGTAGCGTTCGCCGTTGCGTTCATATTCGAGATCAACGTTACGCTTGAAGGCGTTTGGATTGCCAAATTCGTCAACGATGACTGAGTGGTCAATCACGAGGTCAACCGGCACGAGCGGGTTGATTTTTTCAGGGTCGCCGCCGAGCGAAACCATTGCATCGCGCATGGCAGCCAGATCAACAACGGCCGGAACGCCGGTGAAATCCTGCATCAAAACGCGTGCCGGACGATAAGCGATTTCGGCGCCGGCTGTACCGCGGTCGGTCAGCCATTTGGCAACATTTTCAATGTCTGTTTTTTTGACAGAGCGGCCGTCTTCAAAACGAAGCAGGTTTTCAAGCAATACTTTCATGGAGAAAGGCAGCTTGGAAATACCAGTCAGTCCGTTTTTCTCAGCTTCGGTCAGGCTGTAATAGACATAGTCCTTGCCCCCTGCTTGCAAGGTTTTGCGGCATTTAAAACTGTCGATTTGCGACACGATGTTCGTCCTTCATGCTACTGGCCGGAAAACCAGGACGAACGCCAAGGCTTGCGTTTCAAGGACGCTGCTCAAGGTGCGGGTGCAGTCATTTCCGCTGTCCGTCCCGACCTGTGCTGTTTTAGCATCAAGCTTTTGAGATCGGCCAAAATTCGTTTCCACACCGACCGCTGGCATGGTAGCTGCTATATAGAGAGTTTTTTAAAACGATTCTAGATAGATATTATGAATATTGGCTGGTTGCGGCGAAATGTTGCGATGCACTATATTTAATCGGTTTGTAATCGCAGATGCAGGGTTTTCGGAGGTGAAATGCGGGTTGTTGTGACGGATTTAGCCGCAGAACGCGGCGGTCAGCATATTTTTAGCGGCCTGTTTTTTAGTCTGGAACAGGGGAACGCTTTGGTGATCACCGGCGAAAATGGTTCCGGTAAATCCACATTGCTGCGAATCATCTGTGGATTGCTGGAGCCGGTGCGCGGATTCATCCGGCTGGAAAGCGGTGAAGGGCTGTTAGATTTGCAATCTTCTTTGCATTATCTCGGTCATCAAAATGCGATGAAGCCAAGTCTGAGCGTGCGCGAGAATTTGCAATATTGGCGCACCTTCAATGGCAATCCGCATATTGAAATTGATGATGCGCTGGAGCAGGTTGGCCTGATCGGTATTGACCATCTGCCGTTTGGTTATCTGTCCACAGGGCAAAAGCGTCGTGTTTCCATTGCCAAGCTGCTGGTAAGCTATCGCCCGATCTGGGTGGTGGATGAGCCAACAGCCGGTCTTGATGAGGCATCAGAAAAGCGCTTTGCCAATCTGATGAAAAGACATTTGGCTGAAGGCGGCATGATTATCGCCGCTACCCATATTCCGCTTGGCCTTGAAGGCGCACAGAGAATTGATCTTGGTGCATATCAAACCGAAAGCGCGGATTAATGCTGGCACTCTTTATCCGTGATTTTCGCTTGAGCCTGCGCGCAGGCGGCGGCGCTTTGATCGGAATCCTGTTTTTTCTGGCTGTGATCGCGGTGATGCCTTTTGGTGTCGGCCCTGATCTTAACCTGCTGGCACGTATCGGCCCTGCTATGTTGTGGATCGGGGCATTGCTTGCAGTGCTGCTGGGGCTCGACCGGTTGTTTCAGGTGGATCGTGAAGACGGATCGATTGATCTGATGATCATGGCCTCACACACACACATGTTGCCGCTGCTGGTTTTCACCAAAAGTCTGGCGCATTGGACGGGCAGTGTGTTGCCGCTGGTGGTGGCAAGTCCGCTACTGGGTCTGTTTATGAATATGGACATGACTTCGATCGGCGCAACTGCTTTGACCCTGCTTGTCGGCACCCCTGCAATCACCTTTGTGGGGGCGGTTGGTGCTGCTTTAGCAGTGGCACTTCCGCGCGGGGGGCTGCTTGTTTCGGTGATTGTGTTGCCTTTAACTATCCCTGTGCTTATTTTCGGGGTCTCTGCTTCTTATGGAGCAACGGTTGAAGGTTCACCATTTCTGGCACCTTTGTTGATCCTGATTGCAATCACGCTGTTTTTTGCAGTTATTGGGCCGATCGCGGCGGCTTCTGCGCTGAAGAACGCAACAGATTAAAGAAACTAAACCGGATGAATTGAAGCGATCTGACAAAATAAGCGCCAGACTGCGGCGAAAATGATGATTTGCGGCAGGCCGGTAGCAGTATACTGCATGTATATGAGCAACAGAGCATGTAACAAATATCCTATGCAGATCAGGATGGCGCATTTGCAGGCAGGTGTTGAAGATTTGACCGGCGAGGCTATGTAGGTTTAATGAGCAATAAATTCTTTCTTTCTCGCTGGATTGATCTGGCTAATCCAACGCGGTTTTTGTGGCTGGCCGGCTTATTGCTGCCGTGGATGGCAGTGATCACTGCCGTGTTGCTGGTGGTTGGCCTTTACATGGTCTATTTTTCACCGGAAGATTATCAGCAGGGCATCACCGTTTGGATTATGTATATCCACGTGCCTTTCGCATGGTTGTCGATGATGTGCTATTCGGTGATGGCGATGTCGGCGCTCGGCACGCTTGTCTGGCGTCATCCGCTGGCTGATGTGTCTGCGCGCGCTGCGGCGCCAATTGGTGCAGCTTTTACAGCGCTTGCGCTTCTGACCGGCTCCTTATGGGGCAAGCCGATGTGGGGCACCTGGTGGGTGTGGGATGCACGCCTGACTTCTGTTTTTGTATTGTTTTTGATGTATCTCGGCGTGATTGCTTTGAGCCGCGCCATTGATGATCCGTCAAAATCGGCGCGTGCTGCGGCTGTGCTCATTCTGATCGGCTTCATCAATATCCCGATTATCAAATTCTCGGTCGATTGGTGGAATACATTGCATCAGCCAGCTTCTGTTATCCGTATGGGCGGCTCGACGATTGATCCGTCGATGCTCTATCCTTTGCTGGTGATGGCCGCTGGTTTTACCATGTTGTTTTTCACGCTGCACCTGATGGCCATGCGCAATGAAATCTGGCGCCGCCGTGTGGCTGCCATGCGCAAAATGGCAGCACGCAATGCTGATGCACGCCCTGCAAGAGCGCAAGCTGCACAACAAGCCGCAGATGTGTGAAAAGGAGACATAAAACAATGACTCATATCACTTATGTCGTCGCATCTTATGTGATTTCCGCTTTGGTTCTGACCGGCATGATTACATGGATTTTACTTGATCAGCGTGCACAGCGCAGTGAATTACAGCGTCTGGAAGCGCAGGGTGTGCGCCGTCGTTCACGCCGCACCCAAGAAGATGGCGCAGGAAATGACAATGACTGAGCAGAAACAGCCTGAAACACAAGCACAATCTGCGGCTTCCAAGCGCGTGATCATGGCATTGCTGCCATTGATTATTTTTGCCAGTTTGGCGGGGGTGTTTGCCTATCAATTGTTGTCGGGCAAAGATGCCTCCACCATTCCATCAGCTTTGATCGGCAAGCAGGCACCTGAAACCGAACTTCCGCCTTTGGAAGGTTTGGTACGTGATGGTGTGCAGTTGCCGGGCATCACCAGTGCCGATTTTAAAGGCCAGCTGACGCTTTTGAACGTCTGGGCTTCATGGTGCGCGCCTTGCCGTCAGGAGCATCCGGTGTTTATGGAATTGGCGAAAGACAAGCGCATTAAGATTGTTGGCCTGAATTATAAAGACCAGCCGGAAAATGCCCGTCGCTTTTTGGGTGATCTGGGCAATCCGTATGCCGCTGTCGGTACAGATCAGGCCGGACGCTCAACCATTAACTGGGGCGTTTATGGTGTGCCGGAAACATTCCTCATCGGTCCTGATGGCGCTATTTTATATAAGCATGTGGGCCCTGTGACACCGAAGGCGGTGGTTGAAGAAATCCTGCCATTGGTTGAAAAACACGCGAGCTCTTAAAAGTTTCATTTTGAACTTATAAAAAAAGCGCAGTGCCAAATGGGACTGCGCTTTTTTAATTATTATGTCAACTTGCGTTTATTCAGGCACAACGCGCACAGCACCTTTAGCCGCACTGGTGGTCATGGCTGCATAAGCACGCAGAGCCGCACTGACTTTACGTTTACGCTGTTCAACCGGTTTCCAGCCTTTGGCTTCCATCGCAGCACGACGTTCTGCAAGGGTTGCATCAGCGACATCCAGATGGATGATACGGTTTGGAATGTCGATATTGATGATATCGCCTTCTTCAACCAGACCAATAGTGCCGCCTTCTGCCGCTTCCGGTGAAACGTGACCAATGGAAAGACCTGAAGAGCCACCCGAGAAACGACCATCGGTGACAAGCGCACAGGCTTTGCCCAAGCCTTTCGACTTCAGATAGCTGGTCGGGTAGAGCATTTCCTGCATGCCAGGGCCGCCGCGCGGGCCTTCATAGCGGATGAGGACGATATCGCCTTCTTTGATCTTGCCATTGAGAATACCGAGAACCGCACTGTCCTGACTTTCAAAAATGCGCGCAGGGCCTGAGAAGGTCAGGATGCTGTCGTCAACACCAGCTGTTTTAACAATGCAGCCGTCTTCGGCCAGATTGCCGTAAAGCACGGCCAGACCACCGTCTTGCGAGAAGGCATGTTCTTTGTTGCGGATCACGCCATTGTCACGGTCGCTGTCGACACTGTCGAAGCGGCGTGACTGGCTGAAGGCAACCTGTGTTGGTACGCCACCCGGTGCTGCACGGAAGAAATTGTGCACGCTTTCGTCATTGGTGCGTTTGATATCCCATTTATCAAGCGCATCTTTCAAAGATTTGGCGTGAACGGAACCAACCGATGTATCAAGAAGACCGGCGCGATCCAACTCACCCAGAATGCCCATGATGCCACCGGCACGATGCACGTCTTCCATGTGAACATCAGGCACAGCAGGTGCTACTTTACACAAGACCGGCACATGGCGCGAAAGCTGATCAATATGACTCATATTGAAGTCAAGTTCTGCTTCGTGCGCTGCTGCCAGCAAGTGCAGCACGGTGTTGGTCGAGCCGCCCATCGCCACATCAAGGGTCATGGCGTTTTTGAAGGCTTCAAAGCTGGCAATTGCGCGAGGCAGAACGGATGCATCATCCTGCTCATAATAACGGCGTGCCAGATCAACGACCAGACGACCGGCTTCAAGGAACAGACGTTCACGGTCGGCGTGGGTTGCAAGAGTGGAACCATTGCCCGGTAATGAAAGACCAAGCGCTTCAGTCAGGCAGTTCATCGAGTTGGCGGTGAACATGCCGGAGCAGGAGCCGCAGGTCGGGCAAGCCGAGCGCTCAATTGTTGCCACTTGTTCGTCGGTGTAATTGTCGTCGGCTGCTGCGACCATAGCATCAACCAGATCAAGGCTTTTTTCGACGTCATCCCAGACAACTTTACCAGCTTCCATCGGGCCGCCGGAAACGAACACAACAGGGATATTGAGGCGCAACGCAGCCATCAACATGCCCGGAGTGATCTTGTCACAGTTGGAAATGCAAACCATCGCATCGGCGCAATGGGCATTGACCATATATTCAACCGAGTCTGCGATGATTTCGCGTGATGGCAGCGAATAGAGCATACCATCGTGCCCCATAGCGATGCCGTCATCAACCGCAATAGTGTTGAATTCTTTGGCGACGCCACCGGCGCGTTCGATCTCGCGCGCAACCAGTTGCCCCATATCTTTCAAATGAACGTGACCCGGCACGAACTGGGTGAATGAGTTGACCACTGCAATAATTGGCTTGCCGAAATCCTCATCTTTCATGCCGGTGGCGCGCCAAAGGCCGCGTGCACCAGCCATATTACGGCCGTGGGTGGTAGTGCGCGAACGATAAGGAGGCATTGTGAGTCCTTCACGAATTCAAGTTAATTTGTCATATTATTTCAAAAATAATGCGACATTGATTATAATATAAGGTGCTTATTGCAATTCTTCATCCCCGACTGCAAGAGCAGAAGGGCAAAACTGTGCAATAATTTTGTTATTTTTATTACAGAACCGCCCGCACGGGGCAAAGGACAAATTGCCCCAGCGAGAGGTTCGTTATGATTCACAAGCATGACTAAACAAAGCAAGTTCAGGTGGGGTGCTTCGTTTGTCCTTTTGACGGAAAACCGTTGAAAGGCTCCGGTGTGACTTAACACGATTTCAAGTTTAAAATTTAAGTCATTCCAGAAGTGGTCATGCTGTGCATGTAACTTTCTGATCCGGTGGTGTGACCAAAGATCAACCATTGCATAGGAAGGATGCGGTTTATTCAGTCGTCGGAAGAGAAAGATGTCGCGCCAAAAATATCCGGCGACAATATATTGTTAGCATATTAAATTTAAAATTTAAAGAGGATTGATCGCGGTGTGGATAGCGTCCGCTGCCCTTAAAAGGGCTGTCATGATCACGTCTGCGTTAAATGGCGGGTTATTTGCCAGGCATGGTACCGGATATGGCGGTTGATGAAATCAGAATGCATTAATCAAGGCGCGCGCCAAAACTGCATGTGGCATTGGTTTGTGGAAGAAGGAAAGGCCTGGATGCCGTTTGGTCATTTCTTTTGGCAGGCCGGCACTGCTGTAGACTATGACAAAAATGCCGTGCGCCCGAAGCCGCTCTAAAAGAGGCCAAACATCGCCGTCTCTTAAATTTACGTCCAGAATAGCGGCGTGGATTGTGTTGTGTTCAATCAGATCCAGTGCATCCTGCACTGAATTGCAAGGGCCAAGGACTGTGCCGCCCGCATATTCAACCGTTGCTGCAACATCCATTGCAGTTATCACTTCATCTTCAACAATAAGTATATTTAAGTTCTGAAGCGTATTGGGCATTTCTAGCCTGCCTGATTGAAAACCGGTTAATCCTTATCTGTCATATCCTGTATTGTAAGCCTTTGACTGCACTTATCGACTGTAAACTCGTGCAGTTAAAGGCAATGTAAGTCCAAGTAATATTGATAGTGTTGAAGCTACACTATAATATTAATATCGGCAAGTTGTTTAAAAAGCGGTAAATGTAAGCGTTGTCAGTGATCTGACAATGTCTGGAATGTTGAGAACATTGTCATTGATAAACTTGCCGATGTCATCTTCTTCTTTGATGTAGATCTTGATCAGCAAATCAAACTCGCCGCTGGTGGAGTAAAGCTCGGAGGCAATCTCGCGGCGAAACAGTTCTTCTGCAACCTGATAGGTTTTCCCCGGCGTACATTGCAGCTGTAAAAAAACTGGTTTCATCATGTGGCTCCGTTGCGT
Organism: Paenochrobactrum gallinarii; assembly: GCF_014205685.1. Lineage (GTDB taxonomy): Bacteria > Pseudomonadota > Alphaproteobacteria > Rhizobiales > Rhizobiaceae > Paenochrobactrum > Paenochrobactrum gallinarii. Next base: position 117,100 of record NZ_JACIIU010000006.1, read on the forward strand.
TGACTGTTAATGTGTAGGTGCGATCTTTTACTGTAAAATCATCGGATTACAATGTGCTTTTGGCGCATCTTCTCTACGCTTGTTATCACTGGTTGATTACGTTATACATGGCCTGTTCGATTATGACCATCTGGAAGAGATCGGGAAAACCGACGCCGACGGAGCAACCACCCCGGAAACTCTCAGGCAAAAGGACCAGACGGTTTGAGAACATCTGGAGAGTGGCAAATAGGCAATGAGGGAAATGCGCTAAAAGCCCACCGAAGGAGAAAGTCTTTTCGCCCTTTTACTCTAAGGGCAGAAACGTTGAGCACGGGTGATTCAACATTCGGCCACGTGGAAAGGTCAAGCTCTCAGGTTCCATGACAGATGGGGTTTCATGTTCTCTGCCTTTTGTGGCGGAGGATTGGGTGGAACCTTTGTTTGTGGGATTTACATGTCACATATTGCAATTATTGGCGCCGGTATTACCGGCATTACGACCGCTTATGCTTTGTTGAAACAGGGGCATGAGGTAACGGTCTTTGACCGCAACCGTTATGCCGCGATGGAAACATCCTTTGCCAATGGCGGCCAGCTTTCTGCATCTAATGCGGAGGTTTGGAATAATTGGGGCACAGTTCTTAAAGGCATGAAATGGATTTTGCGCAAAGACGCTCCATTGCTGATGAACCCGAAACCATCTTGGCATAAATATTCGTGGCTGACGGAATTTATGCTCAACATCCCGAAATATCAGAACAATACGGTTGCAACTGCCAAGCTTGCTATTGAGGCGCGTGAGCATCTTTACCGGATTGCAGAAGAAGAGGGCATCAACTTCGATCTGGAAAAGCGTGGTATTCTGCATGTTTATCGCAACGAAGCCGGTTATCGCCATGCGGAAAAGGTCAACGCGTTGCTGACCAGAGCCGGACTTGATCGCAGAGCTGTTTCACCGGAAGAGGCTAAGCAAATTGAGCCGGCTTTGACGGGATCACTTTATGGCGGTTTCTTCACGCCATCTGATGCGACCGGCGATATTCACAAGTTTACCCGCGGCTTGGCCGATGCTGCGATGCGCAAAGGTTTGAATTTCATTGGTGATGCGGATGTTGAGAACCTGTCGCACACCGGCAATGGTATTAAAATCAGCTGGCGCAGTAATTCCTGCCCTGAGAAATCGGATGGTGAGAAAGCGCAATTTGATGCGGTGGTGATTTGTGCCGGCATTGGCAGCAGACGCTTTGCATCTATGCTGGGCGACAGGGTCAATATTTATCCGGTCAAAGGCTATTCCATCACTATCAATCTCGACAGCGAAATGTGCCAAAAGGCTGCCCCTTGGGTGAGCCTGCTTGATGATGATGCTAAAATTGTCACCAGCCGTTTAGGGCTCAATCGTTTGCGTGTTGCCGGAACAGCGGAATATAATGGCGATAATCGCGATATCCGCCATGACCGTATCCGGCCGCTGGTGGAATGGAGCCGTGGTTTCTTCCCGGGTATGAGTACATCTAATGTGGTGCCTTGGGCGGGATTGCGCCCGATGATGCCGGATATGATGCCACGGGTCGGGGCTGGCAGCAAACCACGCGTTTTCTATAATACCGGTCACGGACATCTGGGCTGGACATTGTCGGCGGTGACAGCTGAAATGATAACGCAGCAAATTTGCACCGCCTTTCCGGCTGGCGAAAGAGAAAAGCAGGCGGCGTAAGCGCCAGTGCTTTTGCATAATCTTGCGACTTTATCTTTAGATGCTGATTATCTTCTAAGCTGAGAAATAAACTGGTTGCAAGCCGGTTGTGTTGCGTTAAAGTTCCTGTGCTTTCTATAATCTTCGGGGGAAGATAAGGAGGCACAGGGAATATTTAAACGCCGACTTATGTCGCTCCGGTTTATTTCATCTCTGTCAGTAATATTACAATCGGTTTTAAGCTGCATACAGGCAGAGCCACAGGTGGGGAGGGCGAACTGCGTTATGAAATTTGCATTGCCAGCCATTCTGTTGCTCGTTTCATTCTTTTTGTGCAGTGTTTGGTTTTATTCGCGTGAACGGAAATATTTGCTGATCTGTGCGGCAGGTTTCCTTCTTGTCGCCTTTGGAGCGATTGTTCAGACCGTTGAAATAATTCCTTTTCGGGGCGGAAGCACTGTCGTGAGCGGCTTTTGTTATATTCTGGGCAGCCAGCTTATGACCGGGGGCGTGCTTTATCGCTCAGGAAAAACCATCAATATTTTTATATATTCTTTAATAATAATTCTGATTACCAGCGGAATTGTTTATTTTTATTATTTTGACAATAATTTATTTGCGAGAATTTACTTGGTTAATTTTGGTGTGGCTGCTTTCTTTTTGATTGCCGTTTTCCGGTTACGAAAACTGGTATGGGAAACAAGTGCTGATCGTATTTTACTTGGCTGTTTGTTTCTGGTTGGGATACATTTTTTTCCAAAAGTATTGATGACGGATGATACCCTTAATAAGGATATGCATGGTGCTGCTTATCTCAACAGTACATACTGGGATGTGACTTCATTTTGGTCGGTAATTCTGGGATTGATATTGGGATTGATGATTATCTTGGCGGTTGGCATTGAAGTGATCGCTCTCCTGAAACGTGATCGCGATACGGATGTGCTGACCGGCTTGTTGAACCGGCGTGGCTTAATGAATCGTTTGGCTGCCATCTCGGAAGAAAAGCGCAGTCGTACCGATAGCATCATCATGTGCGACATTGATTATTTTAAAAGCATCAATGATCGTTATGGTCATACTGTGGGTGATAGGGTGCTTAAGCAATTTGCTGGCATTCTGGCGGGATCTATCGGCGAGCGTGATTGGGCAGTGCGTCTGGGCGGTGAAGAATTTGTGTTGATTTTGCATCAAAAAAGCGTTGGGCAAGCTTATATTTTGATCGAAAGACTGCGCAATGAAATTGAAGAGACATTCTTTGACGGGCTTGATGATATGCATATTCTGACCTGTAGTTTCGGAATTACGAAACTGCGGCATCAGGAAGATATCTGGGCGGTGATTGATCGCGCCGACAAGCAATTATTTAAGGCAAAGCACGGGGGGCGCAACCGCACTCATGCCGAAGAAACTAAAGTACCTTTAAACTATTCAGGGTGAAATTGATTATATAAAGCGCTTTCCTGTTCGTAAGTGTCTGTTTCATTTTTAAGCGCCTTGCACCCTTGGCTGAAATTGATTCTAATGAATATTCGCTCCTTTTCCGTTCTTTTGACAGGCCGGATGACTATTTTATTTTACGGATTTTGACTGAAAAGAGCCTGATGAAACTGCTTAAATTTATTATTGCGGGCGTTGTATTTTGTGCAATGCCGGCGAATGCCATGACGGCACTGGAAATTGCCCAGCTGAAAAAACTTGATCCGGCAACGCGTCTTGAACAACGCTGTGATGTTGAGGCGATGGAAGTGATAAACCGCTCCGAGTCAGGCTTTAGTCCTGATAAAGTGCTGGCCTATGCTTTTTCAGAACCGACCATTAAGCCGCAATCGATTATTGCCAAAGGTGCTGCATTACGCAGCCGCAATCAATGGTATCGCCTGTCTTACAGCTGCAAGACTGACACAGATCGGATGACCATTTTGTCATTCAAGTATAAATTGGGTGGCATTGTTCCCCATGACCAGTGGGACGCTCATTATCTGGTGCCTTAAGCCTTAAAAAGAAGCCGCCTGAAAGGTCAGTTTCAGGCGGCTTTTTCATTGAGATGCGTGACGATTAATTTTCGTCTTCGCTTAAATCATCAGCACGGCATTGCGTGAGCAATGTTTGCTCCTTCGCACTGTCATCAGCTTCAAGATAGGAAAGTACGGCTTCACCGGCCTTTTCATGCCAGCGATAGCTGTCCTGCTCGTCGATTGCAATGTAACGTGCGCCGCTGCCGCTTGTTGCCTGGGTCATGGAAACCTGTTTGCCGTCTACATTGATCACTGCAAAGGATGTACCTGCCGCAGTGTTGATATAGGTGACGGGAATGACGATGTTCCGCTCACAATAATAGTCAATCTTTTGAATGGTGTCGCCACCGGCTGGCTGAGCCAGTGCAGCACCCGCCTGCATGAGAAGACTGGCACTTACTGTCATTAAGGCTAATGATTTCATCATCTAAACTCCGTTTATATTCGGCTCGTTTAAGATAGATTGATGGCATGAATTAGGAAAGATGCAAGCATAAATAATAATTGAGCGTCATGAATGCGCGCCTGACTTTTTTATGCCGCGAACTTATTTTAAAAGGTCACATGAAAAAGTGATCTGATCGGTCGCGGTGGTCTTCATTGGCTGCGCGATGATTGCAATCGCTCCTGATCATCCCGGCTGATAATGTTTTGAAATACAGAGAAAAATGTCAAAATTTACATGTTTAAGCATTGTTCTGATCGCCCTATATGGCTGCGCTGGTGTCGATTACACCCAAAAAAACTATGCCGGATTGCCTGCAGTTGATTTTAAAACTGACGATGGCCGCAGCTATCGTATTGTTGAAAACCGCGAGCAGAAGAAAATTCTGATCGGTCCTTCGATTGATCCTTCCGCCTCGCGCGGTTTTGTCAAAGGGCTGGCTTTGGGCAGCGGACTTGATCCGGTTTCACCGGTTGTCGTGCGCGATGCGGCCGAGGCTTATTTGAACGCGGGCAACCGGCGTTGCGAGAGCCGTGATGTGACGCTGATCGTCGATCCTTATTATGAAGTACGCTATGCGTGCGGATTCTCGGTCACGCGCCGTAAAAGCGTTTTTTAAGCGGCTTAAATCGACGTCACATTTTTTAGTATAGCTGTGACAGCCACTGCCTGCTACATTGTTGGGGTTGAGGAGGCATGCTAAAAATCTATTTTCCGTATGGCGTCAGTGGAGGTTTTATTTTCTGCGATCATGATGTTTTAGGCGGTGTTCATAAGTTTTCTTTGCCTCATATTTTGCTAGGCTGAGCATTGTTAACCAGATGGAGGCATGCATGAACAAGGTTTTTGTGAGAGCGTTGGCCAGAGATTTTCTGGTATCTGCTTTTCTGGTCAGTGCTGTGATCGGAGCAGCAACGGGGATAGCGTCGGCGCAGCAGGTTTTGCTGAATGTTTCTTATGATCCGACGCGCGAGCTTTATAAAGAATATAACGCCGCTTTTGCTAAACATTGGAAGGCTGAAACCGGCGAAACAATAACACTGCGTACATCGCATGGTGGCTCAGGTGCGCAGGCGCGCTCTGTGATTGATGGTATTGATGCGGATGTGGTGACGCTGGCTTTGCAAAGCGATATTGATGCGATTGTCGAGCGCACCGGGAAAATAGCGGAAGATTGGCGCACAAAACTGCCGAAAAATTCGGCTCCCTATACATCAACAATCGTGTTTTTAACCCGCAAAGGCAATCCTAAAAACATTAAAGGCTGGGCAGACCTCACCAAAGATGGCGTTGAGGTGATCACGCCAAACCCGAAAACTTCGGGCGGTGCACGCTGGAATTATCTGGCCGCATGGGGCTGGGCTTATCAGCAATTTGATGGCGATGAAGAGAAAATAAAAGCCTATCTCTCGGAGCTTTTCCGTCATGTGCCGGTGCTGGATACCGGTGCTCGTGGTTCAACTACCTCATTTGTGCAGCGCCAATTAGGCGATGTGCTGCTGGCATGGGAAAATGAAGCCTATTTGTCGGTGGCCGAATTTGGCGATAATGCCTTTGATATTGTCGTACCGGAGGTTTCCATTCTGGCCGAGCCGCCGGTTGCCGTGGTTGACAAGAATGTCGATGCCAAAGGCACACGTAAATTAGCGGAAGGCTATCTGCAATATCTTTATTCTCCCGAAGGCCAGACGATAGTTTCAAAGCATTATTACCGGCCATCCTTACCGGAACTGGTGCCTGAAGGTCAGTTAAAGCCATTGCCGGATGTGAAATTACTGACCATTGATGATCCGATATTTGGCGGCTGGAAAAAGGCGCAACCTTATCATTTTGGTGATGGCGGTACATTTGACCAGATCTACAAGTCGGGCAGATAATCTTGTTTGGTTTCGTGAACAAAACTGCTCTCAAAACCAAAAGGTGTGATTGATGACATCACGGCTCACGCGACTGAGCGGTTTTAACTTTCGCCAACCGAGTGTATTGCCAGGTTTCAGGCTTACATTCGGTTTGAGTGTTGTTTATCTGAGTCTGCTGATCCTCATTCCGCTGGCTGTGCTGGTGTTTTATGCCAGCGGTTTGGGATGGGCTGGGTTTTGGAAAATAGCACTGGATCAACGCACCCTTTATGCGCTGCAAACAAGCTTTGGCACGGCCTTTATTGCGGCACTCATTAATGTTGTCTTTGGTGTGCTGGTGGCGTGGGTGCTGGTGCGCTATCGCTTTCCTGGGCGGCGCCTGGTGGATGCCATCGTTGATCTTCCTTTTGCGTTGCCAACGGCAGTGGCAGGGATAGCGCTTACTGCTGTTTATGCGCCTAATGGCTGGATCGGCAGTATCTTGATGCAGTTCAATACGCGGGTAGCCTTTACCAAAGCCGGTATTGTGATTGCGCTGATTTTCATCGGCTTGCCTTTTATTGTGCGCACCGTTCAACCGATTATGGAAGAGATCAGCCGCGAGGTGGAAGAGGCGGCCGCAACGCTTGGTGCCAGCCGTTTCCAAACCATTTGGCGGGTGCTGCTGCCGGGGTTGCAACCGGCTATTTTAACCGGTTTTGCACTGGCTTTTGCGCGTGGGGTTGGTGAATACGGATCGGTGATTTTTATTGCCGGTAACACCCCTTATGTGTCGGAAATCGCGCCTTTGCTCATCGTCATCAAACTGGAGGAGTTTGATTATCGTGGTGCGGCAGCCATCGGCACTATCATGCTGTTTCTGTCATTTCTGATGTTGTTTATCATCAATCTTTTGCAAAGCTGGAGCAGGAGGAAATATGGCTATCAAAACTGATCAGCACACTCCGCCTGCTGATGACCATGCGGTGAGCGAACAGGGCTGGGTACGCTATAGCCTGATTGCCATTGCCATGCTCTTTTTAGGCTTGGTGCTGATTTTGCCTGTGCTGACCGTTTTTATCGAAGCTTTCCGTAAAGGTGTGGCGCAATATTTCGAGACATTTATCGAGCTGGATGCGTTGGCAGCCATCCGCCTGACTTTGCTGGTGGCAGCAATTTCCGTGCCGGTCAATCTGGTGTTTGGGGTGGCGGGTGCATGGGCAATCGCCAAGTTCGAGTTTAAAGGTAAGGCTTTCCTGACCACCTTGATCGATCTGCCGTTTTCGGTGTCGCCGGTCATTTCCGGTCTGGTGTTTGTATTGCTGTTTTCCAGCCAAAGCGTGCTGGGGCCGTGGCTTAAATCTTATAATATCGACATTCTGTTCGCAGTGCCGGGGATTGTATTAGCAACCTTGTTTGTCACATTTCCTTTTGTGGCGCGTGAGCTGATCCCGCTGATGCAGGAGCAGGGAACTAGTGATGAAGAGGCAGCATTGTCTTTGGGGGCCACCGGCTGGCAGACATTTTGGTATGTGACTTTGCCCAATATCAAATGGGGTCTGCTTTACGGTGTGCTCTTGTGTAATGCGCGTGCGATGGGCGAATTTGGAGCGGTTTCTGTTGTTTCCGGCCATATTCGCGGCCTGACCAACACCATGCCGCTACATGTGGAAATTCTCTATAATGAATATAATTTTGTCGGCGCTTTTGCGGTGGCATCACTGCTGACATTGCTGGCACTTTTAACACTGGCACTGAAAGCTTTATTGGAAATGCGCTACAGCGCAGAACTTGCAAGCAATGGCGGCAGGCATTGAGAGGTCGTATTTAATGGATGTGCGCGTTGTTGATGTGAAAAAGCAATTCGGCCAGTTTCCGGCCTTGCATGATGTCTCACTGGATATTCAATCGGGCGAGCTGATCGCTTTGTTGGGGCCTTCCGGCTCAGGTAAAACCACTTTGCTGCGATTGATTGCGGGGCTTGAAACGCCGTCTGAAGGTACAATTTTCTTTGGTGATGAAGATGCCTCGGCCAAAACGGTGCAGGAGCGAAATGTTGGTTTTGTGTTCCAGCATTATGCGCTTTTCCGGCATATGACCGTTGCTGATAATATCGGCTTTGGCCTTAAAGTGCGCCCGCGCCATGCACGTGAAACAAATGCTGAGATACGTCGCCGCGCCTTGCAATTATTGGATTTTGTCCAGCTGAAAGGTTTGGAGGATCGCTATCCGTCGCAGCTCTCAGGCGGACAGCGTCAGCGTGTTGCTTTGGCGCGCGCGATGGCGATTGAACCCAAACTTCTGCTGCTGGATGAACCCTTTGGCGCACTGGATGCGCAGGTGCGTAAAGAACTGCGCAAATGGCTGCGTGAAATTCATGAGAAAACCGGCCATACAACTATTTTTGTTACCCATGATCAGGATGAAGCACTGGAGCTGGCCGACCGTGTTGTGGTGATGAGCCAAGGCAAGATCGAACAGGTCGGCACACCAGATGAGGTTTATGATCGTCCCAACTCACCTTTTACCTATGGTTTTGTAGGCGAATCCAGTCATCTGCATGTTACGGTGAGGGATGGCGAAATTATCATTCAAAATGCTGCAAGCGGATTGAAGGTAAAAGGTTTTCCTGAAACCCGGGGGCTGCTTTACTTTCGCCCGCATGATGTGGCGCTGGTTGCTGCTGATGAAGAGGGCATTGAAGGTGTGATTTTAAGCAGTCGCCGTTCGGGCAGCCGACGCCGTGTGGAGCTGTTGATTGATGACGGCAAGGCGCAGGTGGAAATTGAAGTGCCTGCCGATCAGCCAGAACTTGAGCCAGAACCTGAGCCAGAACCTAAGGGAGCGAAATTACGATTTCGCCCGCGATATTGGGCGTTGTTTCTGGGTTGAACCACGACCACTGGCTATTTTACCGGACTGACTTGTATTTTAAGGGCTTTTTATAACGCAAGATTAAAAGCCGGAACGAAATGTGCATTGAGAATTGGCCGAATTACGTCACAGCAATAAGCTCTGACGCAATTTGGCCTAATCTTGTTCGCAGACACGGAACTATTCGTCTTTTACTTCGTTATCTCACACTAAAGAGGGTTTCAAATCTGAGTCTGGTATTGATTATGGATGCTTCTGATTTTCGGTTTGGCGGCTGAAACTGTACCGCTTTTGATGTGTAATACTCTTCAACTTTTAGACCCACCGCATATTGATTTTGAAAAATCCTCCCAAGCTTTTCTCAATATGCATCTGATGATTTTCTACCTGAAAGGCTGCCAAGGCATATGCCCAAATTGTCTTCTTCGCTGTCTTCGATGTTCTCTTCAAACGGGCAGATGATCCTGCCACCTACACAGCCCTCACCGGTGAGGTATCATTATAAAACACCGGAAGAATTGCAGCAGATCGCAGCCTCAGTGGCGCGGGGGGAAGCGGTTGCTTTGCCCGGCTATGAGCAATTTGCTTTTGATAAAAGATTATCTGAAAATGCCAAATTCATTTTGCATGCCTATCGCTCATCCGATGCGGCATCGCGCGCGGGTGAAACTATCACGCCAGCCGCACAATGGCTGCTTGATAATCATTATCTGATTGATAAAAACATTCAGCAGGTACGCCGCGATTTGCCTCTACGTTTTATGCGGCAATTACCGGTCTATCCGTCCATGCCGGACATGCCGCGCATATTTGCGCTGGCATGGCTTTATGTCGGTCATAATGATAGTAATTTTTCGCTCAAAACACTGACCGCTTTGGTAGAGGGGTTTCAGACGGTCGAGCCGCTGCGCATCGGGGAGCTTTGGGCGCTTCCTTCTGCCATCCGCTATGTGCTGATTGAAAATGCGCGCCGTCTTGCCTTGCGGGTTGAGCGCGCGCGCAATATGCGTAATCTTGCCAACCGTGCGGCGGATGAGATTATCATTGCCAGCAACGGTGATGAGCTAAACGCTGTTTTAGCGCGTATCCAGCCGGTTGTTGCTGATAGCACCTTTACCACGCACTTGCTTTATCGTTTGCGCAGTGCGTCAACTGATACCGGCCCCGCCACAACATGGCTGGAAGCCGAATTAAAGCGCTTTGATAAAGATGGCGAAGAAGCGATTGTAGAAGAACATGCCCGCCAGTCCACCGGCGGTGTGACGATGGGCAATATCATCCGCAGCCTCAAGGCGATTGATGATATTGATTGGCCGACATGGTTTGAAATGGTCAGTGTTGTTGATGCAATTTTGCGTGACAACTCTGATTTTGAGCGATTGGATTTCCGCTCCCGCAATGCCTATCGTGTAACCATTGAAAAACTGGCGCGTCGCTCGAAAATGAGTGAGGTGGAAATTACCCATGCGGCCTTAAAACTGGCTGAAGACGGCGAAACGGCAGAAGCGGCCGGTCATGGTGCTGCCAAAGGTACTGGTGCAATTGCCTATTATCTGGCTGGTGACGGGCGCAAAAAACTGGAAGAAATTTGCGGCTATAACAAGCCGTTTACAGTTCAGTTCGAGCGCTTTTATCGCAGTCTCGGTCTTTGGGGCCTGTTCCTGCCGACGGCAATTTTCACAGGCTTACTTTTATGGTTTGCTGAACATTCCATGAGCCGTTTGGGGCTCTCGGGCGAAGTGCAATTTTTGTTTGTGCTGCTCGCACTTTTTCCGGCTATGGATGCCAGTTACTCGCTGGTCAACTCGTTTGTTCCGTGGTTTTTACAGCCAACGCGACTGATCGGCTATGAATATAAGGACGGTCTTCCCGAAGAAGCACGCACATTGGTTGCCGTGCCGACGCTGATCAATTCGCGCGACAGTGTTGATGAGCAGATCCGCAATCTTGAAGTGCATTATCTGACCAATCCGCGCGGTGAGGTTTATTTCGCGCTGGTGAGTGACTGGCTGGATTCCAAGGACGAAGTCACACCCGCAGATATGGAAATTTATGATTATGCAATGGAAGAAATTGCACGTTTGAACGCGCAATATGGCGCAACCAATGCGCCGCGTTTCTTCATTTTGCATCGTCGCCGTTTGTATAATGAAAAACAAGGTTGCTGGATGGGCTGGGAGCGCAAGCGCGGCAAGCTGCATGAGCTTAATCTGCTTTTGCGCGGCGATCGCGATACCAGCTTTTTCCCGCCCGATGATAAATTACCGACCGGCATCCGCTTTGTGATGACATTGGATGCGGATACGCGCCTGACACCGGAGGCAGTAACTACTCTTGCCGGTAAAATGAGCCATCCGCTCAACTGTCCGGTGGTTGATCCGGAAACACGCCGTGTGGTGCGCGGTTATGGCATCATGCAGCCGCGTGTGACCCCATCGCTGACGACCGGAGATGATGCCTCTTTCCTGCAACGCGTATTTTCGGTCAATCGCGGTATTGATCCATATGTATTTGCTGTTTCCGACACCTATCAGGACTTGCTGGGCGAGGGTACTTTTACCGGTAAAGGTCTTTATGATATCGACGCTTTCGAAGCGGTGATGCAAGATCGTATCAAAGAAAACACCATTCTCAGCCACGACCTTCTCGAAGGCGGCTATGCCCGTGCAGCGCTTGTCAGCGATGTGGAAGTGGTGGAAGATTATCCGACCGGTTATAATGTTGATGTGTCACGTCATCACCGCTGGGCACGTGGTGACTGGCAGTTACTGCCTTATCTTTTCTCGATGAAAAGCGGTGTGAGTGCTGTTACCCGCTGGAAAATGGTCGACAATTTACGCCGCTCGCTCAATCCGATTTTGTGGATTTTGGCTTCCGTTGTCGGTTGGGTTGTGCTGCCGGTGGGCGCTGCTGCCGTCTGGCAGTTCTTCCTGCTGTTGTCGATGTTCATCGCGCCGACCTTTGCCATCGTCACCAATCTCATTCCTGCTAGCATGGACTATTCTTTAAAAGGCCATGCACAATCAATTCTGACCGATATCGGACTTGGCACGGCAGATGTGGCTTTGCGCACATCATTTATTGCCCATTCGGCATTTTTGATGAGCGATGCGATTGCCCGCACCTTCTATCGCCTGTTTGTGTCAAAGCGTGATCTCTTGGAATGGCGCACTGCGGCACAGGCTAAATCTTCGCCTGATACACTGTCTTATTACACATGGCTGATGTGGCCTGCGATGGCGATTGCCGTTGCAGCGCTGCTGGCGCCTTTATCTGTTGGCGCAAAATCCGTGCTGATCGCGCTGCCTTTTGTGCTGGTGTGGTTTGCTTCGCCGCTTATTGCATGGCTGGTGAGCCGTTCGGCCAAGCCGCAGGATACGCTCGAAGTACGCTCCTCAGACAAAGGTGATCTACGTCGCTTTGCCCGTCGCACATGGCGTTTCTTTGATGAATTTGCCAATGATGACAACAACCATCTGCCACCGGATAATTTTCAGGAAGATCCGGCACCATTGGTAGCACAGCGGACTTCGCCAACCAATATTGGTGTTTATGTGCTCTCCGTTGTGGCGGCGCGCGATTTCGGCTGGATCGGCTTTGACGAGACGATCAAGCGACTGTCTGCCACCATCGCCACTTTGGAAAAGATGGAGAAATATCAAGGCCATCTTTATAACTGGTATGAGACCGATACGCTGAAACCATTGCAGCCGCTTTATGTGTCGGCGGTGGACAGCGGCAATCTTGCCGGTCATTTGGTCACTCTTTCCTCCGCAGTGGAAGAATGGGCGGAAGCACCATCCGTTTACTTGCAGGCAGACCTGAACGGTCTTCTGGATGTCAATGATGTGCTGGAACAGGAAATTGCGAAAATTCCTGATGACAGACGTATTTTGCGCCCGTTGCGCCGCCGTCTGGAAGAGCGGATTGCCAATTTCCGTCGTGCTGTGCAAACCATCAAGAAAGAGCCGGAAACCGCTTCTTTCCGCACCATTAATCTGTCGCTTTTTGCCAATGATATTCACCGTCTGATGGCCGAGCTTGATGCGGAAGTGGAAACTCTGCAAAGTGCTGAAGCTAAATATTGGTCACAGGTGCTGATCAATACCTGTAAAGCACACACCGATGACGCGATTGGCGAGCATAATACCGAGAGCTTGCGCCAGACATTGAGCGATCTTGCAACGCGCGCGCGTCAGCTTGCTTTTGATATGCAGTTTGGCTTCCTCGAGCGTAAAGAACGTCGTCTTCTGTCAATCGGTTTCCGCGTGCAGGAAAACGAGCTGGATGAAAGTTGCTATGATTTGCTTGCTTCCGAAGCCCGTCTTGCCAGCCTCTTTGCCATTGCCAAGGGTGATGTGCCTGTGGAACATTGGTTCCGCTTAGGCCGTCTTTTGGTGCCGGTGGGCTGGAAAGGGGCGCTGCTTTCCTGGTCGGGCTCGATGTTTGAATATCTGATGCCGCCTTTGGTGATGTCAGAGCCGCTCGGTTCGATGCTTGATCAAACCAATAAGCTGATTGTTCAACGCCAGATTGATTATGCCACATCGCGCGGGCTTCCGTGGGGTATTTCTGAAGCTGCCTTCAATGCGCGCGATGCGCATATGAATTATCAATATTCAAATTTCGGTGTACCGACATTGGGCTTGCAGCGCGGGCTTTCGCGTAATGCGGTGATTGCGCCTTATGCAAGCCTGTTGGCCTCGCAATATCAGCCTGCGGCTGCGGTGCAAAACCTCAAGCGTCTGGATAAGCTCGGTGCGCTTGGCCGCTACGGTTTTTATGATTCCGTGGACTTCACGCCGTCGCGTGTGCGTGAAGGTCAGGAATACGCCGTGGTGCAAAACTATTATGCCCACCATCACGGCATGGCGATTATCGCGGTCAATAATGTGATTTTTGAAGGCCGTATGCGTGAGCGTTTTCACAGCGATCCGGTGATTGAAGCGGCTGAATTGCTGTTGCAGGAAAAAGCCCCGCGCGAAATTCCGATGGTCTATGCCAAGACGGAAAATCCGATGCGTGTGGATTCCGGTGGTTTTGATGATGCGCCGATGCGGATTATTGAAAAACCATTGCAGGCACCGCGTTCAACCCATCTGATGTCTAACGGTCAATATTCATTAATGCTGACCGCCAATGGTTCGGGCTATAGCCGCTGGAATGATCTGATGGTGACGCGCTTCCAGCCGGATGCCTCGGAAGATATGCAGGGCACTTTCATCTTCCTGAAAGATGTGGAAACAGGCGCTTGGTGGTCTGCCACCGGAGAGCCAACCCGCTCGACGCATGAACTTGCCAAGACGGTTTTCACTGAAGATAAAGCCGAGTTTTATAAAACCGCCGGTGATATTAAAACTGTCGTGGAGGTGATCGTCACTTCTGAAAATGATGGTGAAGGCCGCCGCATTGACATCATCAATACCAGCCCGCGCGACCGTGTGCTGGATGTGACATCCTATGCGGAACTGGTGCTGAACACGGAAGATAATGATACGGCGCATCCGGCTTTTGCGAAAATGTTCGTCGAGACGGAAATTGCCGGTAACGGCACCACGATTTATGCAACCCGCCGTAAACGTGCGCCATCCGATCCGGATATGCATGTCGCACATTTTGTCGCTGACATGTCGGGCGTTGCGCGTGAAGTGGAAGCGGAAACCGACCGTCGCGCCTTTATCGGTCGCGGTCGTAATTTACGCAATCCGGCGGCTTTTGACGAAGGTGCACATTTGACCGGTTCGCAAGGGTGTGTGCTTGATCCGATTGCATCGGTGCGCACCCGCGTGCGTGTGCCTGCTCATAAAAAAGTCAGCCTTGTCTTCTGGACATTGGCTGCCGAAACACGAGCCGCTCTGGAGGAAGCTGTCGCACATCACAATTTCTCTGAAAGCTTTGTGCGTGAATATTCGCTCTCATGGACGCGTTCGCAGGTGCAGCTCTATCACATCGGCATGAAACCGGCAGAAGCGGTCGAGTGCCAGAAGATTGCGTCTTATCTGACTTATCCTGACCGCACTCTGCGCCAGCCGCCGGAAACCATTGCGGCAGGGCTTGGCAAACAATCCGACCTGTGGCCGGCATCGATTTCCGGCGACTATCCGATTTTTGCACTCAGAATTGACAATGAAGCCGATCTTGACGTGCTGCGCGGTCTGTTGAAAGCGCATGAATATTGGCTCGGCAAAGGTTTGATTGTTGATGTGGTGGTGGTCAATGAGCGTTCCTTCTCCTACGCTCAGGATACCCAGCGTGCGATTGACTGGATTTTGGAAGGTTTCCGCGCACGCAGCCATGATATGCGCGCGCATATTTTCTCGGTTCGCCGTGATCAGATGAGTGCAGAAACCTACAATACATTGCTGGCATCTGCTCGCATTGTCATGCACGCACAAAATGGTTCGCTGGCAGAGCAATTACGCCGCAGTGATGAATTATCGGGCGATCTGGCAGCATTGCGAGAGGCTAAACCGCAGAAACTCACCGAAACTGCCGGATTGGCTGCCATCGGTTATGGTGAAAAAGAAGAGGCGGACGCCGATAAAGATGGCAGCAAAAAAGCGCCTGTCTTACCAGTCCCGGCACCTCGTCAAACCTATCCGGCACCGGACGGTAAAGATCTGTCCTTCTGGAACGGCTTTGGCGGTTTCGATAGTGAAGGCTCTTATGTCGTGCGCCTTAACGGCTATAGCGTCACGCCGCATCCGTGGATCAATGTGATTGCCAATCCGGATTTCGGCTTCCATGTATCCGCAGAAGGCGCAGGCTTTACCTGGGCCGGTAACAGCCGCGATTATCAGCTGACGCCTTGGGCGAATGATCCGGTGACAAACCGTACCGGCGAAGCGCTTTATCTGGTTGATCTGGATAGCGGCAAAAGCTTTGCGCCAACGGCTGGCGTGGTACGTGATGAAAGTGTGACCTATGAAGCCCGCCATGGTCATGGCTTCAGCACGTTCTCGGCGCGCCACGGCGATGTTGATCTGGAACTCACCCATATTGTCGATCGACAAAGGCCGGTGCGCCTGTCTCGTCTGACGGTTTCCAATAAGGGGAAAACCACGCGTCGTCTGCGCAACTATGCTTATGCGGAATGGGTGCTTGGCAATAAACGCGCCAAAAACGCGCCGTTTATCGTGCCGTCCTACCATGAAAACCTGCACGCTCTGCTGGCGCGCAATCCTTATCACACCGACCGTTCGGAGCAGGTCGCCTTTTTTGCTATGTCGGAAAAACCACAATCCGTCACCTCTGACCGCTCCGAATTTATCGGCGTGACCGGCTCGGTGGAAATGCCGGATGCGGTGATCAAAGCGCAGGCGCTTTCCAATATTGTCGAAGCAGGGCGTGATCCGTGCGCGGCCTTTGCCTTTGACTTTGAATTGAAAGCCGGTGAAACGAAAGAAATCATCTTCTATCTTGGTGATGAGAAAGATGAGAAATCAGCAAGCACATTGCTTGAAGAAATCAGAACTGTTGATTTTGGCAAAGCCTTAGCGGCATCGCGCAAGCAATGGCAGGAATTTTTCAAACCGGTACAGGTCAAAACACCGGATCAGTCTTTTGATGTGATGGTCAATGGCTGGCTGCCTTATCAAAGCCTTGCCTGCCGCATCTGGGCCCGTGCTGCCTTCTATCAGGCAAGTGGTGCCTATGGCTTCCGCGATCAGTTGCAGGATAGTCTGTCTCTGTTGCTGCTTGATCCAAGTCTGGCGCGTAAGCAGCTCATCAACGTGGCCTCGCGCCAGTTTGAAGAGGGCGATGTGCAGCATTGGTGGTTGCCGGAAACGGGTGCTGGTGTGCGCACATTGATTTCTGATGATGTGGTCTGGCTTGGTTATGCGGCTTCACTTTATGTGGAAACCACCGGCGATGTGGCAGTGCTTGATGAGCAAATTCCTTTCTTAAAAGGTGCACCTCTGGAAGAAGGCCAGCATGATGCTTTCTTCCAGCCGGAAATTACCGAGCATACAGTCTGCATTTATGAGCATTGTGCTTTGGCACTTGATCTGGCCATCAAGCGCACCGGCCAGCATGGTTTGCCGCTGATTTTAGGCGGTGACTGGAATGACGGCATGAACCTTGTCGGCGTTGAAGGGCGTGGTGAAAGCGTCTGGCTTGGCTGGTTCTTAAGCTATACGCTTAAACAAATGTTGCCGATTGCCGTAAAGCGCAATGACCAAAAACGTGTCAAAGCGTGGGAAGCTCATTTGGAAAGCTTGAGCGCTGCTTTGGAGCGTGATGGCTGGGATGGTGCATGGTATCGCCGTGGCTTCTATGACAATGGCACTCTGCTTGGCTCAAAAGACAGTGACGAATGCTCGATTGATGCCATTGCGCAATCATGGGGCGTTTTGTCAGGCTCGGCATCGGATGAGCATGCAGAACAGGCTATGCAATCGCTGCACGAACATCTCTTGGATGAAAAGGGCGGCTTGCTGCGTCTCTTTACGCCGCCATTTAACAAGACTGAGCAGCAGCCGGGCTATATTAAAGGCTATCCGCCGGGTGTGCGTGAAAATGGTGGTCAATATACTCATGGCGCCACATGGGCCATTCTGGCACTTACCCAAATGGGCAAAGCACGCGAAGCGTATGAGCTGTTCTCGATGATCAATCCGGTTAATCACGGGGCAGAGCCTGAGACTTATCGGGTTGAGCCTTATGTGATAGCGGCTGATATTTATTCGGTCGAGCCACGCCGCGGTCAAGGCGGCTGGACATGGTATACAGGGTCTGCCGGTTGGTTCTTCCGTGTTGCGACAGAAGGTATTCTGGGCATCAAACGCCGTGGCGATCAGCTCTTCATCGAGCCGTGTCTGCCACCGGAGTGGGATGGTTTTGAAGCTGATTTGCAGTTTGGGAAAGCGCATTATCATGTGGTGGTTAAGCGTGGTGCCAAGGTGCGAACAGTGACAGTTAATGGCAAAAAAATGCCGAATTCTGCACCAAGCATTACGATTGCCGAAGATGGCAGCCACGAAATTTTGCTTGAGCTTGTGCCATTAAGCTGAAATGATTGAAAAGGCGGGGCTTACCCCGCCTTTTTTATTGCAGCTTTTCGTTTATTGATTATGCGTAATGCTGGCACAAAGTTGATATGGAATGGGAGCCGTTATGGCCAGAACAGATATTGCCCGGCGTGTTTATAACCATGCGTGGAAGCTGGATCCGATCGTCCGCAGTTTGCTGGATACGGATTTTTATAAACTGCTGATGCTGCAAATGATCTGGGGGCTTTACCCGAAGGTGGATGCAACATTCTCACTGATCAACCGCACCAAAACCGTGCGTCTGGCCGATGAGATTGATGAAGGCGAATTACGCGCCCAGCTTGATCATGCCCGCACTTTGCGCATTTCAAAAAAAGAAATGATCTGGCTGGCCGGTAATACATTTTATGGCCGCAAGCAGATTTTCCAGCCGGAATTTTTGCACTGGTTGCAGGATTTCCAACTACCGGAATATGAACTGATCCGCCGCGATGGCCAGTATGAGTTAAATTTCCATGGCCCTTGGTCTCACACAACAATGTGGGAAATTCCGGCTCTTGCTATCATCAATGAGATGCGCTCGCGCGCCGCGATGAAAAATTTAGGGCCATTTGCGCTTGATGTGCTTTATGCGCGTGCGAAAGCTAAAATGTGGAGCAAGGTTGAGCGCTTACGTGAATTGCCTGACCTGAAAGTGTCGGACTTTGGCACTCGTCGTCGCCATTCCTTCTTGTGGCAGCGCTGGTGCGTGGAAGCCTTGAAAGAAGGTATTGGTGACGCTTTCACCGGCACAAGCAACGTGTTGTTGGCAATGGACACCGATCTGGAAGCGCTTGGCACCAATGCGCATGAATTGCCGATGGTGCTGGCGGCGCTGGCTAATACGGATGAAGAATTACGCACTGCCCCTTACCGTGTGTTGCAGGACTGGAACCGCTATTATGGCGGTAATCTTTTGATTGTGCTGCCGGATGCTTATGGCACGGCGGCATTCTTGCGGGATGCGCCGGATTGGGTGGCCGACTGGACAGGTTTCCGCCCTGACAGTGCCCCGCCGATTGAAGGTGGCGAACGCATTATTCAATGGTGGAAAGAGCATGGCAAAGACCCGCGTGAGAAAATGCTGATTTTCTCCGATGCGCTGGATGTGGATACAATTGAAGAAACTTATCACCACTTCAAGGATCGGGTGCGGATGAGCTTTGGTTGGGGCACGAACCTGACCAATGATTTTGCCGGTTGCGCGCCCAACAGCATTGATGGTTTGAAAGCCATTTCACTGGTTTGCAAAGTGATTGATGCCAATGGCCGACCGGCAGTGAAACTGTCAGATAATATCCAGAAGGCCACCGGTGATCCGGCAGAAGTGGAGCGCTACATCGAATTCTTTGGTAATGAAGAGCGCAGCGATCATCTGGTGCGGGTTTAATTATCCCGCACCCTTAGCACCCCGTACTATTAGCACCAGTGATGATTAAAGCTCATATGCCCATGGCGGATTGGCTCCGGCTCGGGAAATTGTCACCGATGCCGCATCAATACCAAGGCTCAGAGCTTGTAAAATCGCTATATCTGAAAGTGTGGCAACTGCTTTTTTGTTTAAAAGCTGGTGGTTGTGAAGGCTCGCCAAAATACCGGCATTGACGGTGTCGCCAGCGCCAACCGTATCAACCACATCCACTTTTTGTGCTGCCACACATAGTTTGCCATGCGATGTATATGCATCTGCACCATTGGCACCGCGGGTGATGACAATCAGCTTAACACCTTGAGCTAGCCATTCATCAATTTTGGCATCTTGATTATCTTCGTTGGCAAACCAGCCCAAATCCTCATCTGATAATTTGACGATATCGGCGTGTTTAATCATGCGGTTGAGACGCGCCAGATAGGTTTCGCGATCTTGGATGAAATTGGCGCGGATATTGGGATCAAGCATAATGACGCGTTTGGATTTTTCCCGCATCATCAGTGCTTCAAATGTGTCGGCGCATGGCTCGGAGATCAGGCTGATGCCGCCAAAAAGCAGGGCGGACACTTCATCTTCCAGCGCTGGCACATCGTCGATATGCAACAGGCGCGTGGCGGTGTTTTCATCGTAAAAAGCATAGGATGCCTGACCATTAACGAGGCGTACAAAGGCAAGCGTTGTCGGACGGTCGGATTGTATTGTGTATTTGTCACTGACATGGGAGGCAGCCATGGTGCCCCGCAACACTTCTCCGAAGAAATCGGATGACAGGCCGGTGAGCAGGCCGGAGGGTACACCAAGACGTCCAATAGCGACGGCGCTGTTGAAAATTGCGCCACCTGCATGGGGCTTGAAAACCGGTTCGCCTGCGGCGTTGATCTCCGCTATCATGTCAATCAAAGCTTCGCCGCAGCACAGGATCATGGTTTCCCCCCGTTTTATCAGTTTTTAGACGTGTTGCCCGCCATTGATGTGGATTTCCGAGCCGGTGACATAGGATGAGGCTTCGGAACACAAATAATAAATAGTTTCGGCTACCTCTGATGTCTGGCCTAAACGGCGCAACGGCAATTGTTCAACCAGCTTTTCTGTGCCGGGTGAAAGAATAGACGTTTCAATTTCGCCCGGTGCAATCGCATTGACGCGAATGCCGTGAGGGCCAAAGTCTGAAGCCATTTCGCGGGTCAGCGATGCAAGTGCTGCCTTGGAGGTAGAATAGGCGGTTCCGGCAAAAGGATGCACGCGACTACCGGCAATGGAGGTCACATTAACGATTGAGCCTTGTGCTGCTTCCAGCTCTTTGAAAAGCCCGCGTCCCAGCATGATGGGAGCCATGAAATTAACCTGAAATACATCGCGCCATACGTGCATCGGCGTTTCCAAAGAGTTGAGGCGGCGGCCGCCTTCAGCTTTGGGCGAAATACCGGCATTGTTGACGAGCGCATGCAGCTTGCTTCCCTGCGCCTCAAGGCGGCGGCGGATTTCAGCAATACCGCGGCCGATATCTTCTGCATCGGCCAGATCAATCTTGATATGGTCTTCAGGCCCTGCCGGCCACGGACAATTTTCAGAAAAATCCTGACGGGAGCAGGTGATAACCCGCCATCCGGCTTTGGAAAATCTTTTGACGGTGGCATGGCCGATACCACGGCTGGCGCCGGTCAATACGAGAGTTTTACGCTCTGAATCACTCATAATTGCCTCACTGTTCAACCTTGAATAGCCTATTGGCTAAAGGAATTCGAGTAGTCTTATTGATCATATCGCGGTTAATCCCTAGTTTGCTTTTATTTACGGAGGGCATATGCAACAATTTATATTAGCAATTGATCAGGGCACCACATCAACACGCGGCATTGTGTTCAATCAAGGGCGGCGTGTGGTCGGGGTTGGTCAGGAAGAATTCCAGCAGCATTTCCCCCAATCCGGTTGGGTGGAGCATGATCCGGAAGATATCTGGCACACGGTTGTGGAAACAAGCCGTCAGGCTATCCGCAATGCGCATATCGAGGCCGGACAGGTTGCAGCCATTGGCATTACCAATCAGCGTGAAACCGTAGTGGTCTGGGATAAAAATACCGGCCGCCCGCTTTATAATGCTATTGTCTGGCAGGACAGGCGCACCGCTGCATTCTGTACGCAGTTGCGCGATAGCGGCCATGAGGACATGGTGGTTTCTAAAACCGGCCTGTTGCTTGATCCTTATTTCTCAGCCAGCAAAATAAGCTGGATTTTGGATCATGTGGCGGGCGCGCGGGCGCGAGCTGAAAAAGGCGATTTACTTTTCGGCACGATTGATAGTTTTCTGATCTGGCGGCTAACGGGCGGACAGGTTCATGCAACTGATGCCACCAATGCGTCGCGCACCCAGCTTTTCAATATTGCTGAACAAGACTGGGATGAGGAACTGCTGCGCTTGTTTAATATTCCGCGTGCCATGCTGCCGGAAGTGAAAGATTGTGCCGATAATTTCGGGGTCGCAAACGCGGAAATTTTAGGGGCAGAAATACCGATTCTGGGTGTTGCAGGTGATCAGCATGCAGCCTTAATGGGGCAGGCCTGCTTTAAACCGGGCATGGTAAAATCCACTTACGGAACGGGATGTTTTGCGCTGATTAATACCGGCGCAGATATTGTACGTTCACAAAACCGGTTATTGACTACGATTGCTTATCGTCTGAACGGTAAAGTTGCTTATGCGTTGGAAGGTTCAATTTTTATTGCCGGTGCGGCAGTACAATGGTTGCGCGATGGGTTAAAAATCATCGAAAGTGCGGATCAATCCGGCAAGCAGGCCGATCAGGCAGACCCGCATCAGGATGTTTATCTGGTTCCGGCTTTTGTCGGTCTTGGTGCGCCGCATTGGGATGCGGATGCACGTGGAGCCATTTTTGGGTTAACACGCAATACGGGGCCTGCCGAATTTTGCCGTGCAGCGCTGGAATCGGTTGCTTATCAAACGGCAGATTTGTTGCAGGCCATGCAAAAAGACTGGCACAATGCTTCGCAAACTGTACTCCGTGTTGATGGCGGTATGGTTGCTTCTGACTGGACAATGCAGCGTCTGGCCGACATCCTCAATGTTGAGGTGGATCGTCCTGAAATTCTGGAAACCACAGCATTAGGCGCGGCATGGCTTGCCGGTTCGAAGGCAGGGCTTTGGCCGGATGCAGAAGAATTTGCCACAACATGGGCGTTGGAGCGTCGCTTTGCACCTCAAATGGATGAGGCGGAACGCTCACGTAAAATGGCTGGTTGGAAAGATGCCCTGTCACGTACTTTGACGCGCTAATTACGCTGAAAATGAAAAAGACTGCGCTTCAATCTGAGCGCAGTCTTTGGTTTTTGAATAAGCGTTTTTGCTTTAATTGCCCATAATAATATCAAGCAAAGTGGTCGGCTTGTTAGCCGGTTGTGCTGGCGTATTATCATCAATAGCAGCGCCGGGTTGGGTGGTTTCCGGTGCTGGCGGCCAATAGCCGTCATCATCCTGCGGCACATTCTGGCCGCCATAACCACCGGATGGGGCATCAATATCCGGCATATTATCACTACCGCCCGGTACGATATTTTCAATCTGGTATGAGCCTGGAAGCGGCGCAATCGGCACCCCTTTATGCGCGGCTGTCATGAAACTTTTCCATGCCGTTACCGGCAAGGTGGAGCCGAAAACGCGTTTCATCGGCTTGCCGTCATCATTACCAAACCAGATACCGGTGGTGAGGTTTGAGGTGTAACCGATAAACCATGCATCGCGGAAATTTTGCCCCGTGCCGGTTTTACCCGCTGCCGGCCAGCCAAATTGCGCACGTTTTGCGGTACCATCTTCAACGGTGCGGCTCAGCATGGCATTCATCATGCCGATATTACGATCATCAATGACGCGCGGCCCTAATATATTGTCGCGCTGATAAAGCACTGTTCCGTCATTGGTGGTGACTTTTTCAATCATATAGGGCGGAGCACTATAGCCGCCATTGGCAAAGGGTACATAGGCATCGGTGAGCTCCACCAGCGATACTTCCGATGTGCCAAGTGCCAATGAAGCATTGTTGACAAGGTTTGACTGGATGCCGAGACGGTGCGCTGTGTCGATAACCGCTTGCGGGCCCACTTCCATCACCAATTGCGCTGCGACAGAGTTGAGCGAGTGAGAAAGCGCGGTGGCAAGGGTGACTTCGCCCATATATTTGCCGCTGTCATTGCCCGGTGTCCATTTGCCGATGCGGATCGGCGCATCATTGCGCACCGAATCCGGTGTGCGCCCCTGTTCGAGCGCTGTCAGATAGACAAAGGGTTTAAATGAGGAGGCCGGCTGACGACGTGCATCACTTGCGCGGTCAAACTGGCTGGCAGCATAATCATAGCCGCCGATCCATGCGCGCACGGCACCTGTCGCATCGATGGAAACAAGCGCGCCTTGGCTGACCTGCATCTTGTCTTTGTTTTGCGAAATAAGGTCACGAATGACCTCCTCGCCGGTCTGTTGCAGATTCATATCGATGGTGGTCTGAACGGTGATGTCGTCATGCACATCGCCGATCAGGGATTTCAACGAACCGACGATACGGTCAGCGGCATAGTTTTCCGAACCCTGCCAATAGCTGGCAGCACGCGTTGGCGGTTCGCTTTCGGCTATTGCCTGATCCGTGTCGTTAATCATGCCCTGATCACGCATGGCGGCCAGCACCAGCTTGGCGCGGTCAGATGCTGCCTGCGGATCACGCGCCGGTGAAAGACGCGATGGCGCTTTCAAAAGACCGGCAATGGTTGCCGCTTCAATCAGCGTGACATCGCGTGCCGATTTGTCAAAATAACGACGGGATGCGGCATCAACACCAAAAGCGCCTGAGCCCAAATAGACGCGGTTGAGATACATCTCCAAAATCTGATCTTTGGTATATTTATGCTCAAGCCATAGAGCGAGCATAGCTTCCTGCACCTTACGCTCAATCGTGCGCTCGGGTGAAAGAAACAGGTTTTTTGCCAACTGCTGGGTGAGAGTGGAACCACCTTGTACCGAGCGCCCTTTAGTGATGTTGGTGACAAAAGCACGCGCCAGACCAATCGGATCAATGCCGAAATGTGAATAGAAACGTCTGTCTTCAATGGCGATAACCGCTTGCGGAATATAAGGTGACATATCATGCAGGCCGACAGCCTCACCACCGGTGGTGCCGCGATTGGCGATCAGATTGCCGTTTACATCCAGGATTTTAACGTTGGGCGGGCGGTCAGGAATTTCCCAATCGGTCGTCGGCGGCATTTTAACCGCGAAATAAATCAATACGCCGGCAAAGGCGATGGCGCCCCAAAGGCCAAGCACCATAAGCCAGTAGATCAGACGACGCAGTCTGCCCCAGAAGCCGGCCGGTTTTTTCTTGCTGCGTTTGCCGGTTTTTTTAGATGGTTTCCGTGTTTGAGGCGGGCGTCTGCCGGATGTGCGATCGCTTTCGTCTGCACGAAAATCATCATGATCGTTTTTTGGTTTTGAGCCGCCAAAGCTCGGCTCAATGCGATTATTATTATTTTTACGTGATGACATGCGTGATCAGATTCTGTCCGGCTAATAATTTTTGTCTGCTTTGGATGATAATTGCGGCGGTTTAAAGGGGGGTAAACAGGGGGGGGCTATTTGGCGCTATGGTTTATAAAATAAAGCCTGCCGGATCTTGGAGGTGTTGATCCGGCAGGCTTTGAGCGATGTGAAAAATCACACCTTAAAAACGATAGGCGACACCAATGCGAAATTCGTCTGTTTTGACCTTGGTCTTATAAGTGAAATTATCAATGGCGAATGTTTTGCGGCCATAATCAGTATGGCGGTATTCAAGGCGTAATGTCGTATTACTGGCCAGCGCATAATCAACACCCGCACCTGCTGTCCAGCCGGTCATATTATTGCGGTCGCTTTGATAATTATAATTGGCGTCATAGATGGAATTTTTAATTTGGGCAGTGGCGACACCACCGGCGATGTAAGGCATCCAGCGATCCATCGCAAAGCCGAGACGCGCACGCAGGGCTGCCGACCATTCCAGCTTGCTCTCATGGTTGAAGTTGCTGGTCGTATTTGTGTTGACAAGCATTGAATAGGCGTTGTTTTGACGCGCGCTATTGTAGGTTAGATTGGCATCAACGCCAAGGATCATTCTGTTCCGGAATTCGAAATTATAACCGCCATAAATGCCGCCTAATAGGCCATCGGATTTTTGGCTTAAATGATGAACGCCATTAAAATGCTCTTTAAAGCGAGCATTCTGATAACCGGTTTCAAAACCTAAATATCCACCCGTCCACGAATGACCGGTGTTCATCACAACCGGAACCATTTCGTGATGCATAATGACATCGGCTGCATGGGCCGCATAGGATGTGGATACCAGAATAGTGGCGGCGACTAATAGCTTCTTCATAAAAACCTCAGCTGTTAAGAATATTTTTTTGGTTAGGCAATGCAGCTATGGTCTCATTTTTAAGTATTGTTGTATGTAGTATTAATGCAACATGGATTTTATTGCTTGTTTTATTATATTGTTTTGTTTTAATATTTGCTTGTTGGTTTGATTTTTATTTTTATAAATATTGTTATTGTATAATTTTTATATTTAATAATATTGTATGGAATTAAAAAAGGCGGCCGGAATAACCTGGCCGCCTTTTTTGATTCGATAAAATCATTCTCGCAGCGGATCAGGCGTGCGAGAAAATATCCTGCTCATCCCAGCCCATCAGATCAAGCTCTGCGCGGGTTGGCAGGAACTTGAAGCATTCAGCGGCTTGGGTTTTACGGCCATCGCGCTCCAGTCTCTGTTCGAGAATGGTTTTGAGGCGGTGCAGATAAAGCACGTCAGAAGCTGCATATTCCAATTGTGCTTGTGACAGGGTTTCGGCTGCCCAGTCGGAAGATTGCTGCTGTTTGGAAATCGACACATCCAGCAATTCGCCGCAAATTTCCTTCAGGCCGTGGCGGTCTGTATAGGTGCGGGTCAGTTTTGAAGCGATTTTGGTGCAGAAAACCGGCAGCGGCATCACGCCGAAAGTATGGTAAAGCACAGCAATATCAAAGCGGCCGAAGTGAAAAATTTTGGTGATATTGTCATCGCCCAAAAGCTTCATCAGGTTGGGAGCCTGTTTTTGCCCCTTGTCAATCTGGATGATATCGGCTGTGCCGTCACCTGGCGAGATCTGCACCACGCATAAGCGGTCGCGCAGGGGATTAAGCCCCAGAGTTTCAGTGTCGATGGCAACAGCATCCACCTGATAATTGCTTAAATCAGGCAGATCGTTTTTGTGAAAGCGAATAGTCATTGCATGCCGTTTCTTTTTAAGGATTATTTTTGTGCCAGGGCGTTTAGAATGCGAGCCCATGAGCGCTGCCCCTTATGGAAGGAAGTGATTTCGTATTTTTCATTTGGTGAATGGATGCGGTCATCTTCAAGGCCAAAGCCAACCAGCAGTGATTCCATGCCCAGATAGGTGTCGAAGTCACCAACAATCGGAATAGAGCCGCCCATAGCGGTGAGAACTGCCGGATTTGGCCATTCGTCGGACAATGCGTCTTTGGCTTTGTTGACGAGGGATGAATCGTAAGGCAACTGGATGGCTGGCGAGCCGCCGTGATTGGCGAATTCTGCGCGGCAATCAGCTGGCAATCTGTCTTGAACAAACTGATGGAAAGCAGCGCGGATTTTTTCCGGATCTTGCTTATGGACAAGACGGAAGGAGATTTTGGCGGAAGCCTGTGCTGCAATGACAGTTTTGAAGCCATCGCCAGTATAGCCGCCAGTGATGCCGTTAACCTCAGCAGTCGGGCGCGCCCATGTCAGCTCCAGCACGCTGCGGCCTTTTTCACCGCTTGGTACGGAAAGGCCGATAGGACCCAAGAAGTTTTCAGCGGTGCGGCCAAGATTTTCCCATGATTGCAGGATTTGCGATGGTGTTTCTTCAACGCCGTCATAAAAACCCGGAATGGTGATGTGGCCGTTCTCATCATGAATATCGGCAACGATCTTGCTCAAAATATGGATCGGGTTGGCTGCTGCTCCCCCGAAAAAGCCGGAATGCAGATCACGATCGGCTGCAAAAACAGTGACTTCCGTGCCAACAAGACCGCGAAGCCCGACGGAAATGGCTGGCGTGTTGATATCCCACATCGAGGTGTCGCAAACAAGCGCGCAATCGGCTTTTAGTTCCTGTTTGTTTTGCTCAAGAAACGGCTTCAAAGATGGTGAGCCGGATTCTTCTTCACCTTCAAACAGGATGGTAACTTTAACCGGCAATTTGCCATGCACGGCTTTATAAGCGCGGCAGGCTTCCACAAAGGTCATCAGCTGGCCTTTGTCGTCTGAGGTGCCGCGACCGGTCATGATTTTGCGGCCATTGCCCATATCTTTGACAGCTGGTGCAAATGGGTCATTTTCCCAAAGGTTGAGCGGGTCTACAGGCTGAACGTCATAATGGCCATAGAAAAGCACATGTGGCGCATCTTTTGTCGGGCCTTCATGATGGGCAACAACCATAGGGTGACCAGGTGTGTCGCGAACGCTTGCATCAAAACCGATTGATTGCAGGTCTTTGACCAGCCACTCGGCGGCCTGACGGCAATCGGCTTTAAAAGCCGGATCGGTAGAAATGGATTTGATGCGCAGCAGATCGAACAAATGCTCAACGCTGGCGTCAAAACTGGTATCAATATGCGACAAAACTGGATCGAGAGCGATTGTTGACATTGCAAAGCCTGACTTGATGTTAAAATCGGGGTGTTAAAATCCGGTTCGGGAATTAGAGCGCCGTGTGCCAAGCCTGGCATACAAAGGTCGCACTAACCTGATTTGGACGTTCAAAAACAAGAGGCCTGACACTACAGCAAGGTGTCGTTACGCTGCAAGGACGAAAGCGCTACGCATTTGCTTTAAGGTGTGAAGGGGAGAGAAAGTGTACTGACCGTCGTGGCGAGGGGGAAGGGCCACAACGGTCGTACTCTCAAGTCGCCTATTTCCCGAAAGGGGTGGGGGGAAATGGCTTTGGTCAGCTTTATTTGGGGGAAAAGCTGACGGTCAACAGTGTGTTGATGACAGTGAATTCACCATGGAATCATGTTTTTTCAAGGGCGAAATTGCGAAATTTCGTTGTCGCTTTGGGTGCTTTGGCAAAAAATATAATCATATGCGTGGATGGGGTATGAAGATCATCAAGGATTTATTTCTTTTCGTGTCCGTTTGCTTTAAGACTTTGAACCATGAAAAAAGGCGATCATTTATTTCTCATCGACGGTTCGGGTTATATTTTCCGGGCTTACCATGCTTTACCACCGCTGACGCGCAAATCTGATGGTTTGCCGGTTGGCGCGGTGTCGGGTTTCTGCAACATGTTGTGGAAGCTTTTGAAAGATGCCCGCGACACGGATGTCGGTGTAGTGCCAACGCATTTTGCGGTGATTTTTGATTATTCGTCACAGACCTTCCGCAAGGATATTTATCCGGAATATAAAGCGAACCGTACCGCGCCGCCGGAAGATTTGATCCCGCAATTCGGACTTATCCGTCAGGCAACGCGCGCTTTCGACCTGCCTTGCATCGAAAAAGAAGGCTTTGAGGCAGATGATCTGATTGCCACTTATGCCCGTCAGGCCACTGAGGCTGGTGGTGATGTGACCATTGTTTCATCAGATAAAGATTTGATGCAGCTCGTCTCACCGCAGGTGTGGATGTATGACGGCATGAAGGACAAGCAGATTGCTATTCCGGAAGTGATTGAAAAATGGGGCGTGCCGCCGGAAAAGATGATTGATCTGCAATCACTGACCGGTGACAGCACCGATAATATTCCGGGTATTCCGGGGATCGGGCCGAAAACAGCAGCCCTTCTTTTGGAAGAATATGGCGATCTGGATACTTTGCTGGCACGCGCCGGTGAGATTAAACAGAATAAACGCCGTGAAAATATTATCGCTTATGCGGATCAGACCAAGATCGCCCGCCAGTTGGTGACATTGCGCACCGATGTGCCGGTGGAGGTTGATCTGGATGCTTTTGTGCTGGAGCCGCAAAACGGGCCAAAGCTCATCAGCTTTCTGAAAGCGATGGAATTTACCACACTGGTTCGCCGTGTGGCGGAAGCAACTGATACGGATGCGTCTGCTGTTGAGCCATGCCATGTGGAAACCGAGTGGGGCGCTGATGCGCGCGGGCCTGATCTGGATTTGGGCACAGCGCCGGAAGTGACTGGTACAGATAATATTGAGCCAGCCGCAGCGGTCGCAGGCGGCAAAGCGTCCGATTTGGTGGCATGGCGCACAAGCCAGGCATTGGCGCAAAAGATTGATACATCCTCTTATACCTGTATCCGTGACCTGAAATTGTTGGAAAGCTGGCTCGACGAAGCGCTTGAAAAAGGCGTGATGTCGTTTGACACTGAAACCAATTCGCTCGATCCGATGCAGGCTGATCTGATCGGATTTTCCATCGCACTTGAAAGCGGCAAAGTCGGCTATGTGCCATTGCAGCATAAGTCCGGTCAGGATGACTTGCTGGGCGGCGGGTTTGTTGAAGGTCAGATTCCGTTTGATGCTGCGATCAAAGCGCTGAAAGTGGTTCTTGAAGATAGGTCTGTGCTGAAAATTGCACAGAATATGAAATATGACTGGCTGATTATGCGCCGCTACGGCGTCAATATCGTGTCTTTTGATGATACGATGTTGCTGTCTTATGTGCTTGATGCCGGTGCCAATGCGCATGGTATGGATGCACTGGCCGAGCGCTGGCTTGGTCATAAAACCATTGTCTATAAAGATGTCGCCGGCACTGGCAAAAATGCCGTCACTTTCGACATGGTCGATCTGGACAAAGCAACTGCTTATGCCGGTGAAGATGCCGATGTGACATTGCGTTTGTGGCAGGTGTTGAAGCCGCGCCTCATCGCAGACGGACTGACTTCCGTTTATGAGCGCCTGGAGCGCCCGCTGGTGGCCGTTTTAGCGCGGATGGAAGAGCGGGGTATTTCGGTTGACCGGCAGATTTTGTCGCGTCTTTCAGGCGAATTGGCACAAGCAGCCGCCGGATATGAAGAAGAAATCTATGAGCTGGCGGGTGAAAAGCTCAATATTGCTTCACCAAAACAGCTTGGGGATATTCTGTTTGGTAAGCTCAACCTGCCGGGTGGCGCTAAAACCAAAACCGGCCAATGGTCGACATCGGCGCAGGTGCTGGAAGATTTGGCCGCCGAAGGTCATGAATTGCCGCGCAAAATCGTTGATTGGCGTCAGCTGACCAAATTAAAATCCACCTATACGGATGCGCTTCCCGGTTTTATCAATCCGCAAACCAAGCGCGTGCATACATCTTATTCGATGGCTGCCACTACCACAGGGCGCTTGTCGTCATCAGATCCGAATTTGCAGAATATTCCGGTGCGCACCAGTGAAGGCCGCAAAATCAGAACCGCTTTTGTCGCTGAGCAAGGCAACAGGCTGATTTCTGCCGACTATAGCCAGATTGAATTGCGCGTCCTTGCTCATGTGGCAGATATTCCTCAGCTTAAACAGGCTTTTGCTGATGGTATTGATATTCATGCCATGACAGCATCGGAAATGTTTGGAGTGCCGGTGGAAGGTATGCCTTCTGAAGTACGCCGCCGCGCCAAAGCGATCAATTTCGGCATCATCTATGGTATCTCGGCTTTCGGCCTTGCCAACCAGTTGTCGATCTCGCGTGAAGAGGCCAGCCAATATATTAAAACTTATTTCGTGCGTTTTCCTGGAATTCGTGATTATATGGATGCGACCAAGGAATTTGCGCGTGAGCATGGTTATGTCGAAACGATTTTCGGCCGTCGCGCGCATTACCCTGAAATTAAAGCGTCTAATGCGCAGATCCGTGCTTTTAACGAGCGTGCTGCCATTAATGCGCCTATTCAGGGCTCTGCTGCTGATATTATCCGCCGTGCGATGGTGCGCATGGAAGATGCTCTTGATGCGGCGGGTCTGTCGGCACGGATGCTTTTGCAGGTGCATGACGAATTAATCTTTGAAACCCCTGAAGAAGAGGTAGAAAAAACCATACCGGTGATCCGCGATATTATGGAAAACGCTGCCATGCCGGCTGTGTCTCTTTCGGTTCCGTTACAAGTAGATGCGCGTGCAGCGCATAACTGGGATGAGGCACACTAAGCATGAGCAAGGTTGACCGCGGGCGCTGTACCCTTTAGGGAGAACGCAACCAATTTGTTTTCTGTATCCGTCGTGCCAAGGCGATCTTTGCGTCCCGGATGTGGAATTCTTTTTTCGAAAGTCATTCATGTCCCTGCCTGAAACAATCGCTCCGGCTCTGTCCGGCGCTCTTGCCGCTCGTGGTTATGCCTCGCTTACTGCTGTTCAGACAGCAGTATTGGCACCCGAAGCGGCCGATACTGATCTTTTGGTCTCCGCCCAGACGGGCTCCGGTAAAACTGTTGCATTTGGTATTGCCATTGCTGCCCAGCTTTTGGGTGGTAAAGATCGCTTTGATGCGCCGCGCACACCATTGGCAATGATTATTGCTCCAACCCGTGAACTTGCCTTGCAGGTGCGCCGCGAACTGGAATGGCTCTATGCCCAGACCGGTGCGCGTATTGCTTCTTGCGTTGGCGGTATGGATATCCGTTCCGAGCGTCGTGCTCTGGAACAGGGTGCACATATCGTGGTCGGAACACCTGGCCGTTTGCGCGACCATATCACCCGCAATGCGCTTGATATGTCGACGCTGCAAGCTGTTGTGCTTGATGAAGCCGACGAAATGCTTGATCTTGGTTTCCGTGATGATCTGGAATTCATTCTGGATGAAGCACCGGAAGACCGCCGCACACTGATGTTCTCGGCAACAGTTCCAAGACAGATTGCAACTTTGGCCAAGCGCTTCCAGCGCGATGCACTGCGCATCTCGGCTGCCGGTGAAGCTGGTCAGCACGTTGATATTGAATATAAAGCCATGGTTGTGCCGCCGCATGAGCGCGACCTCGCTGTCGTCAATACGCTGCTTTATTATGATGCGCAAAACAGCATTATTTTCTGTGCAACCCGTGAAGCGGTGAAGCATATGGCAAGCCGCCTGTCCAATCGCGGTTTTGCGGTTGTGGCTCTTTCGGGTGAATTGAGCCAAGCTGAGCGTAACAACGCACTGCAATCCATGCGTGATGGCCGTGCCCGCGTTTGCGTAGCAACTGACGTTGCTGCACGCGGTATTGATCTGCCAAATCTGGATCTGGTCATTCACGCAGAACTGCCGACCAACCCTGAAACCTTGTTGCACCGCTCCGGCCGTACCGGTCGTGCGGGTCGTAAGGGTACTTGCGTTCTCATTGTGCCTTTCTCACGTCGCCGTTCGGCTGAGCGTCTGTTGCAAATGGCAAAGCTGAGTGCAGAAACAATGCCTGCTCCAGGTATTGCTGCGGTTCAGGCTAAAAACAACGAACGCATTCTCAATGAAGTTGCTGAAGTTGAAGCTTTGGATGAAGAACATAGTGATGTTCTGAAAGCCTTGCAGGAACGCTACACACCGGAACAGATCGCGGCAGCCTATCTTGCCCGCGAATTGTCGCTGCGTCCTGTGCCGGAAGAATTGTCTGATGCGCCGATCCGTCCATTGGATGGCCGTCGTGGCAATGACCGTTTTGACCGTGGTGATCGTAATGATCGCGGCGATCGTGGTGGCCGTGGCGAACGTGGTGAGCGTGGTGATCGCTTTGGTGGTGAACGTCAGGAACGCGGGCCCCGCTTTGATGGCGTTTGGTACTCGCTTTCAGCTGGCCGTAAACACCGCGCCGATCCGCGCTGGTTGCTGCCTTTGATTTGTAAGGCTGGTAATGTCAGCAAGCGTGATGTTGGTTCAATCCGTATTCTTGACAACGAAACCCGCTTTGAAATCCTGACCGAAAAATCCGGTGAGTTTTTCCAGAACGTGCAAGATCACGGCACTGGTGAAAAAGGTCTGGTTATTCGTCAGGCAACTGACGGCGGCGGCGCAGCACCTCGCCGTGATGACGGTGATTTCAAGCCGCGCGGTTTCAAGCCTAAGGGCGACCGTTTCGGTGGCAAACCATCGTTTGACGGCCCTAAGCGCGGCGGCTGGGATAAGCCAAAGGGCGGCAAAAGAGACGGTGAAGGCTCCTTCAAAAAGAAGCCACGCCGCGACGCTTAAAACGCTGCGACGCTTAAAATTAGCATATTAAAATAATAAAAAGCCCGTCCGGAATATTCCGGACGGGCTTTCTAAAATATGATATTATTTGTGCTTTGTTGGATCTACTAATTTATAAGTAGATCCAGACTTTGGTGTTGGGGGGAGTGGTTCTCCCCGTACAACTGTACGTTCTGCACCAAGGCCGCCTCTCGGGCCAATAATTTGATATTGACCGGATTTTGTAGCGATGTTGCCGGGTTTTAGTGTCCGTTCCAAAATGAATTGAGTGATTTCAGTTAGTTATGATTCAATCGGATTTCTGACATACGACGGAGATCAAGATGGCCTGGACTGA
>NZ_JACIIU010000007.1 GCF_014205685.1 Paenochrobactrum gallinarii
GGTCAATCACTCTCAAGGACGAAGCTGTCTGCCGCTAGCAGCGCCGCCGCCCTCGTTGTTCGCCTTATAGGGCAACCAAACTAAAACTGTCAACGACAATTTCACAAATAATACAAAATTCTTTTCAACAGGGAAAACGAATAAAATTAACCAAAACGAAACCAAAAACCAGAACCAGTAAAGGAATCGGAACTACGCTCGTCTCAAGGCTAATTTCATCTCTTTATATATAGGAGACAAATTTCAGCCTTCAAGAGCTGCCATTTCAAGCTTTCCTTGCTTGGTTCATGTTTTTTCACTAGGGGTGAAAGATGTTTTCAATCCGAGACCCATATTATGTTGCGACGCCTTTATGACTGGACCATCTCTCTTGCAGCCAGAAAATCAGCCGAATATTGGCTGGCGATCATCGCTTTTGTTGAGAGCTCCGTCTTTTTGATTCCCGCTGATGTGCTTTTTCTTCCTATGGCACTGGCAAAACCGAATAAAACCTGGCGTTATGCATTCATCGCAACAGTTGCTTCAGTGCTCGGCGGGATTGCCGGATGGTTTTTGGGCTATTACGCTTATGAAGCTGTCGCCAAGCCAGTGCTCGAACTTTATGGCAAACTGGATTCGTTTGAACATTTGCGCGGCACCACCAGCGCCGATACGATTCTGCTGCTGCTGATTACATCCGGCCTTGCGCATTTGCCGCCGATCAAAGTCGTGACGATTCTGTCCGGCGCGGCAGGTGTGAATATCTGGCTCTTTATTGCCTCAGCGATTGTCGCACGCGGCGCCCGTTTCTTTTTCCTCGCCTGGCTTTTAAAACGCTATGGTGAGCCTATTCGCGATTTCATCGAAAAACGTCTTGGAATGCTGGCTGGCCTTGCTGCTGCCATATTGATCGCACTTTTCTTCGCGGTAAAATACTTCAACGCTTAAGAACAAGAGTATAAAAATGAGCCTCAGCCTTAAAGCACTCAATCATCCGGTGGATAAAATCCAGACCGCGACAGCCGCCATTTTATTTATTGGCATGGCAGGCACGGTCGGCACCGCCTTGGCATTTGAACATTGGGGTGGCTTCATGCCATGCAAATTGTGCCTTGAGCAGCGCACACCTTATTATATTGGCATTCCGCTGATGGCCGCTGCATTGCTTTTTGCCAAGGCCAAATGGTCACCTGTCTTAACCCGCGTGCTCTTGCTGATTGGTGCATTGCTGATGAGCTATGGTTTGATGCTGGCGATTTATCACACCGGCGTGGAACTGAAATATTGGCCAGGACCTGCAGATTGCAGCACCGCATCCATGTCAATCACCACTGAAGCAGGCAGCCTGCTTGGCAATATCAATAAAATCCGCCCGCCTGCATGCGATGAAGCTGCCGGACACTTCCTCGGCCTGTCATTTCCGGGCTGGAACATTCTGGCAAGCGTGTTGTTTGCTGCTGTCGGTTTCTATGGCGCGTTTTCTACCCGCAAGGCTTGAATATAAACTACGGCTCCAGCTCGGCATCCCAATATAAAAAGTCGAGCCAGCTTTGATGCACATGATTGGGCGGAAATAACCGTCCATTCGTGTGCAATTGCTGCACACTCGGCTGATATGGCTTTTGACGCGGCCACATTTTGGCGGCAGCCGGCATCAACCCGCCTTTTCTGAAATTACACGGCGAACAAGCCGCCACAATATTATCCCATGTGGTTTCACCACCATGGCAACGCGGGATGACATGATCAAATGTCAATTCATGCGATGAGCCACAATATTGGCACTCAAACCTATCGCGCAAAAATACATTAAAGCGGGTGAAGGCCGGATAACGCGGCGGCTTCACATAGGATTTCAGACAAATCACACTGGGCAACCGCATGGAAAATGAAGGCGATGCCACT
Source organism: Paenochrobactrum gallinarii (assembly GCF_014205685.1). Classification (GTDB taxonomy): domain Bacteria; phylum Pseudomonadota; class Alphaproteobacteria; order Rhizobiales; family Rhizobiaceae; genus Paenochrobactrum; species Paenochrobactrum gallinarii. The sequence goes on from NZ_JACIIU010000007.1 coordinate 1,885, forward strand.
TCATGTTCATACTCGGCGACAATATTCACCCGATCAAGAAACACAGCCTTGATCGCATCCTGCCATGACCACAATGATAAGGGGTAATAGCTGAGCGGCCTGTAATCCGCATTCAGCACCAATGCCGGCAAGCCGTTGGGAGAAACAGCTATAGTCAAGTAACACCTCCTACAGTTCTATCAAGCATTTCACCATCGTGCTGCCAACATCGCCTTGAGAGGCGCGGAAAGAAGCGTGATGGGTTACAAAAACGCGCAGAAATAAAACGTAGAACGGCTCGCTAACTACCGACTAAATAGGAACCGCTCCAGCAGAAACCTGAAGTGATAATGTAAGGCCGGTGTTACAGAAATGTGAAGCAAAAAACGAAAAAGAGCTGCAATCACACACAGATATGTGGTCAAGTGATGTAAATCTCACATAACTGACATAACGGGTGCCGCTTCTTTGCCTCTTGAGGCTGCATAATAAGCCCAGAACAAGCGCGCCGCGATCCCGCGCCAAGGCGACCAGTCTTTAGCCAAAAAGCTTAACTCTTTTGCACTCGGCCGGCTGTCAAAACCAAACGCCCGCGCAACCGCCTCCTGCAAAGCCACATCACCGGAGGGAAAAATATCAGCATGGCCTTCGGCAAAAAGCAAATAAACTTCCGCCGTCCAAGGGCCAATACCATGAATGGCGGTGAGCTTAGCCATCGCATCATTCACCGGCATTGTGGTTAGGGACGGTAAATCCAGTTGTCCCCCAATCAGCGCAGCCGATAAATGCTGAAATGTCTTTTGTTTCGGACGTGATAATCCGGTCAGTTTCCAAACCTCTGCCCCCTGCTCCAGATAATTTTCCGGTGTCAGCGGATCAATATGCTGTTTGAAGCGCGCCCAGATCGCCGCCGCACTGGCAATTGAAACCTGCTGCCCGACAATGATTGACGCCAAGCTTTCAAAACCGGCCGGATTACGGCGTAATGGCAACTGCCCTGCATAATCACGAATGACTTGCAGCCGCGGGTCGAGCTGTAGCAAAGCTTCTAAGCCTGTCTCTACATCTTCAATCGTATCAATACGCAATTGCCCAAAACTCCGCTTATCATTGTCAGCCTTTATATAGCAGAGCCGAAACAGTGCATCACTTATATATAGACACGCTTATATAGGCACGCCATTTATTCCATAACGTCACAAATGATGTTCATCTATAATATATTGACGAAAGCCCGCCGAGACGCTTCAAGTGGATAAGACTTTTTATAAGTTACCTTTTAGCATTTACATCGGAGAGCCTGTCATGACCAATTATGTCGAGATTGAAAACCTGCGGGTTGCCCCTGCTCTGGCTGAATTCTTAGAAAAAGAAGCCATTGCCGGTACCAATGTGTCAGTAGAAGCTTTCTGGAAAGGCTTTTCGGCAATCGTTCATGATTTGGCACCGAAAAACCGCAGCCTTTTGGCAAAGCGAGATGAAATGCAGGCGCAGATTGATGCCTGGTATAAAGCCAATCGCGACAGAGCCTACACGCAGGCAGAATATCAGGATTTTCTGAAAGAGATTGGCTATCTGCTGCCGGAAGGCGAAGATTTCAAAGTTTCAACCAGCAATGTTGATCCGGAAATTGCTGAACTAGCCGGACCACAGCTGGTTGTGCCGGTGATGAATGCCCGTTACGCGCTTAACGCCGCCAATGCCCGTTGGGGTTCGCTTTATGATGCACTTTACGGCACCGATGCGATTTCGGAAGACGATGGCGCAGAAAAATCAGGCGGCTATAATCCAAAGCGCGGCGCTAAGGTTATTGCATGGGCGAAAAACTTCCTCGACCAGAGCACTCCGCTTGCACAAGGCAAATGGGCTGATGTTACTGCATTAAGCATTAAAGACGGCAAACTTGTTGCCACCACCGCTGCCGGTGAAACCGGTTTGGCAGATACCAGCCAGTTCAAAGGCTATAATGGTGATGCTGCCAATCCGTCATCCGTACTGGTTGCCAAAAATGGTATGCACGCAGATATTATCATCAATGCAGACCATCCGATCGGTAAAACTGATCCGGCGCATATTGCAGATGTTGTACTTGAATCAGCGCTTAGCACCATTCAGGACTGTGAAGATTCCATTGCCGCAGTGGATGCTGAAGACAAAATCACTGTCTATCGCAACTGGCTCGGCCTGATGAACGGCAAGCTGGAAGAGAGCTTTGAAAAAGGCGGTAAGACGGTCACCCGCCGTCTCAATGCTGACCGCACATATACGGCACCTGATGGCTCTGCGCTCACTTTACCAGGCCGTTCAATGATGCTGGTGCGCAATGTTGGTCACCTGATGACCAATCCGGCCATTCTCGACAAAGACGGTAATGAAGTTCCGGAAGGCATTATGGATGCCGCCTTCACCGGCCTGATTGCGCTGCATGATGTCGGGCCAAATGGCCGTCACATGAATTCGCGCGCCGGTTCGGTTTATATTGTTAAGCCAAAAATGCACGGCCCTGAAGAAGTGGCTTTTGCCAGCGAGCTTTTCACCCGCACCGAAGAAATGCTCGGCATGAAGCCGAACACACTCAAAATGGGTGTGATGGATGAAGAACGCCGCACAACCATCAACCTGAAAGAGTGCATCCGCGCCGCCAAAGAACGTGTTGTCTTCATCAATACCGGTTTCCTTGATCGTACTGGTGATGAAATGCACACCTCAATGGAAGCCGGCCCGATGATCCGCAAGGGTGATATGAAGCAGTCTGCATGGATTACAGCTTATGAAGCTTCCAATGTTGATATCGGCCTGGCATGTGGTCTTTCCGGCCACGCGCAAATCGGTAAAGGCATGTGGGCCATGCCGGATCTGATGGCAGAAATGCTGGTGCAGAAAATCGGTCATCCGAAAGCTGGCGCCACCACCGCATGGGTTCCTTCACCAACGGCTGCAACCCTTCACGCCACCCATTATCACACGGTTGATGTGGCAGCTGTGCAGGAAGAGTTGAAAAAGCGCCCGCGCGCCAGGCTGGACGACATTCTTTCCGTGCCTGTTGCAACCCGTCCAAACTGGACACCGGAAGATATTCAGGCTGAAATCGACAATAATGCCCAAGGTATTTTGGGTTATGTCGTGCGCTGGGTCGATCAGGGCGTTGGCTGCTCCAAAGTGCCGGACATCAACAATGTCGGTCTGATGGAGGATCGTGCAACCTTGCGTATTTCTGCGCAGCACATTGCCAACTGGCTGCATCATAATGTGGTGACCGAAGCGCAAGTGATGGAAACCATGAAACGCATGGCGGCAATCGTCGACAAGCAGAACGCAAGCGATCCGCTTTATCGCCCGATGGCGGCCGATTTTGACAAGTCAATCGCGTTTCAGGCCGCCTGTGATCTGGTGTTCAAGGGTCGTGAACAGCCAAACGGCTATACTGAGCCTGTGCTCCATGCCCGCCGTCTGGAGCTGAAAGCTGCCGGTTAATCAAAGCAGTATTCTCACATCTGAAAAGCCCGGAAATATGCATTTCCGGGCTTTTCTTTTTTAATGCGAAAGAGACGAGGCTTCACTTATACCGCTGTGGCGTTCATCCGTTTCAAGCGGTATTTCCCACATCCATGAAGTATTGACATCATCAGCGATAGCCACTAGTTTAGAACTATTCTAAATTATAGGTATGTCATGCTTTCACGTTTTTTTGGTTCTTCGCGCCGTTCGTTTGCTTCCCTTTCCGAACAGGAAATTCTCGCACTCGCCATTTCATCTGAAGAAGATGATGCCCGTATCTATCTGGCTTATGCAGACGGATTGCGGGAAGAGTTTCCGCAGTCTGCGAAAATCTTCGAGCAGATGGCGGAAGAAGAACACGGCCATCGTGACAGCCTGATCGAACAACACCGCCGCCGTTTTGGTGATAATATTCCGCTTATACGTCGCGAGCATGTCAGCGGTTATTATGACCGCAAACCGGATTGGCTGGTGCGTCCGCTCGGTATTGAAAAAGTGCGCGAAACAGCAGCACAAATGGAAGAGCAGGCCTATCGTTTCTACATTGAAGCTGCAAAAAATGTAACCGACGCAGGCACACGCAAACTGCTGGGTGATTTAGCGCAGGACGAGAAAAAGCACGAGCACCGCGCCATTGAGCTTGAAACAAAGCTCACCCCGTCAAGCGTTCAGGATGAAGAACAGGCAGCAGAGCGTAAACAGCTGATTTTGACCTATATCCAGCCAGGTCTTGCCGGCTTGATGGATGGTTCGGTTTCAACTCTTGCGCCTATCTTTGCCGCCGCTTTTGCCACCCAAGACACATGGCAAACTTTCCTCATCGGCCTGTCTGCCTCTGTGGGCGCAGGTATTTCGATGGGCTTTACCGAAGCTGCCCATGATGATGGTAAATTGTCGGGTCGTGGTTCGCCGATCAAACGCGGCCTTGCCAGCGGCATCATGACCACTATCGGTGGTCTGGGCCATGCATTGCCGTATCTGATCACTGATTTCTGGACTGCGACCTATCTCGCAATCTTCATCGTGTTCGTGGAATTGTGGGCCATCGCCTATATCCAGAAGCGCTATATGGAAACACCATTCCTGCGCGCAGCATTTCAGGTGGTTTTGGGCGGCGCACTTGTTTTCGCCGCCGGTGTGCTCATTGGCTCGGCTTAAATAATCAGGCAATCTCAGCCAAAATATCAGGCGCAAACGGACGGATAATAATCTGTTCGTTTTGCACAACGGTCAAAAAACTATTGGCGGGTACTGCAACCCAGTTATCCGCCTCATCATCTAACGGCTCTGAAACCACACACATGCCCGACACGGCCGACAGTGCTTTCGTGTAAAGTGACGGCGCATATTTATCCGTTGCATAGCGCACGGCATGCAACTGATTACCATCCGAAAAAGCGGCTGTCAGGCGCAAAAACGGTGGCACACCTGACTTTTCCGCCTCCGCAGCAATCAATGAAACTGTTTTTTGCAAAGCTGCTAACGGCTGCTGATCAAGGCCAAATTGCTGCATCAGCAGAAATATCAATTCTGAATCTGTCGTACCATGCTTTTGCATATAAATGTCATCAGACAAATGTGCTTCCAAGCGGCGGCGCAATTTCTCGAAATGACCGATCTGACCATTATGCATAAAGCTCCAGCGTCCCGCCACAAACGGATGACAGTTAGAGCGGCTGGTCAAACCACCGGTTGAAGCGCGAACATGAGCTAAAAAAAGCCGTGATCTTATTTGGCGGGAAATGCTTTTTAAATTCTGATCCGACCATGCCGGCAAAATATCCCGATAAAGGCCGGGCTCGGTGCGATTCCCATACCACGCAACTCCGAAACCATCACCATTAGTGCGGGTTTTGGCCTGTGTTGCCTCATGACTTTGCACAATCAGCGAATGGCAAGGCGATGCAATAATATCTTCCAGATAGACTTCAGGTCCGAGATAAGCAGCCCAACGGCACATTGATTTGATCCAGATTAAAGCCCAGTTTAAAGCATCGACATAAGAACATGCTTCACGAAAAACGCCAAGTCCCTAAGTTTCAACCACTGTTTTGCAGGGGATTTCATGATCCGCACCCAGAATTTCCAGACAAAAATGGCAAAAATAATATTAAACGCAAAAAAAGTTCTGGGCTTCCTTCACCTCGCGCGTCTTTCTGATATAAGTTTAGAGCTATATACGTTATGAGCGACCTCAAGTTCATCTCCTTTGATGGAAAGGCCTCCCCCATGACCAATTCTACATCCGTCACAGCGTCGCAGCCGACGCTTAATATTATTCGCCTTGAGAGCGCCGTTGGCCTTGATCTGCCTGGCTATGAAACAAGTGGTTCGGCAGGCATGGATATTCGCGCAGCCGTGCCGAATGATCGCCAGATCGTTTTGCTGCCGGGTCGCCGCGCTCTGGTGCCAACCGGTCTCGTTTTTGAAATTCCGCAAGGCTATGAAGTCCAGATCCGTCCGCGTTCGGGGCTTGCATTCAAGCATGGTATCACCTGCCTCAACACACCAGGCACTATTGATTCCGACTATCGCGGCGAAATTAAAATCCTGCTGATTAATCTCGGCGATGATGATTTCCGCATCGAACGCGGTATGCGTATTGCACAGGCGGTTTTTGCACCTGTCATCCAGCCAAAAATCGAAGAAAAAGCCACCATCAGCGAAACAGAGCGTGGCGCAAACGGTTTCGGTTCGACCGGCACAGCCTGACGTTTAGATTAAATAACACCGGCAAAGCCAATTTTTCGCCCCTTTGCCGGTGTATTACCCGCTTAAACCAACATTACATATATTTAAACTTACGTTCATTAATTCATTTTTGTTAATAAAAACAAATAATTGCTCCAAGCACCATTATAGATGTGCCAAAAACTCATATTTGCAACAAAGGCATAGTCCTTTAATAGCCATTATCTCTGCTATGAAGGTCTGCAAGTATTTCATAAGGTTTTTTCTGTTCCATGAACGACCAGCCAAGTTTCGCCACCTCAGGTGCATCCAAAACAGCGCCAAAGAAGCGCCTTTCCCGTAAAACCTCTTATATCAAGTGGTTACTGGTGGCCGCTGTGCTGGCAGGCGGTGCTGTCTGGTATTGGCAAAGTGCAGGCCCGTCCAACGGGGCTGCAAAGGCACAACTGACACAAAAGGTTGTGCGCGGCGATATTGAAAACGCCATCACCGCAGTTGGCACATTGAAAGCCTTGCGCAGTGTCAATGTCGGCGCGCAGGTTTCCGGCCAGTTAAAATCGGTGAAAGTCGAAGTCGGCGATGACGTTAAGCAAGGCCAGTTACTGGCCGAAATTGATCCCGCACCGATTGAAAAACGCGTCGAAATGAGCAGTGCCCAGCTTGAAAATCTGGAAGCGCAGCTGGTGAGCCGTGAAGCGCTGGCAAAAATTAAAAAACTCAATGCTGATCGTCAGCGCGCCCTTCTCTCCACCCGTGGCGTTTCGCAGGCGACGGTCGATCAGGCCGATGCCGATCTGGTAATTGCACAGGCTGACGTCAAATCGTTGCGAGCACAAATCCGCCAGCAACAAGCGCAAGTTGAGAGTGAAAAAGTTGATCTCGGCTATACAAAAATTTATAGCCCGATGAATGGCACCATCGTTGAGCAGCCGTCTAAAGAAGGCGAAACACTCAATGCCGTGCAAAGTGCGCCAACGGTTGTCACTGTTGCTGATCTCAATATGCTGAGCGTGGAAGCACAGGTTTCTGAAGCCGATATCAGCCGCCTCAAAATCGGAATGGATGCTTATTTCACCCTGCTCGGCCAGCCGGGAAAGCGCTATCAGGGCAAGTTACGCCAGATCAAACCAACGCCGGAAGTGCTCAACAATGTCGTGCTTTATTATGCACTTTTTGACGTCCCCAACCCGGATGACGAATTAAAAATCAATATGAGTGCGCAGGTTTATTTCATTCAGGACAGCGCCAAAGATGCAATTCTGGTGCCAACATCAGCGCTCAAAGAAAGCCCGCGCAGCAAAGACAGTAAGGGTGGTTCGGCCACCACGGTAACAGTGATGACAGCCGCCGGCACAACACAAGAAAAGAGTGTTGAAATCGGCATCCGCAACCGTGTACAGGCGCAGGTTTTAAGCGGGCTTGAAGATGGAGACACTGTGGTCATCAGCAATGCAGCGGCTGATCAAGCCGGTACAAACCGCAGAAATAATCGCAGACCAGGCATGTTCTAAGGAGCCCTCGATGTCTGCTTTGATCAAACTCGACGATATTCGTAAATCCTTTCACAATGGCGATCTGTCGGTGGAAGTGTTGCACGGCATTTCACTGGAAATCCAGTCCGGTGAATTTGTTGCCATTATCGGCGCTTCCGGTTCCGGCAAATCCACCTTGATGAATATTTTGGGCTGTCTGGACAATCCAAGCAGCGGGCAATATCTGCTCGACGGCGAAGATGTCGCTGATCTGGATGCCGATGAACTGGCCGGATTAAGACGACGCACATTTGGCTTTATTTTCCAGAATTACAATCTGATCCCGACAGCCAGCGCGCAGGAAAATGTCGAGGTTCCGGCAATTTATGCCGGCATGTCGCTGCATGAACGTCAGGCACGGGCAGAAGAACTGCTGACCACTTTAAACCTTGCCGAGAGGCTGGATCACCGCCCTAATCAATTATCCGGTGGTCAGCAACAGCGCGTTTCCATAGCGCGCGCTTTGATGAATGGTGGCCGGATTATTTTGGCCGATGAGCCAACCGGTGCACTGGACAGTAAAAGCGGTGATGATGTGATGGCACTTTTGCGTGCCATGCATGCGCAAGGCCACACCATTATTGTTATTACCCACTCGCGGGAAGTGGCAGAGCAGGCTGATCGTCTGATTGAGATTAAAGACGGCCATATTCTTTCCGATACTAACAAAATCGAAATTGCGGCTGCAAATCATGCCACTGCCCTGCCCCAATCTTTCGGGCAGCGTGACACAAAAAGCATGATCCGTTTCAATGACTTCACCGAATCGGTCAAAATGGCTTTGCGCGCGCTTCGGGCCAATTTGTTTCGCACCATTCTGACATTGCTGGGTATTTTTATTGGTGTCAGTTCTGTCGTTGCCATGCTGGCAATCGGTGGTGGCGCACAAAAATCCATCCTCGAGCAAATCAATGCGATGGGTTCGGATTTATTGCTGATCCGGCCGGGCATGGCGAATTTTCGTGGCAGCGGCGGGATTGCAACCCTTATCCCTGAAGATGCGACCGCCATTGAACAATTGCCCAATGTCAAATCCGCGGTGCCGGAAACAAGTTCCAGTGTGACGCTGCGCTATGGCAATGTGGATTACCAATCGGCCGTTACCGGCACTGTTCCCGCCTTTGCCACATCCAAATCATGGAAAATGGAACAGGGTGATTTCATCAACAATCACGATCTGGATACTTATGCGCCGGTGATTGTGCTTGGCTCAACGGTTGCTGACACGCTTTTTACCAATGGCGAAAATCCGCTTGGCAAATATATATTGGTGCAAAAAATTCCGTTTCAGGTCATTGGTGTTCTGGCGGAAAAAGGGGCGGGTTTTGGTGGCAATGATCAGGATGACATTGCCATTGTACCGCTGACAACAGGCAATTTACGGCTGTTCGGCCAGCGCCATGTGCGCAACATCACCGTGCAAGTGGAAAATGACGCGCTGATTGATGCAACGCAAGATCACATTCAGGCGCTCCTGAATGAACGCCACAAACGCCAAGACACAATGATTACCAATATGTCTTCTATCCGCGATGCAGTCACCGAAACATCCAACACGCTGACGATCTTTTTAGGCTCTATTGCCGCGATATCACTGCTGGTTGGTGGCATCGGCGTCATGAATATCATGCTGGTAAGTGTCACCGAACGCACCCGTGAAATTGGTGTGCGCATGGCAACAGGTGCCAGACGCAGCGACATCCTGATGCAATTCATCACGGAAGCCCTGGTGGTTTCAAGCATTGGTGGTTTGCTGGGGGTGGTCTTTGGTCTAGGCGTTGCCGCCGCCGCAGAAGCGATGGGGCTGACCATTCAATATAGTCTTGCGCCGGTTATTTTGGCCTTTGGCTCGGCCTTCGCCACAGGTCTGATCTTTGGCTATCTGCCCGCGCGTAAAGCTTCGAGATTGCTGCCTGCTGTGGCACTATCAAGTGAATAGTGCCACAGGGTTTTGATTGAATTAGCTACGGCCGGTAAAGCGGATCGGCACGGTAATCGGCATACGCGACTTGGCCATGGCTGCAGGCGGTGCCGGTACGGGTGAAGCACGCTGCACGGTCTGCAATGCAAGCTGGTCAAGTTTAACGTCACCCGATGAACCCGAAACACGAGCCGACAGCACCTGTCCCGACGGATCAATCACAAAGCTGATATTAACGATGCCTTTGGCACCTGAGCCCATACCGCGTGACAAGAAGCGACGCTGACGCTCCAAATGTGCCTGCAATTTTGAAACCCACTTATCTGAGCTGATGCCCGGATTACCAGCCGACTGACCATTGCGGTTGGCCGCAAGCTTAGAGCCATCATTGGCGGCCACTGCCGGTGTTGCAGATTTCTTGGCAACCGGTGCTTTTTCAGCCTGCTTAGGCTTTGGTTTTTCAACGCGCTTTACAATTGGCTTTTCTTGTTTTTTCTCAACAGGTTTAGGACGCTCAACCGGCTTTTTAACCGGCAGCGGCACAGCCACTTCCGGTGTTGGTGCTTCCACAATATCAGGAATTACTTCTTCCGGCTCCGGTTCTGGCTCGGGTTGGGGCTCCGGCTCCGGTTCCGGTTCTGGCGCGACTTCCGGCTCTGGTTCCAGTTCTGGTTCCGGCTCTGCTTCGGCTACTTCTTCTGCCGTTTCCGGCTGAATAGCTTCCGCTTCTTCTTCTGCAACCGGTGCTTCCGGTTCCGGCGCAAATTCAATCATGATCGCCGCTGGCGGCGTACCATCCATCACATCCTCAGACTGCATTGAATGCACCGCATAGGCTCCTGCCGCATGCGCACATAAAACAATAGCACCAGCACCAACCCAGCGCGCCGTATCCCACCAGCCTGAACGGGTATCGTCCATGGAAACGGGTCTGATCGGAGGATGTTCAGGTGGTAATTTCGGCATTAGTTATTCCCCGATCCGTTAAGAGCAGGAGCAGGTGTTTCACCTGTGGTTTCACTTGGGCCAGCAGTGTCAGGTGAACTGACAACTTCAAGCCCGACCAGCGCAATTTTCAAATAGCCGTTTTCACGCAGCAAATTCATCACGCGCATCAACTCGCCATAGCCAACGGTCTTATCGGCACGCAGGAAAATGCGGGTTTCCTTGTTGTTTTCAGACAATCTGTCCAGAAAAATACCAAGGCTTTCGCGAACCACCGGTTCATTGCCGACATTGAGTGACAGATCGTCTTTCAAGGTCACATAAACCGGAAGATCAGGACGAGGCTGCACGGCTGCATTGGAAGCAGGCAGATCCACATTCACATCCACGGTTGCCAAGGGAGCCGCAACCATGAAGATAATCAGCAGCACCAGCATCACGTCGATGAAAGGCGTAACGTTGATCTCGTGGTTCAGAGACAGATCGTCGTCTGCATCGCGTCTTCTACCAGCCATCAGACTTACTCCGCAGCTGCTGCTGGTTTGGCCATCTGTGCACGACGTTTTGCCAAGGCAAAGTCAATGTCACGGCTAACCAGACGTTCAACACCAGCGCCGGCATCAGCCAGAGCCTGACGGTAATTGGTAATCGAGCGGGCAAAAACGTTATAGATCACCACGGCAGGAATAGCTGCAACAAGGCCGATAGCTGTTGCAAGCAAAGCTTCAGCGATACCAGGCGCCACAACGGCAAGGTTGGTTGTCTGTGATTCCGAGATGCTGATAAAGGAATTCATAATTCCCCAGACGGTACCAAACAAACCGACAAATGGTGCAACCGAACCAATGGTTGCCAATGCGCCTGTGCCCTTAGACAGTCTGCGACCGGCAGCCGCTTCAATACGGGACAATCTTGAAGCAACGCGCTCTTTCAAACCTTCGGCACCGGCCAGAACAATGGCAGGGCTGCTTGCTTCAACTTCATCCTGTGCCGCATGCACCAAAATTGCAGCAGGGCTTTTTTCATTCGCCAAGCTAGCCGCAGCATCAGCCAGCGAGCCTGAATGACCAATGGTTTTCATAGCTTTTTTCAACTTGCCGCGGGCCACAAAAAGTTCCAGCGACTTGGCAATCCAGATCGTCCAGGTCAGCAGGGAGGCAAGCGCCAGACCAATCATCACGCCTTTAACAATCGCGTCGGCAGCCATAAACATGCCAACCGGTGAAAGATCATGCGGGAGAGTGTGATCACGCTCTTGTTCAGTATCTGCGCCTGTTGATACAGGCTGGGCAACCGGCTGCTGAGCAGGTGCTGGCTGTAGCGATGCCGGTTCGCTTGCGCTTTGCTGGGCAGGCGCGGCTGGCGTTGATTGCGTTTCTGCAGGCTGCGCTGCAGACTGGCTCGGTGTTTCAACAGGTGTCTGTGTTGGCGCAGTTTGCGCCTGAGCACTTGGAGCCTCAGATGCAGGAGCCTGTGTGCCGGAGCTTTGCGTAACAGAACTTTGTGCAGCAGAATTGGGCGTTGTTGTTTCAGAGCTACCGGATTGAACGGCGGGGGTCTCCTGCGCAATTGCCTGACCACCCATCAGCGGAACAATTGCAATACCGGCAGCTAACAATACAAATCCAAACTGCTGTATTGCGTTCTTCATGGTTACAAACACAGGAACCCTCATTTATCTTTGCTGATTACTAACAACTGCCTTCTGCCTTGCAAGCCGCCATACTATAACCACTCAGACAGAGAATGCCTCTTAATAGCTCCCTATAACATGATTATGCAAGTCATGTTTTGGAATTTTACCCGAATTAAAGCTGTAAGAGCGGAACTTTTTCACCACCTGATGCATTAACTACAAGAGCAATAAAACCTCTTATTTCTCATATAGTATATGTTGGCATTCTATCGCCGCATGGTAACAATAATTAGTTCATCATCTTATGGAGGCCAGAAACATGGCACGTGCAGCAGATAAGGTCACCCAGAAAATCGAAGAATTGACAGATGTCAGCACAGCTGACCTGCAAGAACAAATTGCGCAACTCAAGCAAGATATTGCCAATATTGCCGCAACGATGTCCCAGTTGGGTCAGCAAAAAATCCGTGATGCTAAGCGCGATGTTTCACAAGCTTACGATGATGCTGTCCAGCAGGGTGAAACAACCGTAAGTGACTTGAAGTCTTGCGCACAAAATATTGAGGACCAGCTGTTGGAAACCGTCCGCGAACGTCCGATTGCTTCATTGGCGACAGCGGTCGGCGTCGGCTATTTGCTGGCAATTTTGCGTCGCTGATCATGCTGCGTTTATTAGCACCTCTCCTATCATCCGTTTTGAAACAAGAGTTTCATGAAGCCGCACAACAGGCCAAGCGTTGCGCCATTACCGGCGCTGTCATCGGCATTTTTGCGGTTATCGGCTTTGTGTTTCTGCTCCTTGCAGGTTTCTTGTATCTGTCAACTCTTGTCAGCCAATTAGCGGCTGCCCTCATTATGGCAGGCAGTGCTTTTGTCGTGGCACTCATTGCATGGCTGATCACCAAGAGCATCAATGCAGCACAGGAGCGTAAGCGCCGCGAACGCCTTGAAGCAGATAAATCTGCTTTTGTCGCGACCGCTGCCTTGGCAATAATTCCGGCATTGTTAAAGCGTCCGATTTTAGCCGCGGCTCTGCCTTTAGCAGGCATGGCGCTCGTATCACTGTTGAGTGATAAAAAGCCGGATGACAAAGCATAATCATCACATCAAAAAACGCCATGGCGGAACATTTCCGGCATGGCGCTGATAATAAAACCTTATTCAGCCGGTTCCAATTTGGTGAATTTGATTTCCACCTGGGTACCGTTTTTCACTGCTTCTGAATAATGCGGCTTGCCACCATATTGCTGGCTTAATTGCTCAACCACCAGCGCACCAAGCCCGGAGCATTTCTTTTGCCCGTCCCAGCCTGCACCATCATCTTTGACCGTCAGACAAAATTTGCCATCTTCAGCTGGCTGAAAACTGATATGCACCTCGCCTTTGGCACGATCCATAAAAGCATGTTTCAGCGCATTGGTAACAAGTTCACCTAAAATAATACCGATTGTGGTCACGTCACGGGCATGAAAACTCTGCGATGAAAAATCAGTTTTAAAATCAACCTTATCATCAACATTGCTGGCTTCGCGAATATCCTGCACCACTGCATTGAGAAACTCATCAACGCGCGCCGTTTCCAGATCCTTGCCCAGTCGCAAGCGTCGATGCGCAATTGAAATTGTATGAATACGCGCACGCGCCGAATTCAACGCATTGCGTGCATCTTCATTGCCGACTTGGCGCAATTGCAAGCTCAACAAAGAAGAAACCTGCGCCAATGAATTACCAATGCGATGGCTGCTATCTTGCAAAAGTACCTCTACACGGTGGCGCTCACGCTCGGCAATTTCCCGCTCCTGCTGCAATTCAGCCGTGCGCTGCATCACTTTCTGCTCCAGCTCTTCATTTTCCGAGCGCAGCACAATATGCCCTTCATTCAGGCGGCGTACTGAACGCTGCAAGCGGCTAAACAAAAGAACCACCAGCACCGCAGCTGACAAGAGCGCCAGCATCGATGTAACTGTTAAAAGCCTGCGTGTATTGTCAATGCGCTTGTTACGCTCGGCGAGCTGCACACTTTCATCACTGAGAAAACGCGAAACCACTTTATCCAGCTGCCCTAAAAAAATAGCAACCTCATCGTGGCGCACCCTGTCCAGCGCAGCATCCAGCCGGTTATCCTTAGCCAGATCAATCGTATAGCGCACATCTTCATCAACCCGCCGGACAAACTCACGAATCTCAGCCACGCGCGCTTGTTTTTGTTCATCTGATTTGATGATGGACGAAATAACATTCAGCGTATCATCCAAAGAATGGAGTGAAGAGCGATAAGTATCGAGATAATGTTCTTCGAGCGTCAGCAAATAACCTTTGCGGCTGGCTTCCATATTAATAGCCAGATGGCTGAGCCTATCCACCTGCTGCGACAGTTGATAACTATGTTTGATATCATCAATCTGGCGGGTGACACCAATCGTCAGATAAACCGTACTGATGGCAGAGATCAAAACCAAGGCAAGCGAAATGCTAACCGCAGCAACCCGCCATTTTCTTTTAATCTTATGATGTATATCCGCCGATAATACTGAGGTCACAATCCACGCCGAATAATAAAATTTCACTCTTGATGCACAAGACCCCAGTTACAAAACTTTATCAAGCAGTAAAATTTTAAATTCTATATGGAATTGCAGATAAACTCATAACTCATGATATTTAATCTTTTTATGCAAAACTCTTCATCGTGACATGTGCAGATATTGCATCAGGCCCGTAATCAGCCTGGCCTTCCACATCAAGCAATTCTTGCAAGCGCATTCGGGCACGCGAGACACGACTTTTTACCGTTCCGACCGCACAATCACAAATGGCCGCTGCTTCCTCATAAGAAAAGCCGGAAGCGCCAATCAGAATGATTGCTTCACGCTGGTCATCAGGCAATAGATTAAGGGCTTTGCGAAAATCTTTCATATCCATCGAGCCATATTGCTCGGCATGAACGGCAAGTTTGTCACTGAAAACGCCGTCGGTGTCTTGCACTTCACGGCCCCGTTTGCGCATCTGACTATAAAACTCATTGCGAAGAATCGTAAAAAGCCAGGCTTTAATATTGGTGCCGGCTTCAAAACTCTCTTGTTTTGCCCAGGCTTTTAAAACTGTATCCTGCACCAAATCATCTGCTTTATCAGCCTGCCCTATCAATGAAATTGCAAAGGCACGCAAGTTGGGTAGCGCTGCCAGAAGGTCTCTTTTGAAAACCGATGCGCTATCACTCATGAATTAACTGCTCCCGACATTGTTAGTTTCGCCCTGCTGCTTTTGTTCCGCAGCATCGAGTTTTTCCAATAAGTCCAGAAATCTGTCCGGAATGGCCTCATCCTGAAGAGAAGCATAGAGCGCACGCAACTTGGTACCAACTTCACAATTGGGGCCTAATTCTTCTGCCGCGCTGATCCGTGTTCCATTTGCTGTACTATCCATGGCCTGACTTTTTTTAATTATGGACATTAGCTCTACAATTCCGTGTTAACTTAAAGTTGGGCAAAATTTAAAAAAGCCGCAACATAAAACCTAAATGCATTAATAACTTTATAGTTCCATTCGAAACATATTTTTAATGCAGATCAGACGCAATAATGCCAATAATATAAATCTAAATGGCTTTTGAGGAGTCTGATAATGTCACTTTCTACACGAATAGCACCTCATCTACCATATCTGCGCCGTTTTTCTCGTGCTCTTACAGGCTCACAAACGGCAGGGGATGCTTATGTCGCCTCCACCTTGGAAGCACTCATTGCCGATGTTTCACTCTTTCCGGAGACATCGACAGACCGGATCGGTCTTTACCGCTTATTCAGTCAACTGTTTGAAAAGACTGATTTTCAAATCAACGAGCCTTCCTCCGACCAGCCCTGGGAACAACGCGCTGCCGCAAATCTTAAATCCATGGCACCACGACCGCGCATGGCCTTTTTGCTGGTCAGTGTTGAAGGCTTCAGCGAAACAGAAACCGCAGAAATTCTTAATATTGATGAGTCGGAATTAGGTAGTCTCTTAAAACTGGCGTCGGAAGAAATTTCACGTCAGGTGGCTACGCGCCTGATGATTATTGAGGATGAGCCCTTCATCGCAATGGATCTGGAACAGCTGGTACAAAGCCTTGGCCATGAGGTGGTCGGCATTGCCAGAACGCGTGATGAAGCCGTCCAGCTTTATGAGCGAGAAAAACCAGCGATGGTGCTTGCTGATATTCAATTGGCAGATGGCAGTTCAGGCATAGATGCAGTGAATGATATTTTCAAAAACGATATCATTCCGGTGATCTTCATCACCGCTTTTCCAGAACGTCTTCTGACCGGAGACCGTCCGGAACCAACTTTCCTTGTCAGCAAACCATTCAATCCCGATATGGTGCGCGCACTTATCAGTCAGGCACTGTTCTTCAACGAACAACAACTCGCTGACGCTTAAAGCCATGCCATGTGCCGGTAACAAGCCGGCGCATGGTTTGCAGCTGTCTGGTATGAGTCAGGTAATTTCTTCACCTCTCACGGAACGAATGTCTTTTTGCTGCGTTTTATACCTAGTCACATGGATAGGAATAAGACAAGAAAGGACGTCACTATGTTGTATTATACGCTGATTTTTCTCGTGGTAGCTCTTGTGGCCGGTGCGCTTGGTTTTGGCGGTATTGCCGGAGCTTCGGCAGGTATTGCGCAAATATTATTCTTTGTTTTCCTTGCTCTTCTGGTGTTGTCCTTAATTGCCAACGTCATCCGCAAGGTTTAACAATATTTAAAATCTACCTTATTTGCCCGAAAACGCGGAGCAGATAGTTCTTTTTCATCAAGGCAGTGCAATGAGAGCAAATAATTTCAGCTCAACGGCTAATACAAATGAAATGACTGCACTTATGAAAGAGGGGGACACAAGTGAAAGCGTTCAGCTTCAACCGTTAGAAGTATCAGAATTCTCGCGCTTGCGCTCGTTGACGCGCTCCATGCGCAATGCGCGGGTGTGTATTCTCTATCAATCCGCCAATTTTAAATATGTATGGTCTGAGAATCTCCCGCCCATGTGGCAGGATAAATGGTTCAAAGGCTGTACAGATAAGGTACTGATGAACGAGGCGGCCGCTGCGAAACTCAAAGCCAGCCGTGAGGAAGCCGTTACAACCGGCACACCGCAAATGGTGGAGTTAAATATCTTAACCGGCAATTCTTCGCGTTGGTACGAATTTTACAGTGATTGCGACTATCGCGATAACGGCGAACTGTCCGGTATTCTGACCACGATGGTGGATATCAGCGAATTGAAACGCCGTGAGCAAATCCTCAAAGCGTTGCTGCGTGAAGTCAGTCACCGCTCTAAAAACTTGTTATCAATTATTCAAAGTGTGGCAGCCCAAACTGCACGCTTCACCGATACAATTGATAGTTTTCTGGACAAATTCCGCGGTCGGATTCAGTCGCTTTCTCAAGCCCAGGATCTGGTCACTGATTCGAACTGGCAAGGTGCGCTTTTCCGTGACCTTGTGCGCTCGCAACTGGAAAAATACACCGACATCAACGATTCACACCTGCAAGTCACCGGCGAAAATCCGTATCTCTTCCCGAGTGCTGCACTTCACCTGGGGCTGGCTTTGCATGAACTCATCGTGAATGCCACTTCCTATGGAGGTCTTAATCCACAGTCCAAAAACAATGTTGTCATCAATATCAGAGCTAGCGAGACAGCCGAGGGCGAAGATCTGTTGATCTTTGAATGGCACGAAACAGATTTTTACAATATTCCGATTGATGAAAGCTCAACGCCGCGTTTTGGCTCGGCGGTTTTACAACGCATCATTCCCGCCGTCGTCGATGGCGAAGCCGAATATCTGAAAGATGAAAACGGTGTCACCTACCGGTTGACTATCGCCAAAGAACATTTCGATCTTTGAAACAAAAAAGCGCCCGCTTGATGATCAAGCAGACGCAGCGATTGAACATCAATAAGAAATGCTATTACTTGATCTTGCGGCAGTAAAGCTCAAGCCGGTGATGCACGATTTCATAGCCGAGCTCGCGGGCAATTTCTTCCTGCAAGCGCTCGATTTTTTCCGAATGAAACTCAACGACATCCCCTGATTCCATATCAATGATATGGTCGTGGTGTTCTGCACCTGCATGTTCAAAACGTGACGGCCCGCCATTGAAAGCATGGCGATGTATAGCCCCCTGCTCTTCGAGCAATTTCATAGTGCGATAGACAGTGGATAATGAAATACTATTATCGATCTCCACAGCGCGCCTGAAAATTTCCAACGCATCCGGATGATCTTCCGAATCAGAGAGAATATCCAGAATGATGCGGCGCTGGCGCGTGATTCTAACGCCCGCATGCCGAAGCTGCTGTTCGTAATCGTTTGATGTGGTCATTGTGTTCATGGCCGGATTATGCACCGACATGCCGCTTGTTGCAAATATGACCAAGGGAATATCAAGCACATTATTTTATACAATCTTTTAAATGTGCAAAAGCACACAAAATCTTGTGATGAAAAGTCAGGCTTTAAATTACAGAGGGAAATGAATGGTACGCCCAAGGGGAATCGAACCCCTGTTTCCGCCGTGAAAGGGCGGCGTCCTAACCGCTAGACGATGGGCGCACGCACATCTTACGATGCTTGTGAGTGAAGTGAGGCGCTTCGTTTGAGAGGCAATCACTTGACTGTGACGCCGATATAATCGGCTTATTTTCAAAGCGCAACTGCTTTAAAAAAAATAATCGGAAAAAAATGCATTTTCTTCCGATTATTTTGATTTCTTTGAGTTTTTGCACAGGCAAGAGCCGGAAAAATGTATTTTCAGCCCTTCATCTTGTGCAAACTGCCAGTTAATTATTCGACATTCCCCAAAATCATACGCGCAGCAATGCGTGATTCTTTGAAATCATAGACAATAATTTCTGTTCCGCCGTCTGGAAGCAGGGTTTCCAGCGAAATCATATTGCCGGACAAGCTCTGTGAAAGCAAACGTGTACCTTCAGGCAGGGTGATTTGTGATTCGACCATCTTAAATGGTTCATCAGGCACCACTGCTGTCTGCCCAGGAATATCGGAGCGCAGATCCTCTTGCTCAGGCGCGTCAGGCGCTTTATTGATTTTGTAGACAACGGCTGCAAGCACAGCCATAAGACCAATAAGCATAACCCCGATTGATACAGCCAGTAACCGGATCATCTTGCGTCTTACACGCTCCATGGCCGGATCAAGTGGTGGCTCCTGATTGGGATCGGGATAATAAGCTTGCTGTTCCTCATATCGTGGATCGTGTTGATTCTGATATCGAGGATAATTTGGATCCTGCATTCAATAACTCCGGTTCATGCACCCATGCCGCGTGATAACGAAGGGACGAGACGATTGAAAGAGATAATTGCCGGAGCAGACGCCGTTGGCAAACGATTAGACCAGTGGCTAAGCGCAGAGCTAGCCCCTGACCTGTCACGCAGCCGTATTCAGGCACTGATCGCCGACGGTTGTGTGACCGTCAATGGCGCGACTATTCGTGAAGCTAAACATAAGTTACGCGAAAATATGATCGTAACTATTGTGCTTGACGAAGTGCAGTCAACCAAACCCCAAGCTGAAAATATCCCTCTCGATATTCTCTATGAAGATGACGATGTTCTTGTCATCAACAAACCTGCCGGCCTTGTTGTCCACCCGGGCAGTGGAAACATGACCGGCACCCTGGTCAATGCCTTGATATATCATTGCGGCAATAATCTGTCACAAGTAGGCGGAGAATTGCGTCCGGGCATTGTCCACCGCCTCGATAAAGACACCAGCGGCGTTTTGGTCATCGCTAAAAATGATGAAGCGCACCAGCATTTATCGGCGCAATTTGCCGATCACGGCCTGACCGGTGATCTGGAGCGCGCCTATGTGGCGCTTGTCTGGGGCCTGCCGGAACGCCCGCAGGGGACGATTGAAACCTATCTTGGCCGCTCCAGCCGCGACCGCACCAAACAGGCAGTCGTGAAAGAAGACCGCGAAGATGCCCGCTATGCAGTCACTCACTACACGGTGCTTGAGCGCTTCGCGGCAAAAGAGGATGCCACTGCGCTGGCATCCGTGGTTGAATGCCAGCTGGAAACCGGCAGAACGCACCAGATTCGTGTTCATATGACCCATGCAGGCACACCGATTGTCGGTGACAATGATTATGGCGGCGCATTTAAAACCAAGGCTAACAAACTGCCGGACGAATTACGCGAAGCAGTACAAAAATTCCCGCGCCAGGCACTGCACGCCCGTCTGCTCGCCTTTGCCCATCCGGCAGATGAGCGGCTGATGCGGTTTGAAGCCCCCTTGCCGGATGACTTTCAAAATCTGATTAATCAGTTCCGCAAAGACCAGCACGGTTAAACCTCAAAAACTGCCTTCATCACTTGAAGGCAGTTTTTTTATACCTATCTATAAGAATAGCTTACTTAAAAAGGCGCTGCCCCTGTCATTAAGCACAGTGGCGCGTGAGCGACTTTCCCGTCTATTCATGAAAATCAAAAACCAATGGAACTTTTGTCAGGCTACAGCGTTAACAAAAGAGTGACAGACTGTGCATTGCTTTTCATCGTTTTTTTGCCTGATTTAAGTCTATACTGAAATTCAAACCGGTAGGCGATTTTGCGCCGGTGAAGCGGGCTTGCCAAATGGGAGCCTGCAACCAAGAAGAAGGAGGGTGCTTCATGGCCCAGGTCAATCTTCCAAGTATCACATCCGGTGACGGTGGTCTTACCCGTTATCTTGAAGAAATCCGTCGTTTTCCAATGCTTGAGCCACAACAAGAATATATGCTGGCCAAGCGTTATCATGAACACGCCGACCCGAAAGCCGCCCATAAGCTGGTGACAAGCCATTTGCGACTAGTGGCCAAAATTGCCATGGGTTATCGCGGCTACGGCTTGCCAATCGGTGAAGTGATCTCCGAGGGCAATGTCGGCCTGATGCAGGCTGTCAAAAAATTCGAGCCGGAACGTGGCTTCCGTCTGGCTACCTATGCAATGTGGTGGATCAAAGCTTCCATTCAGGAATATGTTTTGCGCTCATGGAGCCTCGTTAAAATGGGCACCACGGCTAATCAAAAACGCTTGTTCTTCAACCTGCGTAAAATGAAAAGTAAAATTCAGGCGCTTGATGATGGTGATCTGAATGCTGATCAGGTCGCGCAGATTGCAACAAAACTCAATGTAAGCGAAGAAGAAGTCGTGTCGATGAACCGTCGTTTGTCGGGCGATGCGTCTCTCAATGCCCCAATCCGCGCTTCTGAAGGCGAATCAGGCGAATGGCAGGACTGGCTTGTTGACGACAGCGACAGTCAGGAAACCATGCTGATTGAGCAGGATGAGCTGGAAAGCCGCCGTGCAATGCTCGAACAGGCCATGAGTAACCTGAACGAGCGTGAGCAGCGTATCTTCTACGCCCGTCGTTTGCTGGATGAGCCGATTACACTCGAAGCACTTTCGTCAGAGTTTAATATCAGCCGCGAGCGTGTGCGTCAGATTGAAGTGCGCGCCTTTGAAAAAGTGCAGGAAGCTGTACAGGCAGCAGCTCTGAGCCAACAACAGGCGCAGATGGCGATCAGCAATCAGGCTAATGCTTAAATGTTGATTGGTCTTCAATCACCGTAGATCAAAAAGGCCGCTTTCGCGGCCTTTTATTTTGTCTCAATTCAACTGGAGCGCCGTGTGCCATACCTGGCACACAAAGGTCGCTCTAACACTTTAAAATCAAAGCATAATTTAACCTTAGACTGATCCGGATTTAAGGAATGATGCTCTGGAGAAAACTCTTACTGGCTTTTCAGCACGTCATTAAAGACCTTCTCACCCGGCACGCCCTTTTCAAGGCTGAGCAGCGCGCGGCGACCATTGCGATAGGTGATCGGAATATCCACCCACTGCAAACGACGCATCAAGGACATATTGGTATCCACGGCTGTACGTGCATCATTGAGTGCAACTATAAAGAAGTTGTCGGCAATCTTCGATGAAATCGCAATCAGCGGATTACCGGCTGCCTGTTCTGTATCTTTGAAAGTGATACGCTGAACATTATCAACAGCACCACCCGAGAAATCATCCGGCACAAAGAACATCATTTCAATCAGATGGCTGGCTGGCAATGATTTATCCGCATTACGGCGAATGGTCATCTGCATGCGCAATTGCGTGTCAGGAATCGTAACTTCTGCGCGAATGGCAGGCTCTTCAGGCTCACCATCACCCGGTGAATCCTGCACAACAGACCAGACCACATTACCGGATTGCGCCGAACCCGAATCTGCACCTGAGCGTTCTTCATAGAAGAATGCCTTCTGGCCCACAGCAACACCGGAACCGCTTTGTTCACTATTGCCGGAAGAACTTACAGGTGCCTGACCAGAGTTTGAATTTTGGCTAAGTGCAGTAGTGGATTTACCTTCCGCCAGATCAGAGGCTGTGCCACCTGAAGGCCCTTCATCCACTTCTGTGCCATCCGGCAACAGACGCTGGGTAAGCTTTGGCTCCGGCGCATTTGGTGCAGTTGTGCCGCTCTCGGTGCCGCTGCCAATATCGGTTGTACCAGCCGCATTGCCTGGTGCCGGTTCATCGGTTCCACCTGCAACGGGCGCGTCTGTTTCACTACGACCAAGGCTTGAAGCCAGCTCGCTTAATTTGTCTTTATTGACATAGGCTGCATAACCGCCACCGCCAAGTGCCAGAGCTGCAATCAAACCAATGACCAAGCCTTTATAAGAACGCTTATCTTCCAGCGCATCGTTAAAGCCAGGCTTGCGTGCCGGACGCGATTTACCAGAAGCTCCCAGACGATCACCGGAGCGATCAACATCAGAAAGCATGTCACCGTTTGGTGAAGGAGCTTTATCAGTCGATGCTCCTGAAGCGGTAAAATCAGGCGCAGAGGTGAAAGTACCTGCATCACTGTCATGTCCGGCAGTATTTTCGTCTGAACCAGCTCGGTTTTCTGAAAGAAAACTCTCAAGCGGATCATCGGATTTTGAAACATCCGGCGCGATATCAAGCTCAATTTCCGGCTCTGGTTCGACAACCGGTGCCGGTGCATAAAAAGCTTCGACCTCTTGGATCGAATCTTCCAGCATCTGACGCTGACGCATCGAAACCGATTCAGGCGCATTGGCTGTTACCAGTTTCTGCTCGATCGTCGCGCGTGCTTTTGCATAGACGCGCTGACGCAATTCAGGTGTTGGATCCGCCTGCGCGTCAATGGTCTTCTTTAGTACCGCTACAAAATCTGCCATGCTATCAAGCCCGAACTCTCTGAAAAAGATATGGGATAAACTATCCAATAATCATAATTATTAAACAAAAGCAAAGAGCCGGCCATACTTAAACGACCGATAGCCGTTTTTTTTATAAAAAAAGCCCCGTTTCTGTTCTGAAACGAGGCTTTAACAGAGCTTATAATACTTCTTAGTCGTGGAACGGATCAGTTACCAGAATAGTATCTTCACGTTCAGGACTTGTTGAAAGCATTGCCACCGGCGCACCAATCAGTTCTTCAATATGACGAACATATTTAACAGCCTGTGCAGGCAGCTCATTCCAGCTGCGCGCACCGGCAGTCGTTTCTGACCAGCCCGGCAATGTCTCATAAATCGGCTTCACACGCGCCTGCGCACCCATTGAAGACGGCAGATAATCAATGCGCTTGCCATCCAGCTCATAAGCGACGCAAATCTTGATTTCTTCAAGACCGTCGAGCACATCGAGCTTGGTTAATGCAATACCGGTGATGCCGGAAGTGCGCACTGTCTGACGAACAATCACCGCATCAAACCAACCGCAGCGACGCTTACGACCAGTGACAACGCCAAATTCATGACCTTTAGTGCCAAGGAAATGACCGATTTCATCGTCGAGTTCTGTCGGGAAAGGTCCTTCACCAACGCGGGTTGTGTAAGCCTTGGTGATACCTAAAACATAGCCGATTGCTGTCGGGCCAAGACCGGAGCCGGCAGCAGCCTGACCAGCAACAGTGTTGGATGAGGTCACAAACGGATAGGTGCCGTGGTCATTGTCCAGAAGCGCGCCCTGCGCACCTTCAAACAGAATACGGTCGCCAGCCTTGCGACGTTCGTCCAGCAAGCGCCAG
This sequence comes from Paenochrobactrum gallinarii, assembly GCF_014205685.1. GTDB lineage: Bacteria > Pseudomonadota > Alphaproteobacteria > Rhizobiales > Rhizobiaceae > Paenochrobactrum > Paenochrobactrum gallinarii. The sequence goes on from NZ_JACIIU010000007.1 coordinate 26,196, forward strand.
ACCTGATCGATATAAGGCAGAATCTGGGTCGAAACCGAGGTCAGCTCTTCCAGAATAGTTTCAACTGCAATTTCTTCCAGTCCCATACCGCGACGCAGCAAATTGTGATGCGTCAGCAGGCGTTCGACCTTCGGCTGCAATGTTTCAGGCTCGGCCAGATCGATGACGCGAATCGCACGACGACCGACTTTATCTTCATAGGCCGGACCAATACCGCGCTTGGTGGTGCCGATTTTCAGACCTTCGGTTGCACCTTCGCGCATAGCATCCAGATCGCGGTGCAGCGACAAAATCAGTGGCGCATTTTCAGCAACGCGCAACACGTCAGGGGTGATGTTGACACCCTGTGCACGCAGTTTTTCAATTTCCATTACAAAATGATGCGGATCAACCACAACACCATTACCGATAACACTGAGCTTACCGCGCACAAGCCCTGAAGGCAGCAGCGACAATTTATAGCTCGTGCCATCAATGACGAGCGTATGGCCGGCATTATGACCGCCCTGATAGCGCACGATGACATCAGCACGTTCCGACAGCCAGTCGACGATTTTACCTTTGCCTTCGTCGCCCCATTGCGACCCGACGACAACCACATTTGCCATTGAAGAAACTCCTTGGTCCGGATTTTGCCCGTGAAAAAAGAAATCCAAGGATCAACGCACACTTAGCTTGAACAACAAGGTGCTGATCCCTCGTCTCTATACAGACAGATTGATAAAAGCGCGACTCTTGATTGCGCGAAATGAAGAAAAAATCTAAATATTTTTGAGAAAACGCACCATATAATGGGCATCATCCGAATAGGATTTCAGTTTTTGGGCAAGCGCTGCCACATCACGAACCGAAAAACCCTGTCGTTCCCAGAACGGGCGCGAGCCGTTAACGGCTACCAGCGCCATGGCATCAAAGCCATCATCTTGTGCCTGTTGCACCATTAATTTCAATAGTTTGGAAGCATTACCGCCAGAGCGCGCCTTTTCACTCAGCGCCACATCATGCAGGTAATAGCTGGAAGCGCTTGGAGGCAAAACCTCCAACAAAGAGTTCAGCGCAGGCGCTTCATCAAGCGCCCACGGATGACTGATGCCATAGCCGACAATATTATTGTCGTTCTCCAGCACAAAACAACCTGCCGGATAAAGATCGAATCTATCCTGAAAAACTGAAATATCTTCAGGGAAGTCGGGATGAACACTATTGGCAACGTCAGTGACAGCAGTCACATCTGTGTCGCGCATCTTGCGCCATACAAATTGATTCATCCCGTCTCTCATTTCTTAATCAGTTCTCTTCAACATTAAATTCCAGCGGACGCGCTGCTTTAATGGCCGGTTGTTCAGCCAGTTCTTCCAGCATTGCTGGCGGAATCGGCCCGTCAACATAAAGCAATGCAATTGCGTCACCGCCCGGCTTATCGCGTCCCAGAGCAAAGTTTGCAATATTAACTTTATGCTTGCCGCATACTGTACCCAGCAAACCAATCATGCCCGGAATGTCGACATTGGTGACATAAAGCATATCACGACCAACTTCCGCATCCAAATTAATACCCTTAATCTGGATAAAGCGTGGCTTGCCATCAGAGAAGCAAGTACCGGCAATGGAGCGTTCGCGCAATGTGGTTTTAACTGTCAGCTTGATATAACCATCAAATACGCCGGATTTATCACGCTTCACTTCGGAAACGATAATGCCGCGTTCCTTGACCATAATCGGTGCCGAAACCATGTTGACGTCTGACACCTGCGGGCGAATGAGACCTGCCAAAGCAGCACTCATCAAGGCACGGGTGTTCATATTCGCGGTCAAGCCATCAAACAGGATTTCAACTTCCTGAATCGGCTCATCGGTCACCTGACCAACGAAAGCGCCAAGCACTTCAGCCAGTTTGACAAAAGGCTTCAGCAATGGTGCTTCTTCAGCCGTAATCGACGGCATGTTGATCGCATTGGTAACAGCGCCCTTGATCAGATAATCCGACATTTGTTCGGCAACCTGCAAAGCCACATTTTCCTGTGCTTCAGATGTCGATGCCCCCAAATGCGGTGTGCAAACAACATTCGGCATGTTGAACAGTTCGTTTTCAGTGGCTGGCTCAACTTCAAATACGTCAATACCGGCACCCGCAACCTGACCGGATTTCAGCGCCTCAACCAAGTCTTTTTCAACAATCAGACCGCCGCGGGCACAGTTGATAATACGCACGCCTTTTTTGGTTTTGGCCAGATTTTCCGCATTGATGATATTGCGGGTTTTATCGGTCAGCGGAGTATGCAGCGTGATGAAATCAGCGCGTGCCAGCAATGTGTCGAGGTCAACTTTCTCAACGCCCAGCTCTTTCGCACGGCCTTCAGACAAGAACGGATCGAAAGCAACCACATTCATTTTAAGGCCAATGGCGCGGGATGCAACAATCGCACCAATATTGCCGCAACCAATAACACCCAATGTTTTACCGGTGATTTCAACACCCATAAAACGGTTCTTTTCCCACTTACCGGCGCGTGTCGAAACATCGGCTTCCGGCAATTGGCGCGCAACCGCAAACATCAGTGCAATTGCATGTTCAGCAGTGGTGATCGAATTACCAAAAGGCGTATTCATTACAATGATACCACGGCGCGATGCAGCCGGAATATCCACATTGTCGACACCGATACCGGCGCGGCCAATTACTTTCAAATTGGTTGCCGCAGCAATCAGTTTTTCGGTTGCTTTTGTGGCTGAGCGGATCGCCAAACCATCATACTGGCCGATCACTTCCAGCAGCTTTTCTTTGTCTTTGCCAAGATCAGGCAAATAGTCCACTTCAACGCCACGATCTTTAAAGATCTGAACAGCAGTTGGTGATAATTTATCAGATACCAATACGCGCGGTGCCATTATGGCCTCCATCACTTAACTTTGAAAATATGGAAATGTGAGAAAAAGCAGTGATGATAAAAGTCCCAACTCAATTACCATCACGCTTTTGAAAAGCTTGATTAAGCAGCCTGCTTGAGGGCTGCCTTCTGGCTCTGGAAAGCCCATTCGAGCCAATGGGTCAAAGCTTCGACATCAGATGTCTCAACGGTGGCACCAACCCAGATACGCAAGCCCGAAGGTGCATCACGATAAGCACCGATATCAAAGGCCACGCCTTCTTTTTCCAGTGCGGATACGATGCCCTTGGCAAAAGCTGCCTGCTGATCGGCCGGCAATGCCAGCACATCTTCATCAACAATAGTCAGGCAAACAGATGTATTGGAGCGGGTTTCCGGCTTTGCAGCCAGATTGGCAATCCAAGGGGTCTTTTCAACAAAAGCATCAAGAACTGCAAAGTTGCGATCGGCACGGCCGATCAAAGCCTGCAAACCACCGAGGTTTTGCGCCCATTCCAGTGCATCAATATAATCTTCAACGCAAAGCATCGAAGGTGTATTGATGGTTTCACCGGCAAAAATACCTTCAATCAGCTTGCCGCCTTTGGTGAGGCGGAAGATTTTTGGCATTGGCCATGCTGGTTTATAGGTTTCCAGACGCTCGACAGCGCGTGGTGACAAGATGAGAATGCCGTGCGCACCTTCACCGCCCAGCACTTTCTGCCAGGAGAAGGTGACAACATCGAGCTTTTCAAATGCGAGATCCTGCGCAAATGCAGCAGAGGTCGCATCACAAATGGTCAGACCCTTGCGGTCTGCCGGAATAAAATCGCCATTGGCAACGCGCACACCTGAAGTGGTGCCGTTCCAGGTAAAGACAACATCACGGTCAAAGTCGACTTCAGCGAAATCAACAATTTCGCCATAAGGTGCTTCAAAAACGCGGGTATCTTCTAATTTAAGTTGCTTGACTACATCGGTTACCCAACCGGCACCGAAACTTTCCCACGCAACCATATCGACGCCGCGCGCGCCAAGCAGTGACCAGAGCGCCATTTCAACAGCGCCGGTATCGGATGCAGCGACAATACCGATACGGTAATCTGCAGGGACGTTTAAAACTTCACGGGTAAGGTCGATCGCCTGTTTCAGCTTGCTCTTGCCGATTTTCGCACGATGCGAGCGGCCAAGAGGTGCACCACTGAGCGCATCAAGCGACCAGCCGGGACGTTTTGCACAGGGACCAGAAGAAAAATTAGGATTAAGCGGACGGGTGTCCGGCTTCATAAGCTTAGTCATTTTGTTTCCTATCCTCACAGATAGCACGCGTCTCGTTGGGGAGACGTGGCCCACTTACCGAGATACTGGAAACACCATCCAAGTGCAAGATGGTTGAGAAAATATTTTTATGGCACGTGATGACTGCAGTTTATTTTCACTTTTATCGGAACCATTTTGCGGGAAAAAGCGTTTTAATTTTTGCAACGTGCCTCACCTCAAAAAAAGCTGGAGACATTTTATGGAAGATGCACAAATCGGTTGGATTGCAGCAATTATTATTGGTGGCTTAGCCGGTTGGCTGGCCGAAATGTTCATGAAAAGCAATAATGGCATCTTCATGAACATCATTTTAGGCATCATCGGCGCAGTTGTCGCCAATTTCCTGCTCGGTCTTTTTGGTGTCATTCTCACAGGCTGGATCGGCTATCTGATTGCCGGTTTCATTGGTGCCTGTATTCTCATTGCCGTTGGCCGCGCTATCAGGCGCTAATAAAACGAATCACAAAAAAGCAGGCTCAACGGCCTGCTTTTTTAATACTGTATGTAGTTCAGTAATTAGTTATCGAACTGGTAACGCAGACCAACGCGAACATCATGGATGTTCAAGCCTTTGTCGTAAGTCGGGCCGTTGGAATATGCACCTTCACTCATTTTACCACCATTGACGTGACGGAAACGATAACCGGCATCAAGCTTCAGGTTACGGGTCAGGTCATAAGACGCACCAGCCATCAAAGCCCATGTAAAGCGCCAGTTTGATGCCCCGTCCATTTCAATCGCTTTAGCCTGCCCCGGGTTCTGCTGAATCACATTACCCCATTTAACGTAAGTTCCACCGATACCAGCGCCAACATATGGCGTAACACCGTTAATATTGGCGATATCAACATAAGCATTTGCCATTAATGACAGTGCAGACATTTTACTGCTGTCAGATGATGTGCATCTGGTATTGCCGCACCATGTACCACGACTACCCTCAAAAGATGAGCGCGTCATATAATCCAAAGTAAGATCGGTACGGAAATAGTCAGTTACCTGATAACCGACACCACCACCGACAAGGAAAGAACCTTTAAGTTTACCCGAAACATGACCGTCATCACCTTGAATCACACAAGGATCACCACTGCAGCTTTTATCGAGTGTGTAAGTGGGGAACTTTCCGTCACGGAATTTGGCTTTTGAATAACCAACATCACCGCGCAAATACCAGCCACCGGTTGAAACCGGCTGTGGCGGCAGTTCAATTATCTGCGTTTCAATAACATCCGCAGCTCGCGAAAGAGTTGTAAAACTTGCAGTGCCCGTTAACGCGATCGCGACCGCCAAGCCATATTTCAGGGTCTGTTTCATATCAGCCTCATCACAATGTAACATCGCGCAACGATGCAACTATCAATTTTGAGACCAATCTAACGGCTAAAAGTTAAATGCTGCTTAACCTTGTTTTTTTACCATAAACATTGTGGTTTGCTGATAAAATAAAACAATAAAAAAACCGCCCGATCATCATCGGGCGGCTCGAAACGGTTAAGAACGAAAGCTTTAAGCAGCGGTTTTAACCGAAGAAATTACGTTGATAATATCATCGACAACGGTTTCCACCAATTGACGGTCATCCCCCTCAGCCATCACGCGGATCAATGGCTCAGTACCTGATGGACGGATCACCAAACGGCCATTATCACCCAATCTGCTTTGCGCATCTTCAATTGCGGATTTCACAAGTTTGTTTTCAAGTGGTTTTCCACCTGTAAAGCGCACATTCTTCAACAATTGCGGCACAGGTTCAAATTTGCGGCAAACTTCGCTCAGAGGGCGCCCCTCTTCTTGCACACAGGCCAAAATCTGCAATGCAGAAACAAGACCGTCACCAGTTGTTGAAAATTCCGAAAGTACGATATGACCGGACTGCTCACCACCCACATTGAAGCCGTTAGCGCGCATATGTTCAACCACATAGCGGTCACCAACTTTGGTGCGCGCCAGTGACAGATGATGATCCGTCAGAAAGCGCTCAAGGCCAAGATTGGACATGATAGTTGCAACGATGCCGCCACCCTCCAGACGACCGCTACGCGCCCAGGATTGCGCAATTACAGCCATCAGCTGATCGCCGTCAATTACCGTGCCGGTTTCGTCAACCAGCAATACACGATCCGCATCACCATCAAGCGCAATACCCACATCGGCACGAACTTCATGCACTTTACGAATCAAACCAATCGGATGGGTCGAGCCACAATCTTCATTGATATTGATACCGTTCGGCTTGTCATTAATGGTGATAACTTCTGCACCAAGCTCCCACAGCGCAGCAGGTGCTACTTTATAGGCTGCACCATTGGCGCAATCGACAACGATCCTTAAACCTTCCAATGACAAATTGCGTGGCAAGGTGCGTTTCGCAAATTCAATATAGCGATAAATATCACCGTCAACGCGCTTGGCTTTACCCACATCGCCATGGCTCACCAAGAGCGAGCTCATATCCTCATCAATCATCTTCTCGATCTGAATTTCCAAATCATCAGACAATTTGAAACCGTCAGGACCGAACAATTTGATGCCATTGTCATAAAACGGATTATGCGATGCAGAGATCATCACACCAATATCAGCGCGCAGTGAACGGCATAGCATAGCAACGGCTGGGGTCGGGATTGGCCCTAGCAAAAATACATCCATACCGGTTGCGGTAAAACCTGCCACAAGCGCATTTTCCAGCATATAACCGGAACGGCGTGTGTCCTTGCCAATAACCACGCGGCGCGCCTGACCAGAATGGCGAAATAAATGTCCGACCGCCATGCCTACTTTCATAGCGATATCGGGCGTCATCGGAAAACTATTGGCTTTTCCGCGGATACCATCTGTACCAAAATATTTGCGACTCATGATTGCGCCTTATCCCGTGAGCTGCCGGATGAAACATTCAGCGGACAGTTATTGCGCATTTTATCGCAGAACTGCCGCAAAACGGCAATAACACTCTTTTTCACTGTTTGTATGGAATTATATCAATTGATTAAATAATGCCACTTGCATTAACAAACTCATATTTATCAACGCTCTGCCCGTAAAGACAAAAAATTAAAAATATGACAGAGCTAATCCATACCAATTTACGACGATTAAATCGGCAAAGAAAAAGGCCGGATTAACCGGCCTTTAAACAAATCAATTTGGTTGCGGCTCTGGCTCAATATGGCCTTCATCGCCTGCTTCACCACCCTTTTTAGGGGTAGAAGCACCGGCTTTAGGCACGCCTGAACCACGGGTTGGTGTATCATCACCGGCATCACGGTTCGGTTTTTTACCGGCCAGAAGATCCTTGATCTCGTCGCCGGAGAGCGTTTCATATTCGAGAAGACCTTCGGCTAGAGCCACCCAGTCTTCACGCTTTTCAGTCATGATACGGGTTGCTTCTGCGTAAGCTTCATCGATCAGACGACGAACTTCAGCATCGATAATCTGGGCAGTTTCTTCCGACACATTCTGTGTTCTTGCCACGGAATGACCCAAGAAGACTTCTTCCTGATTTTCGCCATAGGCCACATAACCAAGCTTATCCGAATAGCCCCACTGGGTAACCATCGAGCGTGCCAGCTTGGTTGCCTGCTGAATATCCGAGGACGCACCAGACGTGACATTTTCCTTACCGAATTTCAGCTCTTCCGCCACGCGGCCACCCATCATGATCGCAAGACGCGAAATCATCCAGGTGTAAGTGACAGAATAACGATCACCTTCCGGCAACTGCATCACCATGCCCAGCGCACGACCGCGCGGGATAATGGTTGCTTTATGCAGCGGGTCAGCCTTTGGCACATTAAGTGCCACGATCGCGTGTCCGGCTTCATGATAAGCGGTATTCATCTTTTCTTCCTGCGTCATAGCAGAAGAACGACGCTCCGCACCCATCATGATTTTGTCTTTTGCGTCTTCAAATTCCTGCATGGTGACAAGGCGTTTATTGCGACGCGCAGCCATCAAAGCAGATTCGTTGACAAGGTTGGCAAGGTCAGCACCGGAGAAACCAGGTGTACCACGTGCCAGCACTTTCAGATCGACATTCGGAGCAAGCGGCACATTGCGCACATGCACTTTCAAAATCTGCTCACGACCGGTTACATCCGGATTAGGCACGACAACCTGACGGTCAAAACGACCCGGACGCAGAAGTGCGGGATCAAGCACGTCAGGACGGTTGGTTGCTGCAATCAGAATAATCGATTCATTAGCTTCAAAACCATCCATCTCAACCAGCAACTGGTTCAATGTCTGTTCGCGCTCGTCATTACCACCGCCGAGGCCTGCGCCACGATGACGGCCGACCGCATCAATTTCATCGATGAAGATAATGCAAGGTGCGTTTTTCTTGGCCTGCTCGAACATATCACGGACACGGCTGGCACCAACACCGACAAACATTTCCACGAAGTCTGAACCGGAAATCGTGAAGAAAGGTACATTGGCTTCACCGGCAACAGAACGCGCCAGCAAAGTTTTACCGGTTCCCGGAGGGCCCACGAGCAAAACACCGCGCGGAATTTTACCGCCCAGACGCTGAAATTTCTGCGGGTCACGCAAAAACTCTACGATTTCTTCCAGATCTTCTTTGGCTTCGTCAACGCCTGCCACATCCTTAAAAGTCACGCGGCCATGCGCTTCGGTCAGCAATTTTGCTTTCGATTTACCGAAACCCATCGCTCCGCGCGAGCCGCCCTGCATCTGGCGCATGAAGAAAATCCACACACCCAAAATCAGGATCATCGGCAGCCATGACAGCAAAATACCAAGCAGTGAACCGGAACCGTCGCTTTCAGGGCGAGCCGTAATGGTCACTCCCTTTTCTTCCAGACGTGACACAAGACCGGTATCGCCAGGTGAATAGGTCTGGAATGTCGAACCATTATCGCCGTAAGAGCCGGAAACACGCTGGCCGGTAATCGTTACAGACTTAACGCGCCCGTTAGACACATCATCTATAAACTGCGAATAGGGAATTTCACGCGATGCCGTGCGCTGACCGGGGCTCTGAAAAAGGTTGAACAGAGCGACTAAAAGTAGAGCAATGATCGCCCAGAGGGCGAAGTTGCGATAATTCGGGTTCATAACGGGTCCAATCGATAACCTCGACGTTCCTGCAATCCGGAACAATATTCAAACAGTAACATAGGGTCGAACAACGGCATTGCCAAGGCAATCTGCGCGATCAAAGTCGATTCTTATGAAACTTTCTGCAAATATTTGCGACAGGGTTAAGTTCACCGCCGCCGAAGTGCTGATAAAAACGCGAAGCCAGTATAAAATCATGCCCCGTCAACACATTATCCAGCAATGCATAGTGTTTCGAGACGGAAATATCGTTCATTTCAGCGCATTGAAACCCCAAAGCAGGCAGGCCACACAACTGATTCTTTTTATAAATGCCGGGGCAAGAAAAAACGGCCGGTTGAAAAAAATCGTGCCGGTTCAGATCATTGTTCAGGCAAAATCCATGAAAATCGTCACGCGCAACGGGTCTCACTTCTATCGCTTCATCACTATTATTTTGAATGTAATAACGCTGATCCCATAAGATTTTGCTCTTTTGTGCCACGCTTACAACGGGCAAATTGCGATGCTCCCGCCAGATACGATGATGTTTAAGCCCGGCCTCAATCACGCAACCTGCATAATTCATCCGCTTTTGCGATAGCTGCGATGCGCTCAATGTTTGACAGATAAAGTCACGATCTTCAAAGCGCAGCAGATGATTTTTACCGCCAATATGTGCCAGCACGAAACCAATAAAGAGAGAGGCAGCCTCTTGCGGCATTGCTGCCAGTAAAGCCGTATCGAGCAAAACAATATCGGGCGCAACAAGCTTGGCAAGTTGTGCATTCGCATCCCAATAATCGGCCACTTGCTGATTAATATCTGTGCGCTTTGCGACTGCCTGATCAATCAAAGTTAAATAGCTCTGATGCTCTTCTTCCTTGCGGGTCTGCCGGATACGCGGGCGCTCATAATGGGTGTCTAAATTGGTCGGATCATCAATCCATTGAATATTTCTGCCACGCAAACCATCACGTAATGCTTCACGCCTTGCATTCAACAAAGGCCGCACCAGCAAAAACTCTCTTGCGAGTAGCGTAAAGACAGCCATTCCCGCCAAGCCGCGAAAATCATTTGCGCCCTCACCCGAAGCATTTTTCTGCCGCGACTGCCGCATAATATAGGTTTCCACCTGATCATCCTGACTATGACCGGTAAAAATCATCGATGCACCGGCTTCACGCGCCGCTTCCATCAATAAATGATAACGCATCGCGCGTGCAGCGGCGGAAATGCCAGTACTGGGCTTCTCAGCCTTCCAGACTTTGATGATATGCCTGATGTTTCTTTGCGCACAAAACTGCGCAACAAACTGCGCCTCAGCGGCTGATTCTGCACGTAGATCATGATCGACAGTAACGGCCACCAATTGCGGGACAGTCTGTGTGGCTTCCAGCTTGTTTAAATAATCGTGCAACAAAATAAGAAGCGCGATGGAATCGCTGCCGCCAGAAACGGCCGCAACAATTGCCTTTTCATCTTCTAACTTCAATTCAGCGCAAACTGCGTCCAGATCAGTCATGCGAGCGCACTCTAACAGCCGCTTGCCGCTTTCGCCTTATCTATGCTGGCCATCACTGCCGGAGTGGAGTTTGGATAACGCGAGCCAATTTGCGCAAATGTAGCACAAGCCACTTCATGATTGCCCATTGCTTGCAAGGTAATGCCGAGTTTCAGCATATTTTCTGCACCGCGCTTCGAATCGGGATAATCGCGCTGCGTATCAATGAAAACGCTTGCTGCTTCCGATAAACGCTTTTGGCCAAACAAGGCTTCACCCAGCCAGTAACGGGCATCAGCCGTCATCGGATCAGCCGGATAGCGATCGATATGGGCACGAAAGCCTGCTTCAGCCGCCTTATAGTCACCCGACAAAATATACTGATAAGCCGCCTCATAAAGCGCATTTGGATTATCAACATCGGGCAGAGGGATCGATGCTGTTTCCTGACCATAACGCGATGCTTCTTCCGGTACAGCTTCCGGTTCTACATCCATTGTTTCGCCGATTACATTGCCATTGGCATCCATACGGATTGAACCCAGCTGGCGCGGCGGCTTGCCACTACCCTGTTGGGAATGATCTGCATCGGAACCAATAGCCACGGAATCGGCGCTCTTTGTGTCGGTTGGGTTTTGCGAGACTGACGCGGCATCTTCCGATGCCGCCGCCATGTCTTGTTGTGAAGAAGAAGCAACAGAAGCTGCTTTGCTGCCGGATGTGCTACCGGCATCAGTCTGTTTGTTCTTTTCCAGCTCCTGAAAGCGATATTCGTTATCTTCCTGCTGCTTGCGCATCTGTTCCTGCATTTGCAGAATCTGGAAGTTCAGTTCTTCCAGCTTACCGGAAAGATCACGAACCTGTTCCTGCAACTGGCTGACGCGCGGATCAGCGGCCTGCGCCAATTGCACCAGACCGCCGCGAGCTGGTTCTGCTCTCATGCCTGCACCTGCGGCAAAAACCGGGCTGCTGGCCAAGAGCGACAGCATTGCCACCGTGATGGTCATATGTTTCGTCAAAATTTTCATTCCCTGCTTGCCTCATGCAATGGACTGATGTTTCTCATTCCCGTCAATCATAATCATTAACAGCTCATGACCGCGATATTTCATCTCTTACCATGAGAGTGCTGAATTCGGCTAAAGTTTGTTAGCCATCAACTTTATTCATGTGAAAATAAAAAAAGCGGCTCAAGAGCCGCTTTTTTATCACTCATATTCTCATACAACCAGCCGCTTTTGCAGCTGAATGTTGAAATTACTGGTTCAGAACAGTAACCGCACGGCGGTTCTGTGACCAGCAAGAGATATCATCACAAGCTGCAACCGGACGCTCTTTACCATAAGAAATAGTGCGCATACGGTTGGTTGCTACGCCGCGGGAAGCGAGGAAGTCGCGAGCAGCGGCTGCACGACGCTGACCAAGCGCCAAGTTGTATTCGCGGGTACCGCGTTCATCCGAGTGACCTTCAACGGTGATCGAATATTGCGGGTAACGAGCAAGCCACTGTGCCTGTTTGGTCAGGGTCTGCTGTGCGTCGGCGCGAATGACGGACGAATCCAGATCATAGAAAATGCGGTCGCCAACATTCACGGTGAAGTCCTGCTGGGAACCAGGGGTGGCTGATCCGCCAAGACCAAGGTCACCGGCATTGTTTGGAAGGTTTTTCTTTGATGCACAACCGGCAACTGCCAGTGTCATGAAAAGAGCCATAATAAGCGGGCTACGGGCTATCGACTGGAAACGGCGCATGGCCGGAGCTCCTTAAAGTTAATGTTTCAGCGTTAGAGCCCAATAATCACATTGAGGTTAAATTATGCTGAAAAAGTAAGGTTAACAATTGATGACGACTACTTTATCCAGTCGCGCTTCTGATCTGCACATGAAGGGTAATTAAGGCAGAAAAACGGCCTGTTTAAAGCAAATGCGGCCTTCATTATTCAATTTTGGTCGCATTTTAGCAAGCGTTGCAGATAAACCTCAAACACAGGCCGGTGCTGGATTTGATGAAAGTGATCTGCTTCGGCTTGAAATTCCGGCTTTAAAAAACGGGGCTTGCCTGAAATTAAACACCCCCCGTTTCAATTCTTTTCACTCAAACAACGACTATTCGAGCAGTGGCGACCATGCCGGATCGGAACCGCCATTCGGGGTCTGGATCTGGCGTTCGTTACGGCCTGTTACGTCAACCGTGTAAAGTTTGGCACCTGCACCGCGTGGCTGGCGGAAGAACATCAGCACACGACCGTTTGGTGACCATGTCGGCCCTTCATTATGGAAGCCGGTGGTCAAAAGGCGTTCGCCCGAACCATCTGGTTTCATCACACCAATGGAGAACTGACCGCCCGACTGTTTGGTAAAGGCAATCAGATCGCCGCGTGGTGACCAGACCGGAGTTGAATAACTACCATTACCGAAAGAAATACGCTGCGGATTGGAACCATCGGCACCCATGACGTAAATCTGCTGACGGCCGCCACGGTCGGATTCAAACACAATCTTCGAACCATCCGGCGAGTAAGACGCAGAGGTGTCAATTGCCTGAGAATTGGTCAGACGCGTGGTCGTGCGTGAACGCAGATCCATGGTGTAAATATTGGCGCTGCCATCATCCTGCAGCAAGCTCATGATGACCTTCTGACCATCAGGCGAGAAGCGTGGCGCAATGGTCATACCAGGGAAGTTACCAACAACTTCACGCTGACCAGTTTCCAGCTGCAACAGATAAACGCGCGGACGGTCACCGCTAAAGGACATATAAGTCACTTCCTGACGGTTTGGCGAGAAACGTGGTGTCAGCACCATGTCACGGCCATCGGAAAGGTAGCGCACATTCGCGCCGTCCTGATCCATAATCGCCAGACGCTTGATACGTTTGGAAGCAGGGCCAGATTCGTCGACATAAACAATACGTGTGTCGAAATAGCCTTTTTCACCGGTCAGACGCTCATAAATCGCATCAGCAATAATGTGCGCCACACGACGCCAGTTTTCAGGCGTGGTGTAGAACTGCTGGCCGGTCAGCTGCTGACCGCCAAAAGTATCCCACAGGCGGAACTCGGCTTTCAAACGTCCGTCGGCCTGCTTGGTAATACGGCCTGTTGCTAGTGCCTGCGCATTGATAACTTTCCAGTCTTCAAAGCGCGGAGCAGCATCCGGATTGGAAATTTTTTCGATAAAAGCTTTTTTATCGATAGGCGCAAAGAGGCCCGAGCGCTCCAGATCGGCTGCAATCACCGCCGAAATATTAGCACCCAACTGATCTCCGGAGAGAAAGTCAGTCACAGCAATTGGCAGCGGTTCTACATTGCCTTTGTTAATATTGATCTCAACAACCGCGCGTGCCGGCAAAGTCGCGGCCATACTGGCGGTGATCATTACAGCCACAGCTGCAAAGATCGTCCGTATCTTTATCTTCATGATCTTGTTTTTCATGATGACCGGGGCCTCATCTGTCTTATTTCAAAAAATCGTTTCAACTGCTCAGTTATTCGCTTATCTGCTGCCATCGCTCAACAAGAGCAGCATATCATACTTGCTTTAGAACATTTCGCTCGGATCGAAGTTTACAATAACATCGGACCATGAATCATATTTGTCGCGTGGCAGATTGTATGGTGCACAACGCATCACAGCACGTTTAGCACTTTCTGCAGCCACCCGGCCCACACCACTTTCTGCCCCGCCGGATGTCACAACCGGTGCACCGTCAATCTCGCCGCTTTCCGTCAGGCGCATTTTCACAGTGACAACCAGACCCTGCGCATCAGCAACACCGGCCGGTACGTTCCAGCATTTGGAAATCTGACCGCGTAATGCATCCATTTCGCTCTGTGTCAATTTCGAACCGCCGGTCGTTTTCTTGGCACCCAGCGACGCCTGATCGGTTGAGCGTTTTGCACCGCCACCGGCTGCTTTTTCACGGTTCAAAAGCGCTGCCACTTCATCAGCGGTTGCGTCTTTTTCCTGTGAAGATGCGCTATTATTAGCGGCTTTCTTCGGCTCTTCCACCGGCTTGCGATCCGGTGTTTTAGCAGTCTGTGCTTGTGGCGGCTGTGGCTTGGCCTGCGGGGTCGGCACTTTTTCCGGCAGTTTCGGCGTATTGTCCAGCGCGACTTCCGCTTGCTTTTCAATTGCTTCTGCTACCGGATCAGGCTGCACATCCTGCTTTGGCTCAGGCTTTTGCTGCACTTCAGTGGCAGGCACCGGCTCCGGCTTTGTTTCAGGTGCCGGATCAGGCTTCTGTTCCGGCTTTGGCTCTGGTTTATCCGCAGGCTTCGGCTCAGCTTTCGCCGCATCCGCTGTTTCCACGTTTTTCGGTTTTTCATCCGGACGCGGAGGCGTTTTCAGATCAATATCCTGATCACCGACATTTTCTGCCTGATCGACTGTTTGTGGTTTCGTGGTAGGTTTTGGCGCAGAAAATTCTTTTTTCGGCGCAGTTTTTTCGCCTTGCTGAACCTGCGTAATCGATTCGATGGGCACGATATCGACAGGAAAAGCTTCTGAATCGGAGACGTCAAATGCCCGCGGCGATGAGAATGTAACCAATCCCATACCGATAATTGCGACGTGGATAACCACGGAGGATGTGAGCCCGGCCTTCATGATACCGTCAGCTATCCTGCTCCTGGAGGGTGACCAGGCCGATATTCTTAAAACCGGCCGCGGAAATACGTGCCATGACTTTCATCACGGTGCCGTAATCGGCGGATTTATCACCGCGCACAAAAATTCTCTCATTATAGCCCGTCTTCGAAATTGCTGCCAATTTGGCCACAACTTCATCAATGGCTATTTCAGTTTCCTGCAAATAGATCTCGCCCTTATCATTGACTGAAACCGTGATAGGCTGCGTGTCCGCATTCATGGCTTTGGCCTGCGTGTCAGGCAGATCGATAGGCACACCAACCGTCAGCAGCGGCGCCGAAATCATGAAAATGATCAACAGCACCAGCATCACGTCGACAAACGGCGTGACGTTGATTTCGCTCATAAGCGCCTTCTTACGTCCGCGCCGGCGACGACCGCCCGACATTCCATGATTACCAACCGACATGCCCATGATTATTTCCTGAATTCTTATACGTCTTCGTCAAACAAGCTTTCACAAACCTCAATTGCGAGGTGTGAGCTTCTCATCAATTTGGCGCGATAGTATGGCAGAAAATTCATCCGCAAAGCCTTCGAGCCTGCCGCTGATTTTCGACGCATCGCCCGACAGTTTATTGTAGGCAATAACCGCCGGAATCGCTGCAAGAAGACCAATCGCTGTTGCAAGCAGCGCTTCAGCAATACCAGGAGCAACAACCGCAAGGTTGGTGTTTTTGGAAGCAGCAATCGCCTGAAACGAGCTCATAATACCAACAACCGTACCGAAAAGACCGATAAAAGGTGCAGCCGAACCGATGGTTGCCAGAAAGCCGAGGCGTGATTCCAGATTGTCGTTTTCACGCGCTAATGCCACATCCATTGCCTTATCAATGCGCATTTGCAGCGCAATCGGGGAGCGGGCACCTTTTTCAAAAGACTTCTTCCACTCGCGCATTGCCGCCATAAAAATGGCGCTCATGCCGGTCGTGCTACGCTCACCCAGATTGCGATAAAGCTCTTCCAATGACTGACCAGACCAGAATGCCTGCTCAAAACGATCCAGCGCACGGCGCGCGCGGGTGTAGCTGAGTGATTTGTCAATAATAATCGCCCATGTCCAGACAGAAGCTGCCAAAAGACCAAGCATCACCAGTTTGACGACCCAGTTTGCCTGCATAAACAGGCCCCAAAGTGTAACATCAGCAGTGGGAGCTGCGAGCGCTACATTTTCCATAAGTACACCGTCCTCGAATCCAAACGCCCGGCTTTATCTGACCGGGCGGCTCGCAAAATCATCTTCGTTTCATCCCGCAACAAACGGGTGAGAATTTTTTTGCGCAAACTTTAAACAATCAGTGTGCAATTTCTGCACGCAAAACCAACATTATCCGCAGCAACGTCTTGTCACTACTGTATCATCACGACAGCCAGCCTGACCTGTTACCTTGTTACGGTTAATTTTGGTGAAACGAAGGCGTTACGCAAAAACCTTCATCCCTACCGATTCCGTCAGCATGAATAATGAATTATTATGGTTAAAGATGGGTTACGATTCAGGCTAAGATGATAAAATCCATGATTTTTGAACCTTACAGCCAACAATTTTGAAGCTATTTAGCCAGAATTTTCGCTGCCAAAACGCATCAGCGCAATAATGCAGCTTATTTTGACGCTAAAAATGCTTCCCGCCATCCAGCCGGAAAACGGCGCGGCTTGCCTTGTTTGGTAATCATCACCGCCTCAACCAAGGCCGCACATAAGAGCCTGCCCTCACAGGTAATTTCCTGTTTCATATAGATGCGCGCACCGCTGACATCAGCTACTTTAGTTTCAATTACCAGCAGATCATCAATTTTTGCCGGTGCTTTAAAATCAATCTCCATCCGACGCACCACCCAGACCAGTTCTTCGCCCAGCGATCCGGCAGCAAGTTCGGTATGATGCACACCTTTGAGACGCAAAAAGTCAGTGCGGCCGCGCTCGAAAAACTCCAGATAGCGGCCATGATAAACAACACCGGAAAAATCTGTATCGGCATAATAGACCCGTGCCAGCAAACGATGTCCGTCTGCATACAATTCACCGGCAATCGCCTCACTGATTGTTTCACTTATCGCAACACTGGCAGTTTGTGTCTCGGTCATGCTTATTCTTCCTGAAATAGTCCGAATTGCGATTGCGCCAGATCGGTTGGCGTTGGCAGCCCCATATGTTCCCAGGCAATATGGGTCAAAACACGGCCACGCGGTGTGCGCTGCAAAAAGCCCTGCTGGATCAGATATGGCTCAATAATATCTTCAATAGCATCACGCGGCTCCGACAGACCAGCCGCAATGGTTTCAATACCCACCGGCCCGCCGCCAAAATTGCGCGCGATCATATCAAGATAGCGGCGATCAAGCTGATCAAGGCCGCGGCCGTCAACTTCCAGACGCGACAAAGCCTCATCAGCGATTTTACGGTCAATGACATCTACTTTTGCAACAATCGCAAAATCACGCACACGCCGCAATAAACGTCCGGCAATACGCGGCGTACCGCGCGCGCGCCGTGCAATTTCACGCGCACCATCATCAGCAATCGGCATTTGCATCAGGCGCGCACCACGACGCACAATATATTCCAGCTCTTCCACCGTGTAGAAATTGAGCCGCACCGGAATACCGAAACGGTCACGCAAAGGTGTGGTCAGCAAACCTAAACGGGTAGTTGCTGCCACAAGCGTGAACTTAGCCAGATCAATTTTAACCGAACGTGCCGCCGGCCCCTCGCCGATGATGAGATCAAGCTGGTAATCCTCCATCGCCGGATAGAGAATTTCTTCTACTGCTGGGCTTAGACGATGAATTTCGTCAATGAACAAAACATCGCGGTCTTCCAGATTGGTCAAAAGTGCTGCCAGATCACCGGCCTTGGCAATGACCGGCCCCGATGTGGAGCGGAAATTAACACCAAGTTCTTTCGACATAATCTGTGCCAGCGTTGTTTTACCCAACCCCGGAGGGCCGACAAACAGCACATGATCCAGTGCTTCACCGCGCACTTTCGCCGCTTCGATAAAGACTTTCAAATTGGCGCGCGCCGCAGCCTGCCCGACAAAATCGTCAAGCGATTGCGGGCGCATGGCCACATCAGTGTCCTCACCACGCTTATCCGGCGAAATCAAACGGTCTGTATCATCCATGCTTAACGCCTTACACGTGAAGTCAAAATCAAATCAACTGTCACTGCGACACCTTATATTCCTTCAATAGGTCTTTGGCCCAGCGAGGTATAGTCGGCCATGAATAACTATCGTGGTGTCTCCATGAATCACTGTCCATGATACGGTCATTTGCCAGTGTCGCATCCATAACCAAATCATGTGGGTATATGTAACAGTCGCCTTTATCAAAGAAGGCAATATAGACATCCTTAGCAATGTATTTCTTTTGTAGTGTCAGCCGTCCTTTAAGCTGAATTTTAAAAAACCGATCACCATCTATATGGCACGCAATAAAATCAGCCCCCTGCCAATCATCGCTAAGCCGTAAACAATTATAGCCATAATCTGCTAATATTCCTGATATTTTCTGGAAATTAAAGTTCTCTTTTTGCCTCGCATTTAAGGTACTATATTCAATTTTTTGAAACATCATTTGTGCGTTCTGATCAACTGTCACTGCGACAATTCCTTGAGGCCTAAGCGGATCAGTTTCGCCGATTCGGCATCATCACCAACCTGCCTGATGGCCGCAGCCACCGCATTGGCTGCCTGCTCGCGCGAATAGCCAAGATTGGCAAGTGCCGACACCGCATCAGTCACAGCACTGGAGGCAACACCTTCACCAAGCTCCTGTTTAAGCCCCATCGAGCCCGAAGCCTCGCCTGCAAAAGCCGGTGCTTTGTTTTTAAGCTCTGTCACCAGACGTTCAGCCACTTTTTTGCCCACACCCGGCGCGCGGGTCAGCATCGCCAAATCACGCAGCGCAATCGCATTGGCAAGTTCGGATGGTGTCAAAGCACCCAAAACCGCAAGCGCTACTTTCGCGCCCACCCCTTGCACACTTTGCAGCAAGCGGAACCATTCACGCTCCAAAGCCGTACCAAAACCAAACAGGCGCAAAACATCTTCACGCACATAGGTTTCAATCAGCAAAACTGTTGCTTCACCGCTTGAGGGCAGATTGCCCAATGTGCGTGCCGAGCAAAAAACCACATAACCGACACCATGCACATCAATGATGGCATGATCTTCGGCAATTTCATCCACCACGCCCTTAAGCTTGCCAATCATTCAACAACCCTTAATCAAGCGCTTGCGGCTATCCGCAGGCTTCCAACCAAACTTTCACGATGATGCGCATGACAAATGGCAATTGCCAAGGCATCTGCCGCATCGCTTGTATCAAAACGCGCACGCGGCATGAGAACTTTTACCATCATGTGAATTTGCTGTTTTTCGCCATGGCCTACACCAATCACCGCTTTTTTAACGGCATTGGGTGCATATTCAGCCACACGCAGACCAACCTGTGCCGGTGCCAGCAACGCAATGCCGCGCGCCTGCCCCAGTTTCAATGTTGCTGTCGCGTCCTTATTGACGAATGTATGCTCAACGGCTGCCTCATGCGGGCAATGCTCGTGCAGAACCTTGGCCAAGCCCTCATGTAACTGGCACAAACGCGATGCCAGATCGAGCTTGGCATCGGACTTAATCGTACCGGATGCAATAAAATGCAAAGAATTGCCGAGCGACTCGACAATACCCCAACCGGTATTGCGCAAGCCCGGATCAATGCCAATGATGCGAATCGCCTGTTTCATATGTTCACTCTAGCTCTATTGCACTGAGTTAACAGCACAAATGTGAACAAAAGAGAAACAAATTACGAAGAGCCGCTCATTTAAGCTGAAATTATTAAGAAGCGCCGAAAGCCGTTTTTAGGAGAACCAACTGCTGTGACACCGGATTTTGCTGCACCGGCGGGCGGAAAGACAAGAGTTCGCCGTAAACTTCCTGATCTGTTTTGCGTACACGTTCCTGCAAGCGCAGCGAATGTTCAATCAGATCAACAAAGCGATCCGGCATTTCGCTCCAACCGGCAGCGTTTTGCTCGGCAGACGGTGTATTAAGACGCAGCTTGTTCTTTTCGGCGGTTACCTGTGCGCGGGACATTTCGCCATTACGCGCAGCACGCTGCAACAAAAGCCATGAAGCAATTTGCATCAGGCGTGAGGTCAGACGCATTGATTCGGAAGCGTAAAGCGCAGCCGCTTCATTGGAAAGACCGCGTGATTCTTCACGACCGTCTCCATCCAGATAGCTTGCCGCCTCTTCAACCAAATCCATACCTTCACGGTAAAACGGCAGAAAAGAATCCGAATAGACCTTGCGATCTGCCAAACGGATTGTATTGCCCGGCAATGTTTGATGCAAAGACTGCTGCTGCTCTGTGATCACTTTTCCACCATCCCGCGACCTGCACGCATTAAAAACTACGCCCAAGCCCATATTTATATGTGCCCATCTCAATGACCGACTCAAGCAGTACCAAACCACCTGACGGACACGAAAACTAATGTCTGTGCTGCTGTTCGATCATGTTGCGGGAGCGGATGAAACCGCTGCAACATGAAACTCCACTGCAAACTGCACACTCATACACGGTCGCGCAAGAATATGTTTAATTTTGGGTTAATAACCACAGGGAGGGAAATTTTAGAGAAAAAAGTAACCAATCGTTAAAAAACGATTCTTTGCACCTCAACTCTTTGAAAAGGCACAAAAAAAGAGCCGCATAAGCGACTCTAGGAGTTTTAACAGGGAGGTGTCAGACAAAGTGGTAAAACCACTTCAGTCAAAATCCGGCCAAACCGGATATGAATTGATTAAACCGTGTTAAGATTAACGGAGAGTTAATTTTTGCACTCATTTTAGCGATTAGTAACATCTGAAGGACAAGTTATACCGTTCCGAAGGCCGGTTTTGGTTTTGGCTCGGCCTTTGGCTCCAGCTTCACCTTGACAGGCTGTGCCGTCACAGGTGCCGCATTGGTTCTGGCCTTCTGCTTCATGGCGGATAGCCATTCCAGATAATAAGCAAACGCAAATTGCGCGACGATACCAGCGGCAATCAGCAATGTATCATCCCAAAAACCGCCCGGATTAACCAGCTTCATCACCTGCGCCACCATAGAAAGCAAAGTGCCGGCGATGAAAATCGGCAATGAATGCCGACCCAAAATCGCCAATGGATGGTCATGAGCGGTGCGCGCCAAATTTGCCAAGGCCGGAATAGCCGCAAGCAGATAGACGATAGAAAGAATATGCAGCAGGCGCGGCAAGGACAGGAAGGTCTTGTCGAAACCGGTCAGAACTGCCGGTAACCCAAAAGAAATATCCACCCCCCATAAAGGCCAGCGCACCCAGACAAGCGCCAAAAGCAGATAACCAGCGGCGAGCGCTATCATCCAGCCGCGTACAGGAATTTCTCCGCCATTGCGCACATGGATTGTTCCGGCAATGCCGATGGCAAACAAAAACTGCCATGAAAACGGGTTGAGAAACCAGACACCATCATTGGGGAAATTGGACGGCGCAATATGAAAAACACCGGCAGCCAGCCAAACAGCACCGGACACCGCCAGCAAAAATGGCAGGCCCACACGCGCCAGCAGCAATAAAGCAGGTGTCATCAGCAACAATACGCCGTACATGGAGAGGATATTATTATAGCCAAGCTGATGTCCAAGGATTACCAGCCCTGTCATTGCTTCAGCAGGCTTTTCCATCAAAGGGCCGATATTGATCTGGTTCAAAAACTCAGGCCGGCTGAAAAGAATTGCAGCACCGGCAAAAATCGCAATTGTCACCATCGTGGTCATCATATGCGAGACATAAAGCACGCCCGCACGACGCCACATTTTGATGCTCAACAACAAACGATTGCCGGAGATGAATTTATTGCCATATGCCAGCGCAATCGCCATACCGGAAATGAGCACAAAAGCTTCTGTCGCATCTGAAAATCCGAGATTCTTATGCGTAAAGTTTTCATAAATTGTGCCGGGCACATGATTGATGAAAATAGTCAGCAATGCCAATGCTCTGAAGACATCAATACGACTGTCCCGTTTGCCGGTAATAGTATTGGTCATAGTATCCCTAACCCATCAACTCAAATTGCCATTGTCAGACCGGTGACACCTCACCCTACTGAGCGCACCCGCATCAAAAATCAGAAAGTGCGAAGCGTTTTGCTTCCCGTGGCAAGCTGCCAACGACAATCCGAATGTTAATTTCACCTGAAAAAAGCCGTACTGCTTTGCACAACATTGATTATTCAGGTATCGCAGACATATCAGTGACTTTAATGTGGCACGGGATTGGGGCAGTTTATGGTTTATGGAAATCAACTTTCCTTCCAGTGTATAACAAAGTGACAACAGGCATGATCGGGGCTGTTCAATCTGATTTACTTCCTCTATGCCCGAATTCGATCAAAATTTAAGGATTTAAGCTGTTTCCATGACAACAAATAACGCACAGACAAATAGCTTCGAGAACCGCTGCCGTGTTGTTCTGGTAACACCACCATTGAGCGATGCTGCCAAACTCACCACCCAGCTGGAACAGGCTTTGTCGGGCGGCGATGTTGCAAGCGTTATTCTCGACACCACTAATGCCGATGAAGCCCAGTTTCAGGCTTTTGCAGAAAAAGTCGTGCCGCTCATCCAAAAGACAGGCGCAGCAGCACTTATTCTCAATGACACCCGCATTGCCGGTCGCGTTGGTGCCGATGGCCTCCATATTGAAGGCAATCAGGAAACGGTTGCCGAAGCGATTGAACGCTACACACCAAAGCTGATTGTCGGCACCGGCAACTTGCGTGACCGTCATTCCTGTTTAGCCATTGGCGAGTTACAACCAGATTTTGTTTTCTTCGGCAAAATTGGTGCAGACAACAAGCCGGACGCCCATCCACGCAATTTGTCATTGGCTGAATGGTGGGCACAAATGGTTGAAATTCCGGCCATTGTGCAGGCAGGCAGTGATATGCAGAGCATTATTCCTGCGGCTGAAACCGGCGCAGAATTTGTAGCACTCGGAGCTTGCGTCTTTCAGGCAGACAATCCGGCCGAAGCCGTGGCTGAAGCCAACCGTCTGCTGGACGAAAACGCTCCGCAGTTTGAGAGCTGATTATATGCAAATGCTTCGGTCATTTCTTTCAGGCTTCATCGGTGTAGCGGCAATATCCATTGCTGCAGCGCCGGCTTTTTCAGCCGTGGAGCCAGGCGCTCCGGCGGCTGAAACAGCAAAACCGGCAGGCAAGGCGGAAGGTAAAGCGGATCGGCCAAACATGCTGCCGCAACCCGCCACCACCGATGAACTGCCTGATGAATTGATTGAAATTGACCCGAACCGCTTTGGTGCCAAACCCATTGATGCGGCTTTCGGCGCTTATCAGCGCGGGCTTTATCTCACTGCTTTAAGCCTTGCTAAGCCGCGCGCGGAAGCCGGTGATGCTGCCGCACAAACCTTGCTTGGCGAAATCTATTCGCGCGGGCTCGGCGTGCCGGTTGACCCTAAACTGGCAGCTGAATGGTATAGTAAAGCCGCCGCACAAAATGATGTGCATGCGCAGTTTCAATATGCAGTGCTGTTGCTTGACGGTGAGCATGTCAAAGCAGACCGCGTACAGGCTGAAAGCCTGATGAAAGCTGCAGCCGAAGCCGGCAACGCCATGGCACAGTTTAATTACGCGCAGATTCTGATGCAAAATAATCCCGGCGAAAAAGGCATTGAAGCAGCCTATCCGTGGTTTCAAAAAGCCTCAGACAGCAACCTTGCCGATGCCGAATATGCTGTGAGCCAGATTTTGGCTAACGGCACCAGTGCCATTAAAAAAGATGAAGCAGAAGCACGCTTTTTCTTGCTGCGCGCCGCACAAAAAAACTACGACACCGCCCAGCTTGATCTGGCCACATGGCTGGTGGAAGGGCGCGGTGGCGAGCGCAATTTTGATGCCGGATTCAAATGGATGTTGCAGGCAGCACGCAACGGCAATGTGGCAGCACAAGCGCGACTTGCCCGCCTTTATCGTGATGGCTTGGGAACCGACGGCGATACAGTGACTGCGGCTGCGTGGTATTTTGTTGCCCGCCGTTCAGGCCTCACAGCCTTTGATCTCGATTCCATGCTGGACGGGCTGGAGGATGAGCAAATTGAACGCGCCAGAAAAATCGCTGAGACACTGCGCCAATAGTCAAACCGCCCCTCATCCGTGATTTAAACCCGCTGTTGCCCGCCATGAAAAGCGGGGCAAATTGGCTAAAACATGCTTTAAGCTTGCCAAAATCCGCTTTTTGTGGTCTTGGAAAGTCGATTATTGCGGTATTGGTCTATCATAGCAATCCGCACTTCCCTTTCACGCTATTTCCGGATCAATTTTATGAAGATCAATGGTAATGAAATCCGCCCAGGCAACGTTATTGAGCATGCCGGCGGTCTTTGGGTAGCAGTTAAAACCAATGCGGTTAAGCCTGGTAAAGGCGGCGCATATAATCAGGTTGAACTGAAGAACCTCATCAACGGCACCAAGCTGAACGAACGTTTCCGCGCGGCGGAAACTGTTGAACGCGTCCGTCTCGAACAGAAGGATTTCTCCTTCCTGTACGAACAGGGCGAAGCACTGATTTTCATGGACACCGAATCCTACGAACAGCTCGAACTGCCTAAAGATTTCGTTGGCGACCGCGCTGCATTCTTGCAGGATGGCATGATGGTCACCGTTGAATTGCACGAAGAGCGTCCGATCGGTATCCGCCTTCCGGATCAGGTTACACTGACAATCACCGAAGCTGATCCTGTTGTTAAAGGTCAGACTGCGGCTTCCTCTTACAAGCCTGCAATTCTTGAAAATGGCATCCGTGTACTCGTTCCACCATTTATTGAAGCAGGTGAACGCGTTATCGTCGATACCAACGAATTAACCTATATCAGCCGCGCATAATCAGCCGGTCGGCTGACGTTTAAGTCAGCCAAGCTGATCGCAAAACTGATAAACAAGAAATTAGGACGGATTAGGCATGGCGCGTTCAGCCGTACTCAATGTTATGGTTCAGGCCGCAATGAAGGCCGGACGCTCACTCGCCCGTGACTTCGGTGAGGTTCAGAACCTTCAGGTCTCGCTTAAAGGCCCTGGCGACTATGTTAGTCAGGCAGACCGCAAGGCCGAACAGATCATCTTCACCGAGCTGAAAAAAGCGCGGCCGGATTACAGCTTCCTGATGGAAGAATCCGGCGCGGTTGAAGGCAGTGACGCCCAGCACCGCTGGATCATTGACCCGCTCGACGGCACCACCAACTTCCTGCACGGGATTCCGATGTTTGCGGTTTCGATCGCATTGGAACGTCAGGGACAAATCGTGGCTGGCGTCATTTACAATCCGGCAATGGATGAGCTTTACACCGCAGAACGCGGCGGCGGGGTTTTCCTCAACGACCGTCGTTTGCGCGTGGCAGCGCGCAGCAAAATGGTTGATGCTGTTATCGGCACCGGCATTCCGCATATCGGCCGCGGCCATCATGGCCATTATCTGGTGGAACTGCGCAACATCATGGCTGATTCAGCCGGTATCCGCCGTATGGGCGCTGCCGCACTTGATCTGGCCTATGTTGCAGCCGGTCGTCTTGATGGTTTCTGGGAAGATGATTTGCAGCCATGGGATATGGCAGCAGGCATTCTCATGATCCGTGAAGCCGGTGGTTTTGTCTCCGACAAAAACGGCGGACAGGACATGTTTGCAACCAAGGGCATCGTTGCTGGTAATGAAGCCATTCACAAAGCTTTGATGGCGACATTGAAAAAACCGATCTGATATCTAAATCAGATATAATCTTTAAAAATGCCGGTCTCTCACGAGACCGGCATTTTTTATCCAAAATAATGAATTTGAAAATTCTTATCTAAAAAGTCACGTTTTGATTAACTGCTTTTGCAACCATCATACTGTTTGAAAACCAACAGCCGTTCATCATAGTTTTCTATATGCATTGTTCATTGTTAATATGAGTAGAAGACACGATTTTTCACTCAACTGAAATCCCAATTTTACATTTAATAATTGGGACAGATTAAATGCTCGTATGCTTTTAAAAATTAAATGCCTATGCTGATTTTAAGGCATTTAATATTGCCGACAAACGATTACCCTATTTCCCAGTCTATAAATTATAAGCTAGCTTCAAGATAAATGAATCGGACGGCAGTGGAGAAGATAAGTGATGCAGGCTGAAAAGCGCGACCAGCAAGCCGGAAATTTCACCAGAAATTATAACGCGGATTACATGGCCACTCCGATGTCAACGCCGCGTATAATGATGATTACCATGATCATCTTCCTGATCATTGTAGCATTTCTGGCCGCAGTTCTCTCCCGCCAGATCCATACATTTTTTGTCACCAATCCGGGATTAAACGGGCTGATCCTTGGCGTTTTGCTGGCTGGCATTTTACTTGCCTTCGGGCAAGTCATCCGCCTGATGCCGGAAATTCGCTGGGTCAATTCACTGCGCCGTGGCGATGATGGCAGCATGTCGCGCCCGCCGGTGTTGCTCGCACCCATGCGCGCATTGATCGGCCATCAGCAATCCATGGCACTTTCTACCAGCTCAATGCGCTCCATTCTCGATTCGATTGCCACCCGTCTGGACGAAAGCCGCGATATTTCCCGCTATCTTATCGGCCTTTTGGTATTTCTGGGGCTGCTTGGTACATTCTGGGGCTTGCTGGAAACAATCGGTTCTATCGGCAACACGATCCAAACCCTTGATCCGGCATCGGGCAGCACCAATGACGTGCTGGACGCATTGAAAGCTGGCTTACAGGCACCTTTAACTGGTATGGGCACCGCCTTTTCCTCATCGCTTTTCGGTCTTTCCGGCTCGCTGATTCTAGGCTTTCTGGACTTGCAGGCGGGGCGCGCGCAAAACCGTTTCTACACAGAACTTGAAAACTGGCTTTCAACCGTGACTGATCTCGGCTCTGACCTCAATCAAGGTTCAGTCGCGGCACAAGGCTCAACCGAGGACATCCGCGATATCGCTAACCGTCTGCAATCCATGCAGGAAAATGGCAGCCCGAACCAGCGCACCACCGCCGCCCTTGCCAATCTGGCCGAAGGCATCCACGCTTTGGTAAAAAATATGCGCAGTGAACAACAATTGATGCGTGATTGGGCAGAGCGTCAGGCAGACGATCAGCAAGCCATTCGTGAGACATTGGACAAGCTCAACAAAGCGCTCAATAATGCAAACCGTGATCCTTCAGGCGGGAGCCGTTAAAGATGGCGCTTTCCCGCAACCGCCGGCAAAACCGGCAAGTAGATTATTGGCCAGGCTTTGTGGATGCTTTATCCACATTGCTGCTGGCGATCATGTTTTTGCTCACAGTTTTTGTGCTGGCGCAATTTTTGCTCAGCCGCGAAGTCAGTGACAAAGACGATGTTTTGGCGCGCCTCAACAGCCAGATCAACGAGCTGACACAGCTTTTATCGCTGGAACGCGGCAATGCTCAGGATTTGCAGGACACAATCGCTAATCTGCAAGCCTCACTCTCTTCGGCTGAAAATGAACGCTCGCGCCTGCAAAGCCTTCTCAGCGAAGGTGCGGGCGCTGGCGCGGCAGCCGATAAGAAGATCGGCGATTTAAATGCCAGTCTCGATCAGGAAAAACAGGTAAGCGCCCGTGCACTCTCACAAGTAGAACTTCTCAATCAGCAGATTGCAGCACTCAGACGCCAGATCGGTGCACTGGAAGAAGCGCTTAATGCGTCTGAAGCACGCGACAAAGAATCAAATGCTAAGATTGCGGATCTGGGCAAACGGCTCAATGTAGCGCTGGCTCAACGTGTGCAGGAATTGAACCGTTATCGCTCTGATTTCTTCGGGCGTCTGCGTGAAATTCTCTCCGACAAAGAAAATATCCGCATCGTTGGCGACCGCTTTGTCTTCCAATCGGAAGTGCTTTTCCCGACTGGTTCCTCCGATATTAATCCGGCGGGGCTGATCGAAATGAAAAAGCTCGCTGACGCGGTAATCACGCTCAACAATGAAATTCCCGATGACATCAACTGGATTTTACGTGTTGATGGCCACACCGATAATATTCCGCTTATTGGCACCGGACGCTTCCGCGACAATTGGGAGCTCTCTTCAGCGCGCGCCACATCGGTGGTCAAATTCCTGATCGCCAATGGTGTTCCGGCAAATCGCCTGGTGGCTGCAGGTTTTGGCGAATATCAGCCACTGGATGATTCGGATGACAGTGATGCGCGCGCCAGAAACCGACGTATCGAATTGAAACTCACCGAACGCTAAAAAATTCCCCCTCAAGAATGGGTAACATTCTGAACATAAAAAAGGCCTTGGGGTAAAACATCCCCAAGGCCTTTTTCATTTCTACGGTTTGATTGCTTATTCAGCAACTTCTTTCGCAAAGACACTTTCTTTAGTAAAAACTCCGGCACCTGCTTCAAATTGCAGTTTGGCAAGACGGGCATAAACCCCGTTTTTCTGCACCAGCGAAGCATGGGTGCCTTCTTCAATGATGCGCCCCTCATCCACGACCAAAATGCGATCTGCCTTCAACACCGTAGCCAGACGATGCGCCACCACCAAAGTGGTGCGGCCTGTCATCAAATGTTCCAAGCCCTTCTGCACCAGCATTTCACTTTCAGCATCAAGCGCAGAGGTGGCCTCATCCAGCAACAGAATCGGTGCATCGCGCAAGATAGCGCGCGCAATAGCGATTCTCTGTCGCTGACCACCCGAAAGCGTCATGCCACGCTCACCCACCAATGTGTCATAGCCTTTTTCCAGCGCCATGATGAAATCATGTGCCAAGGCTGCTTTGGCGGCTGCGATAATGTCTTCATCCGTTGCATCAGGACGGCCAAAGGCAATGTTTTCACGTAAAGTACTGGCAAAAATTGCCACATCCTGCGGCACCACCGCCATGCGGCCACGGATTGCCAGCGGATCAGCTTCAGGAAGCGACACCCCATCAACACGGATAGTACCCGACTGCGGATCATAATAACGCAAAAGAAGCGAGAAAATCGTGCTTTTACCAGCGCCCGATGGCCCGACAATCGCCACGCTTTCACCCGGTTTCACACTGAAATCAAGACCAGCCAGAGCCGCTTTTTCAGGGCGTGCAGGATAGTGGAAAACAACATTTTCAAAACTGATTTCGCCAAGAGCCGGAACAGGCAAAGCAACCGGATTTTTCGGCGCAGCAATCGCCGGTACTTCATCCAGAATTTCGGTCAGGCGCTCGGTGGCACCGGCCGCTTGTGCCAGTTCGCCCCAGACTTCCGACAATTGCCCCAAGGAACTGGCCGCAAACACCGCGTAAAGCAGGAACTGGCCGAGCTGACCGGCACTCATTGTGCCCGACAACACATCATTGGAGCCGAACCACAACACGCCGACAACGCTGGAAAATACCATAAAAATAGCAAAAGAGGTGAGAATCGCGCGCGCAAAAACGGAAGAACGTGCCGCGGCAAAAGCATTTTCCACGGCTTTTGCAAAACGGCCGATCACCATTTTTTCATTGGTGAAAGCCTGAAGCGTGCGCATAGCACTGATCTGTTCACCGGCATAACTATTGGCATTGGCAAGCATATCCTGTGCTGCACGCGAGCGACGGCGCACCGAGCGGCCAAAAGCAATCAGCGGCAGTACAATCAATGGAATCGCACCAATCACCAGCGCCGACAGTTTCGGGCTTGTCACCACCATCATGCCAACAGCACCAAGCCCCATGATAATATTGCGCAATGCAACTGAGGCCGTCGCACCAACGGCCGATTTAATCTGAGTCGTATCGGCAGACAGGCGTGAGACAATTTCGCCGGAATTGGAGCGGTCAAAGAAATCCTGCGACAGTTTAGTCACATGATCAAAAACCGCATTGCGCAAATCAGCGACAACGCGCTCACCAAGCGTAATCACAAAGAAATAACGCAAGCCCGAAGCCAGTGCCAGCATCAGCGCCAGCAGCACCAACATGCCAAAATAATTATTGATGAAAGAGCTGTTATCAGTGGAAAAACCATTATCCACCATACGGCGCACGGCAATCGGCACCATCAGCGTTGTGGTAGCAGCAGCAACCAGAGAAATCAGCGCACCTAAAACCAGCAGCTTGTAGCGCGCCAGAAATGGCAACATGCGCCGCAAGGGTTTAACTGATCTCTTAGGCTTATTGTTAACTTCTTCAGACATTTTCTTGATGTTTTCCGGATGCTTTGCGACCATTATTGCGATTGCGCCTTGTTATTATCGTGTAGCTGATGTATAGGCTCGCCAACCCTTTTGGAAGCCGTCGCCTTTTTGGCGTGCGCCTTCATAACTGCCATTGGGCGAAAGTGCTACAGTCTGATACTGGATTGATGCATGATCGTCTATCAATCTTTCAGGAATGTATCGATGAAAGCCAATATCCATCCCGACTACCACACCATCAAGGTCGTGATGACCGATGGCACCGAATACCAGACCCGTTCAACATGGGGCAAAGAAGGCGATACGATGAACCTCGATATCGATCCTACCACCCATCCAGCATGGACCGGTAACGCCCAGACTTTGGTTGACCGCGGTGGCCGTCTGTCCAAGTTCAAGAAT
Source organism: Paenochrobactrum gallinarii (assembly GCF_014205685.1). GTDB lineage: Bacteria > Pseudomonadota > Alphaproteobacteria > Rhizobiales > Rhizobiaceae > Paenochrobactrum > Paenochrobactrum gallinarii. The sequence continues at coordinate 57,221 of NZ_JACIIU010000007.1, forward strand.
CGCTTCGGCAATCTGGGTATTTAATTTCAAATGCCTCGGGCAAATTCGGGATTACAGCCTCGCTGATCATAACCCGAAAATGCACAAATTTAAAAAACCTCGCTTCGGCGGGGTTTTTTTATGTTCTGGTTTCCAGACGTCCAACCAATAAAAAAGTCCGGCTCGCTTGAGCCGGACTTTTTTAATTCATCAACGATGTGAAGAATCACTCAGCGCTGAGTTTCGCCATCACTTCATCAGATACTTCGAAGTTGGCATAGACGTTCTGCACGTCATCATCATCTTCCAAAGTGTTGATGAGCTTAAGCACGGAGCGCGCCTTTTCTTCATCCACATTGGTGTTGTTTTGTGGCTTCCAGACAGTTTTGATCGATTCAGCTTCACCAAGTGCTGTTTCCAGCGCCTTTGAGACCTCACCAATGCTTTCGAACGAGCAGATGATCACATGCTCTTCATCGCTTGACTGAACGTCGTCTGCGCCTGCCTCAATGGCCGCTTCCATAATCGCATCCGCATCGCCGGCTTCCGGCTTGTAGATGATTTCACCAACGCGGTCGAACATGAAAGAAACCGAACCGGTTTCACCCAAAGCACCACCGGATTTGGTGAAAGCTGCACGCACATTGGAAGCAGTACGGTTGCGATTGTCGGTCAGCGCTTCAACGATAACCGATACACCACCCGGGCCACGGCCTTCATAGCGCACTTCATCATAGTTTTCGCCGTCATTGCCCGCAGCCTTTTTAATGGCGCGTTCAATATTGTCTTTCGGCATGGACTGCGCTTTAGCGTTCTGGATAGCCAGACGCAGACGCGGGTTCATTGTCGGATCAGGCAAACCCTGTTTTGCAGCAACGGTAATTTCTCTGCCGAGCTTGGAAAAGATTTTTGAGCGCACAGCGTCCTGACGACCCTTGCGATGCATAATATTTTTAAACTGCGAATGACCAGCCATGACACCCCTGTATAGGTTCTTTAAATAACGTGCGGACAAAAGCGATGGCGGCTTTTGAAAATCAAGCTATTTGCAGCGCCTTTTATTGCGCCGTAACCGCAAGCCAGCCATCCTTAACCGGACGGGATGCGGCCTTATACGGAATGTTGCGCCCTACGTCCAGTCCACCTCCGGAACCACAAGGCTTGCTAAGGTATATATTGCCGCTTTTACGCGCAAAAAATTACAAAAACATAGACACTACAACCTTTATTGATTATCTATAATTACATGAAGAGCGAAGCGAACGAAACCATTGCCGTCAAAATCAGCCGCATCCTTGCCGATCGTATTATCGACGGCACGCTGGAACCGGGTGTAAAACTACGGCAAGACCATATTGCGGAAGAGTTTCAAACCAGCCATGTGCCGGTGCGCGAGGCGTTTCGCCGTCTCGAAGCACAAGGTCTGGCTATTTCCGAACCGCGTCGAGGCGTGCGCGTTGCTTCTTTTGACATCAATGAAGTGCGTGAAGTGGCCGAGATGCGTGCCGCATTAGAAGTACTGGCTCTGCGCCATGCTGCACCACATATGACCCGCGCCATTTTAGAGGCAGCCGAACAAGCCACATCAGAGGGCGATAATTGCGCCAATATCCGCGAATGGGAAGCCGCCAACCGGCGCTTTCATCGCCTGATTATTGAACCATGCGGCATGCCGCGCCTGCTTGCAGCGATTGATGATCTACATGCAGCCAGCGCCCGTTTTTTGTTTTCAACATGGCGCAGCGAGTGGGAAGTGCGCACCGATCACGACCACCGTGCCATTCTTGACGCTTTGCGCAAAGGTGACACAAACAGTGCCTGCCTTATTCTCGCGCGCCACGTCCAATGGATCGGCCACCGTCCTGTCCGGACGGCTTCAGGAAAAATCCGCGACGGCTTTTCCATTATCGGCTAAGTTCCGGTCGTCTTAACGCAGTAAGCTAACAATATTTGAATATCACCACCGCCCTGTTTGCCCCCTCGGCTTATCGGATTACAGTGCTATATTGCTCTTTTTGCCATCTATTGATCAGTCAAAAATCGCTCACTGCAAAATACATAAACATTAAAATTATCTATAAAACTAAAGTTAAAGTTATATTTTTTATCACATAACGCCACTGTACCAGAAAAATTTTTATCAATAATAACATATGGTTATTATAGAATCACCATCCTGTACGCGTTTAATTTTAGCACATAGACTTGCTTTCCCATAAATTTTCATAACAGATATATAGATCGAAATTAGATTTTATCTATAATTTATCTACGGAGTGATTATGTCCCAAATTGAGATGCATGCGCCAGCAGGTTTCAGCCCTTTGAACCTTGATAGCCGCTCGCTGCCTGTACGTGCTGCCGCCGTTATATTCGGTACATTCATTCTTGCACTCACCTCACAGGTTGAAGTGCCGATGATACCGGTTCCAATCACCTTGCAGACCCTGGTTGTGCCATTGATCGGTGCGCTTTACGGCTGGCGTTTGGGTGCCCTCACCGTTCTGGCATGGCTTGGTGAAGCCATGGTCGGCATGCCGGTTCTGGCAGGCGGCTCGGGTGGCATCATGGCTTTTGCAGGCCCGACCGCCGGTTATCTGGCATCTTTCCCGATTATCGCTGCCCTCACCGGCTATCTGGCCGAACGCGGCTGGAACGGTAAGCGAGTGGGCTTTGCCTTTGCTTCATTCCTTGCAGCCAATGCGCTTTGCCTTGTCATGGGCACACTCTGGCTCTCAAGTCTCATTGGCATGGAAAAAGCCATTGCTTTTGGCGCAACACCATTTTTGATCGGCGCAGTCATTAAATCCGCGCTGGGCGCAGCCATCCTGAAAGCTGCAAGCCGCTAAACTTTCATCTTACCGAAATAAACCCTATCCGGCACGTGAGCCGGATAGGGTTACAGACTATATGGTTTCATGACTATTCATCTGCGCGGCCACCATCTGCTTTGTATGCTGACTTATATCGGCAAGGGCTACTCACCTTTTTTCGTCGAAAATTACGACCAGATTGCAGAAGCTTTAAGCCACGGCACCGTCATCACACTTGTCAACGGCCCCGATGATATTTGCGCCCCACTTTTATGCGAAGAAAATTGCCACTGCCACAATGCAAGCGTCATCTTACGCGACCAAGCAGCACTGGAAGATATCAGCACATTGCTGGGCGTGCGCCTGCAATCAGGCAGCAAATTCATCCTCAACAGCCAATTACTGCAAAAGCTGCGTGCAGCTTTTAGTCAGAATACCATCCGCTCCGCCTGCAAGGGCTGCCAATGGGCAGCTCTCTGCACCGATATTGCGCAAAACTCTGCTTACAGACATGTCAAAATACAATGCACCGACATGGTTTGAATACATAAAAAAGGCTGGTTGCAGCATCCTGCAACCAGCCTTTTTTCATTAATATCAGACACTGTTTTTTCAAACAGGCGATATCACTCAACCCATACCAAGCGCATCCATATAAAGCTGGATCATTGCTTCTTCTTCCTGACGCTCATGTTCTTCTTTTTTGCGCAGGCGAATGATGGTGCGAACAGCCTTGCTATCAAAGCCCGAACCTTTCAGTTCGGCATAAACTTCTTTGATATCGTCCCCGATGGTTTTCTTTTCTTCTTCCAGACGTTCAATTCGCTCGATGAAAGAACGCAGCTGACCGACGGCTACCGTTTGTGCGGTTTCAGTTGTGATGTCATCCACAGGAGATACTCCAATTTATTAAAACAGGTGACTGACTGCGACTCGCAGTGTGAATATGTACTTTTCGATGCCTGACAGGGGCAAAATGGTCAAGGGTAACCACGCAATTGAATGCCCATTATCAAAGCCATTGTGCCAAGTGCTATCACCGCGATTTTCCAAAAATCGCTGCGGCGGCGCAAACCCGGCAAACCTAACGGCCTGAAAATATGCAGGATCATAATAATGATCAGCAAAGCAGGCAATATTTTGGACATCAGTGTCCCCTTAAACCATTCATTTCATGTGCCCCGCCTTTACCAGCAGAAGCTTGAGAAGAGCAAAGTATAGCCATAAAACGCTAAATTGATCTTAAGTTTTATGGACGCGATAATAGAGATGTGCCTAAGATCAGAAAAATCATACTGTTTTGGGAGGAACAGAATGGCATCGCAATACGGGGATATTTATTCCAACTGGCAGAAAAATCCGGAGGAATTCTGGCACGAAGCTGCTCAAAACGTGCATTGGTTCAAGCCTTACGACAAAGTTTTTGACGCAGATCAGGGCGTTTATGGCCGCTGGTTTACCGGTGGTGAAACCAATACCTGCTATAATGCAATTGACCGTCACGTCGAACAAGGCCGCGGTAATCAAACCGCTATTATCTATGACAGTCCTGTCACCAATCAAAAGCGAAAAATAACTTATGCGCAACTTCTGGAAGAGGTTGAAGCTCTTGCTGCGGTGATGCAAGATCACGGCGTGGTCAAAGGTGACCGCGTACTCATCTATATGCCGATGATCCCGGAAGCAGCTGTTTCCATGATGGCTTGTGCACGTATAGGCGCTATTCATTCCGTTGTTTTTGGTGGTTTTGCCGCCCATGAACTGGCAACACGCATTGATGATGCTGCTCCCAAAATGATTATCGCCGCCTCCTGTGGTGTCGAGCCTGGCCGCGTGGTGGCCTATCAGGACATGCTCGACAAAGCGATTGAGATGAGCCGCCATAAGGTTCAGCATTGCATTGTTTTGCAACGTCCCGAAAAAGCACATATTCCGGTAGAAGGTCGCGACATCGACTATAAACAAGCCGTTGATGCTGCCCGTGGCCGCCATGTGCCTTGTGTGCCGGTTCTGGCAACCGACGGGCTTTACATCCTCTATACATCAGGCACCACCGGTGAACCAAAAGGTGTGGTGCGTGATCACGGCGGCCATATGGTGGCGCTCACATGGTCTGTTGGTGCGGTTTACAGCATCAAACCGGGCGATGTTTTTTGGGTGGCTTCCGATGTGGGTTGGGTTGTCGGCCATTCCTATATTATTTACGCCCCGCTTTTCATCGGTGCGACGACTGTCATCTATGAAGGCAAACCAGTTGGCACCCCAGATGCAGGCGCATTCTGGCGGGTGATTTCCGAATATAATGTCCGCATTATGTTCACCGCGCCAACAGCATTACGCGCAATTAAAAAAGAAGATCCGGAAGGCTTACTCGTCAAGAAATATGATCTTTCCAAGCTGGAATGTATGTTTCTGGCCGGAGAGCGCGCCGACCCGGACACCGTGAAATGGGCAGAAAATATTCTCAATGTGCCGGTGATTGACCATTGGTGGCAAACCGAAACAGGCTGGGCAATCGCTGCCAATCCGTTGGGACTTGGCAAAATGCCAACCAAATACGGCTCGCCAACGGTTGGCATGCCGGGCTACGACATTCGCGTTGTGGATGATGGCGGCCATGAGGTCAAACGCGGCGAACTCGGCAATGTGCTGATCAAGCTGCCTCTGCCACCCGGTTGTCTGGTCACGCTTTGGAATGCAGAAGAACGCTTCCGCAAATCTTATCTCGATGAGTTCGAAGGCTATTATAAAACCTCCGATGCCGGCTATATGGATGAAGACAACTATGTCTATATCATGAGCCGTACCGACGACATCATCAATGTGGCTGGCCATCGCCTCTCCACCGGCGCGATGGAAGAAATCATCTCCGGCCATCCTGATGTCGCCGAATGCGCGGTCGTTGGTATTGCCGACACATTAAAAGGTCAGGTGCCATGCGGTTTTCTGGTGTTGAAAGCCAATGTCGATCGGCCTGAAAGTGTCATTGAAGCTGAATGTATTGAACGTGTGCGCAGTGAAATCGGCCCTGTGGCTTCTTTCCGGTTAGCACTTGTTATCAAACGTCTGCCGAAAACCCGCTCAGGCAAAATCCTGCGCTCCACCATCCAGAAAATTGCTGATGGTGAGCCGTGGAGAATGCCGGGCACCATTGATGATCCGGCAATCCTCGATGAAATCACGGATGCTTTGCGTGACCGCAAAATCGGCAATGCCTGTCAGGCAGCTTAAATCACCACATACAAAAGCCGCCTGCAATCATGCAAGGCGGCTTTTTAATAAGCGAAAATCAAGCCTTAATGATCGTGATTTTTTGCTGCAAAAGCTTGTTTTTGCGCGTCCGTCGCTTCCGTTTGATAGCGTGATTTCCACTCATCAAATGGCATACCGTAAATAATTGCGCGCGCGTCGTCTTTGCTCAGACTGATTTCTTTTTCTTCAGCCGCGTCTTTATACCAGTTTGCCAAACAGTTGCGGCAGAAACCGGCCAAATTCATCATGTCGATATTTTGCACATCTGCATGCTCACGCAAATGCTGAACCAACCGGCGAAACGCTGCCGCCTCCAATTCAACCTGTGTCTGATCATCAATTTTCGACATTACTGCCCCCTCAAACCGGATCGGTACGTGATCCGAAAAACTGAACTTCCTGCATTTCCGGCAGTTGATTAAGTGCCGTAAGCATCGGCGCCAAACGTGCCGCCCATTGATCTGTGCCTGCATTATCGGCAATCAAATCCTGCCGAACCTCAATCAGAATATGCGGATAGCCTTTAGATGTTGCATGTTTAAACATCGCATCATTGCGCAATGCACCATCATAAGGCTCATTGTCACCGGTAATCAGCAAATGCTCAGCACGCAGCATTTCCAATAATGGGCGCAGTGCCCTGTCATCTTTATCCCAAAGCAGACCGCAATGCCATGGCCGCGCTTTACCGCGCCAGACAGGTGTATAAGAATGAATGGACACAATAAAAGGCGCGCGCCCGCTTTCTTCCCGCACATCATACACCAAAGCCGAAACCTGATCATGATAAGGACGATAAAACGCGTTAAGCCGCGTTTCGCGTTCCTGTGCATCCATCGGATAATTGCCCGGTATCACCGCCCCGTCCGACAATTGCATAATCAGCGTCGGATCATCTTCACCACGGTTCGGATCAATCAACAATCTTGAAAATCCGCCCAGTACGGCAGGGGCATCAAGCCTTGCCGCCAGTTTGCGCGTCAGCTCTGCAACGCCGATATCATAAGCGATATGGCGGTCAAATTGTGCGGCTTCCAGCCCCAAACTGCCGTAAGCTTCAGGTAAGGCACGGCTGGCATGATCCGCAGTCAATAAAAGTCCTGATTTTTTATTACCGTCAATCAGTTCAAAGGGTGCAAAAGACATAAAAATTCCGGCCTTCTTTTATCCAATTTTATTTTGATCATACAGATAGTTGAAAAATTGTCTTGTTATGACCGCTCAGCTCGCATAAAAGTTGAATCTAATCGATTTATGCTGTGACATGGCTATGATATGAACGCAATGACCTGTTTACTAAGCGCTATTAAGTCTTTGGTTGTGCACGTTGACATCCCATGCGAAACTGCCGAAAAGAGAGCATCAAAAGATGAATTTTCCAAGCGTAGCAACCAGTCAATTGCGCGCTGAAAGGTTTCGTTGAATGCGACTTTCACACTTTTTAGCTTTATTTGCAGGTACCGGCCTTATGGCAACGGCGCTGATGGGCGTAGAAGCGCGCGCTGATTTCCGCGTTTGTAATGCCACACAAAATCTGGTCGGCGTTTCTATCGGCTATCGTGCAAAAAGCGGCTGGGTCACAGAGGGCTGGTGGCACGTCAATGCGTCCAGTTGCAAAACATTGATCGAAGGACCTTTGTCATCAAGATATTACTATCTTTATGCAGAAGATGCTGAAGGTGGTGGTCGCTGGGATGGCAAAGTAAATATGTGCGTGGCCGAAAAAGAATTTCGGATCAACGGCGTGGAAGAATGTCTCTCACGCGGGTTCCAGCGCGCAGGTTTTCAGGAATATGATACAGGCGAACAATCGAGCTGGATGGTCCAGCTGACTGATGAGGCACCGCCTGAAACTCCTACAGTAACAGGAACATCCAATCCATGAAGCGTAATCGTAAGGTCAAGATTCTCGCAACGCTTGGCCCGGCATCTTCGGAAGAAGCAACCATCGCTCAGCTTTTTGAAGCCGGAGCCGACGTCTTTCGTATTAATATGAGCCATGCCAGTCATGACCTCATGCGCACATTGGTAAAACGTATTCGTAATGTTGAGAAGCAGGTCGGTCGCCCGATCGGTATTCTCGCTGATTTGCAGGGGCCAAAGCTCCGCGTCGGCAAATTTCTCGAAGGTAAAGTCGAGCTCGAAGCCGGACAGACCTTCACCCTGGACAATCAGGAAACACCAGGCGACAACACCCGCGTCTTCCTGCCGCATCCTGAAATTCTTGAAGCCGTAAAGCCGGGTCATCGTCTGCTGATTGATGATGGCAAGTTGCATCTGGTTGCTGAAAAGTGCAATGGCACCTCCATCCAGTGTAAAGTTATTTCCGGCACCAATATTTCTGACCGCAAAGGCGTGAGCCTGCCGGATACCACTTTGGGTGTCGGCGCTCTGACCGAAAAAGATCGCAGCGATCTTGATGCCGTTCTGAAAGAAGAAATTGACTGGGTCGCCCTCTCCTTCATTCAGCGTCCGGAAGATCTGGCAGAAGTACGCAAAATCGCACGCGGCCGTGTTGGCCTGATGTCGAAGATTGAAAAGCCGCAGGCTGTAACGCGTCTTGATGAAATCATCGAAATGTCTGACGCTTTGATGGTAGCGCGCGGCGATCTCGGCGTGGAAATGCCGCTCGAAAGCGTACCTGGCATTCAAAAGCAGATCACCCGTAAAGCACGCCGCGCCGGTAAGCCGGTTGTGGTTGCCACACAGATGCTGGAATCAATGATTACCGCTCCTGTGCCAACACGTGCGGAAGTTTCTGACGTGGCGACTGCCGTGTTTGAAGGTGCAGATGCAATCATGCTCTCGGCAGAATCAGCATCCGGTGCCTATCCGGTTGATGCTGTTGCCACCATGAACCGCATTGCTGAACAAGTTGAACAGGATCCGACCTATCCGGCCATCATCGACGCACAGCGCGCTTTGCCTGAGCCAACCGGCGCAGACGCAATCTCGCTGGCAGCACGTCAGATTGCCGAAACACTCAATCTGTCGGCTATCGTCACCTATACCGCATCCGGCACCACCGGCTTACGTGCAGCACGTGAACGCCCGCGCAACAGAATCATCTCCGTTTCGCCGGTTGTTGAAACCGCACGTCGCCTGTCGCTCGTCTGGGGTCTGCACTGCGTGGTCACAGAAGATGCCAAAGATCTCGATGATATGGTCAACCGCGCCTGTGGCATCACCTATCGCGAAAACTTTGGTAAAGGTGGTGATCGCATCATCATCACCGCCGGTGTTCCGCTTGGCACACCCGGTTCCACCAATATGCTGCGCATTGCCTATATCGGCACAGATGGCAGCAGCGGCGCATAATCAAGGCGCACAAATATATAAAAAAAGCGGCATCAAAAGTGCCGCTTTTTTATTGCCTTCAATTTTGTATCAGGTGTGAATATCGCTGAGTTCCTCGCTCAGCGACTGCACCTGCCGCTGTGCTTCACGCATCATCGGATAAAGCGTCAGAATACGCTCATAAACCTTCAAAGCGCTCGCCTTATGGCCTCGCTCCTGCAAAATGCCCGCAAGGCCGGTCAGAGCACCAAAATGGCGTGGTTCAAGCTCTAAAGCGCGATTGATGTCATAAATGGCACGGTTATATTCGCTATTCAGCACATGCAAGGCCGCGCGGCGATTCCAGCTTTCGGCATTTTCAGGCGCAAGCGCGACCGCCTCATCGAGAAAATCAATCGCCACCGCATATTTCTTCTGGCTCATCGCGTCATAAGACCAGCCGAGCAGCAGATCGACAGTTGCACTGCCCGACTGCGCCCAGATACCGGAAATCTGCGCAGCAATGCGTCTGGCCTTCACTTCATTGGATGTTTTCAAAAGCTCAGAAAAAAGCTTATCCAGCCGCTCTTCAGGTGTAAGCTTTACCGCAGCCTCGACAGGCGCCTTGGTTTCAGGCCCGGGCTTTTCTGCTTCAGAGGCAGCCTCTTGCAGCGTCTGCTGCAATGCCTCAGGCGAAGCTTTATCGGACAAGGGGGGCTCTGGCATCGGCTGCAAGGCATCCTTTGCCCATGCAGAAGGCACGAACACCACCCCAAGCGAAAACATACCGGCACAGGCCAGAGCTTGTAACTTATTCATCAAACCGGAATGCGCGTGCGCAGCGTTGCAAAAATTTAGCATGAGCTGATTTTAATCATAGAGCCCCGCTGCACAAGTCAAATTTTGTGCCAGCCTGCCTCAAACACAGTCATTAACAAGCATAAAAAAAATGAGAGCATTTTAATCCGTTGTCAGATTAAAATGCTCTCATTCTATTTCGATAAGGCTGCCGTAGTTTTCTAAAACGAAAGCTACATTTCAGCGGTCATTCTAATTTGCGCTCTCCGTTGCCGGAGTGCAGAACCCCGCTTTGCAACGGGGTGCAAAATTAGCCCTGACGTGCTTTAAAACGCGGAGCAGTCTTATTGATGATGTAAACGCGGCCTTTACGGCGGATAAGCTTGCAGTCGCGATGACGAGCTTTGAGCGCTTTGAGCGAATTCTTGATCTTCATGTCAATCACCGGTCGGGTTGGCCCGTCACCGGGCATCATAAAAACAGGCGCCCGAGGCGCCAATTACTAAACGGACAGACAAGCTATCCATTGGGTTGGCCGAAATACACAAATATCGGCCAAAATGTCAACTCCCAAGGGGCAAGAATCCTGAAATCCTTCATAAGAAACTGCCCCTTTTGAGGGAAAAGACAATAAAATCAGCCTTTCTTAGGGCTGATATAGGTCACATGACCCATTTTGCGGCCAGCGCGAGCCTCTGCTTTTCCATACAAATGCAGCATGGCATGTGGCTCAGCAAGAATCGCTTCCACCTGCAAAACATCATCACCAATCAGATTGACCATGCGGCAATCGGAGTGGCGGGTGGTGTCTCCGAGCGGTAATCCGGCAACGGCACGAATATGCTGATCAAACTGTGACACAGGATTGGCAGCTTCCGTCCAATGGCCGGAATTATGCACACGCGGTGCAAATTCATTGGCAATCAATGTGCCATCAGGCATCACGAAAAATTCCAGCCCCAGCACACCGACATAATCAAGCGCATGCAGTAATTTTTCCGCTGCAAGCTGAGCGGCGGCGGCGGTCTCAGCACTGATATTGGCCGGAACGGTTGATGTATCCAGAATGCCGTTCTTGTGCACATTTTCAGCAATGTCGAAAAGTGCCACTTCGCCATTGCGGCTACGCGCTGCAATCACTGAAATCTCGCGCTCAAAAGCCATCAGCCCTTCGAGGATAGCCGGTGCATGGCCGATATCTTTAAGGGCTGCATTGATTTTATCTGCGCCACGGCTGTTTTCAGGCGTCAAGCGCACCTGCCCCTTACCGTCATAACCAAAACGGCGGGTTTTCAAAATGCCCTGACCGCCAAGAGCGGCCAGCGCTGAAACCAGCATATCGGCATCATCTACCAGGCGCCAGGGCGCGGTGGCGATACCCGATTCGTTTAAGAATTGCTTTTCAGTGAAGCGATCCTGTGAAATTTCCAAAGCGGCAGGCGGCGGATAAACGCCGATTTTTTCAGCCAGCTCCTGCACGGCCTCAATGGAGACATTTTCAAACTCATAAGTGATAACGTCACAAGCTTCCACCAGCTCGGCCAAAGCTGCCTTATCATCATAGGCAGCAACGATCTGACGATTGGCGGTCTGTGCCGCCGGACAATCGGCCTGCGGCTCTAAAATAATAGTGCGGAAGCTTAAACGTGCTGCGGCCATCGCCAGCATACGGCCAAGCTGACCACCGCCGATAATGCCGATTGTTGATCCTGCTTTCAACATATCAGGCCTCATCGCTCGGGCGTTCGGCCACACTTGTGCTCTGGTTTGCACGCCATGTATCAAGGCGGGCTGCCAGTTCTTCATCGTGCAGCGCAAGAACTGCCGCTGCGAGAAGCGCTGCATTAACCGCACCCGCACGGCCGATCGCCATAGTGCCGACAGGAATACCGGCTGGCATCTGCACGATGGAAAGGAGCGAATCCTGACCCGACAATGCTTTGGACTGAACCGGCACACCAAAAACCGGCAGTGGTGTCAGCGACGCTGTCATGCCCGGCAGATGGGCTGCGCCACCGGCACCGGCAATAATGACTTTAAAACCTTCAGCCTTGGCGCCTTTGGCAAATTCCATCATCCGCTCTGGCGTGCGATGTGCCGAGATGATGCGAGCATCGAAACGAATGCCGAGTGCTGCCAGCGTTTCTGCGGCATGGCGCATTGTTTCCCAGTCGGACTGGCTTCCCATAATGACTGCAACATCGAAGCGCGGAGCTAAGGTCATTGGTTTTTCCTATTAAATAATAAAGGTGCCCTTGCCGCTTGCAACGGTCAGAACACGAGGTCTCGGGACAAGAGGTTTTTTAAGCGATAATGTCAGGAATGATCTGGCTTTCCAGTTCCTGCTGTTTATCTTTAAGCGCCAGCTTTTTCTTTTTCATCCGCTGAATGCGCAACATGTCGCATCCGGTTGCTATCATGGCATTTATCGCGACATCAAAATCTTCATGGTCTTGCTTCAGCCGTGCCAGTGCCAGTCTGATTTCGGCTTGATTTTGATCGGACATAGAGTGCCCCGTTTTACAATGCGTTGATATGCAACAGCGTTTAACATTCAAAACTTCAAAACTACATTTTGAACGCTCAAAAGCTGCATAATGGTTTGCGTCATGCCTTTAGCACAAATATTGCAGTTAGAAAATGCTACAACAATCAATTCGACAGATCGCCTCAATCATGTCACACTGTCATTGTCTTGTCATAAAGCTGCCGATCAGCAGCCTGAGACATATGAAGGAAACAACCAAGGAGAATTGATGATGGCTATCGAGTCCCATCTTGCCACGCTGGAAAAGAAGCACGGTACTCTCGAACAGGAAATTTCCACTGCGATGGCATCACCAGCTATCGATAACCTTCTCTTAACTGACCTGAAACGAAAAAAACTACAGCTCAAAGAGCAAATTGAAAAAATTAAACAGCAAGTCACACAACACTAATTATTTTATCAACTAAGGAACGTAAAAAGGCAGAGGGTCAGATGGCAATTTTGACCATCATAATGACCAAAGCCCAACGTTCCCGCTAGAGCGGGTCGCACTTAAATACTACCCACTGCACTCGCTCTAACATTTTGTTTTTTGCGCATGTCTTTATCGCATCGAAGCAGGGACTGAAACCGTCAGCAAACTGATTTCCTTGCGGAGACGATGTCCATTTTTGGGCGACATGCTCTAACAGGCGACACGCTTTGTGACTGGTGACAAGAGCGCACCCTTCGCACAAAGCGTGCAGCCGGATTTCCCCACTTCTTTCCCTTAAAATCTCAACCATTTTCACCTGTCAAAATTGACAGCTGGCGCGCACCGTCTGCCGCTGCCATTTTCCTGTCAGATATAACAGGATCGCATCCGAAACCGGTCGGTTTGTCTCCGGTTCGGTTGAGGGCAGGTTGTGATTTTCAAATGACAGCCTGCCCTTGCAATTCACTACGCATCAACCCTCAGCATCTGCACGCGGATCGAGCTTGAAAGCTTCCGGCGTAGCACTGCGCTCCGGCGAAATTGTCGAGAACTGGTCTTTCTCCTGACGCGGCACAGATTTGCGCACGCGGGAGCGGAAAAGCACATAAACCGCAATAGAAATATGCGACACCGCAGTGATGGCAAACAGTGCTGACGGCCAGAAAAAATCCATCAATGTTGCAGCCAGCAAAGGCCCCAGCATGGTGCCAAAACCATAAAGCAGCAAAAGACCGCTGGAGATTTTGACAAAATTTTCGGATGTCGCGTGATCATTGGCATGTGCCACGGCCACCGGATAGAGCGTATAGGCCAATGCACCATAACAAGCAGCGGAAATAATAATCAACGCACTGCCTTGCGGGCTGAATAAAAACGTCAGCAAGCCGACAGTTGCCGCTAATGTTGCTGTGCCCGCCAGCACATAGCGCCGGTCGATCAGATCAGAAATGCGCCCCACCGGAATTTGCATCAATGCGCCGGCTGCAATGGTTGCCGACATCATCAATGCAATTTGGGTATTACTAATGCCTGATTTAGCACCATAGACTGCACCCAATGTGCCCCATGCGCCATTGGCGATACCCACCAGAATACAGCCCACAAAAGCGGCCGGTGAATTGCGAAACAGCGCCTTGAGATCAAGCTGCACTTCGGTCAGTGGTTTCGGGCTGCTGGCAGTCGAAATTGCAATCGGGATGAGCGACAGACAAAAGAAAATGCCTGCAAACATAAAGAGATGATCGGAGCGGATATCGCCAGCAGAAACCAGCATTTGTCCGGTCACGGTCGCCCCGTAGTTGACCATCATATAAAGGCCGAAAATCTTGCCACGGCTTTCATTGCTTGCACGTTCATTCAGCCAGCTTTCGATCACCATGAAAGCGCCAGCCATCGAAAAACCGGTAAATGTACGCAACACAATCCATGTTGTGACATCGACATAAATGCCGGATAATAGTGCGATGATCGCTGCCGATGCGGCAAAAATACCAAAAGCGCGCACATGGCCGACACGGCGCACCAAACGCGGCGCGAACAAACAGCCGGCGACAAAGCCCCCTGCCCATGTCGTACCGAGCAAACCCAGCGATGTAACAGAAAAACCTTCAGCGCCACCGCGCAATGGCAAAAGCAACCCGTGCAGGCCGGAGCCCATCAGCAAAAAAGTTGTACCAAATAACAGAGCCAAAACCTGAACATAAATACGCAACAGAATATTCCTAATTTTCAGTCGTTATTTGATTTGTATATGGCAGAACTGTCCGCCAATTATGGTGATTTTTATGATTAAAACATTTATTTTCAGTGCGTCACGCTTTTTTCATACAAAGCGTAACGAGAAGGTTGAAAAAGCCTGAGCTATCAGCGGAACAGTGCCTCGGCTTGCGCACGACTGCTTCCCCGTTGACTATGCTCTTCCCGCAGGCGATCAATCTCATGATGAAGCCGGTCGATCAGTTGCTCAATTTCGGAAACGGAGAGGTCTGTGAGATCATCACCAATGCTATATTTATGATGAACCTCAATGGTTTCTTCCAGAAAGCCGGACATGGTATACTCCTCCCAGTCAATATCCGTCACTCACCAAGCCAAAATGGCAAATAGCTAATAATGCCCTCGCATGAGTGCTTTTCCCCCTTAAAGCAGCCACACAAATATTTATCATACCTCAATAAACCGATTTAGCACCCCTAAAATTGCCTCGGACATTTTAAAGCAATCAGGAGACCATCATGCACCCGCAACACCCTCAAAAAATGCAGGCTATCGAAATTAAAGAGGCCGGTTCTCCTGATGTTTTAAGCCTGACAAACCGCATCATTCCCGAGCTGAAAGAAACGGATATTTTGGTGCGTGTGCATGCAGCCGGTGTTAACCGCCCTGATGTGTTGCAACGCCTTGGCCAATACGCCCCGCCCGAAGGCGCTTCCGATATTCCCGGCCTTGAAATCGCCGGTGAAGTGGTGACCTTGGGAGCACAAACCAGCCGCTATCAAATCGGCGACAAAGTCTGTGCGCTTCTTGCAGGTGGTGGCTATGCAGAATATGCCGTTGTTCATGAAAGCAATGCTTTGCCGGTGCCGCAAGGTTTCAGCTATGAAGAAGCTGCCTGCATTCCGGAAACTTTTTTCACTGTCTGGCACAATGTATTTGAGCGCGGAAATTTAAAAAAAGGCGAGACCTTTTTGGTTCACGGCGGCACATCCGGCATTGGCACCACAGCCATTCAACTGGCCAAAGCCTTCGGCGCTTTTGTCATTGCCACTGCCGGATCGGATGAAAAATGCGATGCCTGCCTGAAACTGGGCGCCGACATTGCCGTCAATTACAAAACGCATGATTTTGTCGAAGCCGTCAAAACGGCCACCAAAGGCAAAGGCGCTGATGTGATTCTCGATATGGTTGGCGGCGACTATGTTGACCGCAACTATCAGGCCGCCGCCATGGATGGCCGCATTGTACAAATTGCATTTTTAAACGGTGCTAAATCGAGCGTGAATTTTGCCCGCCTGATGACCAAACGCCTGACCCATACCGGCTCTACTTTGCGTGCACGCTCCGTCGAATTTAAAGCTGGCATTGCCGCAGCACTGCAAGCCCAAGTCTGGCCGCTTCTTGAAAAGCGCCGGATTGCACCGGTTATGGATCAAAGCTTTGCGCTAAACCAAGCCAATCTTGCCCATAAGCGTATGGAAGACGGTAACCATATTGGTAAAATCGTTTTAAAGGTTCGTTGATCGTAGTCCGCAGTTTTTCAGTTAGAATCCGCCCGTTTTCGTGGCTTTTGCTGAAAAACTGCCATGCCTCATCACCGAAGTTGCAGATAAACAATGCGACTTCATGCAGGGTTTTCTTGCCGACCAGCAAATAAACATATATATAGAGTTTGAATTTCCCGGAAATTGTGGTTTTTGCCCACGTCCCGCGCTACCGGAGCGGACGAACAAGAGGATTATATCTAATGGCCACCCAGCTTCTTATGCCGAAAGCAACGGCCGTCTGGCTTGTCGACAATACAGCTCTGTCTTTTGATCAGATCGCAAATTTCTGTCGTTTGCACCCGCTTGAAGTGAAAGCCATTGCAGATGGCGAAGCTTCGCAGGGCATCAAAGGTTTGGATCCAGTCATGACTGGCCAGCTATCGCGCGAAGAAATTGCACTCGGTGAAAAAGATATCAATCACCGTTTGAAATTGTCGGAACCTAAAGTACGCGTCCCTGAGCCAAAGCGTAAAGGTGCCCGCTATACACCTTTATCAAAACGTCAGGATCGTCCGAACTCCATTCTTTGGCTGGTTCGCAACCATCCGGAACTGAAAGACGCCCAGATTTCCCGTTTGCTCGGCACCACGAAATCAACCATTGAACAGATTCGCAACCGCACCCACTGGAACTCAGCCAATCTGACCCCGATGGATCCGGTAACACTCGGCCTTTGCAGTCAGATTGATCTGGATATTGAAGTGGATCGCGCAGCACGCAATCGTCCGGCAGAACCGGAAATCGATCCGACATTGATGCCGGCGACTGCGACCGAAAACCGTGATTATCATGGTGGTCCAGCAGAAGAAGAAGAGCTGGATGCCGACAAGGTATTCGCCAAACTGTCTTCGCTCAAAGGCGCTGCCTCAGACGACGAAGAAGAAGAAATTTAATAGATCTTCTAAAAGCCGGAACCCTGAAAAAGAGTTCCGGCTTTTTTAATGCCTTACGGTACTTCAAAGCAAACAGCAGATATAAAAAAACCCCGCTTGAAGCGGGGTTTTTAATGAAAGCTTTATTAGCCGGCATTTTCGAGAGCTTCGCTCCACTTGCCTTCTGCGGCCAAGCCGTTCATGCGGGCGCGATGTGCAAAGGCTTTCTGGCCTGCTGCAACATTTTCAGCCTTACCACTCCAGGCTTTCAGAGCAGCAGCCTGCAATGCGCGACCATATGAGAAGGTCAGGTTCCAAGGCATATCAAAGCCTGCATTCATCGCATTCAGGTTTGCGGTTGCCTCAACATCCGACTGACCGCCGGAAAGGAATGCAATACCCGGAACAGCAGACGGAACATTTGCCTTCAGGCAACGTACGGTCTTTTCTGCGATTTCAGCAACAGAAGCTTTACGCGCGTTTTTACCGTCGATAACCATGTTTGGCTTGAGGATCATACCTTCGAGCTTCACACGGGCATCATAGAGTTCATTGAAAACAGACTTCAGAACGGCATCGGTCACTTCATAGTTGCGGTCGATGGAATGATCGCCTGGTACGCCGTCCATCAGGATTTCAGGCTCAACGATTGGAACAATGCCAGCTTCCTGACAAAGCGCTGCATAGCGAGCCAGTGCTTGTGCATTCTGCTTGATCGCGCCATAGGTTGGCAGCGCAGAAGAAATCGAGATAACAGCACGCCATTTAGCAAAACGTGCGCCCAGTGCATAATATTCTGTCAGGCGTTCGCGCAGACCATCCAGACCTTCGGTGATGGTTTCACCTTCAAAGCCCGCCAATGGCTTGGCACCCATATCCACTTTAATACCAGGAATGCTGCCAGCATTACGCATGATATCAACCAGTGGTGTACCGTCTTTGGCTTTCTGACGCAGGGTTTCGTCATAAAGGATAACGCCGGAGATATGATTCTTCATAGCATCATCAGCGCGGAACAGCATTTCGCGGTAATCGCGGCGTGTATCTTCGGTTGATGTTACATTGATGGAATCGAAGCGCTTCTTGATTGTGCCGGAGCTTTCGTCGGCTGCAAGAATGCCCTTACCACTTGCCACCATGGCAACTGCAATATCTTCAAGACGTTCGGTCATACCCAAAAACTCCTGTAAAAGTTAGCTTGGTTTGCCGATAGCAGAACTGGCAGATAAAACAAATGCCCGCCAACTATTTGAAACGATTGAAATAAATTCAATCGATTTAGTTCGAACAAGTTTTTTTAATTATCGTTAAACTGCAACAGATTTGATCCACAGGCTAATCCTGTTTGCGGTTTGATGCGAGCATAAAATAAAAAGCCCCGCCGAAAAAATCGGCCGGGCTCATTTTTAAACAGATGTGAAAGCCTTATCAGGCCTTCAATGCATCCACACCCGGCAAAGGCTTGCCTTCCATCCATTCAAGGAAAGCACCGCCTGCGGTGGAAATATAAGTGAAGTCATCTGCAACCTTTGCGTGGTTCAACGCCGCCACAGTATCACCGCCGCCGCCAACAGAAACCAGCTTACCCAGACGGGTGCGCTCGGCCACATGACGGGCAATAGCAACGGTTGATGCATCAAACGGATGCAATTCAAATGCGCCGAGCGGACCATTCCAGATCAGCGTTGAGGCATCATCAATAACGGAAGCAATACGCTCAACCGACTGCGCGCCGACATCCAGCATCATACCGTCTGAAGGAATCGCATCCACACCATAAGTCTGGTGTGGTGCATCGGCGGCAAAATGCCATGCCACAACCGCATCAACCGGTAGAATGATTGCGCATTTGGTTGTTTCAGCCTTAGCCATAATGGCGCGTGCTGTGTCAGCCAGATCATGCTCGCACAAAGATTTACCCACATCATGACCAAGAGCAGCAAGGAATGTGTTAGCCATACCGCCGCCGATCACCAGTGCATCGACTTTTTCAATCAGGTTGGAAAGCAAATCAAGCTTGGTGGACACTTTTGCGCCGCCAACGATGGCCACAACCGGACGCACCGGCGCGCCAAGGCCTTTTTCCAAAGCTTCCAGCTCGCCCTGCATAGCACGACCAGCAAAGCCTGGCAGAAGATGCGCCAGACCTTCGGTGGATGCGTGTGCGCGATGTGCTGCGGAAAAAGCATCATTGACGTAGATATCGCCATTGGCAGCAAGCGCCTTAGCAAATTCCGGGTCGTTCTTTTCTTCGCCTTTGTGAAAACGGGTATTTTCAAGCAGCAAAACATCGCCGTCCTGCATTGCACTGACAGCAGCAGCCGCTTTTTCACCGATGCAATCTTCCGCAAAAGCAACTTTCAAGCCCAGTGCTTTATGCAAAGCGCTAACCACAACCTTCAGCGAAAATTCTGCAACGGCCTCACCTTTCGGGCGGCCGAAATGTGCCAGCAAAATGGTCTTGGCACCTTTTTTATGCAGTTCCTGTATGGTTGGCAAAATGCGCTCAATGCGGGTGACATCACTGACCTGACCGTCAGCAACAGGTACGTTGAGATCAACGCGTACCAGAACCCGTTTGGATTGAACGTCAGCATTGTCGAGAGTGCGGAAAGCCATCGGTTTTCTCTCTGTATATAATAGAACTAATGAAAAACGCCCCTCTTGAGCAAAAGGGGCGTTGATTTTATCTTAGAGGAACTTAGCCATAGCAACAGCAGTGTCGCTCATACGGTTGGAGAAGCCCCACTCATTGTCGTACCAGGTCAGGATGCGCACCATGGTGCCATCGATCACTTTGGTCTGATCCATGTGGAATACGGATGAATGCGGATCATGATTGAAGTCGGTTGATACCAGCGGTTCATCAGTGTAGCCTAAAATGCCTTTCAGACGGCCATTGGCAGCTTCACGGATAGCATTGTTGATTTCTCCAACAGTGGTTGCACGTTTGGCAACAAAAGTCAGATCAACAACAGAGACGTTTGGTGTTGGTACACGAATTGCAACGCCGTCCAGCTTACCCTTAAGCTCTGGCAGAACCAGACCAACAGCTTTAGCAGCACCGGTTGAGGTCGGGATCATCGACAAAGCTGCCGCACGGGCGCGGTAGAGGTCTTTGTGCATGGTGTCGAGGGTTGGCTGATCACCGGTATATGAGTGAATGGTGGTCATGAAGCCGTGGTCGATACCAACGGTTGCATCCAGAACCTGTGCCACTGGTGACAAGCAGTTAGTGGTGCAGGAAGCGTTGGAAACAACCAGATGATCTTTGGTCAGCTTGTCATGGTTCACACCATAAACAACGGTCAGATCGGCATTGTCAGCAGGAGCGGAAACGATAACGCGCTTGGCGCCAGCTTCCAGATGTGCGGCAGCTTTATCGCGTGTTGCGAAAATGCCGGTGCATTCCAGCGCAATGTCAACGCCTTCTTCTTTCCAAGGCAGTTCGGCAGGGTTGCGAACAGCATGAACCTTGATCGGGCCGTAACCCACATCAATTGTATCACCATCAACAGTGACTTTAGCCGGAAAACGGCCATGAACACTGTCATAACGCAACAAATGCGCATTGGTTTCAACTGGGCCCAAATCGTTGATAGCAACAACCTGAATGTCGGTGCGGCCTGATTCAACGATGGCACGAAGGACGTTACGGCCAATACGACCAAAACCATTAATTGCGACGCGAACTGCCATTTTATCTCTCATCTTCCGGGTGGGTTGATTAAAAAACTGCGTGTCTTGCGGGGCTGTTTCAAAACCACCCCGCAATCAATCACTTCGCTGTTTATGCAGCGGCTTTCAGCTTGGCTTCAGCGGCTTCCACAGCGGCTTCAGCAGTAATGCCGAAATGCTTGTAAAGGTCTTCAATCGGCGCAGAAGCACCAAAGCCTTTCATACCGATAAAGACACCGTTTTCGCCAATGAAGCGTTCCCAGCCAAGGGACAGAGCTGCTTCAATAGCAATTTTAACCGGCGCATTGCCCAGAACCGATGCCTTGTAAGAGTCGCTCTGCTGTTCAAACAGTTCGAAGCAAGGAACCGATACCACGCGCGCCGGGATGTCTTTCTCATCCAGCATTGCTTTGGCTTTCAGCGCAATTTCAACTTCTGAACCGGTGGCAAACAGAGTGACCTGTGCATCCTGATCAGTACCGGCCAATTCATAAGCGCCATAACCGCTTAAGTTTTCATCGGTGTGGGTGGTGCGCACAGTCGGCAGATTCTGACGGGTCAGAGCCAATGTCGATGGGGTCTTCTGGGACTGAAGCGCCAGCTGCCAGCATTCTGCGGCTTCAACAGCATCAGCCGGACGGAATACCAGATGGTTAGGAATAGCGCGCAGCACTGCCAGATGTTCAACCGGCTGGTGCGTCGGACCATCTTCACCAAGACCGATCGAGTCATGGGTCATGACATAGATAACGCGGATGCCCATCAGCGAAGACAAGCGCATGGCCGGACGGCAATAATCCGAGAAGCACATGAAAGTGCCGGAATAAGGAATGAGGCCGCCATGCAGCGCCATACCGTTCATCGCAGCAGCCATACCATGTTCACGAATACCGTAATGGACGAAACGGCCATCATAGTTTTCAGGTGTTACAGCATTGGTCTGGCTGGTTTTGGTATTGTTAGAACCGGTCAGGTCGGCAGAGCCGCCGATGGTTTCAGGAACGATACCGTTGATGACTTCCAGTGCCATTTCCGAAGATTTACGGGTAGCAACCTTTGGTTTATCAGCAGAAAGCTTCTTCTTATAATCGATGATTGCCTGATCAAAACCAATTGGCAGTTCACCGCGCTGACGGCGCTCAAACTCGGCGCGGGTATCAGCATCAAGAGCAGCAAAACGCTTTTCCCATTCCAGACGCTTCTTGGCGGCGTTGAGGCCAGCCAAACGCCATGCATCCAGCACTTCTGCCGGTACGGTGAATGGTTCTGCGGTCCAGTTCAGTGCCTTACGGGTAGCAGCAATTTCTTCTGCGCCCAAAGGTGCACCGTGAACTTTGTTGGTACCGGCTTTATTTGGCGAACCAAAACCAATCACTGTCTTACAAGCAATAAAGGTTGGCTTTGGTGAGGTTTTAGCCTGTTCGATTGCTTTGGCAATCGCTTCCTGATCGTGACCGTCAACAGAAATTGTGTTCCAGCCTGAAGCCTGGAAACGGGCAACCTGATCGGTTTTATCGGAGAGTGAAACTGCGCCGTCGATGGTGATGTTGTTGTCATCCCAAAGAACGATCAGTTTGTTCAGCTCCAGATGGCCGGCCAGACCGATAGCTTCCTGGCTGATACCTTCCATCAGGCAACCATCGCCAACCAGCACATAGGTGTAGTGGTCAACAATGCTGTCGCCGAATTTGGCATTCAGGATGCGCTCGGAAAGCGCCATGCCAACACCGTTGGCAATACCCTGACCCAACGGGCCGGTTGTGGTTTCGATACCAGCGGCATAACCATATTCCGGATGACCGGCAGTGCGAGCACCAATCTGACGGAATTTTTTGATTTCATCGATGGTGATATCTTCATAACCGGAAAGATAGAGAACCGAGTAAAGCAGCATCGAGCCGTGGCCTGCGGAAAGCACGAAACGATCGCGATCCGGCCAATGCGGGTTCTGTGGGTCATGCGATAAAAAACGGGTGTAAAGGGTGGTGGCGATATCAGCCGCACCCATCGGCAATCCCGGATGGCCGGAATTTGCTTTTTCCACTGCATCCATCGAGAGGAAGCGGATTGCGTTGGCCAACTGGTTTTGTTTGTCGGAATTGGTCATGGTCTCTGCTGTCTTTCCATGAAACGTTCAGCGCTTGTGGCGAAATTTGAAGGCAACGGACACATAGCACCTGCACCTTGGGAGTCAATAAAACGATACACTCTCAAACCATAAACCCGCCTCAACTAATCGATTGAAAGGTGGATGAGTGGCCAAAACCAAGGTTTTATACGATGCGCTGCATCAATTTACCGCTGATTCCAGTGTATGAGTGCCGCCTTATTGCCGTGATTTGTTGCTTATCAGCACGGTGATTATTACAGTCAGTCAGACAAATCGCAATTGCGGGTGCGATTCGAACCGGCCCCATGCCAGTTTTTTTTCAAACTGCCTGCATATTGTGTATCTTAAACGATCGGGTGGGTGAATATCCAAAAAATAGTCAGCCACTCCGGATTTTATGTTTGGCCGTATTGTCACAGGCATCAAGTCATTTTACTTGTTTGTGCATTGTTCTTAAAGATCTTACCGATCATTCGGAACATATACTGGAAAGGTTGATAATGGCGCCGGAAACGACCCTCACACAAGCTTTGGAGCGACTGGAAAAGGCGCTGAACGGGCTGGAACAGGCCGTCGATCTCCGTCTTGATAAAGAAGGAGATTTTGCCGAAGCCGAGGAAGAAGTGCAGCGCATGAATGCCGACCGCAGCCGTTTGGCTCAGGAGTTGGACAATTCCGAAGCGCGCGCCGAGCGCCTTGAAACTGCTAATCGTGAAGTATCCCGCCGATTGGTGACAGCGATGGAAACCATCCGCGCAGTGCTGGATCGTTAAAGGAAAACATCATGGCAACAGTGACCGTAACGATTGACGGCAAATTATACCGCATGGCCTGCGATGAAGGACAGGAACAACACCTGACCGGTCTGGCCGAACGTTTCGACCAATATGTCGGCCATCTGAAATCTTCTTTTGGCGAAATCGGCGATGTACGCCTCACCGTCATGGCAGGTATTATGGTGATGGATGAATTGAACGAAATGCAAAAGCGCGTCAGAGCGCTGGAAGAAGTCTCCTCACAAGCCAACCGCAATGATGCAACTATCAGTCATGTTCTTAATGATATGGCTCATCGCATCGAACAATTGGCAAACCGGATTGCGCCACGGCCAAGCTCATAAGCTCTTAGAAACCACCGTCTCAGCCCCTTTCATATTATTAATAAAATTAAATATTTAGTGTTGGGGGCACTGGTAATTTTTCATCTGAAAGATTATATTCGTTTTCGGCGTACTGCGCTTCGCGACAGGGGTAACAGCATCCCCGGGGCCTTACTGATCTCTTAGGGAGCTGTCCCTGTGAAGGCTCGTGGGTCTTCGCATATGGCGCCCACCTACTTTGTAGGCACCCGGGATCAAACACTTCCATCGGTCGTTGCGGTCGCCACTTTATTCTTTTAGCCGGTTCCATCTGTCAACGGATGTATAGTGTGCCAAGCTCCCTCACTGAAAAACAAATCTTGCGCAATGCGGTTTTAGCCAAACGCGATGCGCTAACGCCGGATTTCAGGGACAAAGCTGCCCGCACAATTGCTGAAAACTATGCGGATGATCTGAACATTCAAAGCGGCCAGGTCGTTTCCGGCTTCTGGCCAATCCGGTCCGAGATCGACCCGCGCCCTGTCCTGAATATGTTCCGTGAGCGAGGCGCATTAATCTGCTTACCAGTCATTCTAAATAAAACTCAAATTTGTTTCCGGTTCTGGCAAGAAGATCAGGCACTTGTTCCTTGCGGGTTCGGCACCATGGCACCCGATCAAACCGCACCCACCTTACGCCCTGATGTCATGCTGATGCCGCTTGCCGGTTTTGACAAAAGCGGCCACCGGCTTGGCTATGGCGCGGGCTATTATGACCGCTATATCTCAAATCTTCATAATCAAGGTCATTTTCCTGAACTTATCGGCTTCGCCTTTAGCTGTCAGGAACTCCCATCCGTGCCCGATGAGCAACATGATGTACCTCTTGAGAAAATCGTGACCGAGAATGGCTTGCGTTTTTTCTAAACACGTTATTAAAGACATCACATGAGATTGCTATTTTTGGGTGACATGGTGGGTCGGACAGGACGCACGGCTGTTTATGAAAAGCTGCCGGGCCTGGTTTCTGACCTGAAACTGGATTTCGTTATCGTCAACGGCGAGAATGCTGCTGGCGGTTTTGGTATAACGGAAGAAATCTTCAATGATACGATCCGCGCAGGCGCAGACGTAGTTACCACTGGTAACCACGTTTGGGATCAGCGCGAAGCATTGGAGTTTTCGCGCCGCGAACAACAGTTCCTGCGTCCAGCCAATTTTCCTAAGGGCACAGCCGGTCACGGCTCCGGTGTCTATATGGCTAAAAACGGTGCACGCGTACTCGTCTCCAATATTATGGGACGTGTTTTCATGCATCCCGATCTGGACGATCCGTTTTTAGCCGCAGAAAAAATTCTCGAAGCTTGTCCGCTTGGCGAACAGGCAGATGTGGTTTTCTTTGATTTTCACGCCGAGGCCACCAGCGAAAAACAATGTTTCGGCCATTTTGTGGATGGTCGCGCCAGTGCGGTTGTCGGCACCCACACCCATGTGCCAACCGCTGATTATCAAATCCTGCGTAACGGCACTGCCTATATGTCCGATGCTGGCATGTGCGGCGATTATGATTCATCCCTTGGTATGGATAAGGAAGAACCGCTCAACCGTTTCTTATCCAAAGTGCCAAAGGGTCGCTTTGAAGTGGCTTCGGGGCCCGCCACTATTTGCGGTGTCGGCATTGAAATTTCCGACCGCACTGGTTTGGCCGAAAAAATAGAGCCATTGCGCATCGGCGCGCATTTACAGCAAACAATCCCATCTTTTTGGGCTTAAAACCGCTTGTAATTTTAAAAAAGCATCCCTACTTTTTGCATTAGGGGTTACTGTCTGGTGTTATCAACATATCAGGCAGTTTTTCTGCATCTGAAATTTATTATTCTTTTCCGACGCAGTTCATGACGGAAGTTATTCTTTTCCGTTAAAATTGCTCTGGAAACCAGAGAGAAAACATTAATGGACTTTATCGCGGAACATTTTTCCTTCTTGTCCAGCCCGACAGGCTTGGCAGCACTGGTCACCCTGGTGGTGATGGAGGTTGTACTTGGTATCGACAACCTTATTTTCATCTCCATTCTCACCAATAAATTGCCGCAAGAGCTGCAATCAAAAGCGCGCCGTATTGGTATTGCTGCTGCGCTGATTTTACGCCTGCTCTTGTTGTTCACCATTTCCATTATTGTTCAGATGACCGAGCCGGTCTTTGAAATTTTCGGCAACGGATTCTCATGGCGTGATATTATTCTGGTGGTGGGCGGTCTCTTCCTTGTGTGGAAAGCAACCAAAGAAATTCACCATACTGTCGACCCTGAAGCACAAAAAGACGCATCCGTTTCCGGTGCTGTCACCATGACAATGGGTGCCGCCATTGTGCAAATCCTGTTGCTTGATCTGGTATTCTCGGTAGACTCGATCATCACCGCAGTCGGCATGACCGATGAAATCGCCATTATGGTGATTGCAGTTCTGGCCGCTGTCACAGTGATGATGCTGGCCGCTGATCCGCTGTCAAAGTTTATTGCTGCCAATCCGACAATCGTCATGCTGGCGCTGGGCTTCTTGCTGATGATCGGCATGACCTTGATTGCTGACGGTTTCGGCTATCACGTACCGAAAGGCTATATCTATGCCGCAATGGGCTTCTCCGCTTTGGTGGAAATGCTCAATATGCTGGCGCGCAACAGACGTAAACAGTCAGGCGGGCATTAACATTCAATAAAAAAGGCCGCTCTGACGAGCGGCCTTTTTTAATATCAGGATTTCCAGGCTTCCAAGATTTCCAGGCTTCAGTGTCAGCCTTCAATCTCTTCGCGCAGCATTTCCAGCTCCAGCCATTCTTCTTCAAAAGCATCGCTTTCACTGCGCTTTTTCTCCAGTTCGGCGGCTACCTTGGCAAAAAGATCTGGGTTTTTCGCATAAAGCTGCGGGTCAGCCATTTTGGCTTCCAGCACATCGATCTCTTTGGACAAAGCGTCAATCTTGCCCGGCAATGTTTCGAGCGCAAATTTTTGCTTGTAAGAAAGCTTGCGCTTTTCATCACGCTTTGGCGCCTGAGCCGCTGTGCCATCATTGCCAGCCGCAGCGCTGGCAGCCTTTGCCACCTGACGTTTGGCAATCGCCTGCTCTTTACGCTGCGCCATCATATCGGCATAGCCACCGGCATATTCCAGCCAACGCCCGTCACCTTCCGGCGCAATCACCGATGAAACGGTGCGATCGAGAAAATCACGATCATGGCTGACCAGAATAACTGTGCCATTGAAGGCTGAAACCAGCTCCTGCAACAGATCAAGCGTTTCCATATCCAGATCGTTGGTCGGTTCATCGAGGATGAGCAGATTGGCCGGACGGGAGAGAACCCGCGCCAGCATCAAGCGCGCGCGCTCACCGCCGGAAAGCTCACGGATCGGCGTGCGTGCCTGTTCAGGCTGGAACAGAAAGTCTTTCATATATGAGACCACATGGCGCTGCTCACCATTGACGATCAGGCTTTCACCACGACCATCAGTCAGGTAATGCGCCAGCGTATCATCCAGATTAAGGCTTTCACGCTTCTGATCAAGCTCAGCCATCTCCAGATTAACGCCCAGGCGCAATGTGCCTGAATCCGGCGCCAATTGTCCTGTCAGCATCGAAAGCAATGTTGTTTTACCGGCACCATTTGGCCCAACCAAACCAATGCGATCACCGCGTTGCACACGGATGGAGAAATCTTTCACCAGCACGCGTTCGCCATAGGCTTTGTTCAAGCCTTTGGCTTCAATCACCAGCTTGCCGGATTCTTTACTGTCACTTGCTGCCAGCACGGCTGTGCCTTGCGCTTTGCGATGATTGCGAAACTCAGCACGCATCGAATGCAACTCACCAAGTCGGCGCATATTACGCTTACGACGCGCGGTCACACCATAGCGCAGCCAATGCTCTTCACGCACAATCTGACGGCCAAGCTTGTGCAGGTCGCGCTCTTCTTCTTCCAGCACCTTATCGCGCCATTCTTCAAAATGGGCAAAACCTTGCTCGATGCGGCGGGTCACACCACGATCCAGCCAAATGGTTGAGCGGCTGACATTCTCCAAAAAACGACGGTCATGGGAGATCAGCACAATCGCCGAGCGGATCTGGCGCAGCTCATCTTCCAGCCATTCAATCGTATTGAGATCAAGATGGTTGGTAGGCTCGTCTAAAAGCAAGACATCAGGCTGCGGGGCAATCACCCGTGCCAATGCTGCACGGCGCGCTTCACCACCCGATAATTGCTGCGGTGTTTCTTCGCCCGTCAGCCCCAGATGCTCAAGCAGATAGGTGACACGATGCGGATCATCAATCGGCCCCAAGCCAGCTTCCACATAGGCGCGCACATTTGCAAAGCCATCCATATCAGGCGACTGCGCCAGATAGCGCACGGTTGCGCCGGGATGTTTAAAAACTTCGCCATTGGTTGGCTCAACCATACCGGCTGCGATTTTCAAAAGCGTGGATTTACCCGAACCATTACGACCGACCAGCGCAATGCGCTCACCTTCACTGACCGACAAGCCAGCATCTTCAAGCAGCGGTGTACCGCCAAATGTCAGTTTAATCTGGTCGAGGCGAAGAAGTGGTGGTGGTGCCATGGATAATGATTACTTCTTTTCAGGTGATTTTTTCAAAATCAAAGGTCAATTTGCACTGCTTGTCGTCGAGAAAGAGCTTTCTGTCAAATGACGTCTTTTCAGCGCACAAAAAAACAGGCCGGAAAATCCGACCTGTTTCTAATCTTTTCAAGCTTGGCTTGCAAATAAATGAACCGCTTTGGTTCTGTTATTATTGGCAAGGTGCTTCGTAAACGCGGCCATATGGATCGCGGTATTTGCAATATTGTACGCCATTGCGGGTTGTGGATGCACCCAGCAATGTACCTGCAACCGCACCAATAGCAGCACCGGTAAGCGCGCCACGGCCATTGCCGCCAATTGCACCACCAGCCAATGCACCAAGAGCTGCACCGCCAACACCATAGCCAGCTGTACGCTGCTCATTGGTTGTGCAAGCAGCGGTTGAGAATGCGAGCAATCCTGCGACTGCAATCATAGTAAGACGTGATTTCATGGAAGAAATCTCCCTTTATACGTTGAAAACCACCGACCTTGCGTCCCCAATTCGGCGCTTGCAGGTAGTCCTGCTATTATTAGCTTACATTATATTAACCGTTGTTCGTCAAGTCTTTTCATGACGGTTTTGCGATAAGTATTGCATGGCCTAAACGCAGAGAAACATAAAGCGTTCCACGAACAACATTAGAAACTGTCAAAGATGAGCCTAAAGGCAGCGTTATTTTATCCAATGGCCACTCTGCTTGCTCAATTGTCAGCCCTTCAAGCTGTGAAAAGCTTAAAATACTGAAAACAGAAGCTTCTGGCAGATTATAATGGAATTCACCCGGCACCAGCGGATATGCTTCTTCAAAACCACTGGATAGTAAAATCTGTCGCCCGAGGATCGCGTGTCTGGTTGCCATGGTCAGGTGTAAAAGTGTGTGATCGGTACGCTCTCCACCAAAAGCACCACATAGAATCACCCGTTTTGCGCCTAGTTGATAGGCTTTATTGAGCGCCAATTCGCCATCGGTCATATCTTTAGCAACTGGAAACGTCTCGCGCGGCACTGCTGTGAATTTTTCCAGCAGATCAGGATCGGTTGAATCAAAGTCACCCAGCCATAATTCCGGCACGACACCTAAACTCAGCGCATGGCGCATCCCGCCGTCTGCGGCTAAAAAACGTGCGCCCTTGACTTGGGCGCGCAAGCGATCCGTGACGGTTAAGTCACCACCGAGAAGAATGACAAATGTGCTCATAAAACTGCTCATAACATGCGTGCCCCGCCCCGAAAAGCTCCTTTAAGGATGGCTTGCGATAAGCCTCGGAAATGCTTAATATAAAGCTGCTCTAACGGGGTGCCTGATGTTTTCATCAGGCTGAGAGGCCGCAACTCCGGCCAACCCGCCGAACCTGATCCGGTTTGTACCGGCGGAGGGATTAGATGCTGTCCATATCCGACGCATAATCCTTTTGAACCTGATAACTTAAGGAGACGCATTATGCGGCTATTATCTTTACTCGCCTCGTCCGCAGTCATCATGCTGAGCATGGCTCATGTAGCTCAGGCAAAAGATACGCTTACCATTTACACTTATGACAGCTTCACCGCCAAATGGGGGCCGGGACCTGTTGTTAAAGAAAACTTTGAAGCGGTCTGTGATTGCGAGGTTAAATTCGTAGCAGCTGCTGATGGTGTGGCACTGCTTAACCGTATGAAGCTGGAAGGCGCTAAAACCGAAGCTGACATCGTGCTCGGCCTCGACAATAACCTCATTGCTGATGCCCATAAATCCGGCCTCTTTGCCCCAAGTGGCGTCGATCTTGGCCAAGTCGAAGTACCGGGCGGTTTTAAGGATGATGTTTTCGTCCCCTATGATTACAGCTATTTTGCTGTTGTCTATGACAGTGAGAAAATGAAAAATCCGCCTCAAAGCCTGAAAGAGCTGATTGAAGGCGATGCGTCACAAAAAATCGTACTGCAAGACCCGCGTACTTCCACACCTGGCCTTGGCATGTTGCTCTGGATGAAGGCGGTTTACGGTGATCAAGCAGCCGATAAATGGGAACAGCTGCAAAAACGCATTCTCACCGTCACACCCGGCTGGTCTGAAGCTTATGGCTTGTTCACCAAAGGCGAAGCACCGATGGTGCTTTCTTACACAACCTCGCCCGCCTATCATGTGATTGCCGACAAGACCAACCGCTATCAGGCACTTGCTTTTGAAGAAGGCCATTATTTGCAGGTGGAAGTGGCGGGCATGACCAAAACAGGTGAGAAAAACCCGCTCGCCAAACAGTTTTTAGCTTTCATGCTGGAGCCTGGCTTTCAGGATGCCATTCCGGAAACCAACTGGATGTTCCCTGTAGCCAAAACATCCAAGCCGCTTGATCCGGCCTTTGATGCTTTGGTAAAACCTGCAAAAACCTTGCAAATCTCATCCGAAGATGTCGCCGCCAATCGTAAAGAGTGGATCGACGAATGGCTGAGTGCTTCCAGCAAGTAAAAGCGGAAATTTTTAAGTGCGCCACTTGAGATCTTCATTCATCAAACCTCTCAGCGGGAGCATTGCTCTCGCCTTCTTGGGGCTACTGGCAGGCGGCGCACTTTTTTCGCTCGGATGGCAATCCTTTGGCGAGAGCTCGCTCTTTGCCAATTTTGATACCTATGTCTGGCGCATCACCCGCTTCACACTGTTGCAGGCCTTGCTTTCCAGCCTGTTATCGGTGGCAGTCGCCATTCCCTTAGCGCGCGCTTTACATGCATCGCATGAGTTTTATGGCCGCGCATTTATTTTGCGGCTCTTTACGCTGCCCTTGGTGCTGCCTTCACTAGTGGCCATTTTAGGCATTACAGCCATTTATGGCCGCAACGGCCTGATTGCCTGTCTTTTCAATTTGAGCGGCAGTTCCTTTGTGCCCAATATATACGGCCTTACCGGTATTTTGCTGGCGCATGTGTTTTTCAACATGCCGCTGGCCGTACGGCTTATTTTAGCCAATCTGGAAACCATTCCGGCTGATTACTGGAAACTATCCGCGCAATTGGGCATGGGCAATTTTGCGCGGTTCCGCCTGATTGAATGGCCGGTGATACGACGTAATCTATCCGGCATTGCCGGTTTGATTTTCATGCTCTGCATTACCTCCTTCACTACCGTTCTAACCCTTGGCGGCGGCCCGCGTGCCACCACGCTGGAAGTAGCGATCTATCAGGCATTGCATTTTGACTTTGATCTGACCCGCGCTGTAGCCCTTACGCTGATGCAGCTTGTTTTGACGCTCTCAGTGCTGGCCTTACTACGTTTTTTTGGCCGTCCCAGCGAAGAAGGATTTTCGCTGCAAATCACCACCAAGCGCTATGATCATGCGAAAAAAACAGAGCGTCTGACGAATTATGCAATCATTCTCCTCGGTTTATTTTTTGTCGCCAGTCCGGTGATCGGCATTGTGGCATCATCATTTATGGCCGATTTTACACGGCTGCTCAGTGAGGCTGCAGTATGGAATGCAATCTTCACCAGCCTGTGGCTTGGTGCGTCATCAGCCTGCCTGTCAGTCGGCCTCTCTTTCGCATTGGTGATTGCTCGGGAATATAGCGCAAGCCAAACAATCAACATCAAACCACGCCCGTTAACGCGCTTCTATCAAAATGCGCTTGAAACCGGCTCCGGCCTGATCCTGGTGGTACCGCCGATTATTTTAGGCGCAGGCTGGTTTATTCTGTTGCGCAATTTCGGCAATCCCTTTTCCTTTGCCAGTATGATGGTCATCACCGTCAATGCGGCCATGGCCATGCCTTTTGCTGTGCGTCTCATTCGCCCCGCATGGGACAATGCCGCCGCCAATCACAATCAATTATGCGCACAACTGGGCATTTCAGGCATCAACCGTTTACGCCTCATTGACTGGCCGGTGATGCGTCAGCCTGCTATTATTGCTTTTGCCTTTGCCTTTGCTTTATCTCTGGGTGATCTGGGCACAATTGCACTTTTTGGCAGTGACGCACTCACAACTCTGCCCTATTTATTGTTGCAACGGATGGGTAGCTATCGCACCCTTGATGCGGCTGGTCTTGCGCTTATTTTAGGTGGCTTATGCCTGTTGCTGATGATGATTGCTGACCGTGCCGCCAAATCCCGCCCCTATCAGCCCTGCCCCTGTAAGAAAGCCGGTTAATGTCGATTGTCATTGATGATGTGTTGTTCAACTATGGTGAAATGCAGATGCGCTTTGACACAGAGCTGCCTGCAAACCGCATCACATCCATTATCGGCCCCAGCGGTTCGGGCAAATCCACTTTGCTCAACATTATTGCCGGTTTTGAACAGCCGCTGAGCGGCAAAGTGATCATTGGCGGTCAGGATATGACTGATCTGTCACCATCCGCGCGCCCTGTTTCGATGGTATTTCAGGATAATAATCTCTTTGCCCATCTGGATGTGACGCAAAATGTCGGCCTTGGCCGCTCCCCCAATCTGAAGCTTAACGCCGCCGATCATCAGGCAATCATGAGCGCCATTGCGCGCGTCGGCTTAAATGGCAAAGAACATCGCAAGCCTGAAGCTCTGTCCGGCGGTGAGCGCCAGCGTGTCGCCATAGCGCGCGCACTTGTGCGCCAAAAACCGGTTTTGTTACTGGATGAAGCCTTTGCCTCATTGGGGCCGGCTCTTCGCCATCAGATGCTTGACCTGATTGATGCGCTGCAACAAGAAAATGCCATGAGCGTTTTAATGGTAACGCACACGCCGGAAGATGCCCTGCGTTTAAAAACATGGCTGATCTTCATTGAAAACGGGCAAATCAGTGCAACCGGTGAAGCAGAAGAACTGCTCTCTGACACCGGTCCGCAAGCCTTGCAGCACTATATGGGCAATCAGCAGCAAGATTGAGGCTTATCGAACTTTGATGTGCCTTATTCTGACGAAATATTAATGAGATGGTTAGCCTAAGCACACTGGACACTTGACTGTTAAATAATTAAATTGGCAACCGATTATTCGCTTCAAGCGGCTTGCTTGCATATGATGACATAGAAAAAACAATATTCATGCAACTTAAGTCAGTCAGAAGCGTTTTCCTTACAACTTTACAATAAGCGCATAAAACCGCTCCGGTATCAAAGCGAGGAATACAATAAAACCTCTCCGCCCCCTCCGCTCAAAATCATCCGATGATGCAACATTGAGCCTCTCAAAAAATGGTCTTGTCGGCACTGCGATCAATAATCGCGGTATGCGTAAAGTTTTGACTGTTTTAGGGTTGGCAGGTCTGTCTTTCCTGAGTGCCTGCCAGACGCTGGATTTTAGCGATCCGGACAGTTTACGCCCCTCCGACAATCCGGTAACCGTTGCTAATGTCAGCCGCAATGACCGTTTGGCACAGCTTGGCGCACAGCAGCATCCGCGGATTCTCGCCACTTATGGCGGCGAATATAAAGATGCCAAGCTAGAGCGTATGGTCGCCAAAATTGTCGGTAAACTGACAACCGTTTCCGACAAGCCGGATCAGACCTATCGCATCACTATTCTGGATAGCCCGAACATTAATGCCTTCGCATTGCCGGGCGGCTATTTATATGTGACACGCGGCCTGCTGGCGCTTGCTAACGACTCCTCCGAAGTAGCAGCGGTGATTGCCCATGAGATGGGTCATGTTACCGCCAATCACGGCATTTTGCGTCAGGAAAAAGAGGCCGAAACAGCCATAGCCAGCCGTGTCGCCACCGAAGTGTTGCACAATGAAGCGGCAGGGCGTGAAGCACTCATTCGTGGCAAGCTCAAACTTGCCCAATTCTCGCGCAATCAGGAATTACAGGCAGATTCGATCGGCATTCGCATGATCGGTGAAGCAGGCTATGATCCGTTTGCTTCGCCGCGCTTTCTGCAATCGATGGAGGCATATTCAAGCTTCCGCTCCATTTCAGGAGCGACCGATGCCAGCCTTGACTTCCTCGCCAGCCATCCGGCCACGCCGCAGCGTATTGAACTCGCTATGGGACATGCGCGCCGCATTGGTGCACCGGGTGTCGGCACGACAGACCGGGATTCCTTCCTTAATGGTATTGATGGCCTGCTTTATGGCGACACACCAAGCGAAGGCTATGTACGGGAACGGGTCTTCATCCATCCGAAACTTGGCCTGACCTTTACAGCGCCTGCCGGTTTCAGCATCGACAATTCCGCCACCGCCGTTATGGCAAGCGGGCCGGGCGAAGTGGCCATCCGCTTTGACGGTGGCAATTTGCCATCCGGCATGAAACTGACCGATTATATCTCTTCGGGTTGGGTCACAGGGCTGGATGAGAGCTCCATCCGCCCGATCACCATCAACGGTCTGCCAGCCGCCACCGCACGCGCCAGTGCCGACCGCTGGCAGTTTGATATTGTGGTCATCGGAGCCGGTGATAAGGTTTACCGCTTCCTGACCGCAGCACCGCGCGGCAGCAATGCTTTGATGCCAGCTTCGCAAAGCATCACCCAATCTTTCAAAATGCTCACAGCGGCGCAGAAAAACGCGATCAAGCCACTACGCATCCGCGTGGTTACAGTCAGAGCCGGCGAAACTGTCGCAAGTCTGGCTGAACGCATGTATGGCACTGACAGGAAGCTTGATATTTTCCGCCTGATCAATGCTCTGCCGATCGGCGCAACCGTATCTGCCGGTGACCGCGTCAAACTGATTTCAGAGTAGGTAAGACCTTTTATACGAATACAAAAAAGCCCGGTAAAAACCGGGCTTTTTTAAATGAACAGGCATTAAAATTATGCTGCTTCAACTTCTTCGTCTTCAGCTTCGCCTTTGGCGCCGCGCTTAGGACCTTTCGCCAGATTAACTTCAATCAGACGAACTGCTTCCGTTTCCGACATTTTATTAACGGCTGCGATTTCACGAGCCATACGGTCAAGCGCTGCTTCATAAAGCTGACGCTCTGAATAAGACTGTTCCGGCTGGTTATCAGCGCGGAAAAGGTCACGAACAACTTCCGAGATGAAAATCAGATCGCCGGAATTGATCTTTGCATCATATTCCTGCGCACGACGTGACCACATAGTGCGTTTGATACGCGCACGACCCTGAACAACTTTCAAGGCACGTTCGACATAATCAGTTTCCGAAAGCTTGCGCATACCGATAGTCAGAGCCTTGGCTACAGGAACCTTAAGGCGCATTTTATCTTTTTCGAAATCGATCACAAAAAGTTCTAACTTGTGGCCGGCAACTTCTTGTTCTTCAATGGCTACGATCTGGCCGACACCATGAGAGGGATAAACAATCGATTCACCGGTCTTGAAACCCTGACGAGCTGGGGACTTCTTCTGCTGGGATGACATACGCTTCCATACTCCCTGTTGTGCCCGGCGCTTCCGCCGGTTAACACGCGATATTCTTTTTAGCCCGTGCTTTAAAAAAAGCACTTGCAGGCATAAAATTGTCAGTTTACTTTCTGAAAATCACTGCTAAGCATAATTCATCGACCGGCTTAATGATGAGCAGTTTGCAATCAGCATGATTAACCGCTCCGGGTCATTTTATCCGGTAAATGTATTTATCCTATCAAAGATTAGCGCATAAACGTAGCGACTTAACGTCCAGAGACCGACATTTTGGCGGCACTCTACCATAAAATACATATAGAAGCAAGAATTTGCCAAAATCATGCTGGCCGAAGCAAGTTTCCTTCAGCCAGCTATCTACAAATCTGATGGTTTTATAAATTAATCGCCTGAGCCCGGCTCAGCTGAGAAAAACTGTTCCAGCTTATTGGCAACGCCGTCCATTTCTTTGGCTTCCGGCAGTTCGTCCTTCTTCACAGTAATATTCGGCCATTTTGCAGAATATTCCGTGTTCAGTTCCAGCCACTTGTCCAGCCCCGGTTCAGTGTCAGGGCTGATCGCCTCAGCCGGACATTCAGGCTCGCAAACACCACAGTCGATACACTCGTCAGGATTAATGACGAGCATATTTTCACCTTCGTAAAAGCAATCAACAGGACAGACCTCTACACAATCCGTATATTTACAACGGATACAATTGTCAGTGACAACGTAGGTCATAAGTCAAACTCCAGTCAGAAAAGGCATTCGTTGAGCAGTCAGGTAACGATTTTGAAGCCGTATGACAAGCCTAGAAACACGCACCAGTGACGGTTCACCGCAGGGCAGAGGTCAAATGGCACACGGATTGCAGTTTTTACCGCACTCTTAGAATTTTCATCTCAAGGCAGCAGAAACTGTAAAAATCTCATTACACTGTAATCATCATCAATCTGTTAATCAGCAGTGCCCGATATTCAATCAGAAAAAACCTGGCGCAATTTATCCGTCAAACGGCGCTCGCGCTTGGTCGGGCGACCGGAGCCGGCATCTCTCAAGCCTGATTTAATATTGGTCAGATCATCTTTGGCAGGCATTGCGGGGGAGTTATCCTGATAAAGCAATTGTGCTTCCACAGCTGGCCCTCGCCTCTCACCCAACAATAAAACTTTATAGATCAGAATTTTACGCTCTAGCGTGATGGTCAGATCATCACCAAGCTTTACGCCATAGGAGGCCTGATCAATCTTTTGTCCATTGACCCTGACATGACCACCGGCGGCAAGCTTTGCCGCCAGCGATCTTGATTTCACCACCCGCGCAAAAAACAGCCATTTGTCGATCCGCTGCTTTTCTGCTGCTACGCTCATGATTATTTCTTCAGTTGTTCCTTCAGCGCCGCCAATTTTGCAAATGGCGAATCAGGATCAAGCTTCACAACACGTTCCTGACGTTCAAAACGCTGATTGCCTTCATGCTTGTTGTTCTGACCACCGCGTTTCGGGCCGCCCTTATGAGGCGCGCCGGATTTGCGCTGATCATCACGGTGATGCTTGCGGTTTTCACCTTCACCAGCATGATTCTTGGCTGCATTATCGCCTGAAGGCTTACGCTTATTTCCACGGAAATTGCGACGCTCGCCTTTTTCGCCTTCAGCATTTTCTTGACGACCAGCAGCTTCAGCGCCACCGCGCTGATTGTTCTGACGGGCACCACCACGCTGATGACCACGGTTATCAGTACGGTTGCGGTTTTCAAAACGACCCTGACGCCACAGAAGAACAGGCTTAGCCTCTTCCGCAACAACTTCAGCAGATGTTTCCGGTGCTTCAACAGCAGCTTCAGCCTCAGCTTCAACTGCAACAGGTGCCGGAACCGGCTCTGCATCTGGCACTTGTGGCTTGGCGCTCTCTGCAGCTTTGGCTGCAAATGCGTCGAGTTCCGCAAATTTAGCTGCAACATCCACATCCGTGGATGCTTCATGGCGATAGCCAAGGCTTTTCAGAATTTCTTCCATATCATCAGCAGTTGCGCCCAAAATGGACATCATAGCCGCTGTGACTAAGAACTTGCTGCCATCATAAGCACCTTCAGGGCGCTCGCCAATACCCGGACGCCATGCCAAAGCCGGACGGATCAGATCCGCCAAACGCTCCAGAATGTCGATACGTACGGCACGGCGGCCAAGGACGCGGTAGCCGGCCAGACGGTAGAAAACCGGATCAAATTCAGGGTCAACGACAGCCGATGTACGACCAGCGGCCATCACATTGACGACTTCGCCGTAACCGTTTTTCTCGCGGCCATCGTTTTGCAGGCTCCACAGCAAGGTGATGAGACCTGCCGGTGCCGGCTTCAGCAAAGCTGGCATAAAGACGTGATAGGCACCAAAGCGCACGCCAAGACGACGCAGAGCTGCACGTGAATCCTGATCCAGACCGCGTACTTCTTCAATCACATCACGACGTTGCAAAATGCCTAAATTTTCAACGAGCTGGAAAGCAAGACCACGGGTCATGCCGGTCAGCGCATCTGCGCTTGCCAGATCGGTCAATGGCTTCAGCACGGTTTCAATATGATGTGCAACAAAGCGATCGATACGGGCTGCGACCTTATCGCGGGCCGGACCGGTCAATTGCTCGTCAGCCAACAGGACTGCACGAGGTTTCATCACATCTTCACCGGCTACCAGTGTGGCAATAGCCGCACCGACATAACGCAGCACACCGTCTGATCCCAGTGCAAAATCACCGTTCGGCGCGGCGGCAAATCGCTCGCTGCGCTTTTCAAACTCGGCGGCAAGCGCCTTTTGTGCAGCCGTTCTCACTGCCTTCGCATCCGAACCTTCGGCTTGCGTATCGGCAGTGAAACGGAATCCTTCCAAATGCCCGACGTTATGACCTTCAACAATCACATCGCCGGACGGGCTGATTTCAGCTTCAAGCATGGCATTCTCTCTCAGGCGCCTCATAAGCACGCTTGTCCTGCGGTCTACAAAGCGTTTCGTCAACCTCTCATGGAGCGCGTCGGACAATCTGTCCTCAATTTCGCGCGTCTTTTCCTGCCAGTGTGTCGGATCTGCCAGCCATCCCGGCCGATGCGACACAAAAGTCCAGGTTCTTATCTGCGCCACTCTATGCGAAATAGTGTCGATTTCACCATCAACATTATCCGCACGGCGCAATTGTTCGCTCATATAATCTTCATCGACGCTCCCCCGGCGTACGAGATCCTGATAGATCGACGCAATAATTTCAGCATGCTGTGCCGGCGCGATCTTGCGGTAATCCGGCAGAGCACAACAATCCCATAACATTTCTATACGTTTTGGTGTCGTTGCCAACCGGCTAATTTCTTCATCACGCGACAGATGGTCCAATGCTTGCGCATCGACTGCCGGTAATGCACGGACAAGTCCTTCAATTGGTGCAGGTTTGTCCAAAGAATTGCGCAAAGCGTTGATCGACGAAAAGTCGAACTTGGCTGTGCGCCATTGCATCAGTTTCACGGGATCGAAATTATGTGATTCGATCCGCTCCACCATTTCATTGTCGAACGGATCAACCTGTCCCGTCACGCCAAATGTACCATCACGCAAATGACGACCGGCACGACCGGCAATCTGCCCGATTTCCGACGGAGTCAGATCACGGAACTGATAACCGTCAAATTTCTTGTTCTGCGCAAACGCCACATGATCGACATCGAGATTAAGCCCCATGCCGATTGCATCAGTCGCGACCAGAAAGTCGACATCGCCCGACTGATAAAGCTCAACTTGGGCATTGCGGGTACGCGGGCTCAAGGCCCCCATCACCACCGCAGCTCCACCGCGCTGGCGGCGGATTAATTCGGCAATCGCATAAACCTCGTCGGCTGCAAAAGCGACAATGGCCGAGCGACGCGGCAAACGGGTGATTTTTTTCGAACCGGCATAGGCCAGATGTGACAAGCGCGGACGGGTGATAACATTAATGCCGCGCAGCATCTTTTCCAAAATGGTGCGCATGGTAGCAGCACCCAGCAGCAATGTTTCATCACGGCCGCGTAAGTGCAAAATACGGTCTGTGAAAATATGGCCCCGGGTCAGATCGCCGGCCAACTGAACTTCATCAATGGCCACAAAGGCAACATTAGTGTGGCGTGGCAAAGCCTCAACCGTGCAAACAGAATAACGTGCACCAGGCGGAATGATTTTTTCTTCGCCGGTAATCAGCGAAACATTAGCCGCCCCTACCCGCTCGACCACCCGCGTGTAAACCTCACGCGCCAGCAAACGCAGCGGCAAACCAATCATACCGCTGCTATGCGCCAGCATACGCTCGATCGCCAAATGCGTTTTACCGGTATTAGTCGGCCCCAGCACAGCCGTCACATTGCGGCCACTCAGCACTAAAGGCATATCTTGGGTTGGTTGATGGTTCATAAGGTTAGCGGTTAAGGCCTCAGTATATCGTCTTAAATCTGGTTGTCAGCGATAGCACTGATTCCCCGTCACTGGAATACCGCTATAAATAAATGACAAGCGCACAATAGCGTGCGTTTTGCTGATTACAATGGCAATTTTAACGAATGGAACGACTCTCGAACGAATCGGCGACGAATCGCCGACCCATAAGCTTTCTCTTTTTGTTCACGGCTACATATAGTAAGGCACAACCCGACCGCTACTATAGCGTGAAACAGCTTCAATCCAGCGCGCAAAAAACAAGCCGTAAACACACTGCCCCGTTAACTTTTGGAACAAGAAAAGCAGGAATAATATTTCTGACTAATAGGCGCTGAATAAATTCAGTTTCTGGAGGTAGCCTGTCATGGCAAAAACATTGATTTTTCGGGATCTTGTTAAGCTTTGGCTCAAAGGCGGAACGAATCGGCGACGAATCGACATTGAATCACTATTCGCCCTTTGTTCACACTCTATCTGGTGATCGCTCACGCAAAGAGGCACTAAATAAAATGACAGAGCTGCAATAAACTCTGTCATGATGAGCAGTTTGACCGCTTTTTGTTAACCTTTGAGCGCTTTTTCTTTTTTAAATACTCAGTCGCGTTCAACGCAAAGCGCAACCCCCATACCGCCGCCGATGCACAAAGTTGCAAGGCCGCGCTTTAAATTGCGCTGCTGCATGGCATAGAGCAAAGTTATCAGCACCCTTGCGCCTGAAGCGCCAATCGGATGACCGATGGCAATCGCCCCGCCGTTAACATTCACAATCGCCGGATCAAGTTTCAAATCACGCACCACGGCACAGGATTGGGCGGCAAAAGCTTCATTAGCTTCCACCAGATCAAGATCATCCACTGTCCAGCCAGCCTTTTGCAAGGCTTTCTGCGAGGCAGGGATAGGCCCTGTGCCCATAATTGATGGATCAACACCAGCCGTTGCCCAAGAAACGATTCGCGCCAATGGTTTCACCTGACGCTTTTCCGCCTCAGCCGCCCGCATCAGCACGACAGCCGCAGCACCATCATTGATGCCGGAGGAATTCCCTGCTGTGACCGTTCCTGCCTTGTCAAAAGCAGGTCGCAGCTTGGCCAGTGTTTCCAGTGTGGCGCCATGACGGATATATTCATCTTCGCTCACTATGATCTCAGCTTTGCGGGTTTTCACCACCACCGGCACGATCTCGTCTTTAAAGCGACCGGATTTTTGCGCGTCTTCGGCTTTATTTTGAGAATCAACCGCAAACTGATCCTGTTCCTCGCGGCTCAACTGCCATTGGGTGGCAATATTTTCAGCCGTGATGCCCATCGGATAGCCAAAAAAAGCATCGGTCAGACCATCGAGCATCATGGTATCGACCATTTTGAAATCGCCCATCTTCACACCGCTGCGCAAATGTGCGCAATGCGGAGCCATCGACATGGATTCCTGACCGCCAGCCACAACGATGTCAGCATCACCGGTTAAAATCTGTTGCATACCAACCGCAACGGCACGAAGCCCCGAACCACAAAGCTGATTGAGACTGAAAGCGGTAGTTTCATTCGGGCAGCCAGCAAGTTTGGCGGCTTGGCGCGCCGGATTTTGCCCCTCACCAGCGGTTAAAACCTGTCCAAACACCACTTCATCAACATCTTCAGGCGCAACACCTGCCCGCTGCAAAGCTGCGGCAATCGCAGCGGCTCCCAGTTCATGTGCCGGTACATTGGCAAAAGCACCATTGAAACTACCCACAGGTGTGCGAGCCGCACTGGCAATCACAATCACATCATTCATGGCTGACATCAGATCTCAAGCTCCCGGTTTGCTGGCTTTTAGCGCCGCAATTTATATTCTTGCCCATACAGTAATCACAAAAGAGCCGATAAACAACAAAACAGACGCAACCACCTTTCGATCAAACAGCTAAGCCTTGCATCCGCGCTGATCCTTCACGCTTTAGATTAAGTGTTTTTCCCGCAAATCAAAGCTTATCTCGTGCAATGTCCCGCCAGGGCCGTTAGATTGGTGACAGAAAATCACAGGAGTTTTTCATGTCGAAACTTACCCTCGCCAAAGCCAACCAGATGATCAACGGTGCATTGGAACGCGCTAAAGAAGCTGGCATGCAGCCACTTTCAGTTGTTGTACTGGATGCAGGCGGCTATGTGACCGCGTTTCAGCGTCAGGACGGCTCATCAAACTTACGCTTCGCCATTGCTTCCGGCAAAGCTTACGGCGCATTGGCTGTGGGCAAAGGTTCACGTTGGCTGAACGATCAGGCTAAAGACCGCCCGCATTTCCTCGAAGGCCTTTCCAATGTTTCCGGCGGCAAAATCGTTGCTGTTCCAGGTGGCGTGCTGATCAAAAATGCTGAGAACGAAATTCTCGGTGCTGTCGGCATCACCGGTGACACATCAGACAATGACGAGCTGGCAGCAATTGCCGGTATTGAAGCTGCAGGCTTCACCGCTGTTGCGAACTAGAGCATAATTCCTTCAACTCGGATCAGTTTAAGGTAAAATTACGCTCTAATTTTAAAGTGCTAGAGCGACCTTTACGTGCCAAGTCTGGCACACGGCGCTCTAATCAGCATCACTAACAATAAAAAGCCTCCGTGCGGGAAACCACACGGAGGCTTTTTTATGTGCCTGTTGATAAGCAAGCTTAAAAACAAATAAAAACACCGCGCGAAATTCGCACGGCGTTTTTAATTCACAAACAATATTCTGAGCGTAAAGCGCAGATTATTGAAGAAGCTTAAGCTTCCTTCGGTGTGATAACCTGACGGCCACGATACATACCGCTCTTCAGATCGATATGATGCGGACGGCGCAGTTCACCTGAGTTTTTGTCTTCAACATAGGTAGGCGCCTTCAGGGCATCAGCCGAACGACGCATACCGCGCTTCGACGGGGAAGTTTTTCGTTTAGGTACAGCCATGGATTCTGCTCCAATGATCGGTCAATAATAGTCCGGCCCGGCCCCAAAGGAGCCTGTCACATCGGACAAGATTCCGGAAAGTGACGAGCCTATACACGTTTTGGCAGCGTTTGACCAGTCAAATTCGCATTTTTTTGCATCATCACTGTTCTAACTATTGCTTATAAGTGCTTCTACACAGCATTTCTGAAAGGTCAATTAAACTTATCAGCGCAGACAGCACAATCTGAGCTGAACAAATGTCAGCGTACACAGGTAACGTAAGGCCCTGCTTTTTTTGCCCGATTCTGTACAATATTGGCGGTTCTTACCATGCCGCGGCTGGGCTTGGTTGGATTACGCACCGCAGGGTTAGGCAAAGTAACAGCCAAAAGAGAGGCTTGCTGCAAGGTCAGCTTTGATGCCGAGCGCTTAAAATAATGCTGTGAGGCAGCCTCCACACCGTAAATTCCCGGCCCCCATTCAGCAATATTCAGATAAATTTCCATCACACGCTTTTTAGAAAGCACTATATCCGTTGCCATCGACAACGGCAGCTCCAGTGCTTTTCTGAAATAAGAGCGGCCATTCCACAGAAAGAGATTCTTTGCCGTCTGCATGGTGATGGTAGAGGCGCCACGCGCCGGTTCGCCATTCACCGCA
Source organism: Paenochrobactrum gallinarii (assembly GCF_014205685.1). Lineage (GTDB taxonomy): Bacteria > Pseudomonadota > Alphaproteobacteria > Rhizobiales > Rhizobiaceae > Paenochrobactrum > Paenochrobactrum gallinarii. The sequence continues at coordinate 101,203 of NZ_JACIIU010000007.1, forward strand.
TCTTTCACCACCAGCGACATCTGATGCCAGTCCACACCGCTATGGCTGCAAAACTGGCCATCCTCCGACATCATCACAGCATTGACCAGATGAGGAGAAATATTATCAATATCGATCCATTGCCGTTCAATTGTCTGTAACAGCAACTGATCTTTGAGCATTAATGTGGAAACCGGATGCACAAACGGCACTTTATAAATGCCCAGCAACAGAATCGGTAATATCAGTAAAAACAGACCAATCTTGAAAACAAGACGCAAGCGACCTTTGCCGGCAGGCTTAGCGGTGTCATCACCGTCATCCTTGTTTTGATTAAAGTCTTTTTCCACTAAACTCAGCCTGTTCTTCTTGTTCGATAAGCCATAGACTATTTAATTAACAGAATGAACCCGCTTGCCGGAAAGTTAACAAATGTTAAACAAGGTTTATCATGGCAAATTTATGATGCTGGTTTCATACAATCTTCAAGCTCTCATAGTTGACCCCCTCCTATAGTCTGGTAAACGCTTCCGTCATGGATAAGAACAGTCTTGCACCTCATTTCACCACCGCTCTTGCAACCCGTGCCATGCAGGTTGAAACCATCCTGCAAAAATTGCTGGATGAGCGGTTAAGAGCGGGCGAAATTGCCCGTCCGGAACGGCTGATGGCAGCCATGCGCTATGGCGTTTTAAATGGCGGCAAACGTCTGCGCCCGTTTTTAGTGATGGAAACCGCCGCGCTTTTTGGTGCGAATGAAGAAGCCGCATTGCGCGTTGCCGCAGCGCTTGAAAGCATCCATTGCTATTCACTTGTGCATGATGACCTGCCGGCCATGGACGATGATGATCTGCGCCGCGGCCAGCCGACACTGCATAAAGCCTTTGATGAAGCTGCCGCTATTCTGGCCGGCGACAGCCTGCTGACTTATGCTTTTGACATTATTGCCAGTGACGAAACCGATCTTGACGCCGCAACCAGACTGGAGCTGGTGTTAAGCCTTGCCCGTGCTGCAGGCCCTGGCGGCATGGCAGGCGGCCAAGCCCTTGATTTAATGGCAGAAGAACAAAATCCGGATGAAACTGGCATCATCACTTTGCAAGCGATGAAAACCGGCGCGCTCATTCGTTTTGCCTGCGAAAGCGGAGCCATTATTGGCGGTGCAACGCGCGAAGAACGTGAGCGTCTGGCAGAGTTTGGCTCAGCAATCGGCCTTGCTTTCCAGCTGGCTGATGATCTTCTGGATGTAACTTCGGATGCAGCGCATCTTGGCAAAGCCGCAGGCAAAGATGCTGCCGCCGGTAAAGCCACATTAGTGGCGCTTCATGGCATTCACTGGACACGCAACCAGTTGGCTGGCTTGGTAGCGCAGGCTGAAGAACTGCTGTCCCCTTTTGGCGACAAGGCCGAAATTTTGAAGCAAGCTGCGCATTTCATCGCCAATCGCGAGAGCTGAAATAATTTCAACCCAATAAAAAGGCCGGTGTTTGATAATCAGACACCGGCCTTTGTTATAATGCAATTCTCAGTCTCAGGCTTCCGCCTTTACCGGCTCTTTAGCGCCAAGGCCAAAACGGTTTTCGATATAGTCGGCAACCATTTTCTGGAAATCTTCGGCGATTGCTGGTCCACGCAATGTGGTTACCTTTTTACCATCGACAAAAACCGGTGCTGATGGCGTTTCACCTGTACCAGGCAATGAAATGCCAATATCGGCATGTTTCGATTCGCCCGGCCCATTAACAATGCAACCCATCACCGCGACAGAAAGCGCCTCGACACCTGGATATTTCTCACGCCAGACCGGCATATTCTTGCGGATATCATCCTGAATGGTCTGCGCCAGTTCCTGAAACACGGTCGAAGTGGTGCGTCCGCAACCAGGACACGCCGCCACAATCGGAATAAACTGACGGAAGCCCATAGTCTGCAACAGTTCCTGCGAGACCTGCACTTCACGGGTACGGTCGCCGCCTGGTTCCGGTGTCAGCGAAATGCGGATTGTGTCACCGATACCCTGCTGCAACAAAATACCCATCGAAGCAGATGATGCCACCACGCCTTTGGTGCCCATCCCTGCCTCGGTAAGCCCCAAATGCAAAGCATGATTGGAGCGCTGCGCCAGCTCGGTATAAACCGCGATCAAATCCTGCACCTGACTGACTTTGGCAGACAGAATGATCTTATCGCGCGGCAGACCAATTTCTTCCGCCAGATCAGCAGAAATCAGCGCAGATTGCACAATGGCTTCCCGCATCACTTGCTGCGCGGTCAAAGGTGCACCTTCCGCCTGATTGCGATCCATCAAAGTGGTGAGCAATTCCTGATCAAGCGAACCCCAGTTCACACCAATACGCACCGGCTTATTATAGCGAATTGCCATTTCGACAATATCAGCAAACTGCTTGTCTTTTTTATCCTTGAAACCGACATTGCCCGGATTGATGCGATATTTTGCCAAGGCTTCGGCACAAGCGGGATGATCAGCCAGCAATTTATGGCCGATATAATGGAAATCTCCCACCAGCGGCACGTCGAGCCCCAAACGCTCCAGCCGTTCGCGGATTTTAGGCACAGCCGCAGCGGACTCATCACGGTCAACGGTAATGCGCACCAGCTCAGAACCTGCATGATAAAGGGCTGCAACCTGCGCCACAGTGCCATCAATATCAGCCGTGTCCGTATTGGTCATCGACTGCACCACAACAGGCGCGCCGCCGCCCACAATCACACCGCCAACATCCACGCCAACAGAAGTGCGGCGGGCAAAAGGGTGCGAAAAATAGCTGATTTGTTCGGAGGCCATTTTATTCAATTCATCCAGGATTTTTTAAACTGCTCGATGGCTGCGCATTTATAATCACAAATATCAAGTGCCATAAATTTATGGCTTTATATAGTCCCTTACAAGCCGCATGTCGCCCCTTGTCGGGGCAATCATGCAGAATTTTATTGCCTTTGCTTAATGTCCGCCATGATTATGGTCGGCAAAGCGCGCAAGCTTTGAAAACACCAGCACCACGAGCAATAAAAGCGGCAGGCAAGCAAAGACCAATGCGAAGCCATGAAACTTGGCAATCCAGCCAATCAGTGAGGGTGCTACCAGCGTGCCGGAATAGCCAAGACTGGTGGTGATCGACAAGCTGACACTTGGAACAACACCCGGCACATTACCGGCCATCGAAAAGATGATTGGCGCCATATTGGAAATGCCGATGCCGCACACGGCAAAACCGGCTATAGCGAGCCAAGGTGTCGGGGCAAAGGCTGCAATCAGCAAGCCGGTGATGGCCACCAGTGTGCAGGCGCGCAATGTGTTGACTGCGCCAAAGCGATCACGCACGCTGTCACCGGCAAAACGCATCATCGCCATAGTGAGGGAGAAGGCTGCAAAAGTGAAACTCGCCGTTTCAACCGAAGCGCCGTAATCCTGTCGCAGATAATAGCTGCTCCAATCCATGATTGCCCCTTCCGGTATCATGGAAAATAAAGCCAAAACGCCAATGAGCCATGGCAGCGGTTGCCGCGGTAAGCTGAGTTTCGGGCGCTCGCTGGCCTCGCTGATTTTGTCTTCCAAAATCCGGCTCCATGCAAAAGCCACCAATAAACCGGCAACAACCGAAACAATCACGCCGTGTCCGACCGAGCCAATATGGGTTAAAAGATAACCGGCACTGCCTGCCCCCAGCAAACCGCCAAGGCTCCAAAAAGCATGGCATGAAGACATCACCGCACAACGTAGCGATTTTTCCATCGCCACCGCATTGGCATTCATCGCCACATCCATGGCAGCGATAAAGCCGCCAAAATAAAAAAGTACAATCACCGCTACGATTTCATGCTGTACCAGACTGATTAAAAATAAGACCGGAACCACAGCAAGCGCAGAAACCTTCACGATAATTGCCGAGCCGAAACGCGCACATAAAGCGCCGGAAAGCGGCATGAATAATACTGAACCAATCCCGAAAATCAGGATCATCAATCCCATTTGTGCGCTATCAAAACCTAAGCGCGTTGCAAATTCAGGAATTCTTGGTGCCCAGCTGCCAAAAATATAGCCATTCATTAAAAACAAAAGCGCCACCGCCAAACGAGATGGCGGAAAAGCTGTTTTTAAGCGCTGATGCAGCGTTATTTTGGGGGAAAGATTTGTCAAAGAAGGCACGCCGTCGTTGATTTTAAAACATAAAGACAAAAGTCAATATCGTCCTTGTTTCAAAACCACGAAGATATGTCAAAACAATAGCTCATCACAAAATTGCGACAGCCAACCAATTATTCCAAACATCCGAAAATCACGAAAGCCCCCGCCATTGAAAATCAACGACGGGGGCTTTTTTGTAATTTTGTTCAGATGTTAGTTGGCAAGAACCTGCTGTTCATAGACATAATTGCCATCAGCATTTTTCTTCCATTCATACATCACGTAACCCGGCAGCTCCGCGTCACCTTTAGCGTCAAAGGAAAGCGCGCCCAGTGCGGTCTGGAACGGGCCTTTTTCTTTCAGTGCTGCGGCCACTTCCTGCGGATCATTGCTACCTGCTGCCGCTGCTGCAGCAGCAATCGCCTGTGCAGCTGCATAGGAGTAGATGGTATATGCTTCAGGCTCGAAACCTGAGGCACGGAACTTCTCAACCAGCTCCTTATTTGCCGGATCCACACGAGGATCAGGGCCAAAGGTGTTGAGGGTACCAATCACTGCGTCACCGGCAATTGAAGCCAATTCGTTATTCACGATCGCATCACCGGAAATGACAGGAACCTTCAGATTATTTTCAGCCAACTGACGAATAATCAATCCGCCTTCTGTATGTACGCCACCCCAATAGATAGCTTCAACACCAGCTGCTTTTGCCTTGGTGATCAAAGCCGAGAAGTCTTTTTCGCCGACATTAACGCCTTCATAAAGAACTTCTTTCACACCAAGCTCGTTAAACTTCTTCTTGGTAGCATCGGCCAAACCCTGACCATAAGGAGTTTTGTCATGAACAACTGCGATTTTCTTATCTTTGAAATGTTTCGCAATATATTCACCGGCAACGATACCCTGCTGATCATCGCGGCCGCAGGTGCGGAATACGTTCCACAGACCTTTTTCGGTATAGCCTGGATTGGTAGCGCCCGGACTGATCATAAGAATACCATTTTCGGCATAAACGTCAGAAGCTGGTATTGCGACACCTGAGTTATAAGGTCCGATCACAAACTTTACGCCGTCACCGGCGAATTTGTTAGCAACAGAGATACCCTGCTTAGGATCGGAAACGTCATCACCGATAACGATTTTTATCTGCTCGCCATTCATGCCGCCTTTTGCATTGATTTCAGCAATCGCTGCTTCAGCGCCCTTCAAAATCTGCGCACCATAAGTTGCGTTCGGGCCGGTCATCGGCGCGCCAACACCCACCAGAATATCAGCCCATGCACCACCGCTCATCGCCAATAATGCGGACAGAGCAACACCGGTAAATAATGATTTTTTCAATTTTTCACTCCCTTTATTTTCAATCCCCAACGGGCAGCGCCCGTTATTTCCGAATAATGCTATTTGAATTATGCTTATATTAAACGGCCGGTTTAACTGGATTTGTGACTACTTAGCCCTCCACGTCAAAAATGATGCCTTTTCATAGAGCCAGCTATATTGGTTAACCATTTGATTGGCTCTGGTATATCTGAAACCAATAGATCCGATTATGATCAATACAATCGTATCTACCAGATAATAATGCAACGAAAGCATAGTACCTTCGAATAAGGCATGATGGATAAAGCGCACGGCCAAACCAAGCGGGATCAGATAACACAGCAAAATTCCGTAAGGGCGCCATGTTTGTGCACAGGCACGCCCCGTCATCCATGCTGCCCAGCCACCAAGCATACAGGTGATCAGGATAAACAGCCAGATTGATGGTTCTTCGTAGAGAATTCCCTGCATGATTTTTCTCCTTAATGCCTTCCGCCTTCGAGATAGGCAGCCCGCACTTCCGGATTTGCCAGTAAGTCTGTACCTGTTCCACTCATTGTGATGGAACCATTGACCATCACATAGCCGCGGTCAGCCAGTTTCAAAGCACCAAACGCATTTTGCTCAACCAGAAAAACAGTGAGGCCACGCGTACGGTTAAGCTCTTTGATCGCTTCAAAAATCTGCTTTACGATCAATGGAGCCAAGCCCAATGATGGCTCATCCAGCAACAGCAAACGCGGACGCGCCATAAGCGCGCGGGCAATAGCCAGCATCTGCTGCTCACCGCCCGATAATGTTCCGCCGCGCTGATGCATACGCTCTTTCAAACGCGGGAAAAGCTCAAACATCAAAGCGACATCTTCCTCGAAGAATTGCTGGTTATCGAGGCTGGCTCCCATTTGCAGATTTTCATACACGGTCATACGCGGGAAAATACGGCGTCCCTCAGGTGACTGCGCAATACGAAGATGAGCAATCAGATGAGGCTGCATATTGGTGATATCCTGCCCGTCAAAAATAACGCGTCCGGTACGCGCACGCGGCATACCGAAAATCGTCATCATCAAGGTTGATTTACCAGCACCGTTGGCACCGATAAGGGTCACAATTTCCCCCTCATTCACCACCATATCAATGCCCTTGAGGGCACAAATATTGCCGTAATAAGTTTCAACCTTGTCAATCACCAGAAGCGGATTTTTATCCTGCATCATTTATCCCCTTCAGCCTGAGTTTTATGACTAGTAGGGACATCTCCTGCCTCAACCCGTTTAGAAAACTCCGTATTCTGTCCGGCAGCCAGTCGTTTTGCCTGCCCCACCCAATCTTCGCGCTCTATACGCCCGCCAAAGGCAAGAAACTCATCGAATGCAGCAATATCTGCTGGCGTCCATGCGGCGATCTGATCAAAATGGAAGATGCCGTGTTTATGCAGTTTCTCTTCATTGACGGCACCAACCCCTTTAATAAGGGTCAGATTGTCAGGAGCATCACCTCGCGGTGCCTGAAGAGCGCCTTTTGGCACAAAGCTTGCGGCCACTTGCACTTTGGCAGCCTCATTGCCTTGTTCAGCCAAGGCTTCTCTGGTCAGCGCAACAGTGACAAAATCTGCCGTATCCTTGCTTGCAGGAGCATCTTCAATCAGCTCTGCCACTTCATCATCATCAACACCCAGATAGGCCGCAATTACCTTTGGATCGTCACGGACAAATTCCGGCGAGCCATCAGAAATCTTGGTGCCATATTCAAGCACGATAACGTGATCAGATATTTCCATCACTACCGACATATCATGCTCAATGAGCAGGATAGAGGTACCGGTTTCGTTTTTAATATCCAGCAACAGCTTGTTGAGTTCGGCCGATTCACGCGGGTTCAGACCTGCTGCCGGCTCATCGAGACAGAGCATTTCTGGCTCTGTGCACATGGCACGGGCAATTTCCAGACGACGCTGATCACCATAGGGAAGGTCACCGGCCGGATCATCAGCACGATCAATCAGATCGATTTTCTCAAGCCAGCGGGTAGCTTTTTCAATCGCTTCCCTGGCCGCATGTTTATAGGCAGGCATCCCCAAAAGTCCGAGGATAGTGTAGCCCGATGAACGCATCAGCTTATTATGCTGGGCAACCAGCAGGTTTTCCAAAACAGTCAAACCGGTAAACAAACGAATATTCTGGAAGGTACGCGCCACATGCGCCTTCTGCGTGATCTTAAAATCAGGCAGACGTTCCAGCAAAAACTGTTCGCCGGATTTGCGCGTCATGGTCAACATGCCACCGGTTGGTTTGTAAAAACCGGTAATACAGTTGAACACGGTGGTTTTACCGGCCCCGTTCGGGCCGATAATTGCAGTAATTTCCCCACGCTTCACATTAAAAGACAGGTCATTGATTGCAACCAGCCCGCCAAAGCGCATGGATAAATGTTCTACCTTGAGAATCTCATCTCCGGTTTTGTTGGTAGACATCATATTTGCTTCCGCCATCAATCCCGCCATTAGCCATGCCCTTCCTTAGTAAAGGCACCTGACACCATTTTTTTACCGTGCAGAAATGCACTTGGTTCTCGTTTGCCGACAAAGCCGCGCGGTTTCCAAACCATCATCACAACCATCGCCAGACCGAAGATCAGCATGCGATAGAGTTCCGGTGTGAAATCGGGACCGAATATAGCTTTCAAGAAAGTCATATCACGCAAGATTTCCGTGCCGCCAATCATAACAATGGCTGCCACTGCAATCCCCATCAGCGAACCCATACCACCTAGAACCACAATCGCCAGAATAACGGCGGACTCCAGGAAGATGAAAGATTCCGGACTGACAAAGCCCTGACGTGCAGCAAAGAATGAACCTGCAAAACCACCAAACATTGCACCGGTAGCAAAAGCGGTGAGCTTGGTTGTGGTTGTATTGATACCCAGTGAGCGGCAAGCAATTTCATCTTCACGCAAAGCTTCCCATGCACGGCCAACCGGCATGCGACGCATTCTGATTGTCACCCAAGCTGTCAGCAGGGCTAAAAACAGGATTACGTAATAAAGGAAAATTTTGTAATGCGCTGCAGAGAACGACAAACCAAAGGTTGCCGCAAAACCATTCGGCGTAGCGTTAAACGGAATGCCGAAGAAGGTTGCTTTGGCAATACCCGATACACCAAATGTTCCTTTGGTCACATCCGTCCAGTTAATCAGGACAAGGCGGATAATCTCACCAAATGCCAGCGTCACGATGGCAAGATAGTCACCGCGCAAACGCAGCACCGGAAAACCTAGAATAACACCCCAAAGGGCTGCAAAAATACCGGCCATCGGCAGCAAAATCCAGAAGGACAAGCCCCAATAGCTTGAGATCAATGCGTAAGAATAAGCACCCACTGCATAGAAAGCGACATAGCCCAGATCAAGCAGACCTGCGAGGCCGACAACAATGTTCAGCCCCCATGCCAGCATCACATAAATGAGGATCTGGACACCAAAATTGTCGATCCATTTCAATGATCCCTGCATGCCAAAGACATTGACGATGAACACAGGATAAATCAGCAGAATGGCAATACCGATCTGCGCAATGTGTTTACGGATAAAAGACTGGCTCTCGGCCTTAACAGGCTGAGCCGCTTTTGCCATTTTGCGCTTATCAAGCCAAGGCTCGAGAAAGGCCTTGAACAAAAAGCGCCCCACCGCGGCAATGGCCACAATTGTGAAAAGCTGCGGCCAGCGTGTTGTTAATATCAGCTGGTTATTAATGTTCTGATCCGTTTTAAAACCGACGATCAAAACAAAAAGCCCCAGAGCCAGCAAACCAGCCATAATCCCTTCGCGAAGGGCTTTGCCGAAAACGGATTCGTTACGTGAAGACGATTGTAGCGCCATGATTACACCTTTTCGACTTCAGGACGACCGAGAATACCGGACGGCATAAAGATCAGTACGATGGCAAGAATAGAGAATGCCGCGACGTCTTTATAATCAATCGAGAAATAAGCAGACCAAAGCGCTTCGATCAGGCCAATCAGCAATCCACCAACCACAGCGCCTGGAAGCGAACCAATACCGCCCAGAACTGCCGCAGTGAACGCTTTGACGCCTGGTGTAAAGCCGTCTGCGAAGGAAATAACGCCGTAGAATGACAGATAAAGCGTACCTGCAACGGCGGCGAGCATCGCACCCATGACGAATGTTAGCGAAATAACGCGATCAACATTAATACCGAGTAACGCCGCCATTTTGCGATCTTGTTCACAAGCACGTTGTGCGCGGCCAAGCGATGTACGGTTAACCACATACCAGAACGCTGTCAGCAGGACTGCTGTAACCACAACCACCACGATTTGCTTCAATGAAATGGTTACATTACTGCCAAACAGTGAATATGAATCATTGATCAGATTCGGGATTGCTTTATTGCGCGGCCCTTGTGTGACCTGCACAAAGTTTGACAAAGCAATCGACATACCGATGGCTGTAATCAGTGGTGCCAAGCGGAAAGAACCGCGCAAAGGACGGTATGCTACCCGCTCAATTGCCCAGCTCCAAAGACCCGTCAGCAACATTGCTACAATCATCATGATCAATAGCGCCAATGCGACAGGCAAAGCACCGATAAAGGTCGTGATAATCAAAAAAACAATCAGCGCCATAAATGCGCCAAGCATGAAGACATCACCATGAGCAAAGTTGATCATGCCGATGATGCCATAAACCATCGTATAGCCGATGGCGATCAGACCGTAGATCGAACCGAGCGCAAGCCCATTGATCACTTGCTGAAAGAAATATTCCATCGAAGAGCCACCCATTATTTTATGCGGGACGTTATAATTATGCCCTGAACGGCTTGGTTGTTATCCCTAAAAACCAAAACTAAACGCTGTATTACGGAATGCAAGCGGTTTTCATATCAGACATTCGGCTAATAGAATTGTTCGCTTTTGCACGAATATGGTTAGATAATTGATATTAAAGGCTGTTTTCCTGCTTTTAATACCCGTAATAATTGTATTCCCGCTGCCATATCGCCTGTTCAAAAAGAGCAGGTTTTTGAAAAAAATTAAGCAATTGAGTCGCTGTAAATCCATTTTAGAAAAATTTTCTATGCCTGCTTGGAACTATTCCTGAACTGACACGTTTTGATTTCACAGCATTAAAGAATTTTGAGGATTTAATGCGATGCGTAAATTTAGGTTTTAAGGAGTTAGACATGGCATCATCAACGGATAAAACCGCAGCAGAAGTACGCGATGCATTAGAAGCACAGATCACAGAAATGCGCAAAGAAATTGCTTCTTTGAGCAAATCACTCACAAAGAAGGGCTCAAGCCTTGCCGCTACAGCTGAAGATACAGCATCGGAATTTTATGATGTTGTGCGTGAGCGTGGTGCACAGGCAGCTGATAAAGTTTCTCAGCAAGCCCGCATCGTCAAAGAAACTGCTCGCGAAAATCCGATTGCAACACTTGCTGTTGTTGCCGGTATCAGTCTGCTGGTTGGATTGATTGCCCGCAAATAGAGTAAGCTATTTTTAAATGTCCCGTTTAATTATGCCGGTGAGTACTGAACAAGCGATCACCGGTTTCATGAGAGGGTGGGTCGTCCATTGCCCCCCAGATGACTCACCCTCTCTATAATTTCATAAATGAACATGTTTGAGTTTGATGTCACGGGTACCACCATACTGATTGTATCCTGATCAGTAAAATTCTCAAATATTGAAATTTCTTTCGCCTGACTACACCCATTCACACGGGAGAAAAATATGAATCGCAACACGCTTTATCTTCTGCTTGGCGCTCTGATCGTCATTATTATCGGTTTCAGTATTTACACTTATCAGCAAGAAACCAAGCCATCCGGTGTTGAACTTAAAATCAACGAAAACGGTGTTTCTGTTGAACAAAACTAATCATTAAAAGGCGCTATTCACCATCGCCCAACCTCCAAATACAGACAATAAAAAAACGGGCTTGCGCCCGTTTTAAAACTATTCAGATCAAGAAACCAAACTTATGCAGGAAGAATTGCGCCCTGCAAAGTCATCAGCTGGTGCAAGAAAGCTTCCAGCTTGGTGCGGTGTTCATGATTGTCACTGTTGTCTAAGGAATGACGCGCTTCATCAATGCGACGCTGCAAATCGGAACGATCCAATTCGTCAATATGCGTTGCAGATTCTGCCAAGATAGAACAGCCATTTGCCGAAATATCTGCAAAACCACCGTAAACAACGTATGAATCAGCTTTACCATCAGGTGTTTTAACACTGACAATGCCCGGCATGATTGTTGTCATCAACGGCGAATGTCCGGCAAGCGCGGTCAAATAGCCTTCGCTGCCCGGAATGACGACTTCCGTTACCTGCGTCGAAAGCAGAAGTCGCTCAGGCGACACCAGTTCGAATTGGAAAGCTACAGACATGGGTTCTCACTCAGATTGCTAAACAGACTGGAAGTCCCGGCAGGTCGATACCTGCAGGGACTTCAACTTATTAGGCTGCTTCTGCTGCCATACGCTCTGCTTTTTCGATCGCTTCTTCAATAGAGCCGACCATGTAGAAAGCAGGTTCTGGAAGGTGATCGTAATCACCTGCGCAAAGGCCTTTAAAGCCTTTGATGGTGTCAGCAAGATCAACCAGCTTACCAGGAGAACCGGTGAAGATTTCAGCCACGAAGAATGGCTGGCTGAGGAAGCGTTCAATCTTACGAGCGCGCGCAACGGTCAGCTTATCTTCTTCAGACAATTCATCCATACCAAGAATGGCGATGATGTCCTGAAGGGACTTGTAACGCTGCAGGATGGACTGAACCTGACGAGCAACTTCATAATGCTCTTCACCAACAATCATTGGGTCAAGCATACGGGAAGTTGAATCGAGCGGGTCCACAGCCGGGTAAATACCCTTTTCAGCGATCGAACGGTTAAGAACGGTCGTTGCATCCAAGTGCGCAAAGGATGTTGCCGGTGCAGGGTCGGTCAAGTCATCCGCAGGGACGTAAATCGCCTGAACGGAGGTAATCGAACCCTTGGTTGTTGTGGTAATACGTTCCTGCATCTGACCCATGTCAGTTGCCAGTGTTGGCTGATAACCAACAGCAGATGGAATACGACCTAACAGAGCCGACACTTCGGAACCAGCCTGTGTGAAGCGGAAGATGTTGTCCACGAAGAACAGAACGTCCTGACCTTCATCACGGAAGTTTTCCGCAATTGTCAAACCGGAGAGAGCAACACGTGCACGAGCACCCGGTGGTTCGTTCATCTGACCGTAAACGAGTGCAGCTTTGGAACCTTCGCCGCCGCCCATCTTGTTCACGCCGGATTCGATCATTTCGTGGTAAAGGTCGTTACCTTCACGGGTACGCTCACCAACACCGGCGAATACGGAGTAACCACCGTGTGCTTTAGCCACGTTGTTGATCAATTCCATGATCAGAACGGTTTTACCAACGCCGGCACCACCGAAGAGACCAATTTTACCACCCTTGGCATATGGCGCCAACAGGTCAACAACCTTAATACCGGTGACGAGAATCTCTGATTCTGTCGACTGTTCGATATATGCAGGTGCTTCCTGGTGAATTGCACGACGTGCAACTGTTTTAATCGGGCCGGCTTCGTCAACAGGCTCACCGATCACGTTCATGATACGGCCGAGTGTTTCTTCACCAACCGGAACCATAATAGGCGCACCGGTGTCGGTTACCTGTTGTCCGCGGACGAGACCTTCTGTCGAGTCCATAGCAATGGTACGAACAGTATTTTCGCCCAAGTGCTGCGCAACTTCAAGCACGAGACGGGCACCGAGGTTATCTGTTTCCAGAGCGTTGAGGATCAGCGGCAGCTGACCATCTTCGAACTGAACGTCAACAACCGCACCAATCACCTGCTTGATACGTCCGACTGCACCCGTGGCGGCTGCTTTCGTTGCGGTAGACTTGGCAGAAGCCTTAGCCGGAGCCTTGGCCGCCTTATCTTCCGGCGCCGCCTTTGCTGCGGCGGTAGTTTTCGGGGTCGCTGCTTTAGCCATCGATCCTTACCTTCCGATTAGAGCGCTTCCGCGCCCGAAATGATTTCGATCAGTTCCTTAGTGATCTGGGCCTGACGCTGACGGTTATATGTGATCGACAATTTGTTGATCATATCACCGGCGTTACGCGTCGCATTATCCATAGCACTCATCTTCGCGCCCATTTCGCCCGCCACATTTTCCAGCAATGCGCGGAAAATCTGGACCGAAATATTACGCGGGATCAGCGTGCTGAGGATAGCCGCAGGATCAGGTTCGTATTCATAAATCGCGCCATCGGAACCGGTAGCTTCGCTGCCCTGCGGCGCAGAGGCCGGAATGAGCTGCAATGCGGTTGGCACCTGAGCGATGACCGACTTGAATTCAGAATAGAACAGTGTGCAAACGTCAAACGCACCTTCTTCGAACAGCTTGATGACCTTGTGGCCGATATCATCCGCATGGATGAAAGCAAGCTGTTTGACTTCGCGCAGATTGACATGGTCGATAATGTTGGCAGCGAATTCACGACGCAGAATATCCGCGCCTTTTTTACCCACTGTCAAAATCTTGACCGTTTTGCCCTGGCTAAGGAGCTTTCTTGCATGATCGCGCGCATGGCGTGCGATCTGTGAGTTAAAGCCACCGCAAAGGCCTCGTTCCGCCGTAGCGACGACGAGCAGATGCACGTCGTCCTTTCCGGTTCCGGTCATCAGCTGCGGAGCATCATCACCGCTTACATTCTCAGCAATGTTTGCCAATACGGCACTCATACGCTGCGAGTAAGGGCGGGCTGCTTCCGCTGCTTCCTGGGCACGGCGCAGTTTAGCCGCAGCGACCATTTGCATCGCTTTGGTAATTTTCTGCGTCGCCTTGACCGAGGCGATACGGTTTCTCAGATCCTTTAGTGAAGGCATCCGTTCATCCCGTCACAAAGTTCAAGCAAAGGACTTGGCGTAAGCGTCAACCGCTGCCTTGAGCTTTGCCTTGATGTCATCGGTAAGAGCTTTCTCATCACGGATCGCTTCAAGCACATCTTTGTGCTCGGTGCGCAGTGAGGACAGAAGACCCTGTTCGAATTTGCCAACCTGATTAACAGCGATTGCATCGAGATAGCCGTTAACACCGGCATAAATCACTGCAACCTGTTCTTCTGTTTTCAGCGGCGAGAACTGCGGCTGCTTCAGAAGTTCGGTCAGACGTGCACCACGGTTCAAAAGACGCTGGGTTGCAGCATCAAGATCGGAACCGAACTGGGCAAATGCTGCCATTTCGCGGTACTGTGCAAGCTCACCTTTAATGGAGCCGGCAACCTGTTTCATCGCTTTGACCTGGGCCGCAGAACCAACGCGGGAAACAGACAGACCAACGTTCACAGCAGGACGGATACCCTGGTAGAACAGGTTTGTTTCCAAGAAGATCTGACCGTCAGTAATCGAAATCACGTTGGTCGGAATAAAGGCAGAAACGTCGTTACCCTGTGTTTCAATAACTGGCAGAGCAGTCAAAGAACCGGCACCGTTTTCATCATTCAGCTTTGCAGCGCGCTCAAGCAAACGTGAGTGCAGATAGAAAACGTCACCAGGATATGCTTCACGGCCCGGAGGACGACGCAGCAACAGGGACATCTGACGATAAGCAACAGCCTGCTTGGAAAGGTCATCATAACCAATCAGAGCGTGCTGGCCGTTATCACGGAAATATTCACCGATAGCGCAACCTGCAAATGGTGCAAGGAACTGCATCGGAGCAGGATCAGAAGCAGTCGCTGCGATCACAACGGAATATTCCAGTGCGCCGCGCTCTTCGAGAACCTTAACGAACTGAGCTACAGTTGAACGTTTCTGACCAACAGCTACGTAAATGCAGAACAGTTTATCTTTGTCCGGACCATTATCATGGATCGGCTTCTGGTTAAGGAAGCTGTCGAGAATGATAGCGGTTTTACCTGTCTGACGGTCACCAATGACCAGCTCGCGCTGACCACGACCAACTGGGATAAGGGCGTCAATCGCCTTCAGACCGGTCGACATTGGCTCATGCACCGACTTACGCGGGATGATACCAGGAGCTTTAACGTCTACACGACGGCGTTCGGTCGCAACAATCGGACCTTTACCATCGATAGGATTACCAAGAGCATCAACAACACGACCAAGAAGACCCGGACCAACCGGTACGTCAACGATCGCGCCCGTACGCTTAACAGTATCGCCTTCCTTGATGTCACGGTCGGATCCGAAGATAACAACACCGACATTGTCGCTTTCAAGGTTGAGCGCCATGCCGCGAATGCCACCAGGGAATTCGACCATTTCACCAGCCTGAACATTGTCCAGACCATAGACGCGTGCAATACCGTCACCGACGGACAGAACCTGACCGACTTCGGAGACCTCAGCCTCCTTGCCAAAGTTCTTGATTTGCTCTTTCAGGATTGCGGAAATTTCCGCGGCGCGGATGTCCATCAGCCGACCTCTTTCAGTGCAAGCTTGAGAGAAGATAGTTTAGTGCGAAGAGAAGTGTCAATCTGGCGCGAACCCATCTTGACGATAAGCCCGCCGAGAATCGACGGATCGACAGTGACATTAATTGCCACGTCCTTGCCGGCAACACCTTTCAGCGTTGCCTTCAATTCATTTTGCTGTGCAGTGGTCAGCTCGTAAGCAGACACAACATCAGCAGAAACTTCACCGCGATGTTCGGCAGCAATATTGCGGAAAGCTGCAATAATGCCCGGCATCACGAATAAACGACGATTGCGTGCCACAACACGCAACAGATTTCCGACCAGCCCCTTGATGCCTGCCTTATCGGCGACATTGGAAATAGCGCGCAGCTGATCTTCAGAGGTAAATACCGGACTGTTAATCAAACGGCGCAGATCTTCACTTCCTTCCAGAAGGGCTTCAAAACGAGCAAGATCTTTTTCCACAGCGGCAACGGAATTGGTGTCGAGTGCCAAATCGAATAACGATCCTGCATAACGCTGAGCGACACCTGAAATGAGCGAAGACGTTTCTGTCACGAAATACCAGCTCTCTACGTTGCAATCATAATTTTGGCATTTTGTTTTGCCAAATTACGATCTGATTGAATGTTTCCGGAGAAACCTTTGACTACATAAGTAGCCGCACTGAATTTTGAATGCCGTCTAGCATAGACCAGCGGGACTCGCAACACGCGAATACCCCACTTTTCTATAACCTTGGCAGCAATTTTGGCATATTTTATCGCTCGACGAGCCAAAACTACCTTTATTGCACCAAACCGAAGGCAAAAAGCAGCGGTCCGGCAGCCAAGAAAAACTCTAGAATCGCAAAACTCCAATTATAGATTGAACTGGTTTTGTCCGACATAATTGAAATAAAACGACCAAATAATGTAAAGCCCCAAGCCGCACCAATTACAAGCCATAAAAACGGCTGTGCGAAGATTAAACAGCCCAGTCCTACCCCTAAATAGAACCCGGCCATTGTTGACCGGATTGTCGCCAAGCCCTCCTTACGACCGCCCGACAAATCCAAACGCAGCAATTTCAGCGTAAAAGCGGGCGCAAAAAACATAATCAAGCCGAATAATGAGGTTAGAAGTGCGCTTGTCCACGCCATCCATTCCCCGTTACTTGACGGCAGATAGAACTCCATTTTGATATCCCTGTCCGAATTTTCTCAATAAGCATAAAGTAGCATCGAAAAACTGATAGTTACTGTCCGATACTTTATAAAAAACTCTGCGGATCAATATCGACCTGCACCCGCAGATTTCCTTTAATCTTTGGCGCTCTTTCTAGCAATGCCCTCATATAGGCCTGAATGTCGGCGCGTTTGCTGCCATGAATCAGCAAACGATAGCGATAACGCCCGCGCACAAAGGCCAAAGGCGCTTCTGCCGGCCCCATAACAGACAATTCAGACGAATGCGGCGCAGCACGCCTTAAAGCGCGTGCGTGATTCTCTGCTTCCACACGGTTTTCACCGGAAATAATCAGCGATGCCAGACGTCCGAAAGGCGGCAGGCTATTACGCTCGCGATCTTCAATCTCGCGCTCATAAAAAGCATCAGCATCACCACTGATAATTGCCTGCATCACCGGATGATCCGGTTGATAAGTCTGCAAAAGTCCCAGACTTTTCTTACCCGTTCGCCCTGCACGACCCGTCACCTGATTGAGCAATTGGAAGGTGCGTTCAGCCGCGCGCGGATCACCATTGGCAAGCCCGAGATCGGCATCCACTACGCCCACCAGCGTCATATTGGGAAAGTTATGACCTTTAGCCACCAATTGAGTGCCGATCACAATATCAGCTTCCCCCTTGGAAATTGCCTCCAGCTCTAATCGCAGGCGTTTAACGCCCCCTGCCATATCGGAAGAAAGCACGATGATTCGCGCTTTCGGAAAGAGCGCTTCGGCTTCTTCAGCAATCCGCTCCACACCGGGGCCGCAGGCAACAAGATGATCAAGCGTACCGCATTCCGGACAAGCTTCCGGCACCGGTTCATGATAGCCGCACTGGTGACACATCAACTGCCCGCGGAAGCGATGCTCAACCAGCCAGCTCGAACAGCTCGGGCATTGGAAGCGATGACCGCAGACGCGACATAATGTCAGAGGCGCATAACCACGACGATTGAGGAAAAGCAGCGCCTGTTCGCCGCGCTCAATGGTTTTGCCCATCACTTCCGTTAAAGCTGGTGACAAAAAGCGACCGGGCGGCGGCGGTGAGCGCCGCATATCGATGGTTTTCAGTGTCGGCAGAGCCGCATCAGCATAGCGGCTATAGAGTTTGATTCGGGTATAACGCCCCTGATCGGCATTCACCTGACTTTCAATCGACGGGGTTGCAGAGGCAAGCACCACGGGAAAGCCGCCAATATGACCGCGCACCACAGCCATATCCCGCGCATTATAAAAAACGCGGTCTTCCTGTTTATAGGCAGGATCATGTTCTTCATCGACAACGATCAGACCCAAATCCTGAAACGGCAAAAACAGCGCAGAACGCGCACCAGCGACGATCTTCACTGTGCCTTCCGCCACTTGCCGCCATACACGCTCACGGCTGCGCGGCGCAAGGTCTGAGTGCCATTCGGCAGGTTTGGAACCGAATCGGTCATGGAAGCGATCCAGAAACTGCTGTGTCAGTGCAATTTCCGGCAGCAGGATCAACACTTGTCGCCCCTGCTCCAAAGCACGTGCCACCGCCTCAAAGTAAACTTCCGTTTTACCCGAGCCCGTCACACCGTCGATCAGCGACACGGAAAAGCGTTTCGCATCAACTGCTTCCACCAGCCTGTCGGCTGCATCACGCTGATCTTCAGAAAGCGATGCACGGGCAAAATTAGTATCAGGCGGTGCCACAACAGGCGGAGCCGGAATGAAAACATCCTCAAACAACCCCTGCGCCTTCAACCCATCAATAACCGTTGCGGAAACGCCAGCCACATGGGCAAGGCCGGTGCGTGTCCATGCCAAGCCATTGCCCGCATGTTCCAGCACCCTTGCGCGCGGTGAGGTTAAGCGTTCCGGCTCGCCGCCTGTATAACGCAAACCCGCAATCGGCGGCTCCGGATCAAAAGCGGTCGGCACGCGCAAAATCATCCGCGCTACCATGCCCGGAGGTGACAGCGTATAATCAGCCGCCCACAGCATAAATTTGATGATGTCAGGATGGATCAGCGGGCAGTCAAAAACCTCAGCGATGCTTTTCAGCTTTTTGGGGTCAACCTTGTCGACTTCGCCATCAACAACAATGCCCGGCACCAGTCTTGGCCCCAGCGGCACACGCACCACAGAGCCCGGCTGCACCGACATGCCATCGGGAACCAAATAGGAATAAGGCCGTTCAGACGGCAAAGGCACCAGCACCGGCACGATCTTAGCCTGCTTATGCGGTGCCTGGTCTTGACCTTGGTCTGGAGAAAAAAACGAATCTTGCATCATGAGCGTGACCTTGGCGCGGCTTTGCGTTAAAGAAAAGTCACCTTTGCGCAATATGCTTATAAAAGCTCCCATACGGATGAAGGAAACCTGTTATGAAATTCTTCGTAGATACCGCCGATGTCAATGATATCCGTGAACTGAATGATTTAGGTCTGGTTGACGGTGTTACAACCAACCCGTCGCTGATTCTTAAATCAGGTCGCGATATTCTTGAAGTCACCAAAGAAATCTGCAGCATTGTTGATGGTCCGGTTTCAGCTGAAGTGGCAGCAACCGACTATGCAACCATCATGAAAGAAGCAGCTGTTATTGCTAAGATCGCAGACAATATCTGCATCAAGCTGCCGCTGACCCTTGATGGTTTGAAAGCTTGTAAAGCGCTGACTTCAGACGGTCACCAGACCAACGTGACCCTTTGCTTCTCAGCCAATCAGGCGCTGCTGGCTGCAAAAGCCGGTGCAACCTACGTTTCCCCGTTCATCGGCCGTATTGATGATATCGGCCTCAACGGCATGGAACTGATTGCTGAAATCCGTTCGATCTTCGACAATTATGATTTTAACACCCAGATTCTGGCGGCATCGGTTCGCACCGTAAACCACGTTAAAGAAGCTGCTCTCATCGGTGCTGACGTAGTCACTGCACCACCTGCAACCCTGAAAGCTCTGGTCAAGCATCCGCTGACCGACAAAGGCTTGGAAACATTTTTGGCTGACTGGGCAAAAACCGGCCAGTCGATCGCTTAATAGCTATCGCCTAATGGCATTTGCTTAAGCTTTTAAGCTACTGAAATAAAAAAACCGGCGCAGACAACTGTGCCGGTTTTTTATTGTTCACGTAAAGCTGTGGAAGAAAGTCTGGAACGGGGCCCGTGTAAAAACACCCATGCGGGTGCTGGACGTTTGGCAAGGCTTGCTGCATCCCGTTCATTCAACCGGAAAGGCGCATAAGTTTGTGCCATCCGTGATGTCAGAGGTGTGAGGCTTGCATTGGGGCGATCAATCACAGCGATTGGAAACTGATTGGCAATCTGACGCCAGCGATCCCAGCGGTGAAACTGCCCCAGATTATCCGCCCCCATAATCCAGACAAAATTGACATGCGGATTGGCCGCTTTAATCAGCGCTAACGTGTCGGCGGTAAAGCGCACTTTATATGCAGCTTCCAATGCGGTGATTTTTATGCGCGGATCACGTGCCAATTGACGGCTCGCACGCAAGCGATCATTTAACGGTGCCAAATCACGCGCATTTTTAAGCGGGCTTCCGGGCGTCACCATCCACCAGAGCTGGTCAAGGTTTAAGCGACGCAATGCAATTTCCGCGACCAGCACATGTCCGGCATGGGGTGGATTGAACGAGCCGCCGAATAATCCCACGCTCATGCCCTTTTCCACATGAGGCATGCGCAAATCACCCATGCTCACATCAGGATAAAGTTCTTTCAGCGTGGAAAAACCGGAGGCGTTCACCATCAGGGACTTAGCCGTTAAGCCCGTGTCTGGCCGTTGCCGTGGACGCGATATTTAAATGAGGTTAGCTGCTCAACACCAACCGGCCCGCGCGCATGCATTTTGCCCGTGGCAATGCCGATTTCGCCGCCCATGCCAAACTCGCCGCCATCGGCAAATTGCGTCGAGGCATTATGCACGAGAATGGCTGAATCGATCTCATTGAAAAAACGCTCAACGGCTTTTTCGTCCTGCGCAATAATTGCTTCGGTGTGATGGGATGAATATTGCCCGATATGACCAATCGCATCACCCACACCATCAACAAGCTTCACTGAAAGGATTGCATCCAGATATTCGGTTGACCAATCGGCATCACTGGCAGGCTTGGCATTTGCAAAGCGGGCAAGCACATCAGCATCACCGCGGATTTCACATCCCTTAGCGCTCAAAGCTTCTAAGATTGGCACCAGATGGCTGTCTGCCACTTTACGGTCGACAAGCAAAGTTTCTGCCGCGCCGCAAATACCGGTGCGGCGCATTTTGGCGTTCACAACCACAGTGACCGCCATATCCAGCTCAGCAGACGCATCAATATACACATGGCAGATGCCTTCAAGATGAGCAAAAACCGGCACACGCGCTTCATTTTGCACGCGCTCAACCAAGCTTTTGCCACCACGCGGCACAATCACATCAATATTGCCGTTCAGGCCTTTCAGCATTTCACCAACGGCAGCACGATCTGTGGTCGGTACAATCTGAATGGCATCGCGTGGCAGGCCGGCACTTTCCAAACCGCTTACAAGAGCTGCATGAATAGCGCGCGAAGAATGGGCTGAATCTGAACCACCGCGCAAGACAACCGCGTTACCGGCTTTGAGGCATAAAGCTCCTGCATCAGCGGTTACATTCGGGCGGCTTTCATAAATCACGCCGATCACCCCAAGCGGGGTGCGCACGCGTTCAATATTTAAACCGTTCGGGCGGTCCCATGCAGCAATCACATCACCAACCGGATCTTTCAAACCAGCAATAGCGCGAATAGCATCGGCAATGCCGTTCAAGCGGCCTTCATCAAGTTTCAGACGGTCAATGAAAGAAGCGGCAGCACCAGCATTTTCAGCATTGGTAATGTCAATTTTGTTCGCTTCTAAAATCGCTGCACTTTGTGCAATGATTGAGTCGGCCATCGCCAACAGGGCTTTGTTCTTCTGCTCTGCCGGAGCGATGCTTAAGGGGGCAGCAGCGGCTCGTGCGCGCTTACCAATCTCTGCCATCACCTGTGCAACTGTCATATCAGCCCCGACTTTATCAAGCATTCCCATAGCCCTCATTTATTCTGCCTTTTCTTTTATCAGGCAGATTTGCTCCCACGCACCACCAGATCATTGCGATGCACCATCGCTGCACGGCCATCATAGCCCAACAACGCACTGATCTCATCACTTTTATGGCCTGCCACCAAAAGTGCGTCATGCACATCATAGGCAATCAGACCGCGGGCAATTTCAATACCGCCATCATTCATCACAGCAACCGTATCGCCACGCTGGAATTGACCTTCCACACGGGTGACACCGGCAGGCAACAAGGACTTACCCTTTTTAAGTGCAGCCGCAGCACCGGCATCCACATAAAGACGGCCAGCCGGTTCCAGATTGCCTGAAATCCATGTTTTCCAAGCATTAACCGGTTGCAAAGACGGTTTGAACAGGCTTGCACGTTCACCGCGATCAATCGCTGCCAACGGATTAAGCCGTGCGCCGGAAGTGATAATCATCGCCGTACCGGCAGCATTGGCAATCTTGCCGGCATCAAGCTTCGTCTTCATGCCGCCACGCGACAATTCAGAAGCGGCAGCTCCTGCCATGGCTTCGATTTCAGGGGTGATATTTTCAATGAGCGGTAAAAATTCCGCATTCGGGTCTTTGTGTGGCGGCGCCGAATAAAGACCATCAATATCAGAAAGCAGGATCAGAAGATCCGCACCAATCATAGTTGCAACGCGTGCCGCCAAACGATCATTATCACCATAGCGGATTTCACTGGTGGCAACCGTATCATTTTCGTTGATGATCGGGATCGCCTTCAGCTTCAGAAGCGTCTCGATGGTAGCGCGCGCATTCAGATAGCGGCGACGCTCTTCTGTGTCAGAGAGCGTGAGCAGAACCTGACCTGCCTGAATATCATGTGCGCCCAGCACATCGGCATAGGCTTTAGCGAGAGCGATCTGACCGGCAGCAGCCGCTGCCTGACTTTCTTCCAGCTTCAGGGCTTTTTTCGGCAGTTTCAAAATGGTGCGCCCCAGTGCAATCGCACCGGAAGACACCACCAGAACCTCAACCCCTTGGGCGGATAAAGCGGCGATATCCTGCCCCAGACTATCCAGCCAATCCCGCTTCAACCCTGTCGCCCGATCAACCAATAAAGCAGAGCCGATTTTTACAACAATCCGCTTATATTGATTGAGAGCTGCCAACCCCTTCTCGCCATTCCCGCCCATGTCATTCTCTTATGTTTTTTGGCTCTTATGTTTTTGTGGCTCTTATATGTATTTTTATAGATCGTCGTCTTCGACAATACCTTTTTCAGCCTTGCGGCTGGTTTCGACAATGCTGATCAGCTGGCGCAAGACACCTTCAATGCCTTCACGGCTGACCGCAGAAATCTGCATGGGCACTCTGCCGCACACTTTTTGAAGCTCGGCCGCTTTTTGCTGACGGGTTTCAGGGTCAAGCGTGTCGATCTGTGAAAGTGCCACAATCTCCAGCTTCTCATCCAAACCACCGCCATAAGCTTTAAGCTCATTGCGGATGGTGGTGTAAGCTTTGGCGACATCGTCTTCCTGTGCAGAAACCAGATGCAGCAAAACGCGGGTGCGCTCAACATGGCCCAAGAAGCGATCGCCAAGGCCAATGCCTTCGCTGGCACCTTCAATCAGACCCGGAATATCCGCAATGACAAATTCACGCGCATCCACACGGGCAACACCTAAGTTCGGATGCAAAGTGGTGAACGGATAATCGGCAATTTTTGGCTTGGCAGCGGTAACACTTGCCAAAAATGTCGATTTACCGGCATTCGGCAGACCAACAAGACCAGCATCCGCAATCAGTTTCAAACGCAGCCAGATGGTGCGCTCCAAACCATCCTGACCCGGATTGGCGCGGCGTGGTGCCTGATTGGTCGATGTTTTGAAATGCAGGTTACCAAAACCACCATTACCGCCTTTAGCAAGACGATAGCGCTGACCAATTTCGGTCAGATCGCAAATGAGGGTCTCATTATCTTCTTCGAAAATCTGGGTCCCGACCGGCACTTTCAGGATAATGTCATCACCCTTACCGCCGGTCATATTGCGACCCATACCGTGCATACCGGTTTTGGCGCGGAAGTGCTGCATATAGCGATAGTCGATCAGCGTGTTGAGGCCATCAACGACTTCTGCCCAGACATCACCGCCGCGACCGCCATCGCCGCCATCGGGGCCGCCGAATTCCAGAAATTTCTCACGGCGAAAGGATACCGAGCCAGCGCCGCCGTTGCCGGAACGAATGTAAATCTTAGCCTGATCAAGAAATTTCATCTGTAATACCTCTTCTGTCGGCTCTGGCAATTACAGCAAAACCGCGTCTGTGCAAATAAGCAGCATGCATTCCATGCTGAAAACCGCCATTTAATTCTTTCTTGAGCGCCATTCCGGGCTGCTGAAGTCGATAAAAATCAATTCCTGATCCTGAAACTGACCTTCTACGCAAAATGACTTCTTTTCCAGTCCGTATTTTTCAAAGCCCAAATCATAGTAAATCTGTCTGGCATAGTCGTTGCTTGCCACCACTTTTGCATCCAGCACAACAACATGCTTTTCTGCATATTTAATGACGTGATCAACCAAGACGCTGCCAAGCCCCAAACCACGTGCTTGTGGCATAACATAAACGCCCCATAGTGTGCCACGGTGCTTTTCTGACAAACGCTCATGTACAAACACACCGGCAGTGCCCAGCAAAGTGTCGCCATCAAAGGCACCATAAACCGCATTACCGCCTCCATGGCGGATACGATGCGCAAAAACCTCATCGGCATAAGCGCTTTCCACCGCGAAACTGGATCCGAAGGTTAACGGTGAATTTTTCAGGGCGTGAATACGCACTGCTTTATAAGTCTGCACATCATCCGGACATAGAACGCGTACGGTAATCCTATCGCGCCGTGCCTGTAATGCATCTGCTCCCGTTGTTTTGTTTTCTTCTGTCATGTTCCCGACTTGTCCTAATATCAATCCATATATTGGCCTGCGCGATGTGACAGCCGATACCGTCACACCACGCAAAATCGCGCTTTATGCCTGATAACGCATCTCGATCCAGCGATCCCGATGCAAGCTGTAACGCTCCACATCGACGGTGCCGCTGTATAAAGAATCGTCGGTTCCATACATCAAAAACGAAAAGCCGGATTTACGGATCACATTACGCGAACCTTCATTGATGGTGCGGCAGGTGATATAAAGCTCATCAATATTGGTAGCACGAAAAGCCAGATCGATCAGCGCCTGTGCGGCTTCTGTCGCATAGCCCTGCCCCCAATAAGGTTCGCCAAGCCAATAACCGATTTCCAGCCCCTCCCCATGTTTGGACGGATGGATGCCGCAGCTTCCCATAAACACACCGGTGTCCATTTGGGTAATCGCGTAGATGCAATTGCCCATTTCGCCGGATCGCACGCGTTTTATAAAATCTTGCGCCGCCGCCACATCATATGGATGCGGCATACGGGTAAGCATTTCAGCAATACGCGGATTATTGGCGAGATGGGCAATAGCATCCACATCTTCATCATGTGGTGTTCTTAACAGCAGCCGTTCAGTAACCAGCGTCGGACATTCCAGGCCAGAGAAGTCCGTCATTTCACTATCGGCATAAGCCCGAGCTGCAACCGACAAACATTCTTCATCTAAAGGTGGTTCAGTAACCATTTCTTTCAAGCTCCAAAAACAAAAAGGGAAGATGGTGTCCCATCTTCCCTTTTCGATCTATTGGCAGCTTGCCTTTACACCGGGTCCGATGGGACGCCGGTGCTTATATTTGAGCGTACCGGCTTACTCAGCAGCTTCCGCAATCGGGTTAACCGATACGAAAGTACGGCCGTTGGCTTTCGCGCGGAAAGACACGGAACCGTTTACGAGTGCAAAGAGGGTATGGTCTTTACCCATACCGACGTTTACGCCCGGATGCCATTTGGTGCCACGTTGACGTGCAATGATGTTGCCAGCAACAACCTGCTCGCCACCGAATTTTTTCAGGCCAAGGCGTTTGGATTCTGAATCGCGACCGTTACGCGACGAACCGCCAGCTTTTTTGTGTGCCATGGGAGTTCTCCTTTAATCCGTTACTTATTCAGCTGCTTCTGCTTTAGCTGCTGCCTTTTTAGGCGCTGCTTTAGCTTTAGCTGGCTTTGCGCCACCGGTGAGGATTTCAGAAATACGAATTGTAGTCTGTTCCTGACGATGACCGCGTGTACGCTTCGAGTTCTGACGGCGACGCTTCTTAAACGCAATAACCTTGCGTGCGCGACCCTGTTCAACAACTTCAGCAGTTACAACTGCACCTTCAACAGTTGGTGCACCAATGGTGGAGCCAACCATCAAAATTTCTGTGAATTCTACTGTGTCACCGGCTTCGCCAGCAACTTTTTCGATCTTGATCAGATCATTGGCAGCAACGCGATACTGCTTACCACCAGTTTTAATGACTGCGAACATTTTTTTGCCTTTCGGTGTTCGGACCAACTCTCATGGGGTTGCCCACATGGGTTGTCTTTTTGTCAGTCGTGACATTTGAAGATTAATTTGAAAGCAATCAGAATCATGAAAAGTCTGATTTTTTCCAAACAAAACAATAGGCGCAATAAGACCTGCGCCCAAGGTAGCTGCATATAGGTTGTATTTTGCACAAGAGTCAAGAAAATTCACCTTTTCGATGCAAAATAGGTCTTGTCTAATTCGTCGTTCCCCGCTATTCAGCGAGCCACACGACATTAAAAGCGTCAGACGCTGAAATGATTGTGTATTTCAAGCAGTAAAGCGGCTTGATTTGCGGAGAGATGGCTGAGTGGTTGAAAGCACCGCACTCGAAATGCGGCATGGGGGCAACTCCATCGGGGGTTCAAATCCCTCTCTCTCCGCCAGTGAATTTTTACTCTTCCCCAACTATATTTCAAGCCTTTGATATCAATAGTAATTTTCTGTTCTCTTTGCCCAACTGACAGGGCTTTGACCAGATGAAGACACCAAATGTATCGTTGAATGTACAGTCGAATGTATCGTTCAGACAGCATAACAATTACGAATCGATACAAACAAAAATAGACGTAAAACCTTCCGTCGGACGTTATCTCGTTCGCAGCGGCAATACGCTACTCTTCCAAATGCGCCTTACCAAATCTATGGTGACATCCGGCTCAGGCATTATAAGAATAAGTCTGGGAGCACTTTCGCTGCGGGAAGCGAGGGAAATAGCAGATGAGCTGGCAACAATTGTCCGAACCATCTGCAAAATATGGGAGCGAAGGATGGACAAAGAAAATAAAAACACTCAGTTTTCCAGCCATGAAGGCGACCCTGATTATGACGGTCAGGAACTAACTGCAGCGACCATACAGCTCACCTTGAAGTCTGCCCTATACAATATCAGGCATTCACAACACGAACCATCACCATTGGAAAACAAAGGTCATGAACTCGTCCGTAATTTGGTGTCAATTAACAAAGAGGTCGAGGCAAAAGAAAAGGGAGAGCAGCACAACAACCTGATCGCGGATAACGCCCCGATAATGGCAGCGGCTTTCGGTCATAAATGGATGGAAGAAACAAAAGACCTGCGCGCTGAAGGCACACGCACAGCTACACCTTCCAACCCTATCGAAACCCCAAACGTGCTCCCCACGTCGTTATCGCCTGCAACAGAACGCTTAACGACCACGCCAATCACCGCAGCACAAACAGTGAGTGCAACCCACCCACAAAGAGCAGGAAAAGCTCTGCCAGCCTTCAAACAAGACCGAAGAACTGTGCAACGTCCCGCATCTGACAAGCCACGCTTCAGTGAGTTGGCGGAAGAGTATCTGGCATTACGGGCGAGTAAATCCAATACAGTGAATAAAGATATCAATATCGCACGGTTTCGAATTGATCTGTTCATTGATTTGATCGGTGATCACCCTGTTGATACGTACACAGGTACCGATCTGCAAGCCTATGTCGAGTTGATAAAATATTGGCCTGCAAATGCGAAAGATCGTGACGCGAATAAAACTCCACGCGAGATCATTGCTAGCAATCGAGAAATGCGCCTGCTCCCCCTTGCTCATAAAACACTGGTGCAAGGCTATGTCGCCATTGTTAAAACAGTCATTATCTCGGGCCAGACTAATCATAATTATCCAAATCCCATTGCTAACGTCAAACTAAGCTACCCTGATACGGCACGTCCTTCAGTATCAGCCGAGCCATTGAGCCCTGAGAAAATCAATCAGCTATTCATTACAGGTGTTAAATCTGGTTTTCTTGACAATGCAATGCTCCCGTTACTGGCGCATCTCACGGGTCGCCGTCTTGGTTTGCTTGTGCACTTAAAAGGCTCAGATTTCCGGCAAAAATACAAAGACGTCTGGATTGCCCAAACCAACGGCATCATCCAATTGAACGGTAAGTGGCAGCGCAACCCAATTAAGACCGAAGCCAGTACCAGCTTCTATGTGCTGCATGATATTTTTAGGGAAATCGGTTTCATCGACTGGGCAGTGAGCAAAGGTGATACATTTCTTTTCACCGAACTGATGCGCCTGACAGATCCAAGTAAGTCTGCATCTTCCTATATGAGCCGCCTCTTTAAAAAAGCACAGATCAAAGACACGCCCAACGAAGTCTTCCACTCACTGCGCAGCGGCTATATTTCAGATATTTCCGAACATCACATCGACCGTCGGGAACGAAAACTACAAGTTGGCCATTCAGTTGGCCAAGACGAGCACGAAAAATATGGGCACAAAACATTAACTGAACCTCAGGTTCGGCGCTTTGCCACCCTCCCCATTGCAGAAGAGATTGATTTATCAATCTTTAAAAATCTCGACTTTGAAAAAATGGCCAGCAAAAAGCGCGCTAGCCTGAACACGAAACGTAACGCGCAATCATAATAACGCTCAGGAACCCACCCAAATCTGTAACGTACATATACGTTACAGATTTTTCCATATAACCCAGGCTTGATGGAGCGATATAGTCATAGAGCAACTAAGGCTAAGAGCCTCTGTTCATCCAAGTCCTGCTATTGACTGCCAGATACCAACGTTCGTCTCCATCAATAAAAAATGGCAAGATGCCTCAAAGCATCTTGCCACGATAAGAACAAATAATTTCAAACAGCCTGCCTGAATTAAATCACGCGTTGCTCCGCTGCCTTAGCTGAAATCATAAAGGCATGATCCAGCGCAGCACCCAAATCATCAAACTCACTGCCACGCGGTGGTGTAAGCTTTACCAAGGGCGTTACACTCACGACGCTTGGCTTTGAAGATGCCTGCATTGGCTCGAGGGATGCAGGCGCAGTTTTGGAAATCGACCATTGTAGAGTGGGTAGTATTTCTTGCGTAAACCAGTTCGGTAATGCGGTCGCCGCTGGCCAATGCTCTTTAATTGTATTAGTTTCGACTTTATCTGACACCGTTCCCTTTCCAGCTTGCTGAATAGGGAACGGTGCAAGCTCTTGCAGAGCGGTGTGGTTATCGGTTT
>NZ_JACIIU010000008.1 GCF_014205685.1 Paenochrobactrum gallinarii
TAAAGCCGCGTTAATAGGCCGGACATATGACTGCACCGTCCCATGGGGCACTAACGCAGAAATACCTTGCTATCAGGGCCGTTCCACATATGCAATAGAGGCTAAAATAGCTGGCGTTCCATGATCAAAACGACGTATATCCGCGGCATAGGAAAACTGATCCAGATCCCATGAAAATGGATTTTCCTGACTAAACCAGCCACGTAGTTCCGGCGCACAATTTGTCAAAAGTTCAGGCTTCACCTGCAAAATACCAGCGCCCGATGTGCCGCAAAGCCATTTTAGCGATGTTGAGACAACAAAGTCGATCTGCGTATCCGCGATGCTGAAAGGTGCAACACCAACCCCTTGCGTAATATCTGCTCCGACAATCGTCCCCATTCGATGACCGTGTTCAGTTAAGCGCTGTAAATCAGTACGATAGGATGATGTTGAGGTCACAAATGTCAGCAAGGCAAGCGCCACATCTTCTTGCCAATGCGCGATCATATCATCATCACGCACCCAAGTTTCACCCGCGCGCAACGGCACAGTTTCAAGTGTAAAACCAAAGCGCTCAGAGATACCAGCCAGCATGAAGTGCAAGCTCGGGAAGCAATCACCAGCAATCAACACGCGTTTTCCTGCAAGTGTTTTGCGCGGTAAACTACCGATCAGACTATATAAAGCGGTCGTGACATTTTCAGCCGTTGTCAGTGAGCCCGCCGGAGCGTCAATCAATTGGCACCACATATCAATAAATTGCTGGCGTTTTTGTAAAGCTGCCGGCCATTGCCCGTCATTTTCCGCGGCCCAAATGCTTGCAAATTCTGAAAGAGCTTTGCTCATCAGTTCCGCTTTACCAGCAAAAGTGCCTATCGAATGATAGAGAAAATAACCGGACATTTGTTCCCTCTTTTATTTTGTGATCATATGATCATTAATTATAAGAAGCGTCAACTGTGACTCGCAACTTCCCAAGTTGTCACGCTTGATTAACCCGTGATATTCGTATTGCATCGTCAGTGACTGCTGATGTCTCGGCTCTGACCAAGCGTTAGAAAAATAAAAAGGAACGCCTAGTGAAAATGAAATTCGGACCGGTTTTGTCCCGCACGACCATTCAGGACAGCGTCTACCAGCAGTTAAGACAAGCATTGATGAATGCACAATTCGATCCGGATCAGACACTGACCATTGCTTCGCTGGCCGAAACTTTCGGCACCAGCAATATGCCGGTGCGCGAAGCATTGCGCCGCTTAGCCGCTGAAAACGCTTTAGAAATTTCGTCCGGCGGATCAGCCCGCGTGCCGGTTGTTACCAAAGCAAGGCTTGATGATTTATGCCGTGCGCGTGTGACATTAGAAGCCATGGCGACTGAATTAGCTGTTCCGCTTTTAACGCAAGACGATCTTACTACTTTGCAAAATATTGTGAGCGAGCAACAAACCATCGGCCGCGAAAAAGATGTCTACACCTTGATCGGTAAGAATCAGGAGTTTCATTTTACCATCTATCGGGCTTCCGGTTCCGAAGTTTTGATCCAGTTGATTGAAACCCTGTGGCTGCGCTTCGGGCCTTATATGCGAGTTTTATCAACGCATAGCGCCCCACTGATTAAAGCAGGTGTGGCCGAGCCTTCCGGCCACCATCAAACAATCTTGCAAGCCTTGCGTGACAGAGATGCGGCACGCGCCAAAGCTGCCATGATTGCCGATATTGAAGCAACGCAAGAGGTGTTGCGCACATTGTGCCCTGAATAAACACGCAACCCAAATATGGCCGTATGCTCCCATAAGCATGCGGCTATTTTACTATTCTGAAACTGGTATTTTGCTTTTTTTAAGCTCGCTTTAAAGCGGTTACTTCCAGCTCGACCAGCATTTCTTCCGTCGCGAAACCGCAAATAATGGTGGTATTTGTCGGACGCGGATCAGAAAAAGTCTCGCCCAGGACCTTAGACACTGCCATCACGTCTTCACGCTTTTTAATAAAAACCCGCACCCTAACAATATCGGCAAGTGATGAACCGGCCTGCACCAGCGCATTCGCAATGGTGCGCAGGCTTTGACGTGTCTGCTCCGCCGGATCATCCGAGATGCTGCCATCTTCAAAATTATAACCGGCAGTACCTGAAACAAACACCCAGCGACCATCGATAACTGCGCGTGAATAACCGGCCATTTCTTCGAATTTTGAGCCGGAATTAATGGTCCAACGTTCTGCACTCATATTTTTTAATCCTTCAGCATCTTGATTTGATCAAATGATCATGATTAGCTTTGTTAGTCAATAAGCACACGGGGAAACAAACAATGGCCGTTGACACGGAGCCGCACAGGTCGGGGAGAGCGACAAGTGCGGGAGAGTTAAAAATTAAAAATGTTGCCCGCGCTTTCAGCGGCATCAAAGCGTTGGACGGTGTAAATTTCACTGCCGATGCAGGGAAAATCACAGGGCTGATCGGCCCCAATGGCGCGGGGAAAACCACCTTATTCAATGCTGTCGCAGGCGATTTATCAGTCGATAGCGGTGAAATTCATTTGGATGATACGCGCATTGATTCCAAACCCACTTATGAGGTTTTTCATCAAGGATTGGTACGCACGTTTCAAATCCCGCGCCCTTTTGCACGCATGACAGTGCTTGAAAATGCAATGTTCGTGCCTGCAAGTCAGCAAGGTGAAAAATTTTGGAACAGTTGGTTACGCCCTGCAAAAGTGGCGGCACAAGAAAAGGCCAATCTGGAAAAAGCCCGCGCGATTGTGGAATTTTGTGGCCTGTCCAAAGTTGAAAAACAATTGGCAGGTTCCATTTCCGGCGGCCAGCAAAAACTGGTGGAGTTAGCCCGCGCCTTGATGGCTGATCCAAAAACCATTCTGCTTGATGAACCAGGCGCAGGTGTTAATCCGGCACTTTTGGATGTCATTGTCGAAAAAATTGTCGAGCTGAATAAACGCGGCATCACCTTTCTTATCATCGAACATAATATCGATTTCATCATGTCGCTGTGTGACAAAGTAGTGGTGATGGCCGCAGGTCGCGTCATCACGGAAGGCGCACCGGATGATGTGATTGCAAATCCGGCTGTTATCGAAGCCTATCTGGGAGGTGCGCCGCTATGAGCAATCAATCTGTGCACACACCCGTCTTGCAAGTAAACAATATCTTTGCCGGTTATCACCCTGACTTGCCAATTGTGCAAGGCGCCTCTGCCTATGTTAACAAAGGCGAGTTCGTTACCATTATCGGCCCGAATGGTGCCGGAAAATCCACTTTCATTAAAGCCATTGCCGGTGTGGTCAATATCACATCAGGCGAAGTTTTGGTGAATGGCAAAAACATCACCAATATTGAAACCCACAATATGGCTTCAGCAGCCATTGCTTATGTTCCGCAAACAGCCAATGTTTTCACCTCGCTGACCATTGATGAAAATTTGCGGCTTGGCGCATCAGACTTGCCGAAAGCCGAAGCTGCACACCAAATTGCAAAGGCTTATGCAGATTTTCCTGATCTGATGAAACATAAGAACAGTAAAGCCGGCGTCTTATCCGGTGGCCAGCGCCAGATGCTTGCTGTGGCACGAGCCCTACTTACTTCACCGGATTTACTCATTCTGGATGAGCCGAGTGCCGGTCTTTCTCCCTTGATGGTCAATGATGTTTTTACGCGCCTGCAAAAGCTGGTCGCCTCCGGCGTCACAATTTTAATGGTTGAGCAAAATGTCAAAGCAGCCCTTGCCATCGGTGATCGAACCTATGTGCTGGCTGATGGCAAAAACCGTATCGACGGAAAATCCGCAGATCTTGCAGCCAATGAGGAGGTCACCGCGATTTATCTGGGTAAGGGTGGGAGAAAAAGCTGATGTTGCAAGCACTTGTAGATGGTATTCTAACAGGCTCGATCATTGCACTCGGTGCGATCGGCCTGACATTGACAATGGGCATTTTACGCTTTGCCAATTTTGCTCATGCGGAATTGATCACATGGGGCGCTTATATGGCGCTCGGATTTCTCGCGCTAACAGGCGTTTTTGCAGGGCCTGTTGCTCCCTTTTCCTTTGGCATTCCCTTGCTGCTTGCAATGGTTTTCGCAGCCATTGCCACGTCCGCGCTTGCCTTATTAATTGATCATCTGGTCTATCGGCCACTGCGTAAATCCGCATCCCAAATGACCCTCGTCTTCAGTTCATTTGGTGTTTCTTTGCTGGTGCGGATGATTATTCTGCTGCTCTTTGGCGGCAGTGCGCAATATTTCTCCTCAAGTCTGCAAATTGCCATTCCGGTTGCTCCGGGTATGCGCATTATGCCTGACCAGTTATTTACATTGGCGCTGACAATTGTTGTCGTCATCGCACTGCATTTTTTTCTGCAAAAAACACGCCTTGGCCTGTCCATGCGCGCATTGGCAGAAAATCCGGAACTGGCACGCATTAACGGCCTGAACACGAAAAACATCGTGCGCTGGACATGGGTTATCGGAGCATCTTTAGCAGCCATTGCCGGTGTGCTTTATGGGCTCACTGTGCAACTGCGCCCAGAGATCGGCTTCCACCTCATTCTGCCTTTATTTGCTGCGGCCATTCTTGGCGGTGTCGGCAATGTTTTTGGTGCCGTCATTGGTGGATTGATCGTCGGTCTTGCTGAATCCTTGTCCGTTTTCATCATTCCGGCCAGTTACAAAATGGCAGTGCCGTTTCTGATCCTGATCGCTGTTCTTTATATTCGCCCGTCCGGCCTGTTCGGCGGCACCATCGGAGGTGCAAAATGAGTGGTTTTGCGGCTTATCTGGTTTTCTTTCTCATTATGGCGCTGACCTATTCCATCGTCGTGATGGGGCTTAATCTGCAATGGGGCTATACCGGGCTTTTCAATGCGGGCGTTGTCGGCTTTTTTGCTATCGGTGCCTATGGAACCGCCATTCTCATCGGCCCTGACCGTTCTTATCTGATTGGTGGTTTTGGCCTGCCTTTCCCGATTGGTGTTTTAGGCGGTGCCGCATTGGCTGCCATTGCTGCGCTGATCGTCGGCCTTGCAACATTAAGGTTGCGCGAGGAATATTTAGCCATTGCCACTTTCGGCATTGCCATCAGTATTCAGCTTGTTGCCCTCAATTTTGATAGTCTGACCGGTGGCGCACAAGGGCTGGTTGGCCTGCCACGCCCATTCTTCAACTATTTCGATACGCCCAATAATTACAATCTTTTCTATCTCGGGCTTGTCGCTTGCATCACGCTTATCATCTATCTCGGTTTGCAGGCCGCGCTGCAATCTCCATGGGGACGTTTGCTCAAAGGTGTGCGTGAAGATGAACGTGCAGCTGCTTCTCTTGGTAAAAACCCAACCAACATTCGCCTGCAAGTTTTTGTGCTTGGCTGCACATTAATCGGCTTTGCCGGTGGCCTATATGTCGGCTTTATCGGTTTTGTCAGTCCGCTGGATTTCCTACCGATCCTGACCTTCCAAATCTGGGCGATGCTCATTGTCGGTGGCAGTGGCAATAATTTAGGCGCAATTGTTGGTGCCGTTGGTGTCTGGGGTCTTTGGAGTATGAGCGGCATTGCCATCAGCTCATTCTTGCCTGTGCAATATCAATCACAGGGCGGCGCGATCCAAACTATCCTGATCGGCCTGCTGATCATCCTCACTTTGCTGTTTCGTCCACGCGGCCTGATCGGCGAAGTGGATGCTGTTTCCAAACATATTAAGTGAGCGCAGCAATGATTAATCCTCCCACGCTCTGGCACGCAACAACGCCGCAACAAACACAATACCCGGTATTAAACGATCTCATCCAAACGGATGTGGTCATTATCGGCGGCGGGTTTACCGGTCTTGCAGCTGCCGGAAAATTAAGCGAAGCCGGACGCTCAGTGATCGTCTTGGAAGCACACACAATCGGCTTTGGTGCAAGCGGGCGCAATGCCGGCTTTGTGGTGCCCAATTTTTCCAAGGCATCACCGGATTACGTCATAGACAAACTCGGTGACAAACGCGGCAAAGCGCTGTTGCAAATGGTCGGGCGCGGGGCGGATCGTGTATTTGAACTGGCACGCCTTGGCGGCCTCACCCGTGAGGCTGAGCAAAATGGCTGGCTGCAACCTGCCCATTCAGCGGAAATGGCACAAGCGCTTAAGCAACGTGTCACCCGATGGCAATCTCTGGGGCAGCCGGTTGAATGGCTCAATGCCGAACAGACAATTGAGCGTACCGGCATTCAGCTTTATCACGGCGCACTGCGTGACAATTCCGGCGGAATGATCAACCCGCTCGCCTATGTGCATGTTTTGGCCAAACGCGCACAAAGTTTTGGTGCACAAATTTATGAAAAAAGCTCAGTTCTCTCAGTTGAGAAACATCAGGACAAGTGGCTGATCGATACTCCGAATAGCTCAGTCACGGCTCAATCAGTATTGATGTGCACCAATGCTTTCGAGAAGGGTGCCGCCCATCAAGTCGGGCGTACAATCATCCCGCTACATGTTTATCAAATGGCAACCAAACCACTGCCACAAAATATCGTGCAGCGTTTTTCACCCATGCGTGAACCGGTATCCGACAGTCGCACCAATATTTTTACCTACCGGCTTGATCAGGATAACCGATTGATTTCCGGCGGCATGGCACTACTGCCTTTTCATGCAGAAAAGCGCATGAGCCATGCAATCGTCAGTCGTTTAAGCCATGAATTACAATTGAGCGAAGTGCCGGAAGTTGAATTTATCTGGCGCGGCACGGCTGCAATCACCACCGACTACCTGCCACATATTTATCAATTCGGAAATGGATTTTTCGGCGCCACCAGTTGTAACGGCCGTGGTGTCGCCATGACAACCATGCTCGGTGAAACATTAGCCGATGCAATTCTTGGCACTTGTCCGACCGATCAATTACCGGTGCCGTTGATGGCCGCAAAGCCTGTAAGGCTGCGTCCGCTGGCAAAAGCCGCGCCATCTTTTGTACTGGCACAAGCAAAACTAAAGGACTGGCTCAAATCTAAAAACTAATACCAACCACAACAATAATGAAGCTTCAAACAAGCTCATAAAGGGGAAGAGCAATGAAAAAAACAATCATCAAAACAGCCGTAACAATCGGTCTATTGTCTACCGCTTTGTGCTTGGGCAATATGTCTGCCCAAGCACAAGCAAACAAATCTTGCGAAATTTCCGTAGGCTCGGTTTTGTCCATTACCGGTTCGATGGCCGCAATCGGGAAATCGATCGGCGATGCCGCACAACTAGCCATCGACCACTTCAACGAAGCTGGCGGGGTCAATGACTGTAAAGTAAAATTCATCCTGCGCGATGATCAGGGCTCGCCAAACGTCGGCGTTGATGCAGCCAAAACCCTCGTTGAAATTGAAAAAGTACCCGTTATTTTAGGTGCCATTCAGTCCGGTGTATCGCTGCCAATTCTTACATCCGTCACGGTGCCGAGCAAGGTCACTCAAATTTCCTGCTGCGCCAGTGCGCCTATTTTCACAGAACTTGCCAAAGAAGGCGGCACCAATGGTTATTGGTTCCGTACTCTGCCAACAGACCGTCCGCAAGCAATCGTCATGGCCAGTATTGCCAAAGAGCGTGGTTATAAAAATGTTGCCATTATTCACGTCAATTCAGATTATGGCGTT
The DNA here is from genome assembly GCF_014205685.1 of Paenochrobactrum gallinarii. GTDB lineage: Bacteria > Pseudomonadota > Alphaproteobacteria > Rhizobiales > Rhizobiaceae > Paenochrobactrum > Paenochrobactrum gallinarii. The sequence goes on from NZ_JACIIU010000008.1 coordinate 7,615, forward strand.
TCTTTAAGCAAACAATTCAAACTTGCTTTTGAAAAAATGGGCGGCAAGGTTTCCGGCGTGACACCTTATAATCAGGAGCAGGCATCTTACCGTGCAGAGGTCAATTCTGCCCTTGCCGGTGAACCGGACGCACTCTTCCTTATCGCATTTCCGGCAGATGGCGCAACCGCTGCCCGCGAGTGGATTTCTTATGGCGGCACACAAAATCTGCTGTTGAGCAATGCGCTGCGCGCCGATGAGTTTGTCAACGCTGTTGGGGCGCAATATCTGCAAAATGCTGCCGGCATTGATAATGCGCAGATTGAAGGTGAATCCGTTGAAGCATTTAATGCCTCATGGAAAGAAAAATACGGTTCCGAGCCAAATGGCCCCGGTCTCCACACCATATATGACGCTGCTGCTGTTGCGCTTTTAGCCATGGAGCAAAGTGGCAAAGCTGATGGCACCGCCATCCGTGATGCCGTGCGCGTTGTAACCGGTGGCGAAGGTGAGGCCGTCTATCCGGGTGCGGCCGGCTTTGCCAAGGCCAAAGACCTGATCAAACAAGGCAAGCCAATCCGCTATTATGGCGCAACCGGACCAATCAGCTTTGATGCCAACGGCGATGTAACCGGCCCTTATCTGATTTGGGGTGTCAAAGACGGCAAGCTCTCCACCCTCGACAAATGGGATAATCAGCGCGTCTCCGATCTGCTGGCAACCGTCGACAAAGAATAAGTCAAACAGACATGGCAGGCGCAAAAGCGCCTGCCTCATAACAAACAAACGGCATCCTCTCAACTTTTGACTGCCGTAACGATAAACAGGATTTATTATGGCCCGCTTAGCACGTCGTATCACCCAGACATCCAAGAAAAATTACGGCATGTACGCTAAAGCCGCAGCTTTAGCCGCGAAAGGTGCCGATTTAATTCATCTGGAATTAGGTCGCCCCTTTCATGACACGCCTGATCATATCAAACAGGCAACAATTCAGGCTTTGCGTGACGGACATGTCCATTATAGCGACCTGCAAGGTATTCCTGAGCTGCGCCAAGCTCTTGCAGAAAAACTACGTCATTATAACAAGATAGATGCCGATCCATCAGAGATCATTGTCACCAATGGTTTGACGCAGGCTTCCTTTTCTTCCTTTATGACATTGCTTGATGAAGGTGACGAAGCCATTTTGCTGGAACCTTTTTATCCGCAGCATCTCGGTAAAATTGAAATGGCCGGTGCGAAACCCGTCTTTGCTGAATTGAATAAAGAACAAGGCTTTCGCATCGAACGCGCGCCGATTGAAGCGAAAATCACCAAAGCAACCCGCATGATCGTCATCGTCAATCCGGTCAACCCGACAGGACGCGTCTATTCACGCGAAGAGTTGCAGATCATTGCCGATCTTGCCATTCAATATGATTTAACTGTTGTATCTGATGAAGTTTACGAAGAAATCGTTTTTGACGGTGCTGAACATATCAGCATTGCGGCCTTGCCCGGTATGCGTGAACGCACAATTTCACTTTTTGCTTTCACGAAAGCTTATGCAATGGATGGATGGCGGTTAGGCTATCTCTTTGCTGACAAATCACTCATTTCGGCATTGGTAAAAGTTACCGCTTCGGAAGTCACGCACGTCAATACATTTATTCAACATGGCGCACTCGCCGCCATCACTGGCCCTGCCAATATTTTACAAGACATGGTTGATGACGATAAAGAAAAGCGCAACCTTGTGGTACGCCGTCTGAACCAGATGCCCGGCATTACCTGCGAATTGCCGGAAGGCACAATCTATGCTTTTCCGGATATTTCTGCGACAGGCATGTCAGCGCAAGAAGCCGCCGATAAAATTCTGGAAGAAACCAAAGTGGTGGTTGAGGCCGGCAGTTTCTATGGGCCACAAGGTGAAAGCCACTTACGCATCTGCTTTGGCTCTGAAAGCATCGAACGCCTTGACGAAGCGATGGATCGCCTGACGAGTTTCTTCAATGCGCGCTGATTAGCTTATTTACACATAGTAAAATATATGGCTCAGCTTGAGCCGTATATTTTACCTCTGTATTTTCTTAATAAGATCACCTATATTAGACGAAGCATCGTTTAAAGATGTGTTCAAGCGAAACAAAATCGGATAGATTAATGCTGTAAAAACCGTAGATATCATGAGTTAAAATCAACCGCCTATGCGGCCTGATAATTCGTGATTTTCTTCATGTCTGCGGTTTAATTCTCTGATTTCACGCTTTCTCCATGATCTGCTTTCACCTAAAGCGTATAATCCACGCCCAAACCGTCAGACCCTCGTCATGATTGCGCTATGAGGATTTTGAAAAATGGAAATTACTGAACACTAGACGTGTTTCTTTCAGGGAGCTCTCCTGAAACATCACAAAATTCAGCACCGGTTACACTCTTTCTGCCATGCGGAAGGTTTTTGCCTGAGCTGATTTCATTTTCAAAATTACCTCTTAGGATACCAGATGACACATCATTATCTGACGCTTGAAGGCGTTTCTTATGTGTTGCCTGATGGCACAACGCTTTTTCATGATCTCAACGAGCAGTTTGACCACCGGCCGACAGGTATGGTCGGGCGCAATGGTGCCGGAAAAACTGTGCTTGCCCGAATTTTAAGCGGCGCGTTACAGCCAACAACCGGCCATTGTCAGCGTTCTGGTGCGGTACATTATCTGGCGCAGCAAATCGCTCAGCCAGATAATGCAACACTTGCCGGACTGGCGGGTATGCAATCCACTCTGGATGCGCTCAAACGTATCGAAGCTGGCAGCACAGAAATTGCTGATTTTGATGCCTTGGGTGATCGCTGGGACATTGAGCAGCAATTGCAAACCGAACTGGAGCGCAACGGTCTTGGCCATCTTGATGCAATGACACCAGCCAACCGTTTAAGCGGTGGTGAAGCCATGCGTGTGACATTGATCGGCGCTTTATTGTCCAACACTGATTTTCTCATCCTTGATGAACCCACCAACCACCTTGACCGGCCAAATCGCATCGCATTGATTGAGCAGTTAAAACGCTGGCCACGCGGACTTTTGGTTATCAGTCACGACCGGCAATTGCTGGATGCGATGGAACGTATAGTTGAACTTTCATCACTGGGCTTGCGCAGCTATGGCGGCAATTATTCTTTCTATGAACAAAGCAAACAACAGGAACGCGAAGGCGCAATCAAACAACTGGATCATTTAAAAGCCGAACGTCGTCGTGAAGAACAAAATTTACGTGACCAACGTGAAAAGCTGGAAAAGCGACAAGCGAGCGGCAACCGCACAGCCAAACAAGCCAATCAGGCAAAAATTTTGCTTGGCCGTCAAAAAAATCGCAGTGAGGGATCAGCTGGAAAACTCCAACAGCAACAAAGTGCAGCACGTGAATTGCTGTCACAACGCGTCTTTGAAGCAGAGCAACAATTGGAAGAGAATACCGAAATTGCTTTGCACCAATTGCCCGTCAGTAATATTTCGCACAAGCGCATTGCCGAATTGGACAATGTGGAACTTCCGTTTGTCAGTGGTGCAACACGCTTTGTCAGTATAAGCTTAACCGGCCAGCAACGTTTAGGACTAGTTGGGCCAAATGGCTATGGTAAATCCACTTTGCTTAAAATATTAAGCGGCCAGCTACAGCCTTTAAGCGGAACATGCAAAATGTTTACTGAAGGCGTTTATCTCGATCAGCAATTATCCAATCTCGATCCCGAGCAAACGGTGCTTGAGCAGATACGTTTGGCAAATCCTGTTATGCCGGAAGGTGATCTGCGTATGCGTTTGGCGCAATTAGGACTGGATCTGTCGAAGATCACCGTTGCCAGCGGAACGCTCAGTGGTGGAGAAGGCTTGAAAGCCGCTCTCGCTTGCGTGCTTTATGCTGATCCTCCGGCTCAATTACTGATGCTGGATGAGCCAAGCAACCATCTTGATTTACCATCGCTCAATGCCTTGGAAGCGATGCTGAGAAGCTATCAAGGCGCTCTTGTTGTCGTGTCTCATGATGACAGGTTCATGGATAATATCGGCCTGACAAACCGATTAATTGCAACCAATCAAGGCTGGCAATTCGAGCAGGTTTAAAACGAAAGCTTCAAGGCCGGAGAGAGTTCCGGCCTTGAAATAATCACACCTTAAGCATCAACAATAAATTCGGTCATCATGCCGGTTTCCAGATGTGGCATGTGATGGCAGTGCAGCATCCAGCTAGCTGCTTCCCCCGCATCCAGCGCAACTGTCACCATCGACATGGGCGGCACATAAACCGTGTCGCGTCGGGCACCATTAAGACGGCGCGCATTGATGCCAACTACTTGGAATGTATGTCCATGCAGATGCATCGGATGCCCCATCATCGACATATTGTGGAACATCAACTCAACCCGTTCGCCATGTTTTGCATGAAGCGGCTTATGCTTGCCCCAAACAGCATTATCGATTGTCCAGACATAAGGATCCATCGAGCCGCCGAGCATAACCATATGCGTTGTCTGCGCTTGTCTTTGCCCGACACCATTGATGGCTGATAATTGTATCTCCTGTGAAAGATCAATATCGAAGGCAGGTGCATCCTCAGAAGCATCCGTTGCAATTTTTGCAATTTCTGCTCCGGCACTGGCCAAAATAATACCGGTTTGCTCACGCGCCCCTTCACGCAGTGCCAAAATCGGCCATGCACCGGTTTCAGCAGGTAAATCCAATTCAATATCAAGGCGTTGCCCCATGGAAAGGCCAAAGCGTTTACCTGCAACAGGCTGAATGTCATGCCCGTCAGTGGCGACAAGGCGTGCCGTTACCAAACCTGTATCAATCCAAAATGTCGTGGCTGAAGACGCATTGATAATGCGCAGACGCACGTGCCCGCGTTTTTCAACCTGCACAATTTCAGGGTCATGCAATGTACGATCATTGGCCAGATAGGCGTCCCAATCATAATCATTGAGATCCATCTCCATATTCATGCCCATCATATGCCCCATATTTCCCATACCGGCACTGCCATGGTTCATACCTTGCATCGACGCCATAGAGCCATGACCACCGCCCCCGCCATGGCCAGTATGAATTTCCGCCATCACTTCCTGCGGCGTTTTGAAGGACAAATCATGCAGGAACATCACAACCTCCTGCCGGTCTGCTGTCACATCTTCTTTGCGGCGAACAATCAGCGGAGCAGCTAAGAGCTGCATTTCCTGCATCGGCACATGGCTGTGCATCCAGTGCGTGCCAGGTTGCGGGGCAAAATCATAGCTACGCATTTCCCCTGGTTTAAGCATCGGCATTGGCATGTCCGGCACACCATCCTGCTCATTAGGCGGAATTTGACCATGCCAGTGAATAAGCGTTTCCACATCAAGATGATTGGTCAAATCGACACGGAAATGTTGCTCCGGTTCAAGAATAAGCCCTTGGCCGGATGGCCCTTGCAGCCCATAAACGGTGGCAGCACGACCATTAATATCAAGTGTGCGGCTGCTGGCAGAAAGTTTCAAAACATTATTATTTTGCGCAAAAGCACTGAAAGGCAATTGTGTGGCTGCAAGCATAGCAGCGCCACCGGCTAAAAAGCCGCGTCGGGATAGGTTTTTCATAAAATTCACCCTCGGAGCCTCACGCTCCGTTATCATAATCTCATTGATAGATAACCGGTAAATACCGGTCGTTTTTCAAAGGGAAAATGATATGGGCGGGCGCTCGTGCAGCGGTGGCTGACTGGCAATAAGTGCCGCTTCCAAACGCGGCAAATATTGTTTTTCTACGTGGAAAACAGGTAATTCCGCATGCAAATTTACCAAAAAGCCACCTGTTCCGAAACAAATCAGATCGCAAACAGAGCTATCATTCTTGCAAATATTGTCTTCAACGCAATAAGTCATTGATGAAGACATATGTTCCGTTTTAGCCATTTGGGCAGAATGGTCACTCTCACTCATAGTCACCATTCGGCTTTCATGCGCCTGTGTCATCACCGACATGGCGCTCAATGAAAGTACCGAAAAGAGGATCAGTAAAAAACGAAACATGGTGAAGAGATAGGGCTTCACCATGTTTTTGTCTATCTTTGAAAAATTAAATTATTGTCATTCAGGCAAAGCGTTTTGCACCTGCCACGCATAAAACCACGCTGACAGCAGAGCCAACCATCGTCCATGCAATCGGCTCATGGAGAAAAATACCTGCCTGAAGAAAGCCGAAAAATGGTTGCAAAAGCTGCAATTGTCCGACACGGGCAATGCCACCAAGCACAAGGCCGCGATACCAGAAAATAAACCTTACCATCATTACCGGCAGCGCTGCCATATAGTGCAAAACCTGCAACCGTTGCAGCACCAATGATGGAGTATACCCAGAGGGCTGGCTCAGGGCGTTCGCCGCCACGCAAAATAGCCGCTTTGGCTAACACCCATGAGATAACAAAGGTGAGATACGGGGAATTCTTAACGCACGCCTGATCGATAAAGTGAAACTTCACCGACTTGCCTCCCTGACGAAAAAAAGCTGTCGCCTTGTTCCAAATATCTCACTCTTGGCGCAAAATCTCATTTCACGGCGAAGTCGCTTAAGCTCTGCCGCCATATCTTCTTGGGACTCGCGGTGGCCAGGAACATTCATACCCGCGTCACGGTTGCGGGAAAGCCAGTGCCTTAGTGTCGAAAGACCTATGCTAATAAAATCCGTCGCAGCACACCGCGCCTTGGTGATCAGTGGCACTTGGATGAGGTTGTTATCACCATCAAGGTCGAGCGACATATTCTGTTGCGCCGTTGATCAAGATGGCTTTGTGCTCGAAGTCCTTGTGCAAAAACGTTGTGATATCAAGGCCGCCAAGTGTTACATTCGCAAATTATTGTCAAGCGAGGGCGCATCACCGCGAGTGATGGTGACCGATAAGCTTGGTTCATATGGTGCTGCTAATCGGGAGATTGGCCTGACAGCACGTAATCACCGTCAGCATGAGGGCTTGAACAATCGGGCCGAGAACTCCCATCAGCCGATATGCAGGCGAAAGCGGGTCATGAACCGGTTCAAATCAGTACAACATTTACATCGTTTCTGCTCGATCCATGACCCGATCAACAATCTTCACTACTTCCCACGCAACCATCTCACCTCACCTGATCACTGCGATCTGCGTAAAGACACCATCAATATGTGACGTGAAATCACATGCCTGAAATCTGCATAACAAAAACACAAATTCCAAACTGTATATGTGTGCAAGTTAAGGTTACGGTGCCCTGCTCGGCATGGCTGTCGCGAATGAATTTTTCGCTCTGCGCCGGATGAAAACGTCATCTTTCGGCATTTTATTGAGCCTTGAGCCAGCGCTTGGTGCTAGTATCGGCTTTATTATTTAGGCCAAACACTCACAGTAGTTCAATTAACTGGCATTGCACTGGTTATCATTGCCAGTATCATCAGTACCCGATAGGCTGCATAAAGATGCAAGCAAACAGTAAGAGCAGATTGAATGACACGGCCAATAAAACCTGCCCCCGAAATGGATTTAGGCGAACTGCCTGAAATTCTTGGTTATTTACTGCGTATTGCTGCCCGCGCATCTGACCGGCAGGTTTTGCCTGTTTTGGCAGCCAATGGCTTTACCCGTGCCGAAATCACCACATTGATGATTATAGCCTATAACCCAAACCGCTCTTTGCAGGAGATAACCACAGCTGTTGGCGTGGAAATGCCCGCAACACAACGATTGGTCAATGCCTTACGACAAAAAGGCTACGTCACCCAAAGTCGTCCGGATTATGATAAGCGCATCACACAATATCAAATCACACCAAGCGGCCTTGAACAAGCCGAGCGGATGAAAGATCTCTCCAATGAAAAAGACCGTAAACTTATGAATGGTCTGTCTGAGACAGAGAAAAAAGAGCTTTTCCGTCTGCTGCGTCACGTCGGAAGTTACACTGAGTAAAAATGAAATCCCGCTCTTGTAGAAATTACTTAACCGCGTTAAGTAATTTTGAGAGAGGTATTTTATGCAGAGTTCAGATCATCTCGCGCCATTTAAGCGCCTTAACATCCGCAATCAATCGCTGGAAGCGATCCGCCATTATCTGCACCAATATCCCGAACTTGCCTATAAAGAAACAGAAACTGCGGCTTTTGTCATAGATGCCTTAAAGGCACTCGATATTCCGTTTGAAAGCGGCATCGGCAACACCGGCATTGTGGCCACGCTGCGCGGTACTGCAACAAAATCCGGTGAAGACAGCGCCATTGTTGGCTTCCGCACCGAGCTTGATGCACTTCCCATTACCGAGCCAAATGATTTTGCCCATCGCTCGCGCAATCAGGGCGTCAAACATGCTTGCGGCCATGATGGCCACATGACTATTCTGCTCGGCCTTGCAGCTTATTTGAGCGAGAATCGCGATTTCGACGGCACTGTCCGTTTTATTTTCCAGCCCGCAGAAGAAGGTGGCGCTGGTGCCAAACGCATGATTGAAGACCGGATGCTTACCCGTTTTCCGATGCAACGGGTTTTCTCTTTGCATAACTGGCCGGAACTACCGGCAGGCACAGTGGGCGTTTTAAACGGCCCTATTATGGCTGGTGGCTACACGGTGGAAGTCTCTGTCACCGGCACCGGCGGGCATGGCGCAACCCCTTATGCCTGCACTGACCAGCTCAACATTGCCGTGCAAATTCTCAATCAGATGCAATCATTCATGGCGCGCCGCTTGCCGCCATTTAATCCCGCAGTGCTTTCGATCACCCGCATTACCGGCGGCGAAGCCAATAATGTTATTCCTGATGAAGTGCGCTTTGACGGCACTATTCGTCTTTTTGATGCGGTTGCCGCAAAAATCATCGAAACGGAAATGCCTGCACTGATTAAAGGCATCGCGCAAAGCTGGGGTGCTGACGCCAAGGTCAATATTCAGGAATATTACCCACCCACCATCAGCGATATGGCGTCGGCCGAATTGGTTGTCAAAGCTGCAAATGACTTGGGGCTAGCAGTAGCAAGCGCTGAAAATGGCCTGCGTCCTGCCATGACCAGTGAGGATTTTTCCTTCATGTTGCAGGAAGTGCCAGGGTGTTATTTCTGGCTCGGTCAAGGTGGGGATTACGGCCTTCATCATCCGTATTATGATTTCAACAATCAGATTTTACCAGCCGGTGTGGCGCTTTATGCGCAAATCGCCCGGCTCGCATTACAGATGACAAAAGAAAACAGCTGAAAGCCGCGAAGAACGGATGAGGCTTAAAATCCTGCTACAAGGGGGACTTGAATTATGGCCGTGACACAACAAGATGGCGCAAGTGCCGGACAACCGGCGCCGCGTAAAAATAATGCAAAAATGATTTTCGCCATCTCGATCGGTAATGCGCTCGAATGGTTTGATCTTGCCGTTTACGGCTTTTTGGCAGCCACCATTGCCAAACTGTTTTTTCCGGCCGTCAATGAATTTTATTCACTGATGCTCACCTTTGCCACCTTTGGCGTGGCTTTTGTCATGCGCCCGCTGGGCGCTGTGGTGCTTGGGGCTTATGCCGACCGTGTGGGGCGCAAAAAAGCGCTGTCACTTTCCATCTGGATGATGATGCTCGGCACATTTGCCATTGCAGTGGCACCAACCTTTACACAAGCCGGTGTTTTGGGCTCCATCATGGTGGTGCTGGCTCGCCTTGCGCAAGGTTTTTCTGCCGGTGGTGAATTTGGTTCGGCAACAGCATTTCTGGCTGAACTCAACCCTAAAAAACGCGGCTTCTATGCCAGCTGGCAGTTTGCCTCGCAGGGTCTTGTCACTTTGCTTGCATCGGCTTTCGGTGTTTATTTAAACAGCGGCCTGACACCGGAACAATTGGAAAGCTGGGGCTGGAGATTGCCGTTTTTCTTTGGCCTGCTAATTGGCCCTGTTGCGATTTATATCCGTCGCCAGATGCATGAATCTGAAGAATTTGCCGCTGTTGCCAAACAAGGCGACACCAGCAGCCTAGGCCAGACTGTTGTGGCCGAGCGTCAAAAACTTCTGCTTTCTTTCGGTCTGGTTATCTTGCTGACCGTAACCTCTTACACGCTGCTGTTCCTGCCTTCTTATGCCGTGCGCCAATTGCACCTTGAACCCGTTTACGGGTTCACCGGCACATTGCTGATGGGTTGTATCCAACTGCTTATGACACCAATTTTTGGTGCTCTTTCCGACCGTATCGGCCGCACGCCAACAATGCTTGCCGCTTCGCTGATCATTGCCGTTGGTATTATTCCCGGCTTTGCCTATCTCGACAGCCATGTGTCAGTTTTGGCTTTCCATATTTTGCTTGGCGCTCTGGCTTTGGCACTTACCGGCTATTCGGGTCCGCTCGCAGCCCTGATGTCTGAGCTTTTTCCTACCCGTTCCCGCGGCGCGGGTCTTTCAATGAGCTACAGCTTTGCCGTAACTATTTTTGGCGGATTTGCACCATTCATCATTGCATGGATGATCAATGCCACCGGTTCCAATCTGGCACCGGCAATTTATCTGGCTTTCGGCAGTGCTTTGAGCTTTATTACCGTCATCTATATACGCCGCCTCGGCTTGCGCTAATTTGAAAACAGGAGACAGCTTATGTCGCAAGATGTAACACTGAAAGCAGTACGGGATTGGGATGCCAATGATGGTTTACGCCAATTTCGCGAGCGCTTTACTATTCCTGAGAATATGATTTATCTGGATGGTAACTCCTTGGGACCTGCACCGAAATCAGCCCTTGCCGCACTGGAACATGCGGCACATGCTGAATGGGGACAAGACCTCATCCGCAGCTGGAACAGTGCCGGTTGGTTTGAACTGCCTTTGAAGCTTGGCGATCAGGTAGGCGCTCTTGTCGGTGCAGATAAAGGACAAATCGCAGTTTGCGACAGCACATCGATTAATATTTTCAAGGCTTTAAGCGCTGCAGCAAGCCTGCGCCCGGATCGTAAAGTGATTGTCGCGGAGGGCGCAAGCTTCCCGACCGATCTTTATATTGCGGAAGGTTTTGTCGCCAGCCAGCCACAACTGAGCCTGAAATTGCAAGGTGTTGACGGCGATACAATCGAAGAGCTGCTTTCTCCCGATGTCGGCGTGGTTTTGTTAAACCATGTCAATTATCGCAGCGGCTATTTGCATGACATGAAAGCAATGACTGCCCGCATTCAGGCTGCAGGCGCACTGGTCGTCTGGGACTTATGCCACAGCGCCGGTGCACTGGATGTGCAGCTTGATGATTGCAATGCCGATTTTGCTGTTGGCTGCACCTATAAATATATTAATGGCGGCCCCGGCGCACCTGCTTTCATCTATGTTGCACAACGCCATCAGGCACAAGCACGCCAGCCGCTTTCCGGCTGGTGGGGACATGCGCGTCCCTTTGCTTTTGAGCAGCAATATGAAGCAGCGCCAGCCATTGCCCGCTTTCTCTGTGGGACGCAGCCAATTCTTTCCATGCAATCCCTAAATGGTGCATTGGAAGCATGGCAAGGCGTCAACATGGCAGATTTGCGCAGCAAAAGCCTCGCGCTGACCGATCTTTTCATCAATTTGGTTGAAGAGCGTTGCAAAAATTTTGGCCTGCAACTCATTACCCCGCGCAAGCATGAAGAACGTGGCTCGCAAGTGGGCTTCACCCATCCGCATGCTTATGAAGTCATGCAAGCGCTGATTGCCGATGGTGTTGTTGGTGATTTCCGTGCGCCGGATGTGTTGCGTTTCGGTTTCACCCCACTTTATATCAGCTTTGAAGATGTCTGGAATGCGGTTGAAGTGCTACGCGATGTACTGAGCACCGAGCGCTGGAAAGAGCCGCGCTTTGCCTCGAAAAACGCCGTCACATGATTTGAATAAAACACTTGTCGCGGCTGCACTCGCCGCGACAAACCCCGTTTATTCAAAGTTTTATCATATTTTTAACTCAGCAATCGCTTCTGTAATAATTCGATCTGGTGATCAGCAAAAACTTCAATGCCGTTTTGGCGCAATAGTGCGGCCGTCACACCATTGCCGACATGTTTTTGATTGCCGAAACTACCATCATAAATAAAAGCGCTGCCGCAAGACGGGCTACCATCAATCAGTAATGCAAAGCGGCAATGATTGGCTTTTGCGACATCAAGCGCTATTTGCGCCCCTTTGATAAAAAGAGCCGTCACATCTTCACCGTCCAACGCAACAACTTTCGCATCACCTGCTAGCACCGCTTCACCTGTTTGTGCGGCACCAATTTCGGCCGGTAATCGCGGCACACTAAACCCGCCTTTCAACTCCGGACAAACCGAAACAACACGCCCTTCTGTCTGCCATTGGTCAAGCAAAGCATGATGCAATGTTTTGGCTTTGCCATTATAGCGTACCGGCTGCCCCAGCAGGCAAGCACTGATAAGGATTTTTTCACGGATAACAACCATTCTGTTCAAAATTTTCCAGTAAAAAGCCATCAATTATCGTCAATATACAATAGTCAGTTTATCCACATTCCACTATTATTGAGCATATTACTTTTAAGGCGAATTTGATTTTCGCACAACAATTCCTTATGAAAAATTGCTCAAGCCACATCTATTGGCTAAAGATTTTGCCTGAACTTTTTATTTGCAGGCAAAATTATCATGAAAGTCGAAAAAGCAACCCCGCTTTAGCGCGCTCTGATTTTACTTCCGCCAATTGCGCTTCTGCTTAAATAAATTCTGCCACTGCAACTGTCATGCCCTGACGCGCCACATCCAGTGCGGATCGACGTTTATCCAAGTCTTGTGTGCTGATTGTGCGTGACCCTATTAAGCACTGTGCCCGGGCAAAATTGGCTTCAGTCTGTCTGAAGCTTGCCTGTTGCTGCACAACCGCGGCCCACGCTCGCACCACACGGCCTTCATTTTCACGTAAATTATGGTCAAGCTTTGCAGTATTCAAGCGATCGAGCACCTATCGTTTTGCAACATGACCACCAACTTCTGCAACAACATTTACAATACGCTCATCGCTTAATGATGTGCCAACAGCCACTTCTTCGCGCGGCACAAACAAGCCATTAAACGGCAAAGTTAAATCCGTCTTGAGCCGTTCAACGGTAACTGTCGTGACGGTTTTAGCAGTGTGGGGTTCGTCTTGCTCTTCATTGGCAAGCGCCGCATTCACACCAAATACAAAGCATAAGAAACAAGCGAGAGGCGAAAGAACAACCTCATGGTTCAATACCTTCAAAAAATGAAGCGCGGAAGCGCTAACGATGCCTGCTGAGAACCAAAAACCGTGCAGATTACGCGCAGAGACCGTCGAAACAATGCTGGTATGATTAAAACAGATAAAAATAACGCTCAAAATCCCAAGCAATCGCGAGGCTGCTAAAAGGCATAATGCGCGTTGGAAAATTGTTTTCTTAATACAAATAAAACGGCACCGGTTATTAAAGCCAGTGCCGTTTAATCTTCATTAGAGCTTTACCCAGCCTTCAGGCGGAAACTTGCCCGGATGGATAGTGCCGCATTTCGGGCAAGTACGCAGTTTTTCATCTGCATAAAATTCAGCATAAATAGGCGGCAGATCATCGACAATGGATTCAAGATCAACCTCGGCACGATGAACGCGTGTGGAACATTCAAAGCAATACCACTCCACTGCATCGAGCAAACCTTCAGGGCGGGCAGGTTCGATCACCAGACCGATGGAACCTTCCTGCGGGCGCTGCGGTGAATGGCGGATATGTGGCGGCAGAAGGAAAATATCGCCTTCACGGATGGGCACATCATAAAACTCGCCGCTGGACGTATCATGCAGTTTTAGCAGCATGTCGCCTTTCAGCTGGTAGAAAAACTCCTCCACCGGATCATCGTGGTAATCGGTGCGGCGGTTCGGACCACCGACAATGGTTACCATCAGATCGGCATCTTTCCAGATCTGCTGATTGCCAACTGGCGGCTTCAGCAAATGCTGATGCTCATCAATCCATTTTTGCAAATTGAAGGCGCTCAATTTTCCCATAGCTCAACTCCCCGAATTGTGCGCATCTGCGCTTGGCCTCCTGCTCCGCTTTACCCATGCCGCATATTAAAGGCGCACTAATTTACAGCCTACATCAGGCAAAACGGCTCCTCACCGGCTGAAGAAACAACCAGCCATCGCGCCCTGCTGCTCATGAGTTGGCATCACCGCGACGCAAAGCCTCTATGATGGTGATTTCATCCCTTAAGCAATTATATTGCAAGAATGAAAATTCCTATCAATTAATAAGATAAAGTTATAAATCTTGAATTTTATTTCGATGATCATTACTCAGCAACATGCCTTGTAAATGATTGCGCAGCACCGTGATAAAACTGCTCACGGCCGGAGATAAGGATTTTCCGGTGGCACGGATCAGGCATAAATCACGCGACACTGTCGGGTCAACCAAGGGGCGCGATACCAGATTATATTGATCAGCGCGCGACATTGCATAAGTTGGCAAAACTGCCACGCCTAAACCTGCCGCAACAAATGCCAAGGCAGTGGTCACCATAGACGCCTCAAACTTCGGGTGCAGTATTTGAGACGCTTGTTCGGCGCCCAATTCCATCAAGCGCCGGATACCGCTATTGCGTGACATCGCAATTAACGGCCACTGCGGCAGGTCATCCCAACGCACAAAAGCATTGCCAGCCAAAGGATGGTCGGCCGGCATAAACAAACCTAAATTATCCCGCATCAAAACGGTGCGTTCTATGCCTTCCTCATGCGCTGAGAAGGTGCCCAACCCGCAATCAGCATTATTGGCAACCACCTCTTCACGGATATCCTGATTGGGTGCATCCAGCACTTCAATATTGATACCCGGATAGTCTTTATGAAAAGCCGCAATCGCAAAAGGCACAATGGCTGAAGACAATAAAGGGGAGGCTGCAATACGAATACGCCCGCGTTTTCGGGCAGCGAGATCACGGGTATTTTGAATAGCATGGCCGAGATCTTCCATCACTTTGGAAGAGGATGCACGAAATTCCTCACCCGCTTGGGTAAGCTCAACACGGCGCGTGGTGCGGTCAAACATCCGCACACCGAGCTCACTTTCCATCTCGCGGATCATGATTGAAAGAGCTGGTTGCGCAACACCCATATGACGTGCCGCCGCAGAAAAACTTTTATGCTCGGCGACAGCCAGAAAGGCCTCAATCTGCTTGAGTGCAATGCGCATCTATCTTCCCATTTATATAAATTACTTATTAATTAATACGATAATTCATTCTGGATGAATAAACAAGGCAATGCAATGTTGCGCTCATAAACAAAATTTTTCCCAATTATCAATGCTGGCTGCGCCAGAAAAGCAAGGTTCCAGAATGACGAGTTACCCAAAACTTCAGCTTTATATTGCAGGTCAGTGGCGTTCTTCAAAAGAAACCATTCCCGTACTTAATCCGGCTGACGAAACTGTCATCGGCGCTTTACCAGTTGCAAGCCGTGCTGATCTTGATGACGCGCTGGATGCAGCAGCAAGGGGCTTTCGCATCTGGTCACGCACGGCGCCAGCAAAACGTGCCGAAGTTATTTTGCGCGCTGTGGCTTTGATAAAAGAACGCTCAGAAGAAATCGCCCGCTCCATCACCATGGAACATGGCAAGCCGATTGCACAGGCACGCCTCGAAGTGCAACGCGGTTGCGAATTTTTTGAATGGGATGCCGGTGAAGCCGTGCGCAGCTATGGGCGCGTTATCCCGAGCGAGCCGGATATCCGCTATATCGTTATTCATCAACCAGTGGGTACAGTGGCCGCCTTCTCACCGTGGAATTTCCCGATGAGCCAGCCAGCCCGTAAAATCGCCGGTGCCATTGCTTCGGGTTGTTCCATCATTTTGAAAGCAGCAGAGGAAACCCCTGCAGGAGCACTTCACATTGCCCGCGCATTTCATGATGCTGGCCTGCCAGCAGGCGTTCTCAATCTAGTTTTTGGTGTTCCGGCAGATATTTCATCCTACCTGATCCCGCAAGAACAAGTCCGCCTCGTTGCCTTCACCGGTTCAACCGCCGTCGGCAAACATTTGACCGAAATTGCCTCACGCAGCGTCACACCTGTTTTGATGGAACTGGGCGGACACGCACCGGTGATCGTTTGCGATGATGTTGATCCGATAAGAGCGGCCGAGCTTTCCGTTTCCAGAAAAGCACGCAATAGCGGTCAGGTTTGCACCTCGCCAACCCGCTTCTTTGTCCATAAAAACATCTACCGTTCCTTTTTGGATGCCTTTGTCGAACGGGCAAAAGCTGTCCGTATCGGTGATGGTTTTGATGCAAATACCGACATGGGGCCAGTCGCCAACCACCGCCGTGTCGAAGCCATTGAAACATTGGTTGAAGATGCCCGTGACCGCGGTTCGCAGATACTTGCAGGCGGCACCAAGCCAACGGGCAAAGGCTATTTCTATCCGCTGACCGTTGCAGCAGAACTTCCCGATGGTGCCCGTGCCTTAGAGGTCGAGCCATTCGGCCCGCTTGCATTAATCAATCCGGTGGATTCAGTGGAAGAAGCGATCGAACGCGCCAATGCGCTGCCTTTTGGCCTTGCGGCTTACGGCTTCACCCACTCCGCACACAATGCGCATATGCTTGCAGAACGCATTGAGGCCGGAAATGTCTCGATCAATACATTGGAAGCATCCGTTGCCGAAACACCTTTTGGCGGCGTTAAAGAAAGCGGCTATGGCCGTGAAGGCGGCGCCGAAGGGCTGCACCATTATATGACGGTTAAAAATATTTCACACCGCATGGTGCTGTAAAAAAACTAAGCAAAGCCTGCCATTTCATCAATGGCAGGCTTCTTTTTTATTATTCAACCGCCCATTCACACGTGGCAGTATCGGCTTTTTCAAAATCAACACAAATAAGGATCAGCTGATTATAATGGTCAGAATATTGCGTTAAAATTCGCACATCAGCATCACTTAAAGCGCGCGCAATTGCACCCAACTGACCAGGTGTCCCTTGTTTGAGTTTGCGAATAAGCGGACGCTGCATCGCAACCACTCGGATATTAGCAGCTTCAGCCGCAGCCCAAGCTGCCTCACCGTTTTTAAATAAAAAATGTGCAATCACCCGATCACCATTTGAGAAAACACCGCCACCTTCAAATGGAATAGCGGCTTGCCCCATCACTTCCCCAAGCTGTGCCAGCCCGTCCTTTTCACCGCTTAAATCAAACTCAATATCAAACATTATTTTCAACTCTCTCATGTATTTTACGGCTGTCATCAGGGGCTTGCTGGCGTTCACTCATGCCATAATCACGCAAAACGCTCGCAACTCTTAAACGGTAATTGCTGAAAACATGATCACGCCCAGCTGCCTGCACATTGCGGTGCATCGTCAGGTTGCGCCAGCGCTGAACAGCATCTTCATCGCGCCAGAATGACAACGACAAAACTTTGTTTGGCACGGTCAGGCTCTGAAACCGTTCAATCGAAATAAAGCCCTCAATATCATTCAAAAGCGGGCGCAACTGCGCCGCCAAATCCAGATATTCGCCTTGTGTATCCGGTGTCGTTTCCGCTTCAAAAATAACGGCGATCATGGCCATCCCTTTCTTAATTCTGACGCATCATAGCCAATTGACGGTTCTTAATGGTTCGATTAGCGTCGAACTATGAGTGAAGGTCCCAACATTGCCCGTATTGCCGCTTTAGTGGCTGACCCTGCCCGCAGCGCCATGCTGCTGGGGCTCATGGATGGCCGTGCTTTAACCGCAACTGAACTCGCCAATCTTGGCGGTATCACCAAGCAAACCGCCAGCAGCCATTTAGCAAAACTTGTTGATGGCTATGTGGTGAGTGTCGAAACACAAGGTCGGCACCGTTATTTCAAACTTGCCGGTGAACATGTTGCTTCCTTGCTTGAAGCTCTGATGGTTTTCAGCCACGACAGCGTAATGTTTCAACCAGCCAAAACTATCCGCACCGGCCCGAAAGATTTAAACTTACGCAAAGCCCGGATTTGCTATGATCATTTAGCCGGTGAAATGGGCGTAAAGCTCTATGATCATATGTTGGAACATAACTGGCTTCATGATGATCTGAGCGTTTCAGCAAAAGGCTGGGACATGCTCGCACAGATCGGCATTAGTCAAAATACTTTGCCGTTAAGCAACCGTCCACTTTGCCGGGTTTGCCTTGATTGGAGCCAGCGTCGCCATCATCTGGCAGGCCGCATTGGAAAAGCCGTTTTAGATCAAATGATTGCATTAGCATGGGCGCGGCGTTTGCCATCTTCACGCGTGATCAGCTTTACGCCAGAAGGTGAAAGACGCTTTTTTGAATGGCTGAAATAAGCGCCCAAGTTAAGCTCTAAACACCTTCATATTCATTTCAGATGATTTTTCTGTTTAGCTCAACCTTGATAAATTTTCCAATCATAGCAATCAACCAATTATTAAATAGTATATTGAAGGTGTGCCATGACGATGATGCTGGGCGTCAATTCCATGGAAATTATAGCTTCGTAAGACTCATTTTTCCTACTGCTTGATGCAATCAAGCCGCTCATTGCGAGCAATGGCTTCTTCGAAAATCCGTAAGCTCTGCTTGACCAACTTAGAGAGGCCACCTCCAACATCACGGAAAACGCCCACTTCAATTATATTCTGACCAACGGGACATATCTCTTCGCACATAGTCACAGACGTCTTGACCTGCTGATTTCACCAATCTCGCACGACAGCCATGCACCACAAACATGTATCATTGCCAGCCAATAAACGACCGATAATAAACTGCGGTCGTGTTTACTACCTCATGCTTTGACCGTGATCATCGAGGGTATATTAGCGGACAAACCGCCACGAACACCCTGCATCTAAGGCTGACTGGCAACAGCAAACCGTCATACTCGGCACAATAAAAACAATAGGTACAGCAAAATTTACATGCGCACCAGCAGCGCTCCACACGGGACGACGGCCACCTTCATGAGAGCAACCAATGCTTGCTCCCGCGCTTTTTACGTGTGTTTTTTGGTCACCCGTCCACCCCTACGATCAAAAAATTCTGGTAAATGGAGCTTTGAAAATGTCAATTCAAACACTGACCGTTGATGGTTTTAAAAACGATATTCTGGCAGACAATGGCGTACAAGAAATTCGCTTTTGAGCAGAATGGTGCGGCCCATGCCGTATGCATGAAAACGTTTTATCATAAGCTTGCCGATCGTTTTCCTAAAAGAAAAATGTTCGCAATCGGGCTTGTTCTGTTTGACTTGGCATCGCTGGCCGCAGTCCTTGCTCCCAACTATCAGGTACTTGCTTCCATTTGCTTTCTCCAAGGCATTGGCGGTGCCTTATTAGCAACTGCTTCCATTGTGCTGATCAATAGCAGTGAAGCCCCATGGCCTGATTTTCATGCATGGGACGTGCTTACAGTCGGACTTTTATTACTGATTTGCTTTTTTTGCACTTGAGAATAAAGTATCCTTCCCTTGCTGCCGCCGCATTTTCTGCTCTATGCCAACAGAACCGAGGACTTACCTGGTAAAAAGCACGCCGGTAGCATAATGAACAAACCAGCCGATTGCCTTTTCGCCAATCATCGGCTCGGACTGCGTAATATTGTTATGTTTGAATTTGCCTTACGGCATATGCTAAACTTGCACTCATGATTTCCGGTGAGATAAAAAACTAGTTTTTTTCACCAAATGCCGTTGCAACTTTAAGAGCCAAAGGCTTGCGCGCCAGCTATCTGCAAGACTAACTCCCTTCTTGGAAAGCCGCCGGTCATACGGTTGCAACACAATAAAAAATTCTGCCTTCCGCCAGCTTTTGGCGCGTTACCCTTGCAAATTATGCAATGTAACAGACGGGCAGACGACCTTGGCAATATCGCACAAATGACGATGGTGGGTCAGATAAATAACCTGACCTGCCTCCGCCATTTGGGCAAAAAGGCGCAATGTTTCTTCAGCTCGGAAATCATCAAAGCTTTCCATAATATCATCTGCCACAAATGGCAGCGCCGGACGTTCACGCACAAATTCATAATAACCGGCAACGCGTAATGCGAGATAAAGCTGAAAACGTGTGCCCTTGGATAATTCCTGCGCTTCACGCGAACTGCCATCCAAGGCTTTGGCGATAAGAATTTCTCCATCTTTGCCCGGTTGCGTCGCAAGTCCGGAATAATCACCACGGCTTATCGTTCTGAAAGCATCCGATGCCCGCTCCATCATAGAAGAGCGGTGCTTGTCGCGATAAGCAATCAAACCCGCCTCAGCCGCAGCAATACCGATGCGCAATTGCAGATAATTACGCGCACCGTCTTCAATTTCCAGCAATGTTGTGCGCCGGCGTTCTTCGATTTCCGCAATACGGCTATCGCCACCCACAGCCGCAATTTTATCTTCGGCCTGATTTTTGGCCAGATAAAGCTCCTGACAGCGACCATCAATATCTTCACTTCGGGCACGCAATTCGGTGAGCTCAGCCTCAACTGCTTCACGTTCCAAATTGCCAAGCTGCTCTTCGGCATTTTTTGTGCTTTCAGCACCCAGCATTGAAATGAGTTCAGCTTCCGCCTCTTCACTAAATCGTTGCAGCTCGGCACGCTCTTGCACTTGCGCTAGTTTTGCGAGCAATTCATCCAGCGTATCAACGCCAAAGAACTTGGTTTTCTCATGCTTTTTAGCGGTCAGAACCGACTGCGCTTCAACGATTTTGAGCCGCCGCTCATCCGCTTCTGACAGCGTTTCCATCAGTTTGCGGCGCCGCTCATCAGCACTGACTGCCGCCTTATTGGCCTGTTGCAACTGATGTGCCAGATCAAGCGGTTCCAGCCGCTCATGATCGAAACCAGCTTGTAAGCTTAAATCCTGCACTTTAAGGCGGAATTGCTGCTGATCTTCCTCCATCTTGTCGATGCGTTCAGCCAGCGAATTTTGTTTTTCCAGCGCAGTTTCAAGCTCGCGCATCAAAGGCAAAATCTCGCGCACGGTGCTCAGATCAACATGTTCTCCACTTTGCCCCAGCCAGCAAGTTGCACAAAGTTCCTGCCATTGTTGTTGCCATTGATGATCATCTTGCTTAACCGCATTGAAAACATGTTCACGGCGCTGCAACTCTTCAGCCGATTTGGCCACAGCTGCTTGCAGTTTTTGCCATTCAGCTTTGCGCTCCATCAAATCAGCACTTGTTGCAATCAGGCTTTGCAAGGACGGTTTTTCGCCAATTTTAAAAACAAAACCACCGCGTTCCAACAGCTCTTGCAAAGAGTTGATCGCTTGAGCCTCATCATCCAGCGCCGCATCTATTTTGCGTTGCGCACCCAGCATTTTCTCACGCAATTCCAAGGCTTGAGTGCGGCGCGCCAGCCACTCTTCAAGATTATCAATATTCAGAAAACTGACCAATGAAGGCGACATTTTCTCAACAAAGCCGCTGACCTGCTGCATCAAGACGGCAAGTGTTTTTTCAGCATTTTCAAGTGCCGTTTCTGTGCGTTGCAGCTCATCTTCTGTCAGCTTATGATCATGGGTTAATTGCTGCAACTTGGTCAGTGCAGTCAGTTGCGAAATACGGCTTACCTGCACCTGATCGTCTTGTCGCAACACATGCTCAAAACTATCCGCAGACCCCTGATCTAATTGTTTGCGATGCGCAATCCATGCCTCGTCCCGCGCACGGCGAATAGCAATAGCTGCGCTTTCATCGACAATCCCCTGACTTAAGGAGAGCGCATCTTTTTCGCTCTGCAACTGCGCCAAACGGTTAGTTAAGCGCGCCGCCTCATGCGCCCAATGTTTGACCTGATCTTTTTGAGCGGCAATCTCTGCCTTGCAGTGCAGCACATGGCTCTGATCCGGCACGATCATACCAGCCAAGCGCTCAGCACCTTCATTATAGGGGCGCAAATCACCGAGCCGCGCTTCAAATGCTCCTTGTAAATCAGTCAGGTTTTCTCTCAGACCCTGCTGGCGAGTGTGAAAGTCTAAGACCCGCAAACGTGCTGTCAAAGCATCCAGCTCATGACTCAATGCGCCATCCAGTTGCAATGCCTGATCATCACCCAAAGCCTCTTTGTTTTGAGCCTTTAAAAGCTTTGCCTGCTGCTCGGCATGTAATAATTCTGCTTCTGCCGCTTTTAATTCACTATCAAGGCCAGAGCGCGCTTCAATCAAACCAGTAAACTGACCGGTTAAGCGGGCAGACAAAACCAGGTTTTGCGGGTCTTTTTCATTTTCACGCCCTAACCGGCGCAAGATACCTTGCAGAACGCCCTGCACTTCGCGTGCTTCCAGATGGCGCTCGGGCAGGTCTTTGGCAGCCGTTAAAAAGCGGGCGCGCAAGTCTTCCAGCTCTGCAATCCGGCCAGCCAATGGCAGTGCATTTTCATCCACTTCAATCGCATCAATCTGATGGCGCAGACGTTCCATTTCATCTGACAAAGATTGCAATTGCACCCGCAATTCAATCTCTTGTGCTTGCAATTCCCTAACCTCCGCCGTCCAGTCATATGGCGGCTGCGGCAAATATTGCAATGGTGCCAGTCGTTCACGTAAGCGCTTCAAACTGGCGAGGCGCGGCAAAGCATTGAGCTGCTTTTCAAGCGCGGCAATGCGCAAGCGCATGATATTACGCTCACCATTAATCTCTTCATATTGCTGCGTCGCCTGATCGCGGTTCTTAACCAGCAGGGCAAAATCAGCAGCAAAAACATCAAATTGTTCCCGCTCAGCTTTTAGATCAGCCAATTGCGTTTTCAGAGCTTGCAGCTGGCTGTTACGGCCACGAAACTTGTAAAACAAATCCGCTTCACTGCGCAGATCCGTCAGCCTATTGCTCAGTTGCGCCAAGCCGGCACTGGCCGAAAACAGCAATTCGCCAAGGTCGCCTTTGCTGGCAAGAATATTCTCGCCGCCCTGTTCCAGCGTTTCATCATTCAATGAAAACATCGTGCGATAGCTGTCGCGTTCCATCGCGCCGATATCTGCCCGAATAGCACTTTCCGGCAATGGCCGCCCCTGCCCGTCCAGCAGGCTATTATTTGGCCGTTTGATGCGGACAAATTCTTGTTTTTCACCATTAACTTCAACCAGCCCGCCAAGCTGCATCGTGTTATAAGGATGAATAAAATCATAAGAGCTTTGCGCACCAATTCCGAAGATCAAATCCAACAGACCTGAAAAAAGCGTCGATTTTCCGGCTTCATTTGGCCCATAAATGATGTGAAAATCGGGTTTTTTGTCTGTTTTTTCACCAAATTCGATCTGTTTATCAGTAAATTTGCCATAACGGGTGAGGTCAAATCGCTGTAATCGCATTTTTTAAGCCTCACTCTCATCAGATTGAAGTCGTGCGATAACATTCTCAGCACCCACTTTTACCAGTCCATCAATGATGGCTTGAAACTCTGCCTCATCCTGCCCGAATATATCGCGGCATTCCGGTGGCAATTGCGCTTTCAACTCTTCTGCAATCTTTTGCGCATCCGCCTGAAAAGCTGGCGTCGACAAAACATCCTCACGCACCAGATGATAAAGATCATGCAGCGGATCACTCTTGGAATTGAGATTTTCAAGCAGTGGTTCACAGGCAATTTCAAGCTTTTCAATCCATGTCTGCCCGATGGATATAGCCTTGGCCTGCAACTCTTCCAGAAGCAAATCCGCATCGCGGCGAATACGCCATGCAAGCGCCGTTTGTCCGGTCAAAAGCACACGGAAAACACCATGTTCAGCCGTTACCGTGCCTGCATTTTGCTGTAATGCCGATCCGATAAATTGCACCAGCTCCGGCCACTCAACAAGACCACTGACATTGATCGTTAAGCGTTCAAATTGCGCGATACTGGTGACATGCTCAACAATTTCAACCGAACGATCATGGTTGACGGTGACAAGGCTTACCGATTTTGCGCCGGCCTCATTAATATCGCGCCCCTGCGGCATACCCGGCATCACGATGGCACAAGCACCTTCCACAATGCTGCGTTTGTGAATATGCCCCAATGCCCAATATTGAAAACCGCTTTCCTGCAAATCTTTGATACTGCATGGCGCATAAAGATCATGACCTTCGCTTCCGGCCAGACTTGTGTGTAAAAGACCGATATTAAATGCACCGGCCTGCGGCTGCTTATATTTAGGCAGCAGACTATCCGGCGCATGGGCTTGCGCAAAGCTTAAACCATGAATGCAAATCGGAAAAGGCGTGTCTGCATGGTCAATTTCGACCATTTCCGCCCGTCCGCCAAAGAGTTTAACACTATCAGGCAGTACCAATTCTTTGGTAATACGCGATAAAGCATCATGATTGCCGCGAATGATAAATGTGCTGATTTTTGCATCATCAAGCCGCTTTAATTGCTCATGCAAAAAGCGCGCGGTTTTCATTGAGGTCTGGTCACCGTCATAAAGATCACCGGCAATAAGCAAAGCATCGACATTTTGCGCGATACATAAATCAATAATGCGCACAAACGCCTGACGTGTGGCATTGCCGATCAGTTCCGCCAATTCGCTATTGCGCAATGCAAGCGAGCGCAGCGGTGAATCCAGATGAATATCGGCAGCATGTACAAAACGAAAAGTCACAACAATTCCAGCACGTTCAAATTAATCACGCCAGTGTCAAGATCGCACCAGCGTTCCATTTTTTCATATTCCTTTGGAGCAGAAAAAACATCATTTAGCAATGATCGCTTATTGTTGCGCTAAATCAGGCTGGCGGCTTGATTATGCACCGCCAGCCTGTCAGATCGGGTCATCTCAGATCTTTTCTTTGATGCCTGTATGTCCTTGCAGCAATTGCGCAAAAGGCGTGATTTTATTATCAAGCGCCACGCCGGATTTGCGTGTGCGCTGATCGGCAAGATTGGGCACAAAACCACCGACACCGGTTTTTTCTGCCACCACTTGCGCTGTAAATTCGCTTGCCGCACGCTGGATGCGGCGCGCCAAATCTGTGCCCGCCGCACCGCCGCCAAAATCTTCTGTGGCAGCAAACACACCTGTCGGCATAATAACGGCACGCAAATAACTAAAAAGCGGCCGCAATGCATGGTCAAGCACCAGCGAATGTCTGGCTGTTCCGGCAGTGGCGGCAATAATCACCGGCATGCCGTTAAGGGCATCCGTGTCCAGCACATCAAAAAGCATTTTGAACAAGCCGCTATAGCTTGCAGAGAAAACCGGCGTAACCGCGATCAATCCATCAGCGGCAGAGATTTTATTCTTCACCTCGGACAAACGCGGAGTCGGGATGCCACCGGTTATCATGGTTGTTGCCAGTTCAATGGCAAGCTCGCGCAGCTCAATCACCTCAATTTGCGCTTCTTCACCCCGCGCACCAACCTGCGCACGCACGGCCTCAGCAATCTGATCTGCAAGCAAGCGTGTAGATGATGGTTGTGACAAGCCTGCACTGATAACAATAATCTGTCGTGCCATTCTGGCCTCCTGAAATCAGGTGACGGGAAGCTTGCCCCCCGTCACGATAATTGATTGCGCCTTTTAAAAAGACAAAGACATCACTTTGTCTCTTTGCCTGTTTCAAGCGGAATAACCTTGCGGTGTTTTCCGTCTTCGCCTTGTGCCTTCAAGCTGGCATGGCTTGGCGGGTCACTTGGAATATGTGCCGGACGGCGCGCCTCAAACTCTTTACGCAAAACCGGAACAACTTCCGTGCCCAAAAGTTCGATTTGCTCCAGCACCATTTCTTCCGGCAGACCAGCATGATCAACAAGGAAGAGCTGACGCTGATAATGACCGGCATAATCCGCAAAGCTCAATGTGCGCTCAATGACCTGTTCCGGTGAACCAACGGTCAGCGGGGTCATTTCCGTGAACTCTTCCAGCGAAGGACCATGGCCATAAACCGGCGCTTTATCAAAGTAAGGACGGAATTTCGCAACCGCGTCCTGACTGTTTTTCTGCATGAACACATGACCACCAAGACCGACAATCGCCTGATCGGCACTGCCATGGCCGTAATGCTCAAAACGCGAGCGATAAAGATTAATCATCTCCTCGGTATGTTCTTTGTTCCAGAAGATATTATTGGCGAAAAAGCCATCTCCATAGAATGCAGCCTGTTCGGCAATTTCGGTGCTGCGAATAGAACCGTGCCAGACAAATGGCGGCGTATCATCAAGCGGTGCCGGTGCCAGTGTGAAACCACGAAGCGGTGTGCGGAACTGGCCTTCCCAATCCACCACCTTTTCACGCCACAAACGGCGCAGCAGATGATAATTTTCAATCGCCATCGGAATACCCTGACGGATATCCTTGCCAAACCACGGGTAAACCGGCCCCGTATTGCCGCGTCCCATCATCAAGTCCACACGACCATCGGCCAGATGCTGAAGCGTAGAAAAATCTTCAGCAATCTTTACCGGATCATTGGTGGTGATCAGGGTTGTCGCGGTGGTCAGCTGAATCTTGCTGGTCTTAGCCGCAATCCAGCCCAGCATCGTTGTCGGCGATGAAGGCACAAATGGCGGATTGTGGTGTTCACCGGTGGCAAACACATCCAAACCAACCTCTTCGGCCTTCAAAGCATATTTCATCATGGCTTTGAGGCGCTGATGCTCGGTTGGTGTATGATTGTTGGTTGGATCAGTTGTCAGATCACCGACAGTAAAAATTCCAAACTGCATAATAACACCTGTCTATTTCTGCTGCGTGAACGCAGTCAAATATGAAATGGCGGCAAGCGCCTTTTGTTAAGCTTTATATAGTGTTTGTGGTTGCGATTTAACGGGTTGATATTGAAGACAGATTGTCAACAAAGCCGTGTGAATTTCAGCGAGGAGCCAGTGCTTTACGGTCAATAAACTGACTGTAAAGAAGGCTGATGATTACGATGGACACACCTGCTGCCTGCATCCATGAAGGCACAACACCACGGAAGATGGCATCAAGCACAAAAGCCGTCAGCGGGGTGAGCAAAAACAATGGTGCAATAGCCGCAGCGCCAGCGCCCTGAATGGCTTTGAACCACAAGACAAAGGTAACGGCTGTCAACATTAAGGCGACAATCGCCAGTCCGGCAATATTGGTCATATCCAGACTTGAGGGAATATCACCAAGCCAGATGGCGACAAGCGAAAGCTCAACCGCAGCAACCAGTAATTGCCAGCCGGTAAAAGCCAGCAACGATTTTGGCCGTCCCCATTTATTGACCAGCAAACCGCCGATTGCGACGGAAAGAGCCGAACCAAGCGCTGCTGCAACGCCCCAAAGATCAATCGAAGCATCACCTTTGAGTACAATCATCGCCACACCAATGGCACCCAAAGCCACAGCAGCAACCTTCAATCTTGATGGTTTGAAACCCAGCATCGGCCATGCAAGCAACACCATAAACAAAGGCCCCAGCGCCTGAAATGTTGCCGCCACGCCACCGGGCAATCTGATGGCCGCAATGAACAACAAACCAAAAAACAGACCGCAGTTTAAAGTGCCGAGCACAATGATTTTAAACCACCATTCACGCGGCAGAAATTCGCGCGCGAGCACCAAAAGCGGAATCGCAGCCCCTGCAGCACGAACCGCCGCAATAAACATCGGATTTTGCGGCAGCATGGTAACGGTAATGATATAGGTAAAGCCCCATAAAATGGTGGCAACAGCAGCGGCTATCTTTGGTGGCATAACACACATCCATTCATAACATTCAGTCTGTGGTTCAAAGGCGGTTACGGGCTGTCGAAACAGCCCGTAATTTATCACTCAGAACAAGATTTACCCTATGGCTGATTAAGCTTTGGCATTTGCCTGAGCGCGGGCATAGCTGTCCATCAGGTTTTTATAATCAGGAATATGATTGGCAAACAAAGCGCCCAGACCTTCCACATCATTGCGCCAGTCACGGTGCAACTCACATGCAAGACCAAACCATGACATCAGCTGTGCACCGGCCTGTTCCATACGGCTCCATGCCGCATGGCGGGTCATTTCATTAAATGTGCCGGAGGCATCCGTGACTACAAAAACCTCATAGCCTTCTTCAAGCGCTGAAAGCACCGGAAATGCCACACAAACTTCCGTCACCACACCTGCAATAATCAATTGTTTTTTGCCGGTTGCTTTGACCGCTTTGACGAAATCTTCATTGTCCCAGGCATTGATCTGGCCAGGGCGCGGGATAAAGGCTGCATCAGGCAGTTTTTCATGTAATTCCGGCAGCAACGGGCCATTCGGGCCATCTTCAAAACTGGTAGTCAGCACGGTTGGCAAGTTGAAATATTGGGCAATATCGGCAACTGCAAACACATTATTGCGGAACTTGTCAGGGTCGATATCACGCACCAGCGACAACAGGCCGGACTGATGATCCACCAGCAGCATAGCAGCATTATCTTTGTCGATACGGTTATAGGTCTTTGACATTGTTACACCTCTGTTTAATCTGCACATTTGAAGGATGAAACGACAGCGGCAGAAAGCTGGACTCATCGGGGGTTAGAAATTGAAATGGGTTGAAAAGCTTAAGCCGGAATAGTGCCGAACTTGCCCGCTCTGAAATCAGCAAAAGCCTGCTGCAACTCGACCGCCGTGTTCATGACAAAAGGCCCGCGCATGGCAACCGGTTCGTTTAAAGGTTCACCGCTTAGCACCAATACCGAAGCATCACTGATAGCTTCCATGTTGAAATCAAAACCAGTCTGATCCAGCAGCACGAACTGGCCGGCGTGCGCTTGCGTATTACCGTTAATGGTTACCTCGCCCTTTAAAATGACCAAACCAGCCGTATGGCCAACCGGCAAATCCAAAGTGGTATATTTGCCTTGCGTGAGGCTCACATCCCAAAGATCGATCGGTGAGAATGTCTGTGCCGGCCCTTTATGGCCCTTATAGTCTCCGGCAATCACCCGTAAGTGACCGGCCTTTTGCGGCAATTCAACTGACGGAATATCGGCCTTCAAAAGGGTTTGATATGCAGGGTCGGCATTTTTATCTTTTGCAGGCAAATTCACCCAAAGCTGCACCATATTGAACAACCCGCCACGACTGGCAAAAGCAGGTGAGTGAAACTCCTCATGCATGATACCAGCCGCAGCTGTCATCCACTGCACGTCACCGGCACCGATAACACCACCCGCACCGGTCGAGTCCCGATGCTCCACTTCACCGTCATAAACAATCGTTACGGTTTCAAAGCCGCGATGCGGATGAGCATCAACGCCGCGCGTTTCTGAGGTCGGCGTAAATTCCATTGGCCCGGCATGATCCAAATGCAGAAAAGGGCTGATATGCTCACCCATTGTGCCATAAGACATCATGGTGCGTACCGGAAAACCATTACCAACCCAGTGCTGTGCCGGACTGTTGTAAATTCCAATAACTTTTCTCACATCATTTCTCCTGCAAGCCAAACTGCTTGTCCATCTGTTGCAACGGATATATTCCTGCGACAAAAAATTGAATAGTCAGCGAAATCATGCATCACTATCCTAAAAATAGGACAATCACCGGATCAGGGCCTGAAAATGCAAGACCTCAATGATTTTCGTTTATTTGTGGATGTGGTCGAACAAAACGGCTTCTCGGCAGCTGCCCGCAAACTCGGCCTGCCGCGTTCACGGTTAAGCCGTCGTATTGGTCTGTTGGAAGAAAGCCTCGGTGTTCGCCTGATCCAGCGTTCCACACGACAATTCATCGTCACCGATATCGGGCAGGAATTTTATCATCACTGTAAAGCCATGGTGATTGAGGCTGATGCGGCACGCGATGTTATTCACCGTGTCCATTCAGAGCCGCAGGGCACGATTAAAATCAACTGCCCGCCTTCACTGCTCTATTTACAGGTCGGCGAAATTACGGCGCGTTTTATGACGCAATATCCGAAAGTGAACATCATTCTCGATAACACCAACCGGCGTGTTGACGTGATCCGCGAGGGGTATGATCTGGTGTTTCGTGTGCGGTTTCAACCGCTGGAAGACAGCGATCTCATCATCAGCAATCTTGGCAGCAGCACCCAAAGGCTTGTGGCCAGCCCCGATCTTTTGGCGCATTGCATGGCACGTCCGATGGTGCCTGCTGACCTCTCCGTTATGCCAAGTTTTGCATGGGGACCAACGCAGGGCGAACATACATGGTGCCTTGACGGCCCCGATGGCGCCAGCATCAAAATCCCTTATTCGCCACGTCTGGTTACGGAAGATATGGTGACGCTCAAACATGCCGCCCTTGCCGGTGTCGGCGTGTGCCAGTTACCGACAATCATGGTGCATGATGACCTCAAGGCGGGCAGGCTTATTGATATTCTGCCACAATGGACACCGCGTGCGGGTATTGTCCATGCGGTCTTTCCTTCACGGCGCGGTCTCTTGCCATCTGTTCGTAAACTTTTGGATTTTATGGCCAAAGAATATGCCATTTTAAGCGAGATTGAAGCGCAATATTTACGCG
Source organism: Paenochrobactrum gallinarii (assembly GCF_014205685.1). Classification (GTDB taxonomy): domain Bacteria; phylum Pseudomonadota; class Alphaproteobacteria; order Rhizobiales; family Rhizobiaceae; genus Paenochrobactrum; species Paenochrobactrum gallinarii. The sequence goes on from NZ_JACIIU010000008.1 coordinate 37,952, forward strand.
ATCTGGGGCAATTACAACGCTAGTTGTGCCTGCCCCAGACCAGCAATCTGTTTTATTGCGCTGTCAGCCTAATCTGCATCGTCGTTGCTTTCTCAACCGCTTCGCGGGAATAAACCAGTGGCACATGTTTGGCCTGATGCCAGTTTTTCAACAAGTCGCCATAATGCTCTGAGTGCGGCACACCCGACTGTCCCGGATTATTGACAAACAAGCTGTTGTCCCAAGTGCCCACATCAATGACCATGCGGACAGATGGGCCTGATGTCACCGAAAAATCACTCAAGCGATAATTGGCTAAATTGAGCGCCGAACTGCTGCCGCCCACAGGTACGGAATCCATCGACCAATTACTGTCTGTCAATGACTGAAGCGGATGGCGCAATTCAAGCTTATGGATAGTGCCCCAGCTCCACTGGCTCGCATCATCACCCATGAAACTGCGGCACTCAGCCATCGCATTACTCAGGCTTTCGCGAATATCAGCGGTCAATTCAGCAGTTACATCGGTCTTTTCCAGCCAGCCAACGACATTTTGAGAGTCAAACGGCATCAGCAAAGCCATGACTTCAAGCGTTGCACCTTCGCGCTTGGCAACCAGTTTGCCTAAATGCTTACTGAACCAAACTTCAAATAAGGCGGAAGCAGGCGAACTGGCAACCAGATTGCCGTCAAAATCACGCAAAATCTGCCATGCTTCATGGGCATCATCCGCTTTGAAGAAGGCATGAAGACGTTTCAGCGCACGGGCAGCGATTGGCGAGAAAGTCGAAACCTGCAAATCCACGCAATCAGCCAGTGTGATTGGCTCATCACGACCCAATTCGCGATATAATGTATCCTGACGGCTGCTATCTGCCCATTCATAACCGATAGCCGGATTACTGGCCGTCCATTCTGCCGGAATATTCAAAGCATTGGCAGTTGCTACAAAACCGCATGACGGATTAACCGCGACTGGCCCTGCTTCCGGCGCCAAATAGCCGTTCCATTCATATTGACCATTGCCCAAAACCGGCAAAAGACCATCCCAATTATCACGAATTGGCGTGGCGCCTGATGGTTTCCATGCAATCGTATTGGCCGTATCAGCATAGATGTGATTGACCGACGGGCAGCCCCAGCCTTTCAGTGCTTTGACATAATGGGCATAGGTTTTAGCACGCATAACCGAAAGGCTGGCCATATAAGGCGCCATGCCTGCATCCATCCACACTGTGCGCAATGCAAAGATGCGATTATTGGCTTTATCTTCATAAAGCACAGGGCCGTGACGGGTGAATTTATATTCCACCGTCTGATCAGGGTGACCTTTAACCGGAATAGTGTCTGCAATTGTTGTTACAGTTTCAAAACTATCGCCATAGACATATTGATCGCTCTCACCCTCTTTGGTGTCATAGACATAAATGTCTTCCTGATCAGCACCAAAAATTGTCAGGCCAAAAGCAGCAGTACCATTATGCCCCATGGAAATGCCCGGCACCATTGGTTCACCGGCACCTATCACATCAAGCCCCGGCATCGTCAAATGAACCACATAGCGGATGGATGGTAAAACATGGGTACGATGCGGATCAAGCGCCAAAATCGGGCGACCAGTTGCTGTTTTATCTGCCGAAATTGCCCAATTGTTGGAGCCTTCCTCAAAAGGCGCACGATCAATTTCACCCGCCGGTGTCACAGCCGTCCAAAAACGTGCCTCATCCAACGTTGCCGCAAGGCGCTCTTTTGAGAAATTAACCGGACTAACCGCCAGACGGAAATCACGCAAAACCCTGTCGGTCACAACGGCCGGATCCAAGCCCTCAACCGGTTGTGGCACGTTGCCAAGCACCAGTTGTTTACGCAATAAATCGAGTTTCGCACCAAGTTCTGTGCCCGCTGCCGCCATCACTTTTGCACGGGTTAGTTCCGAGGTTGCATTCATTACCAGCGAGTGGCTGCGCACGCGCACCACATCTTCTGCCGCCCAATGATCGGGCTTGGTGCCAAGCAGCGTAAATTCCGGCGGCAATTCGTTTTCACCGCTCAGACAACCATCGACATAAGCATTGATCCCTTGCGCAAAACTTGTGCAAATTTCTTCAGAATCTTCGCCATAAGCCTGCCATTCAGGCTGCATGTCCCCGCGATAAAGAAACAATCTTGCGGCTTTATCCTGCTCCAGATAGCCGGGACCAAAATCACGCGCCAACAATCCAAGGCCGCGTTTACGTGCCAGATCAATTTGCCAAAGACGATCACGCGCCGCATTCCAGCCTTGCGCAAAAAACAGATCATGCAGATTTTGCGCATTGATATGCGCAACGCCCCATTGATCCACATTAATCGTGACATCGTCTTGCAAACCCTTAACGCGGGCTGCGGCTAAATTGATCGCGCCGGACATAGCAATTCTCCAATTATTTCCATGCAACTCAATGTCTGGAAATAGTAAAAAAACGGTTCGGATTATTATCATCCGAACCGTTCCGATCTGACCTCATTCGGGGTTTAAAAACAACCCTGCATAGAGACATGCATGTCTCAATCATTTTAATTTTTATCAGCGGTTGCCTGTTGCAAGAACTTTAACACCGCCTGCCATGAAGCTTCATTAGCTTGCGCATTATGCTTGGCATCGCCGCCCATTGTCGTCAGATTGCCGTTGACCGGATGAGCATGGACAATCTGTGTGGCCGGCACATATGGAAACAGGATCGAATGACCTGCTTCCGGCAGATTATACCACTCCACCGGAAAGGCATGTTTAGCCGCCAGCAAACTCGACTGCACCAGCAGCGAATAATAATCTGACGGCCATGCACCATCATCACCACCGGAAATCAGCATCACCGGACCAGCAATTTTCTCAACCGGAATACGCGCAATACGCATAGCCTCAGGATCGGCCAATGCAGTGTGCATGGCAAGACTATTGCGGCGCGGCTGCTCGCCGTCATCATAAGGTTTCCAACTGGCAAAGCGGTTATTATCCCAGATATGGGTCAGCGGTTTGCCCTGATAGAGCCAGCATGGGCCATCGCGCCCAAATTGCGGATCAGCTGCTGCCTGTCCGCCATGCACAAAAGCACTTGGAACATAGCCAATCACTGCCGAGACTTTTTCAGGGAACGTGGAGCCCAGCAGCAAGACAAGTTCACCGCCGCGCGACTGGCCGCTAATGGCAACAAAATCATCCTTCGGCTTGACTGTTTCACGCAGCCAATCAAGACCTTTTTCGAAATATTCCAATGGAGTGTTGGAGATATATTTCGGCAGGCCTTCTGCGCCAAAATAGCCAAGTGCCAAAGCATGGTAGCCGCGAGACGCATAAAGAGCCGCGCGTGGCTCATTGATGCCGCCACCCGAACCGTTCATGATCATCACAGCAGGTGCAGGCTGATCACCGGCTGCACGGTAAAGCGTACCGACAAGACCGTTAACCCGCACCTCTTCACGCGTGACACCATCTGCCATCAATGTCTGGATGAGGTGTGCGTCCGCATTTTTCTCACCCTCACGAACAGTCAGCACTGTTTCAAGCGGCTGCGACAAATCTTTATTAAACTGCGGCAGCATGCCTTCACGGCCATGATGCTGCGCCCAGATCAGCCCCATTGCGGACACGCCCTGATAATCACCTGAAAGAGGTGCGTCACGGGTGAGGTCAACGACACCTTGCGCGTCCGCTTCAAATACAGCTTCACTCGTCCACTCAAAGCCTGCACGATTGGTCAGGCTCTGAACCGTGATTTTGCTATGAGGCGTTGCGCCGGAAATAGTAATCCGGCGCTCCACATCAATCAGCGCAACCTCTGGTTCAACTGATATTTTTAACATTATGTTTGTCCTTAGTCGGCTTTGATTTTGCTGACCTGCATCGCAACGGTGCGGTCACTGTTCCAAGGCACAACTTTCAGATCATCACGCGCAGCCCAGATATTTTTATAATGGAACAGCGGAATGATGCCGACATCTTTCGCAACGATCTTAACGGCATCGCGAATGATTTCTTCACGCTTGGCATTGTCAAACTCAGACGTTACATCCGCCAGCGCCTTGTCAAATTCAGCACTGCTATAATTGCCCCAGTTGGAAGCGCCCAAGCCTTTTTCTTTGTTTGGTGTCGCCAGAATTGAGGTCATGGCATAGGTGCCTTCACCGGTACCATTGCCCCAGCCAATCATGGTCATGGCATATTCGCCCTTATTCGCATTGCCGGAATAAACCGAGAATGGTACCACTTCCACTTGTGTTTCCACACCAACACGTGACCAGAACTGTGCCAGAGCCTGTGCGGTTTCAGGGCCTTGCGGGTAACGATCACTTGGAACGTGGATGGTCATTTTAAAACCATCCGGATATCCGGCCTCAGCCAAAAGCTCTTTGGCTTTTGCTGCATCAAACGGAATATCTTTCGTGTCCGGATCATAGCCGAAGGTGCCTTCAGGCATCCACTGATTGGCAGAAGTTGCACCATTTTGCATGATGCGGCTGACAATGCCTTCACGATTAATCGCCAGATTCAGTGCTTCACGCACTTTCTGGTTCAAAAGCGGATTTTCCTTCAAAGGATTACCAGCTTTGTCAGTAATATATTTGGATGGTTCAGGATTAAAGCTCGGCTGCATGATAAGTGCGCGCAAACCCGGATAAGCATAGACCTTAACGCCTTCGGATTTTTCCAGCTTGGCAATGTCTGCAACCGAAACTTTGTCGATCACATCCACGTCTTTGGCCAGAAGAGCAGCCGTACGGGCAGGACCATTATTGATATAGCGATAAGTGACATTTTCCCATTCAGGCTTATCGCCCCAATAGGCATCATTGCGCTTCATCAAAACACGGTCGCCAGGGGTATAACCTGCATAATTGTAAGGCCCGTTACTGACCATCGCCTTGCCGCTATTATAGTCTTCGGTGGTTGATTTTTCACCGACATGCTTGCTGACAATATAGAGATTATACAATGACACAGGCAGCAAAGGATCAGGCACAGTAGTTTTGATGATCAGATGATGGTCATCAATGATTTCCACTTTATCAACGGTACGGATAAAGCCTTTAACGGTGGCAACACTGCCCGGAACATCAAGGGCGCGCTCATAGGAAAACGCCACGTCCTCAGCGACAATCGGCTTGCCATCCGACCAGACAGCATTTTCATGCAATGTGAATTCCCATGTCAGCGGATCGATATTGCGCCATGACTTGGCAACACCAGGCTCCATCTTAATAGGATCTTTTCCAGTTAACCCATTCCAAAAATGCTTAGCAACAGAGTGATCACCCGCATGGTTATTCAATTGCGGATCAATCGAAGAAACCGGATCGGCAAAACCGATGCGCAGATCTTCCGCCATCGCATTGGCAGAAAATAGAAAGGTTGTCATTGCGAGGGCACTGAAGAGATTTTTCATGCGTTTAACTCCTGTTGAGCCATAGGATTTTGTGATTGGGGGATATCGTTGAGATGGCAGGCGCTGATGTGTTTCTCGCCCACTTTTTTCAATGCCGGTCGTTCAACGCGGCACCGGTCAAAGGCAAGCGGACAGCGCGGATGGAAATGGCAGCCTTTCGGCGGATTGATCGGGCTTGGAATTTCACCCTTAATCGCCGAATAAGATTTACTGCGCTGCGCAAGATCAGGCACTTCCGAGAGCAGCATTTTCGTGTAAGGATGGTTCGGACGCGCAAAGAATTCCTTTGCCGGAGCGTCTTCCACCACACGACCTAAATACATAATCAGCACACGGTCGCACACATGGCGCACCGCACGCAAATCATGACTGATAAACAGATAGGTCAAATCCAGCTCTTCGCGCAAATCCATAAAAAGATTGAGAATTTGCGCCTGAATCGACACATCCAGTGCCGCAATGGATTCATCACAGACCAGAAAACGCGGATTAAGCGAAAGCGCACGCGCAATGCTGATACGCTGACGCTGACCACCGGAAAACTGGTGCGGAAAGCGGGTGCGAATAGCCGGATCAAGACCCACGCGCTGCAATTGCCGGCTCACATAATCGTCAAAACCGGCGCGATCTGTCAGGCCATGCACCAATGGTGCTTCACCGATGGCTTTATCAATGCGCTTGCGCGGATTGAGGCTTGCCTGCGGATCCTGAAAAATCATCTGCACATCAAGATGGGTTTTGTTGTCGCGTGATGGTCCTTTGCCATAGACCTTTACCTCACCGCTGCTCGGGCTCATCAAACCGGCAGCGATGCGGCCAAGTGTGGATTTACCGGAACCGGATTCACCCACCAGCCCGACAAACTCACCGGCACGAATAGTGACATTCACCCCGTCCAGCGCGTGCACGACAGGGCGCGGGCGTGAAAGACCCATTTTTTCACTTAAAGCTGAACCGCCGCCGCCAAAGCGCTTTTCGATATTTTGCATTTGCAGAACAATTGCCCGCTGCTCTGCCGGAATATCATGTATTTTATTCGTCATGGCCGCAGCTCCTGCATAGTATCCGTCATCGCAACCGGATGAAAACAACGATAGCGATGGTGATCAGAGCCGGTAAATTCCGGCTGCTCCTGACAGGCCTCAGTGGCATAACCGCAGCGCGCCGCAAATGCGCAGCCCTTTGGCGGATTAAACATGTTTGGCGCTATTCCCGGAATTTGCTGCAACCGCGTACCCGGCTCTGCATTACCAGGCAAACTGCCGATCAGACCTGTTGTATAAGGATGACGCGGCGCATCTAACACATCACCGACATTACCGGTTTCGACAATCCGTCCGGCATACATCACCGACAAAGTATCGGCGATGCCAGCCACCACTGACAGATCATGAGTGATCCAGATCAGTGCCATATTGGTAGCTTTAACAAGCCCCTGCACTTCCGCCAGAATTTGCGACTGGATAGACACATCAAGCGCGGTAGTCGGCTCATCGGCAATGATCAGATCAGGCTTGTTAAGCATGGCGATAGCCAGTGCCACACGCTGACGCATACCGCCTGACAACTGATGCGGATAAGCATCCAGACGGCTTTCAGGGCTTGGAACACCGGTTGCACCCAGCACATCGCGTGCCCGCTGGCGGGCATCGGCATAAGAAATTTTCTCATGTGCTTGCAAGGCTTCGATCATCTGTTCAGAGATACGCAGCACCGGATTAAGCGTCATCATCGGATCCTGAAAGACCATCGCGATGCGGTTGCCCTGCAAATGCCGAAGCTGTTTCGCGCTATATTTGGTGATGTCCTCGCCTTTGAAGCGGACTTCACCAGAAACAATACGACCCGGACGATCAATCAGACCCAGCACCGAGAAACCGGTGACGGATTTACCTGAGCCCGATTCACCCACCAATCCCATTGTTTGGCCAGCGCGCAAACTGAAAGAAACATCTTCCACCGCATGCAAAACGCCTGCTTGTGTGTAAAATCGCGTGCACAGATTGCGCACATCCAGCAATAAATCACTCATGATAAAGCCCTCGGATTAAACACATCACGCAGGCGGTCGGCCACGAGATTGATCGCCACAATAGAAATCAGCAATGCCAGACCAGGGAAAAAACTGATCCAGTAATCACCCGACAACATATATTGAAAACCATTGGAAACGAGCAAACCAAGTGACGGCTCTGTCACCGGCACACCAAGCCCCAGAAAGCTTAGTGTTGCTTCCAGCGTGATGGCGCGCGCGATTTGCAATGTACCTATGACCAGTAATGGCGGCATGCAGTTCGGCAAAATGTGACCCAGCAAAATGCGAAGCGGTGAAAGACCAAGACCACGGGCAGATTCCACATAGTCACGCTGGCTTTCAACCATGGCCTGACCACGCGCTGTACGAGCGTAATAAGCCCATTCCAGCAGCACCAATGTGATCACCACATTACCGACACCGCGACCAAAAGCGGCCAGCATCAAAAGCGCCACAAGAATAGATGGCAGCGACATCACGAGATCTACAAATCGCATCAGCAAAGCGTCGGTTTTACCGCCGACATAGGCCGCTACCAGACCCAGCACAATGCCGATCACACCGGCAATGGTTGCCGAACCAATGCCCACCACCAGACTGGTGCGCAAACCATAAAGGATGGCCGAAAACAGATCACGTCCCTGCCCGTCAGTGCCAAGCAGATAGGTGTAACCATCGTTCATATTGGTTTCGCCGGGGGCAAGACGCGCATCCATCACGTCAATGGCCATCATGTCATAAGGGTCTTGCGGCGCGATGAAAGGTGCAAAAATTGCAGCAAATGCAATCAACACACAAAGCACAAGGCCAAAGACAGCCAAAGGCGAGCGCAGGAACATCCGGATATTTTCCGCAACCGGCGAGCGTGGGGGTTTTGTGAGAGCCAGGGTCATGCCGCAGCCTCCGTTCTGACGCGCGGATCAAGGACGCGATAAAGAATATCAACGACAAGATTAATCGTCACAAACAGTGTCACCACTACCATCAGATAGGCAACAACCACAGGGCGATCGAGCGCATTGATACTATCAAGAATGAGTTTACCGGCACCCGGCCACGAGAAAATATTCTCCGTCACCACGGCAAAGGCAACGGTTGAACCAAACTCAATACCAAGGACGGTCACCAGCGGGATCATCACATTGCGCAAGATATGACGGCGCACGACACGCAAAGGCGACAAACCTTTGGCACGGGCAAAACGCACATAATCAAGCGATTTCACCTCGCGAACACCGGCATTGGTGAGGCGGATGACCAGTGACACTTTAAACATTGCCAGATTGATCGCGGGCAACAGCATATGGCGAAGACCATCAAGGGTAAGGAATGACCATTCCACCCCGAAAAGCCGCACAGTTGTGCCGCGCCCACTGGCAGGTAGCAGCCCGAGCGAGACACTGAATGTCATAATTAACAGCAAACCAACCCAGAAAGTCGGCAGCGAAAAGCCCAGAATGCTGCCGGTTGTGATCAGCTTGGCAAAGGGATTATCAGGCTTTAATCCGGCAAAAAGACCAAGCGGAATACCGATGAAGACAGCAAAAATCATCGCCAGCACCGCCAGTTCCAGCGTAGCTGGCAGACGTTGCAAAATCAGTGTCACCGCAGGTGTATTATAGACAAAGCTATTGCCCAGATCGCCCTGCAAAGCGCTTTTCAAAAACAGCCAATATTGCTGCCAGACCGGCAGGTCGAGACCGAGACGTTCAATCAGCTCTGCACGGTCGGCTTGGGTTGCATCCGGCGACAGCAGAATATCTGCCGGATTACCGATCATATGCAGCCCTAAGAATACGATCACCGACATAATCAGCAGCACAACAGCGGCCTGAGCTAATCGTTTGATGAGCCAGACAGTAAAATTCATGCCAGTTCCTCAAGATCGCTCTGGTTGTAATTATCAGCTGCCGTCCATTCATCACCGAAGACTTCCGGCTCATCATAGCTCTTGGCATTAGCAAAATGCTGCTCGATATCTTCTTGATAAAGCGTGGCAGCAATGCCTTGCGATAAGCGCTGCGCGCCTTCGCTGATTGACGGAATATCACCCGACACACCGCCATGCGACATCATCGCCGGATAACAGAAGCAATGAATGCGGGACAAACCTTCCGCTTCCACACCCGCTTTTGGCAGAAATTCAAATGCAGGGCCCAGGTCCGGCGCTTCCGTCAAAGAGCGGTCTTCATTGCCGCTCAGTGGTGCCAAGCGCTCTTCCCATGTGCGGGCTTTGCAGGCGATTTCCGCCAGAAAGGCTTTTTGGCGCCAATCAATCTGAAAACCGGTTGAGGCGATAACAAAATCAAACTGACGACGACCTTGCGGCGTGGTAATTTCAATCTTGTCCCCTTCGACGGTAATTTTCTCAAGCGACGCGCCGAGTTGGAAAAAAGCGTTTTTATGACGGCTGACACGCAGCACACTGGCGCGCGGAGGCGGCACTTGTTCGGCACCGACATAGCTGTAAATGGCAAGTTTTGTGCGGCCATCAAGATTTTGCATACCATAGACAGCGCCCGGATTGCCCATGCCTTTGCCACGGTTGATACGCGGAATATCCTTACGGCGAATGAGCAGATCAACGCGTGCAGCGCCTGCTTCCAGTGCTGTACCGGCACTATCCATCGCCGATGCACCAGCACCGATCACGGCAATATTCTTGCCCTTCAGGCTGTTATAATCATACTCATCCGAAGAATGTGCCCAGAAATGGCGCGGCAAACTGCTGATGATTTCCGGCACATAAGGGCCGCCCAAACCATCACGTCCGGTGGCAAGCACCACATGGCGCGCGCGTATGGTGCGGCTGCCTTCCGCTGTTTCCATTTCCAAAACAGTGTAATCTGCTTGCGGTTTAATCAGCGTGATACGATGGCCATTGCGTACTTCCACATTAAGCACATCACGGAACCAGCGCAGATAATCCATCCATTGCAGGCGCGGAATTTTATCCAGCTCTTCCCATTTTTCCTCGCCAAACTGTGCGGTAAACCATGCGCGGAAGGTCAAAGACGGAATACCAAGGGCCGGACCTGTCAGGCTTTTAGGCGAACGCAGAGTTTCCATGCGCGCTGTTGTTGCCCACGGGCCTTCAAAACCTTTTGGACGCGCATCAAAAATAACCGTACGGATACCCAGATGCTTGAGCGATGCCGCCGCAGACAAACCTGCCATGCCGCCGCCGATCACCGCCACATCCAGCAGTGTCTGGCCCTGTGCCTGTTTGACCGGCACCCACTCATTGGCAGGAATAGTCAGATATTCCAGATCGCGGGCAACCAGCTGGTTCAAATCTTCAAGAGATGATGGAAAATTTTTCATAATCAGTCCTCCAGCAATGCAAGCTGGGCAATCAATGATTGATGTTCTTCGGGCGAATGGATTTTAAAACCCGGTACGAGTTTATGGGCGGCATCTTCAAGAGCGGAAACCAGTTCCAATGCTGTTTCGCCAAGCTGCACGCCATTATGGCTGATGACACCAAAGCAATATGGAATATCAAGTTCCAGCGGCAGCAAAGTAATACCGTCCAAAGGCGTTCCGGCTGAAGTTACCGGCTCAACAATGCCCACGGTTCCTGAAGGGCCGCCGGCACCGGCGCGGATCAGCGCCAATGCGTTCATGGTTGAATTAGTGCGGATCAACCCGCCCGTTTCAATCTTGTTACTTTTCAAAGTCTGGCGGATACGAGCCGGAAGCCCGCGCACATTCGACATTTCCACCAAGGTACGGCTTTTAATCACCGATAGCGGTATGCCGCCTGTTTCTTTCGCCAACGGATCATCCGAGCGCACCGCCAAAAGACAAGGCGCGCAACCAAACCAATGGGTGGTCTGGTCACGATGTTGTAATGGCAAAGATGTAGCGCCAATATCAGCATCATGAGATAAAACAGAACTTCGCACCCGTTCAGGTGTATCGGTTTGAATAGTAATGCGTTTTGCACCATCCATGCCTGTTTTTTGATTCAGGGACGCCCAGGCATGAGGTACCAAACCAAAAGCCAAAGCCGATATGCAAGAAATGCGCACCGGACGCGACTTTAAATTGGCAACCTCCTGCGCCCGCTCCCACACTTCGGCAACCCCTGCCAAAGCGCGCTCGACATCATCGCGCAGCAACATACCCTGCTGGGTCAGAGCCAGACGCTGCCCCACCCGGACAAACAGCTTTTGCCCGAGGTCACGCTCCAGATCCTGAATAATACGGCTGACGGAAGGCTGCGAAAGTTGCAATCTTTTGGCAGCAGCCGTTACGCTGCCCAGAGTTGCCACTTCCAGATAGGCTTCCAAAGCCTTTAAATTGCGCATAATCTCTCCCTGTCTGCCGGTTTAGGGGCAGCGAAAATGCTCGGATAAAACAAAGTCAGATGTTTATTTGACCGGATCGCCCAGCACATGCATCAAGCGGTTTGCCCAGCCAAACATGGCTGTGGAAAGCACCAGATCAACGGCTTCTTCTTTGTTCAGGCCAACTTCTGCCAAGCGCTTCGCGTCTGCGCCATCTGTCTTTGGCGGAAACTGCGAAAGCTTCAGCGCAAAGTCAAAAATCGCCTGATTTTTCGGATCGAGCTGTGCTTTTTCGCCTTCAAGGAAAAGCTTATCGGTCACGCTTTCATCGCGGCTCAGCTGCGCATGGCGCTGTGCATGAACGGCAGCACAATAAATGCACTGATTGACAACTGAAGCACCAAGTGCGCCCAATTCACGTTCTGCACGACCCAACCCGCCTTTGCCATACATCACTGCATTGAAAAGCGGCGAGCGAACATTGAGGCTTTCCGGATCATGCGCCAAAACCAGCACATAATCTGACACTTTGGTGTTAGACGGCGTTACTTTCAACGCATCCAGCTGTTCGGGCGATGCCTCAGCAAGCACAACCGGCTTTACGCGCGGGCGCCATTCTGGCACGGTCTTGGTGAATTTATGAATAACTTCGCTCATTACGCCTGCTCCCCTTCGATCAATGATGCAAGACCTGCAGCCACTCGGATCTGATAGGCAAGGAAAGCATTCAATTCACACAAACGAACAATATCGGCATCGGCCACACCAGCCTGCTGCAACGCCGAAATATCTTCGGCTGCAATGGCTTTGGCGTTATTGGCCACTTTATCCATAAAAGTGACAACCTTTTGCTGAACCAGATCGGACGGCACATAATCCACAGCCGCAAGTGCGGCATAAGGTGATCCGGCAGCAGCTTTGCCGTAAATATTGGCCAGATAAGGATTGTTGTTTGCAGTTGCGATACGTGTTGCAAGAGCTGCACGAAAATCATGCGGCCATGAACCACCATCAGCAGGCGCCAACACAGCAGCCTGCGCCTGACGTGTCATAGTAAACACATCCTGACGCGCCCTTAAAGCATCAAATGGCGGAGTATCTTCAACATCGCCCGCAAGCCACAGGCTTACGGTCTCCAAAGCAGATTTGTTCATTTCATTCCCCTGACAGTGCTGTCGTTCCCATTTGCGAACCAATCCCCAACACTGCTTCCCGCTGTATGGTATTAGTTGTTTTATGGATAATGCAACACTGTTTATTCATTTTTTAAATAACCTGTCATCGTCGATTACGACTGTCAACCGTTTTTACAAGCCAACAGAATAATTTTATAATTCCTCAAAGCGTAGGAACAGCCGGGGAAATGCTGCCTTGGCAAGCTCATGCCAATTCAGTGCAACGTCTATTCAACCTAGCTTATGCGGAGCAAAAAATTGGGGCAAACCCGCCTAATTTTGCCTCATGCCGTAAATGATTTTCTTAAAAAAGCACGATTAAGGGTAAAAAAAATTGCAAAGAACCAAAATTTCGCAGAATCAAAGCGCACAGTGAAAGAGCTGAATATTGCCCTTATTTATGCGTAAAAGCACATATGCCGCCGATAATAATATCGGCGGCATATGTATTCAAATGTCACGTTTTCTTTATGATTTTGCAGGCGCACCAATCAGGCGCATACGCAGGAAATTCGAAATTGCGTCGATAATATAGACCATCACGATGATGAGAATAATGATCGACCACACCTCATCCCAGCGATAAGCAGAAATACGATCCGACAGGATAAAGCCGATACCACCAGCACCGACAATACCTAAAATTGTACCTGAGCGGACATTCGATTCAAAATTGTAAAGCGTGATCGACAGCAATACCGGCATCACCTGCGGCATCACGCCAAAGCGCACCGCCTGCTGGCGGGAACCGCCGGAAGCCACCACACCTTCCACCGGCTTTTTAGAAATATTTTCAATTGCTTCGGCATAAAGTTTGGCCAGCACACCAATTTCACCCACTGCAATTGCCAGCACACCCGCTAAAGGCCCCAGGCCAAAAGCACGGATGAAAATCAATGCCAGAATAAGCGTTTCAAAGGCGCGGATAATGTCAAAACCGCGTCTGACACCAAAGCGAAACAAGATAAAACGATTTAGATTTTTGGCACCCAGAAACGAAAGCGGGAGTGCAAAAATCGCGCCTAGCGTCGTGCCTAACACAGCAATTGCCAAGGTTTCCTGCAAGCCTTTGCTGATCTCGGCAATTTCGCGGGCATCAAAGCCGGTATAAGGCGGCAGCATGAAAGATAACACGCTGCCTAATTTGCCAAGCCCGCTCCAAATGCGTTGCGGCGTGATGTTGAACTCCCACAAGCACCAGGCAAAAAGCGCCGAAACAACACCAAAAATCACTGCTCGTTTTAAACGGACGGAAAACGGTTTGACGAACAGCTCCGGCATTTTCTCCTTCAGTTCATTATCTGAAAGATTTGGCGTCAACATGGTCATGCGTGTTTCTCCAGTCCGATAATATGATGGCGGAGCTTTTCAGATGCCCAATCGATGACGAATACTGTCAGGAAAATGATGATAAATAGTGCTGAAAGATCGGTATATTCCTGCAGGCTTACGGCTGTACGCAGTTCTTGACCCAAACCGCCGGCGCCGACAAAACCGATCACTGAAGAAGAGCGAACATTGATCTCAAAGCGCAGCAATGTGTAGCTCAGCGTGTTTGGCAGCACCTGCGGCACAACACCATAGCGCATCTGGTCAAACCAGCTGCCACCGGAAGCCTTGATACCTTCAACCGGACGCATATCAATGTTTTCATTGGCTTCGGCGTATAACTTGCCCAATGAGCCTGTGCTGTGCAGCGCAATGGCCAACACACCGGCCAAAGGCCCGACACCAAAACAGAAAACAAAAATCAACGCAAAAACCAGTTCCGGCACTGTGCGCGCAATTTCAAGATAACGGCGTGTCAGCCACATAATCCAGCGGCTAGGAGCAAGATTTCGCGATGCAGTGAAGGATAATAAAAAACCACCTGCAACGCCCAAAATCGTTGCCATAAAAGCGATCATCACGGTTTCGAGCAATAGTTTTGCCCAAATATGCCCGCGCCAGAACCAATGCTGCAAATCAGCCCAGAGTGTTGATAAACTTAATTCAGGAATGGTTTTCCAGATATAATCGCCAAGGCGCGGCAGGCCTGCCAGCAAAATCCAGCGTTCGGCTCTGGTGCCGTCTGTCTGGGTCACCTGTGTGACATGAAAGAAATTGGCATAATTGGCAGTCAGAATAATCAAAAGCCCGAAAAACAATGTCGAGCCCCAGAAAATCATCCGGCTGCGGCGGCGATGCTGCGTATATTTGCGGGTAAATTCTGCAATATGTTCTGCTTGGGTCGGTGCATTATTGGCTGGTGCACCCAAGCCTGCAACTCCGATAGTACCTGCATATGCGCTCATATCTGCCCACTCCTGTGATTAGACTGAGCCCGCCCTTGCTGTTTTGCAGACAACAAAGACGGGCCTAAGTGATTTTGATATTAGCTGCGGCGCTGTTTCTTCAACCAATCACGCATTTCAATGATCCATTGATAGCGCTCGTGATTGACTTCGACATAGCCTTTTTGTTCGACGTATCGCCGCCAGAAATAGACTGGAATGCAACCGGATCAGCTTCCGGTGCTTTCATGTAAGCATCTTTAATGGCTGCAACCAAATCCTGTGGCAGATTGGCACGAACAGTAATCGGGCCATTGGTGATTTCAGGTGACGTCCAGATTTTGCAAACCTCACCGTCTTTGATCATGCCTTTGTTAACCATGCGAACAGGCACACCATCTTTGCCGTCAATATCGGAGATATAAGTGGCGGCGGCGTCAAAAGAACCCGCGACAACACCTTGTACGCCAGCTTCATGGCTACCGGAGAAGGTCACACTGCCGAAATATTCATTCGGATTAAAACCCTGCTGTACCAAGTTGTAAAATGGCACGGCGTAACCGGATGTGCTGTCCGGATCTGCAAAAGCAACGGCCTTGCCTTTCAGGTCTTCAATCTTTTTATAAGGGCCGTCGCAGCGCGTTATGATGACCGAATAATAACCGGTTGCACCGCTCATTTCCTGAGATGCCAGCAACGGCACCACACCGCCATTGGTTTCGGTGTAAGCGGCTGCATAAGCAGACGAACCAACAGAAGCGACTTCAATCTGATCTGCGGCCAAAGCCTGAATGATACCATCATAGCTGCCAGCGGTGAAAAGCTCGACCTCAACGCCGAGTGTTTTCTCCATATAAGCTTTCCACGGCTCATAACGCTTCATGCGATCGGCTTCATTTTCAGACGATGTGATGCCAATCCGCACGATGCGGTAATCATCTTTCCAGTTTTGTGCAGACACAGGAAGGCTGGTCGCTGCAAGCAGTGCAGCGGTCAAAAGAATACGCATTGTTGAATTTCCTAAAAATCAGGCCGGGACACTGGCGTGTGCGGCAGTTGAAGTAACAGCTTCATTGATTTCATTCAGCCCGCTCTCGCCATAGAGATCACGGACAACATCTGAGGTCAGATCTTGCGGCTTTCCGTCAAAAATGACCTGCCCCATACGCATTGCTATGATACGGTCAGAATAATGGCGTGCCGTATCCAATGTATGCAAATTAACCAGAACAGTCATACCATCTTCACGGTTGATGCGGCGCAGCGCATCCATCACGCGGGTCGCATTGCCCGGATCAAGACTGGCGATTGGCTCGTCTGCCAGCAAAATTTTTGCTCTTTGCACAAGCGCGCGGGCAATCGCCACACGCTGCTGCTGGCCACCAGACAGGGTTCCGGCCAGTTGAAGGGCTCGCGGCACCAGCCCCAAACGATCCAGCGCCCTGATCGCCTCGGCGCGTTCTTCATCAGAAAAACGCATCGTCATCGACGATAAAAAGCCGTGATCCGCAAGGCGACCGACCAAAACATTGGTCAAGACATCCAAGCGCTCCACCAGATTAAACTGCTGGAAAATCATTGCACAATCACGTCGCCAATAGCGCAGATCGCTATTGCGCAATTGAGTGATATTGGTATTCCCAAGGCGAATTTCGCCGTGGCTTGGTTCTGCCAGACGGTTAATCAACCGCAAAAGGGTTGATTTTCCCGCTCCCGAGGGGCCAATTATACTAACAAACTGGCCCTGCGGGATATCAAGGCTAACCTGATCAACGGCACGGGTCTGGCCATAAATACGGGAAAGCTGATTGAGTGAGAGTGTCTGTGTTTCCATGAGAATACTATCGCAGACGCTTACGACAAGAGAGAGTCATTCGGATGAATTTTCAATGACATTTCTTTTTGCACCATCAATGACGCAAACTGCCGTCGGAATAGATCACCCGACCCTGACGAATTGTCATGACCGGACGCCCCAGACCTTGCGTGTTAACAATGACAAAATCGGCCAGTTTACCGGCGTCAATAGTGCCGCGATCATGAAGCCCCATTGCCTTTGCAGCATTGGTTGAGCTTAGTTTTGCAGCCCCTGCAAGCCCGTTTTTATCAGCTTTTGCAAGTTCCAAAACCGCAGGCGCCATAGCGGACGGGTGATAATCGGCTGCCAAAATATCCAAAAGACCTTCACGATGCGCTTCGCGCGCAGATAAATTGCCCGAATAGCTTTCCCCGCGTAAGGCATTAGGCGCGCCCATCGCATTGGCCAAGCCTTTTTCACGCGCTTTGCGGGCAGCTGCCAATGTTACCGGAAATTCGCTGATATCGGCACCAAGGGCGTACATAAGCTCAACTTTTTCCACCGTATCATCATCATGGCTGGCAAGCGCCACCTGATGCTCTTTACAAAGCTTCGAAATGGCATCCAATGTGGCGGTCATTTCGCTGGCAGGCAGTGTACGGTCTTTGATGCGATGGGCAATTGTTTCGGCCGCTTCTTCATAAGAAATGCCTTTATCCTGCTGCATACCTTTAATCATGCGCTCAATATCGCGATATTGCCCTTGGCCTGGTGTATGATCCATCAATGAGACCAGATCCACATTATTTTCTTTCACCAAAGCTTCAATAACCGCCAGAGCCGCCGGAAAGGTAATTTCCATACGTGTATGCACTTTATGATCCACCAACAGATCATTTTTCATAGCTTTCAAAGCGCGGATCACCGTACTTGTGTGTTCATAACTACGCAAATGGCCGTAAGTAGAACTCGGGCTGAAAGACAAAGCTGCATAAGCTGTAGTAATACCTGATGTGGCCAGCTTGCGATCGAGATCACGTAAGCCCAGCTCTATCGGCATGCGCACATTCGGGCGCGGCTCCACTTCACGCTCAATCATATCGCCGTGCATATCGATAAAGCCCGGCATCAAAATATTGCCCTGCCCGTCAAGGCAGGCACTTTCATTCACACTATCACTGATTTCACTGATGACGCCGTTTTCCACTTTCACGGCACCATTTGTAAGGACTTGATCAGGAAGAACAATTTGCAGATTACTAAGCCACATTGGCCATTTCCTTTTGCGACAGGTCAATTTCACCATCAATCAATTCAGCAACATCATCAGGGTGATGGAAAACCCCGATCATAGCGACACCTTTCGTTTTCAAATCCGCTAGGCGTCGCACCAATGCACTGCGCGCACCTGCATCCAGCGAAGCGGTCGGCTCATCCAGCATCAACAAACGCTGCGGCATGATAAGGGCGCGTGCCAGATTGACCTTTTGCTGTTCACCACCGGAAAATGTAGAAGGATAGGCCGCCCATAGTTCAGGTTTTACACCAAATTCAGCCAACAGCTTTCTGGCTTCATCCAAAGACTCTGCCGATGAAAAGCCGGCCAGACGCAATGGTTCGGCGACAATTTCCTCGGCAGGCACACGCGGACGCGCCAGCAAAAACTGAGTAACAAAGCCGATTTCTTTGCGACGCAGCTGCAAAATATCAACATCAGCCGCACGCGCCATATCAATGCGCCCGTCTTCCATGTTCAGCCAGGCATGGCCACCGGTCGGGCGATAGCTGCGGTAAATCGTGCGTAGCAAAGTGGATTTACCAGCACCATTATGCCCCCGCAGCAGCAAAAATTGCCCCGCATGTAATTTAAAACTGATATTTTGAAAGGCACCAAGGCGCTGTCCCAAATGGTGCATATCAAAATGCTTACAGAAATTTTCAATTTCTAAAACTGGCTTATTGGGCATGTCTGTTTCCTCACAGTTTCGCATGCACAAGCGCTTGCGTATAAGAATGCTGCGGATCTTGGAAAATCTGATCGGCCAAACCCTGCTCAACCACACGGCCACGGCGCATGACCACCACACGGTCGGCCATAGTGCGGATGACACCCAGATCATGGCTGACAATCACCATCGTGATATTACGCTCCCGTTGCAGACGTTTGAGCGTATCAAGCACCAAAGCCTGTACTGAAACATCAAGGCCGGTCGTCGGCTCATCTAACAGTAGCAAAGTTGGCTCCAGCGCGATGGCCTTGGCAAGCTGCACACGCTGCTGCATACCGCCCGACAATTCAATCGGCGGTGCATCCATACGCACGATCGGAAATTCCGAAGCTTCCAATGCGGTTTTGGCTTTCTCACGCAGTGTCGCAAAACGGCGTTCACCAGCGATCAGCAAGCGCTCGGCCACATTACCGGAAGACGAATTATGCATCAAAAGCCCGAGATGAGGATTTTGATATACAATACCGATACGCTGCGCACGCAACATCCGGCGCTCATAGCTGGAAAGTGCAAATAGATTGTCGCTTGCCCCTTCAATTGCCAGCTGATAATCGCCGCTGTCCGGTGTGTCTTCCAAATTCATCAAACGCAAAAGCGTTGATTTACCCGAGCCCGATTCACCGACAATGCCTAAAACTTCGCCCGGAAAAACTTCCACCGAGACATCATCAAGCGCGGTGACATCACCATAATGGCGCGTGATATTGTTCATTTGCAAAATTGGCTTAGTGGTCATTAATTGCGGTGCAAGAAGCTGCATCGCGCCTGATGCCGCACTGTCATAATCCTGAAGCTTCATTTCATCTCACCATTTTCATACCATGTATTGCCGATTTCAACGGCTTCGCCTTCGCTTTGCTGAATGGCCTTGATGCCGAAATTACTGTCGGAAACTTCAAACAGCGAACCGCCGTTGTCTTGCGGAATTTCATTCATGAAGAAGCCTTCAACACCGGAGCGATGGCAGGTCAGTTTGGCGTGATCTTCCACCTGATAAGGCACATCGGAAAACACCAGCGGCTCTACTTTGGTGTATGGCGGCACCGCATAAATGCGTTTTTCACGCCCTGCCGACAAAAAGGTCAGATGTTTCGCCATATTAAGCTTCGGCACATCCCAGCGCGGGATCGGCGATGGTGTCATCACATGACGACCATTGACAAGTGCGGGATAAGAAGCCCCTTGCATGATGCGGCCTGAGCGCACCAATTGTTCATAAAGCACCAACCAAAGACGGCCATAATCTGCATCCGCATGCATCTCACGCGCAATCGACATATTCGGCTCGACAGGGCGCAAAGGCTCCGGATTTGGCACTTGCAGCACCAAAATCTGGTCTTCTCCCATCACTTCTTCAGGTATACGGTGTCGCGATTGAATGATGGTTGCTTCACGCGTATCCCATGTTTCACCCGCACCCGAAACACGGCTGACAAATTTGCGGATCGAAGCCGCATTCACGCTGTCATCTGCGCCCTGATCAATGACTTTGACCACGGATTTCGGGTTTACAAGCGTTAAAGTTACCTGCAAACCGCCGGTTCCCCAACCACGCGCCATTGGCACTTCACGGCTGGCATAAGGCATCTGACAGCCTGGAACCGCAATGGCTTTCAGCATTTTGCGGCGTATTTCGCGCTTGGCCGAAGCATCCAGAAAACCGTAGCTCATAGCGCTCCACGGCTTGGTCAATTGGGTAAGAGCATTCATAGGGCCGGCTCCTCTTCACGCGCATCAGATTTTGCATTGTCTTGTTGACCAGATGCGTTCTTTTGAGCATCGCGGATTGCATCCAGCGACGATTGGAAGGTCACATAATGCGGCAATTTAAAGTGAATACAGAAGCCTGACGCTTCCACCGGTTCAGTGTGGTAAAGGAAGAATTCTTCCTCAACCGGCGAGCCTTTTGCAGCCCCTTCCGCATTCAAATCCAGCGTGGCAGCGGAAATAACCTTGACCTCGTTCCAGCCTAATGTGGCGGAGAAACCAAGGCTCAAGCCTTTGGCTTTTTTATCGACCACTTCCGCCTGCGAAATCTTCACACGGCCAACAGAAAATTCTGTGCCTGAAGGGTGTGTAACCACCACATCCGCCTCACCAAGGCGCAGCTCATTGACGGTTGGATGCGCATTGCCATAGCCACGCATGGCTGAGTAGCCAAGTGCCAGCAGGCCGCCCGTATCAGCACGCGCCAAGCTTTGCAATGTATGTGCGCGTGGCGAAGGAAAAAGCAGCGGCTCACGGGTAATGTCGGGAATATCCTCCCGGGGCACGTCTGCATGCGGGTAATCCTGAACCAGACCTTGTGACTTTTGCCATGCAGCAAGCGAAGGATGACAGGCAGGAGCCGGCTTATTCGCAGGGGTTACAGGTTCGGGCTCAAAATCATGGGCGTCCAGCACTTCTGTTGCCAAAATGCGATGCGAATAATCAAGTGTCGGGCCTAAAATCTGTCCGCCCGGAATGTCTTTAAATGCTGCCGAGATACGGCGATGCGTTATAATTTCATCTTGCAAAACCGGCTTAGCAATTGCCAGACGCGGCTGTGTTGTACGCCATGCACGCAACAACAAAACGGCTTCATACAGATCACCACCGGTTTGGCTCAATGCCAGTGCTGCCAGATCGGGTTCATAAAGCGATGCCTCACCCATCACACGGTCAATCAACAAAGGCAGTGCCTTTTTTACTTCATCAACCCGTTGATGACTGATCGTTCCCATCATCGACCGATATAGACATTCAGCCTGATGAATGGCGTGTTCACCGCCACGTGTTGCGACATAAGCCATTATTGCACCTCAATTTTTGTAGAGCGCGGCAGGCTCAGCACTTGCTCGCCATCAACTAAAATCAAATCAAAACCAGATGGATAGCGAATGCGCTTATTGCGTATGTCCCAAAGCTTCGGATCAATTTGCGGCGCAATAATTTCTGTTGTTTCAATACCCGGACCGGTCAGGATCAAAGCCTGCCCACCGCTCAGTTTGGCCTGCATCACAATGGTTGCCGCTTCATCCGGATAAAGCGCATCACAGGTCTTTGCCTGCATCAAAGCTGCCTGCGCATCATTAACGGTAAAGAGAAAATCAGCTTCGTCCGGTTTGGCATTCAATGCGCCGGTCAGCGACACAAAATTGTGCAGTGCCTCATCATCACAATGAAAGCTGGTTTCATTATCAACCAGCGCCAATGCAATTTCCTGCATGGTTTGTGTGGTTGATTGCCCATGTGGCAACGACAAAATTTTACCCGGGCGCGCAGCCGTATTCATCAACACGTCAAACACAGCATTATCGCGTGCTTCATCCGCATCAGGCGTGATAACTGTCTGCATAGTCATCAAAATGTCTCCATCTGAACACGTGTTGCTTCCACATGACGCAAGACATCTTCATCCATTTTACTGATGTTTTTTTCGCCCTCTACGACAAAATTGCTGATTTCCTCGACGGCATTTTGTGCCGCAAAGCTTAAATCAATCACCGCCATAGCCATGGCCTGCTCCAAATCACGGCCAATTACCATGCCATAGCCCTGCAAGCCCTGATCATTTTGGATATGCGCTTCTGCCACCAACACTTCGCCTAAATGAAAATCAGTGGATTTGACGGTGTCGCGCATCGGCAGCATTACAAGGCCGGTACGGTTTTTCAGCACATTGATGTCAGCGTGCTGATTGAGAAGTTTTTCGGCAAATGCTTTCACAGGTTCCTTCGGCATACGCGCCAGAACACTCAGCATCCGGCCGTGCGTCATCGTTCCCCCTGCAAACAGGGAGCTGCATTGTTCAGCCATGCTTTTTCCTTAATTAGCCCTTGGAAATAGCCTTTGGTTTTTTTAAACCTCCGGCGTCTCCTCATTTAAAGTTCAGTCTTTGATAAGAAGCCGGCCTACTGACCTTCTTCTCGTTCTTCGAAGGTAAATTTTACGCGATCTGACGCCCAGATGCCTTCTGAATAAGCAATCGGTCGGCGGGCAGAATCCGAGTCCGTTTTACACACCACCAGCACCGGCTGCGCTGCATGCTGACGCAGCATTTGCGCTTCATCTTTTTCTGCACGGCGGGCATAGATTGATGTGGTCAGACGAAAATAATCCTGAATTCCATAATGACGATAGACATCGGTAATCGGTACGTTTTTCTGCCGCAAAGCTGGCAGATCCGCAAAGCGTGCTGCATCATGATAAGAATATCCAAGGCAAATCGGCACACCGTCAGCCATGCCCTGACTAAAGAGACAATGTACCGGCGTTCCTTCCGCCAATTGCAGAGCCTTGGCCACAACTGATGATGCAGGGCACAATTCATAACCGATGACACTACCGCCCGGCACCACACCTTGCGCGCGCAAGTTTTGCCGGAAACGCGCACGACGACCAATATTATAATCAATCAGCGGTGCATCTTCTACAAAGATGCCGCGGCCATGCTCGACCCTTAATTTGCCTTCAACGGCAAGCGCATCGATAGCGCGGCGCACAGAATGTCGCCCTACGCCGAACTTCTGACAGAGCTCCGGTTCGGTCGGCAATTTTTCACCCGAAAGAATGCTACCTTTGGTAATATCCTCAGCGATTTCATCACGAATTATCTGCCACTGTTCCCGCAACTTAAAAGCCTCATAGTCATTCGGATGACTTATGTTTTAGCTATAGTTTGTGTAGGGCGTATGAAACTAGCGAGACAAGTTCATGACCTTCAGCATTAATTTTATCGTGATAAACCGCTAACAACAAAAAGCCCCGATCATCGGGGCTTTTTGTTGTTATCAAATGACGATGAACAATAAATTTTACGCTTTAAACCTTCTCAAATGCTGTAAAAAGGCCTCAATCGCAAAAGAGACATCGCCGGAATTGTCGATTGTAACGACATCTGATGCATCATCATCGAAGCGGACTTCTCGAGCAAGACGTGCTGCAATGTCCTGTGCTGTTTCGCGGCCTCGTGCAGCCAATCGCTTTGCCAACACATCGGAACGTGCCGTAATCATAACCACCGAACGACATGGATAATTGGCACGAATTTCATCAAGTACACGGCGCGAGACATTCGCGATCATTATCGCACCTTTGGCGATTTCTTCGTCTATTGAGCGCGGCAAAGCATAGTTTAAACCATGAGCCTGCCAGTGAAGCGCAAAAGCACCTTCTGCAACGGCCTGAGCAAATTCATCTTCATTCAGCGTGTCATGATCTTCTGTGCCTGCCATTTGCGGACGCGTTATAATACGACGAGCAAAATGAAAACGATCATCATCTTTCAGCGCTTCACGCGCAGCATCCATGATTGTATCTTTACCGGCTCCGCTGGGGCCTACAACCGCAATGAAACAGCCTTGGGAATTCTCATTCTGCATTGATGTTACAGGCCTCCTTTGCAAGCGGTGCAAAAATTGTCACTCTGCCAACGCGTGCATGCATGGGTTTAATAGTTGGCAGATAGAAAGTCGACCGGTTGCAAGCATGATAAAAGCTTATTTTATGCATCATGGTTTAAATGCTGCATCACAGTCTTTGTGTTCACAGCACTTTCATATTTTGCAAGAAACGCCTCAATATCGAGGCTGCGAAAATCATCGAGTGCTTTATGCAATTGCTGATGATCCCAATCCCACCAAGCCAGTTTATTAAGACGCTGCCCTGTGGCCAGATCAAAACGCTCGCGGATGAGACGTGCAGGTACGCCGCCAACAATCGTATAAGGCGCCACATCACGACTAACGACCGCTCCTGCACCAATCACGGCACCATTACCAACACTGACTCCGGGTAAAATGGTAGAACCATGACCAAACCATGTGTCATGACCAATCGTCACCATATGGTTTCTGCGCCATTCAAAAAACTCGGCTTCATCCTGCTCATCCGGCCAGTAATAGCTGGCACGATAGGTAAAATGGTGCAAAGTCGCACGCCATGTCGGATGGTTTGTCGCATTAATGCGAACATGACTGGCAATATTTGCAAATTTGCCAATATCGGCACACCAGATTTCGCAATCGATACCAAGATATGAATAATCACCCAGTGCTGTTTCGGAGACGCGACTGCGCGCCCCCACTTCGGTGTAAGCACCCAATGTGCTGTTTTTTATGTCGGCAGTGTCATGCACGAGCGGTGTGACAGAGAGCTTTTTCACGAGAACCAAGCCTTTAAAAGGTGCTGATAAATATTATCCGCTCCCATTAACGCATAGATGTAATCTGCTCATGACGAGTTCATGTCAGTTTGATGTATCTGCTCACGAATTTTTACATTACATATTACTAATGCAAAAAAAGTGATTTCGCGTTTCGTTTTGTTGTCACATTGCGCTGGTTGAATGGAAATTACCTACTTATACGAAAAGCAGTATCTGATAATGAAAAAAACTTTGGTTCTGGTCGGCAATGGTCCACTTGGCTCGGATCTCTCACAAGCCATAGACAGTGCAGATTATGTTGTTCGCTTTAATGATGCCCAACACCCCGTTGGTCAGAGCAGCAGTAAAACCGACCTGCTCATGGTTGCCGCTACCAGTAAACATATGCAAAAACGTTTGCAGGAACCTGACTTTATTCAGTCGCCGGTTTTTAAAGCCGCACAAGAAATCCTCCTGCCTTATCATCCAAGCATTATCGCAAAATATCACCCGCAACCGAATATTCTTTCACGACTGAAAGGACGTCGTGCCGATTGGACGCATCAAACGATTGATATTATTGGCGAATATAAAGACATCCATATCATGTCACCGCAATTTTATATGCAGGCTTGCGCCGAACTCGGCATTGCGGAAAAAGACATGAAGAGACTTTTCCCAAGCACCGGCTTTTTAGGCATTTGGCATATGTTGCAAACCCATGATGCTGGCGAATGGGATATCCGCATTTGCGGTTTCACATGGGAGGGCTGGAAGCGCCATGCATGGGATGCCGAGCGTCAATGGATTGAACAAAAAATACAGGAAGGGCGTCTTAGTTTTCTCAACTAAGTGGACTCTTCAAGATTTAGCAATCGAATATGGCAATGTCGCTCTGCTATTATGATCGACCTGAATTTTCTGCATTAATGGCGGTACAGCGCGCTGCGGACATTGCGTGCGCTCACAAATACGGCAGGAAACGCCAATTGGCGTAAAACTTGCACGCGCCGATAAATCCAGATCATCCGAATAAATAAATGTATGCGCGTAGGAAATTTCACAGCCAAATGCCAAAGCATAACGCTGCTGCGGCCGGCTGAAACCACCCGTACCTTTAGAAATCTGTGTTGCTAAGCAAAGATAACGCGCACCATCCGGTGTTTCCGCTAATTGGCGAATGATGCGATCATGGGTTTCAAAGGCCTCATGCACATTCCACAGCGGACAGGCCGAACCAAAACGAGCAAATTGCAACCGCGCCGCACTGTGGCGCTTGGTAATATTACCGGCACGATCCACACGGGCAAAAAACACCGGCACGCCTTTTAAACCCGGACGTTGCAATGTGCTCAAACGATGGCAAACCTGTTCAAGACTTGCCCCGAAGCGCACCGATAATAGTTCCAGATCATGGCGCAGTTCTGCGGCTGTGCTATGAAAAAACGTATAGGGCAGCAATAGCGCACCAGCGAAATAATTTTGTAAGCCGATTTTGCAAATTTCAAAGGCTTCCTGCGTGCGAAAATTTGCATTTTTTGCAATATTCTCGATCAGCTCACTGGCGTGAACCTGCGCAATTTGCAAGCCTAACTGAAAATCACGTGTTGAAGGCGCCGCATAAGGGTTCATGCGTAAGGTCGAAGTCAGCGGATCAAACTGCCGCAAAATCTCGCCGCTATCCTTGTCGCTCACCACTTGAATTTGATGCTTTTGCTCTAAAAACTGGCAAAGCTGTGTATATCGACGATCGCTATTTTCGAGCTGCAATTCCTGCGATAGTTTTTCTGCCTCAATATCGAGTGCATGAATATAATTATCTACGAAATGGAAAAAGTCGCGCACTTCTTCAAAAGGCGTGGTTTCTGCTAATGAGGCACTGCGCCCCAAACTATCGCTAAGTGATGCTAACTGCTCGCTATTACGACGAAATCCCTGATGCGCACGGATCAAAGCATGCGCCATATTCGGCGCACTTTGGCTGACAAGTTTAAGCTCCTGCGCGGTCATATTGAGATTGTCAAAAATCGGATCATTCAGCGCCTCGGACAAAGCCGAAAGCAATCGGTCACCTTCGCCTGAAGACAATTCGGAGATATTAATCTCGAATTTTTCAGCCAGAGCCACCAGGACAGACGCGGAAACCGGACGCTGATTATTCTCAATCTGATTAAGATAGCTGGTTGAAATGCCAATGCGCTCGGCAAACTTACTCTGCGTGGATTTATGCGCATCGCGCAATTCACGAATTTTACGCCCGATATAGAGTTTACCAATAGCCATTTGCAATTTCGCAATTTTGAGTTTGCATTTTTATAATTTACACATTGCCACATGTTTACCGGTTCTGTGAAGCCCCCTCTTCCGTTAAGGTGTTAAAAAAAGTGCAATATTTTGCAATTGGGAGATGAAATGCGATCTATTTTAGAGCAACTCGAAACACGCCGTGCGGAAGCAAGGCTTGGTGGCGGCCAGAAGCGAATTGATGCCCAACATTCAAAAGGTAAGCTGACCGCCCGTGAGCGTATCGAAGTGCTGCTGGATGAAGGGTCGTTTGAAGAATACGACATGTATGTCACCCACCGCGCGGTGGATTTCGGCATGGCCTCCCAGAAAATCGCCGGTGACGGCGTTGTAACCGGCTGGGGCACCATCAATGGCCGTCAGGTCTATGTGTTTAGTCAGGACTTTACCGTTCTCGGCGGATCTTTGTCTGAAACACACGCGCAAAAAATTTGCAAAATTATGGATATGGCGCTGCAAAACGGCGCGCCTGTCATTGGCTTGAATGATTCCGGCGGCGCACGTATTCAGGAAGGCGTTGCATCGCTGGCGGGTTATGCCGAAGTGTTTAAACGCAATGTCGAAGCCTCCGGCGTTGTGCCGCAGATTTCCGTCATCATGGGGCCATGCGCCGGTGGTGCGGTTTACTCCCCTGCCATGACCGATTTTATCTTCATGGTGCGTGACAGTTCTTATATGTTTGTCACCGGCCCTGATGTGGTTAAAACCGTCACCAACGAAATTGTTACTGCTGAAGAACTGGGCGGCGCACGCACCCATACCAGCAAATCTTCTGTTGCGGACGGCGCTTATGAAAACGACATTGAAGCGCTTGAACAAGTGCGCATCCTGTTTGATTACCTGCCGCTCAACAATCTGGAAAGCACACCAAAGCGTCCAAGCTTTGATGATCCGGCACGCCTTGAGCAACGCCTCGACACCCTCATTCCGGATGCATCCAACAAGCCATATGATATGTGCGAGTTGATTTACGCTATCGCCGATGAAGGTGCTTTCTTTCAAATTCAAGAAGCTTTCGCCAAAAACATTCTCACCGGCTTTGTCCGCATTGATGGCCAGACCGTCGGTGTTGTTGCTAACCAGCCGATGGTGCTGGCTGGTTGCCTTGATATTGATGCGTCCCGTAAAGCGGCACGTTTTGTGCGCTTCTGCGATGCGTTCAACATCCCGATCCTCACCCTTGTCGACGTACCGGGCTTTTTGCCGGGCACCGCACAGGAATATGGCGGCGTCATCAAGCATGGCGCGAAATTGCTCTTTGCTTATTCACAAGCCACTGTACCGATGGTCACACTCATTACACGTAAAGCCTATGGCGGTGCTTATGACGTGATGGCTTCCAAACATATCGGCGCTGATATCAACTATGCATGGCCAACGGCAGAAATTGCTGTGATGGGTGCAAAAGGCGCAACCGAAATTCTCTATCGCTCGGAACTGAATGATCCGGAAAAAATCGCGGAACGCACAGCGGAATATGAAACCCGTTTTGCCAATCCGTTTGTGGCAGCAGAACGCGGCTTTATCGACGAGGTTATCATGCCTCATTCATCGCGCCGCCGTATCGCCCGTGCCTTTGCTTCACTGCGCAACAAGCGCACTGAAAAGCGCTGGCGCAAGCACGATACAATTCCGCTGTGATTTTTTCCCTCGGGCTTAAACCATTCAACCGAAGCTGGATTTAATATGTTTAAAAAAATTCTCATTGCTAACCGAGGTGAAATTGCCTGTCGCGTCATCAAAACCGCGAAGAAAATGGGCATTGCCACAGTTGCTGTTTATTCAGACGCCGACCGTAACGCACTTCATGTCTCAATGGCTGATGAAGCTGTCCATATCGGGCCAGCACCGTCTAATCAGTCCTATATTGTCATCGACAAAATTCTGGATGCCATCCGTCAAACCGGTGCTGATGCTGTTCATCCGGGCTATGGCTTCTTGTCGGAAAATCCGACATTTGCCGCAGCTCTCGACAAGCTCGGCGTTGCTTTCATTGGCCCGCCAGAAGGCGCAATTCTTGCAATGGGTGATAAAATCACCTCGAAAAAACTGGCTTCTGAGGCGGGCGTTTCCACAGTTCCCGGTCATATGGGGCTGATCGAAAGTGCTGATGAAGCGGTTAAAATTGCTTCCAATATCGGCTATCCGGTGATGATCAAAGCCTCTGCCGGCGGTGGCGGCAAGGGTATGCGTATTGCCGAGAACGACCTGGAAGCTCGTGAAGGCTTTCAGGCTGCAAAAAATGAGGCTAAAAACTCATTCGGTGACGACCGTATTTTCATTGAAAAATTCGTCACTCAGCCACGCCATATCGAAATTCAGGTGCTTGGCGACAAGCACGGCAATATTATTTACTTAGGCGAGCGTGAATGTTCCATTCAGCGCCGCAACCAAAAAGTAGTTGAAGAAGCGCCATCACCATTTTTGGATGAAGCAACACGGCGCGCCATGGGCGAGCAGGCTGTGGCCCTGGCCAGCGCCGTTGGCTATCATTCAGCCGGTACGGTTGAATTCATCGTCGATGGTTCACGCAACTTCTACTTCCTCGAAATGAACACCCGTTTGCAGGTCGAACATCCGGTAACCGAACTCATCACCGGCATTGATCTTGTTGAGCAGATGATCCGCGTGGCAGCCGGTGAAAAACTGACCATCAAGCAGACTGATGTAAAGCTTAATGGCTGGGCAATTGAAAGCCGCCTTTACGCTGAAGATCCTTATCGCAACTTCCTGCCATCGATTGGCCGCCTCACCCGCTACCGCCCGCCAAGCGAAGGTGAAAGTGCAGACGGCACCATTGTGCGCAATGATACCGGCGTTTATGAAGGCGGCGAAATTTCCATGTATTACGACCCGATGGTCGCAAAACTTTGCACATGGGCACCAAATCGCATCACTGCCATTGACGCGATGAGCAGTGCTTTGGACGAGTTTGAGCTGGAAGGCATCGGCCACAATCTGCCGTTCCTGTCTGCGGTCATGCAGCACCAGCGCTTCCGTGATGGCAATATCACCACTGCTTTCATTGCTGAAGAGTTTCCAGAAGGGTTCCACGGCGTTGAAGCCGATACGAAAACCGCTCAAAAATTGGCAGCGGTTGCAGCCTTCATCAATAAAATCGTGCAAGAACGCGCCGCACAGATAAGCGGAACTTTAACTGACCATATCGCACCTTTGGCCAAAGAATGGGTTGTCAGCCTTGACCAGCAGACGACCGGCGTGATGATTGAAGATCATGAGGCAGGTTTGCGCGTCCTCATTGGTGCCGATACAGTGCTCCATGTTTCAAGTGACTGGAAACCGGGTAACGGTCTTGGCACCTTTAATGTTGATGGCGAAACGCTGGGTGTCAAAATCGACATGAACGGCAATGCTTTGCGGCTTCGTTATCGCGGCATTGATGTAAAATGTTTTGTCCGCCGCCCTCGTGTGGCAGAACTTGCACAATTAATGCCGGTTAAACAAGCACCGGATACATCCAAGATGCTATTGTGCCCGATGCCGGGTGTGATAACCTCCATTCAAGTCGCGGAGGGCGATCACGTGGAGGCAGGACAAGCATTGGCAATTGTTGAAGCAATGAAAATGGAAAACACCTTGCGCGCAGAAAAAAGCGGCGTGGTGAAACGTGTACTGGCATCTGCCGGTCAAAGTCTGGCTGTTGATGAGCTTATTCTGGAGTTCATTTAATGACGGATAAAGTAAATATCGACGATTGGCAGAAGCTGGCGGAAAAGGAGATCAAACGATCTCCCGACACACTGACATGGCAAACACCGGAAGGCATTCCGGTGAAACCACTCTACACAGCCGATGATCTGGAGCGTGTGCAACATCTGGACACGCTGCCAGGTTTTGCACCATTCGTGCGCGGCCCCCGCGCCACCATGTATGCCGGCCGTCCGTGGACAATCCGCCAATATGCCGGTTTCTCCACTGCTGAGGCATCCAATGCTTTTTATAAACGCAATCTGGCTGCCGGACAAAAAGGCTTGTCGGTTGCCTTCGATCTGGCAACACATCGCGGCTATGACAGCGACCATCCGCGCGTTGTCGGCGATGTCGGTAAAGCAGGTGTGGCCATTGACAGTGTCGAGGATATGAAAATCCTTTTTGACGGAATTCCGCTCAAAGACATGTCGGTTTCCATGACTATGAATGGCGCG
Organism: Paenochrobactrum gallinarii; assembly: GCF_014205685.1. Classification (GTDB taxonomy): domain Bacteria; phylum Pseudomonadota; class Alphaproteobacteria; order Rhizobiales; family Rhizobiaceae; genus Paenochrobactrum; species Paenochrobactrum gallinarii. The sequence continues at coordinate 69,533 of NZ_JACIIU010000008.1, forward strand.
GTTATTCCGATCCTCGCCAATTTCATTGTCGCGGGCGAAGAACAAGGCTGCTCACGCGCCGAGCTTTCCGGCACCATTCAGAATGATATTCTGAAAGAATTCATGGTGCGTAACACCTATATTTATCCGCCCGAGCCATCCATGCGGATTATCGCGGATATTATCGAATATACCGCTAAAGAAATGCCGCGTTTTAACTCGATTTCCATTTCCGGCTACCACATGCAGGAAGCGGGTTCGACATTGGTGCAGGAGCTGGCTTTCACACTGGCAGACGGGCGCGAATATGTACGCGCAGCCTTGAAAAAAGGCTTGAATGTCGATGATTTTGCCGGACGCCTGTCCTTCTTCTTCGCCATCGGCATGAACTTCTTCATGGAAGCGGCAAAGCTTCGCGCCGCGCGTTTGCTCTGGACGCGTATCATGGAAGAATTTGAGCCGAAAAAGGCCTCCTCCTTGATGTTGCGCACCCACTGCCAGACCTCCGGCGTGTCGTTACAGGAACAAGACCCGTATAACAACGTCATCCGCACCGCCTATGAAGCAATGTCGGCAGCCCTTGGCGGCACACAATCGCTCCATACCAACGCGCTTGATGAGGCGATCGCGCTGCCAACCGAATTTTCGGCACGTATTGCTCGTAATACGCAGCTTATTTTGCAGCATGAAACCGGCGTCACCAATGTGGTGGATCCGCTGGCTGGTTCTTATTATGTCGAGAGCCTGACCCATGATCTGGCTGAAAAAGCATGGGCGCTCATTGAAGAAGTGGAAGCACTCGGCGGCATGACCAAAGCGGTTGCCACGGGCATGCCAAAACGACTAATTGAAGAAGCTGCAACACGGCGTCAGGCTGCGGTTGACCGTGGCGATGAAGTGATTGTCGGCGTCAATAAATATCGTCTGGAAAACGAAGATCAGCTAGATATTCTCGAGATCGACAATACGGCTGTAAGACTGGCGCAGATTGAGCGCATCGAAAAAATGAAGCGCAATCGCGATGCAGTTAAGGTCGAAGCAGCACTCAAAGCCTTGACGGAAGTTGCCCGCACGCGCGAAGGTAATATTCTGGAAGCTGCCGTGGAAGCCGCACGTCAACGCGCAACAGTTGGCGAAATTTCCGATGCAATGCGCGCGGTTTATGGTGATCATGCTGCCATTCCGGAAGTGGTCAGTGATGTTTATGGCGACGCCTATGATGGCGACCCTGAATATCAAACGCTGGTGGAACGCTTAGGCGAATTCTCACAAGCCTTAAGCCAGAAACCCAAAATCATGGTGGCAAAACTTGGTCAGGATGGCCATGATCGCGGCGCCAAAATCATCGCCTCTGCCTTTGGCGATATGGGCTTTGATGTGCTCGCTGGCCCGCTCTTCCAGACACCGGAAGAAGCAGCCGACATGGCCGTGCAGCAAAAGGTGCACGTGGTTGGTATGTCATCACTGGCAGCAGGCCATAAAACGCTCGCTCCGCAGCTCATCAAAGCTTTGAAAGAGCGCGGTGCGGGTCAGGTTATAGTAGTGGTTGGCGGTGTTATACCGCGCCAAGACTATGAATATCTTTATGAAAATGGTGTTGCGGCCGTTTTTGGCCCTGGCACCAATGTGATGGAAGCAGCACGCACCGTGCTTGATCTGCTCGAAGGCAAACGCCCGAACACGCTGTAAACAATAATAGGCTCCCTAATTAATATTGGGGAGCCTTTTAATTAACTGCAACAAGCGTGAAAAATGCAGGTATGACCAGTGAAGCGCCAGACAAGAACAATAAAACAAATGCTAATCGGCGTAAGGCGACCGGTGAAAGCGGCGGCGGAAAACGGCGTGCCAGATATGTACACATGATCACCGCCGGTATAGCCAGTAAACTCCACCAAAATCCGCCCGACGGCATCTGCCCTGTGAACGTCACAGTGCCAAGGCGCAACAATGCATTCAGCCCGAAAATTGCAACCAGCGTCTCGCGAATAACTGCAAGCCTTAAAGGCTGTCGGTATAAATGATAAACTAATGGTGGCCCTGCCGTTGAAAACAAGCCGCCCATCAGTCCGGCAAGTGAACCAAAAAACACAAACGAACCCGCGGACGAACGCTTTTCCAGAGGTGTTGGCTTCATCAGCAATTGAATGCTGGAAATAACAATAAAAATGCCCAGCACCAATTTCAACCAATTGACGGAGCTGCCCAGCAACAGCCCAAGCAACCAATAGCCCACAAGCAAAAAGAAAAGGCTCGGAATAATAATCAGGGTAAATTCACGCTTGGCAATATCACGCCAACCTTTTGCCAGTACCTGAACCGCATTGATGATTGTTAAAAAGCTCACCAATATCGCCGCTTCATTGATCGGCATGATAGAGGCCAGCGCAATGCCGCCCATCATAATAAGACCAAGCGCAAAGCCAGTTAAAGTTTGCATATAGGCTGCAAGCCCCGCCAGTAGCAAAAGCGCTACTATATTCACCGGGTCCATAATTTTTATGCTTTCAGATTATTTTATATACAGGACATTAAATACTGTACTTTAAACAGCAACACTCGAGAAGCTCTAATATGCAATAAAAAGCAAGCATAAAAAAAGATAAACAATGTTGCTTGGCGTTTCTGTCCATAGCATAAATTTTAGCAAAAAACTCACTTCAAGTGGTTAAAAACAATTAATCTGCCAAATAGCCGCCAGCTTTTTCCAAGGCTTCGGCCGTATCAACATCACTCAAATCCGCCGCGCAAATTACGACATCAATCACTCTTACAGCGCTTGTTTCAATCAACATACGCACGCCGCGATCACCTTGTAATTGCCCGAGTTATTCAAACAAATGGGCAGGAATAACCGCCGGATTACCAACCTCACTATCACACGTGGCGCGGATAACCGCATTGTGCCGGCCTTTATCATCAAGCCTGTCTGTTCGTCCGGATTTTTCTGAAACCAGCCACGTGTCCATTCCTGCGTTTCCGCCATGGCCTGATCGACAATGGTTTTAATTTCCGGCGACAATGCCCTATTCGACATTCCCGTTTACCGCTGCCGGTGATCGGGCCTGGAACGCCGGATTTTACCCGCTACCGGATACCGATTGAAACCGGCTATATTGCAGTTCATGTGAAAATGGCACCAGACGGCACCGTGACCATCAATCTAGGATTGCAAAGTCATGGTCAGGGGCTGGAATCCACCATGGCGCGGGTTGCGGCCAACGCTTTAGGTGAGATCGGATGACGTTTTCGTCAAGCATGGAGACACGATGGGATCGCCCTATTCGGTCGGCACATGGGGCAGTTGCGGCGGGTCATTGAGCGGCGGTGCTGTACATGTGGTTTCGTCGCAAATGACCCATAAACTAAATGCCATTGCAGCACATTTTCTGCAAGCAAGCCCTGATGATATTGAACCGCGTGATGATCTCGCCTTTTTGCGTAATGATACGGGACACAATACGTCGCTCAATCCCAGCGACATCAGGGAATTATCAAGCGAGCTACGCTAATATTAAAAAAGCAAAACCCCGACATTGCTGTCGGGGTTTTTTATTACCAATATTTTGCAAAATTTATTCGTAAGTAATCAGCAGGTCTTTTGCATCTACCTGCTCACCAGCGCGCACCAGCACTTCGGCCAATGTGCCATCACGCTCTGCATGAATTGCGGTTTCCATTTTCATAGCTTCCAGCGACAGTAACACATCGCCCGCCTTAACCGCCTGACCGCTCGCCACCACGACGGTTGAAACCACACCCGGCATCGGTGCGCCGACATGTTTATCATTGCCGGCTTCCGCTTTGCGCTTCACACCGCCCGCAGCTCCCTTGGCACGATTTGGCACTTTAACACGGCGCGGCTGACCATTGAGTTCAAAGAACACAGTGACCATGCCTTTTTCGTCTGTTTCACTGATCGCCTGATTGACGACAACAAGGGTTTTACCCTTTTCCAGATCAACAAACACTTCCTGCTCGGAAGCCAGTCCGTAGAAGTAGACAGGTGTCGGCAAAACGCTGGTCGGGCCATAATTTTCCTGCGCCGCCGAATAATCGGCAAACACTTTCGGATACATCAGCGATGATGCAAATTCCTGATCAGTAACAGAACGACCAACCGTTGCCTCAACACTCTTGCGCTCGGCCTCCAGATCGGCAGGGGCCAATAATGAGCCCGGACGCACCGTAAAAGGCTTTTCACCTTTCAGAATTTTCTTCTGCAAAGCTTGCGGCCACCCCGCAGGCGGCTGCCCCAAATCGCCACGCATCATCGACACGACGGAGTCCGGGAAAGAAATATCCTTGTCCGGATTTTCAACATCCTTGACGGTCAGATCCTGGCTCACCATCATCAAAGCCATATCACCCACCACTTTGGAAGATGGTGTGACTTTGACAATATCGCCAAACATCTGGTTCACATCCGCATAGGCCTGTGCCACTTCGTGCCAGCGGCTTTCAAGCCCTAATGAGCGCGCCTGTTCTTTCAAGTTGGTGAACTGACCGCCCGGCATTTCATGCAGGTAAACTTCCGATGCAGGGCCTTTGAGATCGCTTTCAAAGGCGGCATATTGATTGCGCACGCCTTCCCAATAGAAGGAGATTTTGCGAATAGCATCGGCATCAAGGCCGGTATCACGCTCATCACCATGCAAGGCTTCGACGATCGAGCCCAAGCACGGCTGCGATGTATTGCCGGAAAGAGCATCCATCGCCGCATCCACAGCATCAACACCCGCATCCACTGCCGCCAAAACGGTGGCTGCTGCAATGCCTGATGTGTCATGAGTGTGGAAATGCAATGGCAGATCGGTGGCTTCACGCAAAGCTTTGAACAATTGCTTGGCGGCAGCCGGTTTCAACAAGCCAGCCATATCCTTGATCGCAATGATATTGGCGCCGGCTTTTTCCACCTCACGCGCCAGATCAACATAATATTGCAAATCATATTTCGGGCGGGCGCTGTTTAAAATATCGCCGGTATAGCAAATCGCTGCCTCGCAAAGTTTGCCTTCTTCACGGATCGCGTCCATCGAAACGCGCATATTTTCAACCCAGTTCAGGCTGTCAAACACACGGAACAAATCAACGCCGCCGCGTGCTGCTTCACGCACGAAATATTTAACGACATTATCCGGATAGCTCTTATAACCAACGCCATTGGCGCCGCGCAGTAACATTTGCAGCAGAATATTGGGTGCATTTTCACGCACCATCGCCAGACGCTCCCACGGGTCTTCTGTCAGGAAGCGCATCGACACATCAAATGTCGCGCCGCCCCAGCATTCGAGCGAGAAAAGATTAGGCAAAGCCCGTGCATAAGTGTCGGCGATACGCGCAATATCGTAGGTACGAAGACGTGTGGCCAACAATGACTGATGCCCGTCGCGCATAGTGGTGTCGGTTACCAGCACGCGTTTTTGATCACGCATCCATTGCGCAAATTTTTCCGCGCCCAATTGATCGAGCAATTGCCTGGTGCCGTCGACGATCTTTTTGTCAGGCGTATAAGGAATTTTTGGTGCGGCAGTTGCAACAGGTTTGGCGCGACCGCGTGCTTCAGGGTGACCATTAACCGTCACATCGGCAATATAGGTCAAAAGCTTGGTCGCGCGATCCTGACGCTTCATATGGGTGAAAAGCTCAGGCGTCGTATCAATGAAACGCGTGGTATAATCATTAGCCTGAAAGCTTGGATGATTAATAATCGCTTCCACAAAGGTCAGATTGGTTGCAACACCACGAATACGGAATTCTCGTAAAGCTCTGTCCATCCGGCGGATTGCTTCAATCGGCGTAGAGCCGGAAGCTGTCACTTTTACCAGCAGCGGGTCATAATAACGGGTAATATAAGCGCCCGAATAAGCCGTGCCGCCATCAAGACGAATGCCGAAACCGGAAGCCGAACGATAGGCCTGAATACGGCCATAGTCGGGAATGAAATTCTGTTCCGGATCTTCTGTTGTGATACGACATTGCAGCGCATGGCCATGCAAATGAATGTCTTCTTGCGCAGGCACACCGGATTCCGGCGTGCCAATGGCAAAGCCTTCCAAAATGTGAATTTGCGCTTTGACAATATCAATACCTGTGACTTCTTCAGTCACGGTATGCTCAACCTGAATACGCGGATTGACCTCAATGAAATAAAATTCATTACTGTCGACATCCATCAAAAATTCGACAGTGCCAGCGCCGATATAATCGGTGGCTTTAGCAATTTTCAGCGCATAAGACGCCACTTCCTGCCGCTTTTCATCGCTTAAATAAGGCGCCGGTGCGCGCTCAACCACCTTTTGGTTGCGGCGCTGAATAGAACAATCGCGCTCATATAAATGAACAGCATTGCCGTGGCGGTCGCCCAAAATCTGCACTTCCACATGGCGCGCGCGCTCCAGCAGCTTTTCCAGATAAACTTCGTCTTTACCGAAAGCCGCCTTGGCCTCGCGCTTGGCTTCCACCACTTCGCGTTCCAAATCCTTTTCAGAGCGGATAGCACGCATACCGCGGCCACCACCACCCCAAGAGGCTTTCAGCATCACCGGATAGCCGATTTTAGCTGCCAGTTTTTTCACTTCTTCAATATCATCAGGCAGCGGATCAGTGGCAGGCACCACCGGCACGCCCACTTCGATAGCCAGATTGCGCGCAGCCACTTTATTGCCCAGACGGCGCATGGTTTCGGCTTTAGGGCCGATAAAAATCAAACCATTTTCACGGCAGGCATCAACAAATTCAGGGCTTTCGGAAAGCAATCCATAGCCCGGATGAATGGCATCAGCGCCGGATAATTTGGCAACACGGATAATTTCATCAATAGAGAGATAGCTTTCAATCGGCCCCAGATCACGCTCCAGATGCGGCCCGCGTCCCACCTGATAACTCTCATCCGCTTTAAAGCGATGAAGGGAAAGTTTATCTTCTTCAGCCCATATGGCTACCGTTTTAAGCCCCAGTTCGTTGGCCGCGCGAAACACACGGATAGCAATCTCGGAACGATTAGCGACAAGAATCTTCCTGATGGACAAGATAAAGTCTCCCGTATTTTATCTGGTGGAATTTACTGCAAACGTAACTCTCAATTCACATTTTTATAATTTTCTGAACTAATTAAGACGGAATATCAATAAGATAGTTGCTTGCAGTCTCCCGCTTGAAAAGGCACAAAACGAAATTTTCGTTCGTATAAGCTGAATATTTTATTCCAACCTTATTCCAAACTGACATAAAAGTGTCGGTTTATTCAATTCTTTCAATAGGTAAGCAATACTGTCCTTTCTTTACATTGCAAAGGATCAAAGTACGCTTCAATCGCGTTCAACAACGACTGGATAAATTTTATTTTTAATTTTTATCGCGCATTTCAGGACGGAAAAGCTGCCGTCCGGAATTTTAGCGAAATTTTTCCTAAATTTTACAAGCGTCGGCCGGTAAGCAGGCACTGATAAAGTGCTTCGTCTGCCGCGCCTTTTGTGCCAGTCAGCAGCTCGAGGGAATCACTCTTCAAGCTAAGCTTGGCCATAATTGCCATCAATCGCACAGCAAATTGTCAATTCGCTTGCCACTTTTTTACATTCATCGCTGGTGAGTTCGGGTGGCGCAATTTTGCGGCCAGGCTTTTCTTCCACATAGGTATGCACAACCCGCGCAACCGCATAAGCACCACCAAGCGCCTTAACGCTGGAAAGGCCGTAATGTCCGCCCTCATCTTTAAAGAACTCTTTATCAAGGCCGAGGCGTTGTGCCAGATTTTTCAGTTCCGCCATAATGATTAGGCGGTGTAATGCCGTGCTTGTCGCCATCTTTCCAGATGTTCAATTATCTCTCTGGTTTATCAGCCATGTGATAATCGGCAAAGTTCAAACTGCGCTGCATTTTCAATGAAAACACAGCACAGCTCAGACTTTATATTAAGAAGTATATTCAATTTACGGGCTGATGACGCTGCTCACCGGCACCGAGAAGCCATTGAACGATAGTGACACCACCATCACGCTGTATCTGCTTATTCAGCATTATTCTCTCTCCCTTAATATGCGCGTGGTTTTCCGCCATCGAGTGCAATGGCAGCTATTATGATGCGGCCGCCAAGGACGGAGAAGTTTTGCGGGATGCAGACCTGCCACAAGCGCATGAGCTTAGTGATGGGGCATTCGTGCGCCCTGTTTTGATTGTGTGTGCCAACAATATGACGCGCATTGCACGTGAAGAAATTTTGGTTCTATTATGACGGTTATTCCGTTTGATCAGAAGAAGAAGCCATTCGCATTGCCAATGATTCAGATTTTGGCTTGGTGGCTGGTGTAGATACTACCAATATCAACCGCGCTTTAGGCTTTCGTCAGCATCTGCGCGCAGGTCTGGGTCAATTCTGTTGGTGTCGTACTTGATGTGGAGTTTCCGCTCAGTGGCTATAAATTTTGAGGCTTTGGCCGTGAAAAAGGCTTGGTAGTTCTTGGCGCATATCAGCTGATCAAAAATATCTGCATCCATCATCCGCTTCGTTAATACGCTGCATCCTTGCCATAAAAAAGCTCCGGTCATTGTGGCCGGAGCTTATATTTTAAAGAGATAAGCGGTCTGCAATTTTTTGTAGTCGTGCAGTGGTAAACTCCACAAATTCGGCACCAATTTCCGAAATGCTCGGACGCTCCGGATAAATAAACGCAAAATGATGCGGAATATCGGGGAGAAAACTGCGCACTTCGATATCCAAATCAAGACAATCTTGTACAAGCAATGAGTTAACAATGGAAACACCTATGCCTTGTGCCGAAAAGCCGCATGCGGAACTCACCGAATGCGCCTCCAACCGCACATGCGGTTTGATCCCATGCGCTGAAAAAGCCAGTTCCAGATCATGACGCGGCGCGCGGCGCCAGCCAAGCAGAACAAGTGGCTCATCGCGCAAATCTTCAGGCCTTATCACTTTCAACTTTGTCAGCCGGTGATCTTTCGCCATGACGCAAACCGAATGCCCCAAAACTGTTTCGGAGCGCACAAAACCCTGCTCAATAGCGGGCAGACGCATGAAGCCAATATCGGCAGTTTTCTCTTCCATGAAACGCTGGATCACATCATAAGTGCCATGCAAAATCTCAAAGCGCACATCAGGATGGACTTTTAGAAAATCCGCAATGATTTCAGGCAGGATACGGCGGCAAAGACCTGGCGGTACAGCTACCCGCAGCAGAGCATTGGAATAGCGGCCAGAGCGGATTTTCTGTGCTGCCTCATTAAGAATATGGATGCGCTCCATCACATCAGAAACATAAGTTTCAAGCAGATGGTTGATACGCGAGGGCACCAGCCGCGCGCCTTCACGCACAAAAAGATCAATTTCCAGATCTTCTTCCAATTGCGTGATCCGACGGCTGATAGCCGATTGCGAAATGCCCAAAAGTTCCGACGCAGCCTGCGTCGAGCCGGTACTCATAACAGCACGATAGGCTTCCAGATCTTTAAACTTCATCAGCAGCCAACTTAAAACTCATGTCAATATCTATGCGCTTTACGCATACATATTCGCGTTTATATCATAATATTGCAAGTGTTTTATGGTTGTGTCAAATTATTCTAATTCCAAACTGGAGGTGGATGGGTGGAAGTTTTATCAGCCAATTTTGATCAGGCGGGCTTGCAATGACGGCGTTTATCATTCGCCGCCTTTTTCAGGCACTGATCGTTTTATTTATTACATCTGTGATTGTCTTTGCCGGTGTTTACGCAATCGGCGACCCGCTGGAGATTTTGCTCCCTGCTGATGCCACCATGGCAGAACGCGCACAGGTCACACAATCTTTAGGTCTAGATAAGCCTTTGATCATTCAATACGGCCATTTCTTGTGGAATGCCCTGCATGGCGATCTCGGCACATCCTTTGTTTATAACCAGCCCTCTGTCAGCGTTATTTTGCAACGCTTACCCGCCACATTGGAACTGGCTTTTTGCGCGTTGATTTTGGCGCTCCTGATCGGTATTCCGCTTGGGCTACTGTCCGGCCTTAAAAGCGGCAGCGCAACCGATGAAACCATCATGACCTGCTCTATCCTCGGTTTCAGTCTGCCGAATTTCTGGCAAGGCATGATGCTGATCATGATTTTTTCGGTTTATCTTGGCTGGTTGCCATCCACCGGACGCGGCCAGACCGGTACTATTTTAGGCATTGAAACCAGTCTGGCGACATGGGACGGCATCCAGCATCTCATCCTGCCTGCCATCAATTTGTCCTTGGCTAAAATCTCGCTGGTAATCCGCCTCACCCGCACCGGCGTGCAGGAAACCATACCGCTGGATTTTGTTAAATTTGCTCGCGCGCGCGGTCTTTCGCCTTTCCGCATCATCAGCGTGCATGTTTTGAAAAACATTCTTATCCCGATCATCACCGTGATCGGCATCGAGTTCGGCTCGCTTATTGCCTTTGCTGTTGTTACCGAAACCATCTTCGCATGGCCGGGCGTCGGCAAGTTGATCATCGACAGTATCAATATTCTCGACCGGCCAATTGTCGTTGCTTATATTCTGGTCGTCGTTTCCATGTTCATCATCATTAATCTGGTCGTCGACATTTTATATTCGCTCCTCGATCCACGCATCAGGAGTAAACGCTAATGCTCCGTCTTGTTCACTCCGTCTTCGGTGATGGTCTTGTCACCACTGCTATCACCGGCATTTTCGGCAGCATTAAAGCCACGCTTGCACTAATTATCTGTATTATTCTGATTTTCTGTGCGGTTTTTGCGCCATTTCTTGCGCCGCAAAACCCTTATGATCTAATGCAGATCGACATTTTCGATGCCAAACTGCCGCCAATGTCAGAAGGCTATAATGGCATGATCTATTGGCTTGGCACCGATGGCCAGGGTCGCGACATGCTTTCCGCCATGCTTTACGGGCTGCGCACCAGCTTGAGCGTTGGCCTGACGGCCGGTTTGCTTGCACTTTTTATCGGTTCGGCACTTGGTCTTCTGGCTGCTTATAGCGGTGGCCGTCTTGATGCATTTATCATGCGTTTTGTCGATCTGATGCTCGGTTTCCCGACCATTCTGGTGGCTTTGCTGATTTTGGCCGTGCTTGGACAAGGCACATGGAAAGTCATTATGGCGCTGGTTTTTGTACAATGGGCTTATTTTGCCCGTGCCGCGCGCGCCGCAGCGCTTGTTGAAGTGAATAAAGATTATGTCGAGGCTGCACGCTGTTTGGGGCTTGGAAAAGCCCGCATTCTGTTTGCACATTTACTGCCAAACTGCATGCCGCCGCTCATTGTTATCGGCACAATCCAGATCGCCAGCGCTATCGCTGCCGAGGCGACGCTCAGTTTTTTAGGTATCGGCTTGCCGATCACCGAACCTTCCCTCGGCTTGCTCATTTCCAACGGTTATCAGGTACTTCTCGCCGGCCTTTATTGGATCAGCGTTTTCCCCGGCCTGTTGCTACTCACACTGGTTTTTTCCATCAATATCGTAGGCGACCGTCTGCGTGAGGTTCTCAATCCGAGGTTGGCACAATGACGGAAGCGCAAAATTTGAACGGCGAAATCGTCCTCGATGTCCGTAATCTGCAAACGCATTTTTTCACACCAGCTGGCGTGGTCAAATCTGTAGATGGTGTCAGCCTGACGGTTCGCCGTGGCGAAATTTTAGGGCTTGTCGGTGAATCCGGCTCAGGTAAATCCATCACCGGTTTTTCGATCATCGGTCTGGTGGATAAGCCGGGGCGCAATGTTGGCGGTTCCATTCTTTTCAAGGGTGAGGAACTGCTCAATGCTTCGCCCAAGCAATTGCAGCATTTGCGCGGCAATCGCATTGCGATGATTTTCCAAGACCCGATGATGACCCTTAATCCGGTTTTATCGGTCAAAACCCATATGATTGAAACCGTGCTTGCCCATGACAATGTCAGCCGTCAGGAAGCATTACGCCGCTCGATTGAAGCACTTAGTATGGTAGGAATTTCGCAGCCTGAATTGCGCATTGAGAGCTATCCGCATGAGTTTTCTGGCGGTATGCGCCAGCGTGTTGCTATTGCGATTGCTCTTTTGCACAAACCTGACCTGATTATCGCCGATGAACCGACAACCGCTTTGGATGTGACCATTCAAAGCCAGATCTTATCAGAAGTGCAAACGCTTTGCCGTGAGCTGGGCATGGGGCTGATTTGGATCAGCCATGATCTGGGCGTTGTTGCAGGCCTCGCCGACCGTGTGGCGGTTATGTATGCCGGACGCATCGTTGAGCAAGGCTTGGTTGATGATGTGCTGGATCGCCCGAAACATCCTTATACGGCAGGGCTTATCGGCTCAGCACCAGCGGCCAATGAACGTGGTGCGCGGCTTACGCAAATTCGCGGTGCAGCTCCCCATCCGCTCAAGCGCCCTGAAGGTTGTGCGTTCCGCACACGCTGCGATTTTGCAAATGATACCTGCCTTTCAGAACCTGCGGAAACATTTGGCGAGCATAGCCATCGCTGGCGTTGTTTCCATCCGCTTTCACCTGTTGCAGGGGAGCAAACATTATGAGTGAAATTTTTGCTGAAGCCAAAAATGTCTCCAAACGCTTTTTTACCGAGCCTGACTTTGCCGAGAAAATCGCCGCCAAACTCGGCGCACAATCCGACCCGCGTGTGGTTCATGCGCTGGATGGCGTTGATCTGCAAATCCGCAAAGGTGAAGTGGTTGGTTTGGTGGGTGAATCCGGTTGCGGAAAATCCACCCTCGGCCGTGTTATTGCCGGAATGCTGCCTGCAACTGAAGGCGAAGTGTTTATCAAAGGCGAAGAGCGCAACAAACTGCGCGGCAAGGCGGCCAAAAATACCCGTTTGAACACGCAGATCATCTTTCAGGATCCGATGTCATCGCTTAATCCGCGCAAGCGCGTCATTGATATTATCGGTGAAGCGCCTGTCGCCCATGGTCTGATTAAGCGCAGCGAAAAAGAAAAACTTGTCACCGAGCTTCTGGAAACCGTCGGTCTTGATCCGTCAATGGCCAACCGCTATCCGCACCAGTTTTCCGGTGGTCAGCGCCAGCGTATCGGTATTGCCCGCGCTTTGGCGGTCAAACCGGAATTTCTGATCTGTGATGAAAGTATCGCAGCGCTTGATATTTCCATTCAGGCGCAAGTGATCAACCTGTTTATGGATCTGCGCAAAAGCTTTGATCTCACCTATCTTTTCATCAGTCATGATCTAAGCGTTGTGAACCACATCGCAGATCGTGTGGTGATTATGTATCTGGGACGTATTGTCGAGGCAGGCACTGCCGAGACAATTTTTGAAAATCCTAACCATCCATATACCGCAGCCTTGCTGGCAGAGGTGCCGCGAATTGATCGCCGCCACCGTGCATTCAGTCCGGTAAAAGGTGAAATTCCTTCACCGATGAACCCGCCGGCAGGCTGCCATTTCCATCCGCGTTGCCCTTATGCAATGGACCGCTGCCGCAATGAGCGGCCGGTTTTGCGCAGTCTGGAAAACCGGCACCAAAGTGCTTGTCACTTAAACGATCTCGAACAAAGACCACTCTTCGACAATACGGGGCATAAAAGGGAGAACCTGTCATGACGTTTTTGAAATCTGTAACAACCGCTGCTTTTGCAGCTGCAATGCTGGCAACCACATCGCTTTCAGCTTTCGCTGATAATGTGGTTATCGGCCGCGCCAATGAACCATCAGCGATTGACCCGCAATTTTCGCGCACCGGCAACAATCAGATGACCGCCGACAATATGTTTGAAACATTGTTGTCAACCGATGCCAATCTGCAAATGCATCCGCATCTGGCCACAGAGTGGAAAAATATCGATCCGCTGACATGGGAAATTTCTTTACGCAAAGACGTAACCTTCCATGATGGTTCGCCTTTTACTGCGGATGATGTGGTTTTCTCCATTGAGCGCACCGATAAAGTGCCAAACAGCCCGGCACCATTTACGGATATGGTCAGCACGGTCGCCAAAGCTGAAAAAATCGACGACCACACCATCCGTGTAACCACCAAACGCCCTAATCCGGCATTGATGGAACAAATCGGCCGTGTTTTCCTCGTTTCCAAAAAAGCCGCCGAAAATGCAAGCCTTGAAGACTTCAACTCCGGCAAAGCGGCTATCGGCACCGGCCCTTACAAATTTGTTGAATGGAAACCAGCAGAATCTTTGAAGCTCGTCGCTTATGACGGCTATTGGGGTGAAAAGCCCGATTACGACAATGTTGAATTCCGCTTTATCGCCAATGATGCTGCACGTACTGCCGCTCTTCTTTCCGGCTCCGTTGATCTGATTGACGCCGTCTCCCCTGCCGATGTTGCTCGTTTACAAGGCGAAAAAAGCATCAAAGTCTACCCAATTGAATCCGGCCGTCTGGTTTATCTCGCGCTGAATATGCGTGATGACACAGCACCAGGCGTAGTGGATGCTGCGGGCAAGCTCATCGAGCCAAATCCGTTCCGCGATGCACGCGTTCGTAAAGCGATTTCAAGCATGATCGACCGCAACCTGATGGTTGATCGTATTTTGAATGGTTCCGGCGTTGCCTCCGCACAGATCGTCCCGTCGGTTCTGGGTGGCTATGTCAAAGACTTGCAGCCAACCAAACCGGATGCTGCTGAAGCCAAAAAGCTTCTGACTGAAGCCGGTTTCCCTGAAGGTTTCGGCATCACGCTTTATTCCTCCAACAACCGCTTCCCAGGGGACGGCGACATTGCTCAGGCTATGGGCCAGATGTTGGCGCGTGGCGGTTTGAAGGTCAACGGCGTGCAGACACAGCCCTATAACGTCTATGCGGCAGCAGCCACCAAGGGCGAGTATGGCGCTTATATCTTCTCGCTCGGTGCATCCACACCAAACTCAGAAGGCAGCCTGCGTTCGCTTTTGCAAACCTATAGCAAAGATGCCGGCACCGGTGGCTTCAACCGTATGCGTTATTCCAACCCCGAATTTGATGCGATGCTAACTTCAGCCATGGAAGAATTTGACCATGAAACCCGCATGAAAAAGCTGGAAGATGCCACCAAAATTGCCATGGAAGATCAGGCGATTGTGCCGCTCTACTTCCAGAAAATTTACTGGGCATCGCGTGACGGCCTCGATTTCACCCCCAACTTGTCCGAACGAACCATTGCACAGGATGTGCGGAAGCAAAAATGACCTTTACACCGAATGAATTGACGTCGGCGACTTTGGTCGCCGACGATGTCATCGTGCATCGCAACGTGATGATTGCGATGCGTGACGGCGTTCATCTGGCAACTGATATTTACCGTCCTTCCAAGGACGGTAAACCGGTGGAAAAGCCTTTGCCGGTTATTTTGGAGCGCACGCCCTATGATAAAGCAGGCACGCCTCGCACAGAATTGTCGGTGAAAAAACCGACCCCCATGTCGCGTCAGGAACTGGCGATCCATCTGGTGCGTCTTGGTTATATTGCTGTTTGGCAGGATTGCCGAGGCCGCTATGAAAGCGAAGGCCATTTCACCAAATATCTGTCTGAAGGCGAAGATGGCTTCGACACGATGGAGTGGATTGCTGCGCAACCTTGGATGAACGGGCGTATCGGCACGCAAGGCCTTTCTTATAATGCGCATACCCAGATGGCGATGGCATGTCTTAATCCCCCCGGACTTGCTGCCATGTCTGTCGATTCCGGTGGTTTTTCCAATGCTTATACCTGCGGCATCCGTCAGGGCGGCGCATTTGAATTAAAACAGGCCACATGGGCATATCACCGCGCGCAAGAGGGAACTGACGATCGCACTGCGGCGGCAGTGGCAGATGAAAACCTGCATGACTGGTTTGCCCAGATGCCGTGGACAAAAGGCCGTTCACCAGTGCGCTGGAACGGAGAATATGAAGATTATCTCATTGAACAGTGGCAAAACGGCACTTTCAATGATTTTTGGAAAAAAGTCGGTATTTATGCCGCCGGTTACTACGACACGTTTCCAAAAGTGCCGACGATTTTCATGTCGAGCTGGTATGATGCCTATGTCACTACAACACTTGAAAATTTCACCGCGCTGAAAGGCGATTCCGAGCGCCCGTTGAGCCTCATCATGGGTCCCTGGACCCATGGCAATCGTTCACGACAGATTTTTGGCGATGTGGATTTTGGTGCACAGGCCGTTTTTGACGGCCAGATCGACGAAGATTGGCTGACCTATCGTGAAAAATGGTTTGCGCATTATTTAAAAGATCAAGCAAACCCGAAACAGGCCGGACGCGTTCATCTCTTCCTGATGGGGACAGGAACGGGCAAAAAAACCGAAGCCGGACATCTCGACCATGGCGGCCGCTGGATTGAAAGCACCGACTGGCCGCTGCCGGAAGCAAAGCCGCTTGATCTCTATCTGCATGCAGATATGAGTCTGCAAACATCAGCGCCGCAAGCAGAAACAGCAGCAATCAGCTATGATTTTGACCCCCGCAATCCGGTGCCGACCATTGGCGGCTCGCTCACATCCGGTGAACCGATTTTCACGGGCGGCGGCTTCAATCAGGTTGAATCGGAAGCCTTTTATGGCTGCTCCCGTCCGGGTCTGCCACTGACAGCACGTCATGATGTTTTAAGCTTCGAAACCGATATTTTGGCTGAAGATACCAGCATTGCAGGGCCGGTTGAAATTGAACTTTGGGTCACAACAGACGCTTTGGATACGGATTTCACCGCCAAACTGGTTGATGTTTATCCGCCATCTGAAGACTATCCGCGTGGCTACGCGCTCAATATTACCGACGGTATTTTCCGCGTGCGCTATCGCAATGGTTTTGACAAGCCGGAACCGGTTGGCAAAGGTGAAGTGTTTAAAATCACCATTTCCCCTTTTGCGACAGCCAATATGTTCAAAAAAGGCCACCGCATCCGTTTGGATATTTCCTCATCAAATTTCCCTAAATATGATGTGAACCCAAACACCGGCGAACCGGAAGGCACCAGCCGCCGTAAGAAAACAGCCGTGAATACAGTTTTCATGCACAAAGGCCGTGCATCAAAACTTAAATTGCAAAAGCTCTGATATGATCAAAAAATGCCCCTGTTTTGCAGGGGCATTTTTATAATTTTTTTCTCTTTAAAAGTTTTAAGATTTTTGTCCGGTTGCATCCGTGGCAACGAACTTCAAAATCCCTGCCAATTGCACCGCTTTTTTAGGTTCTTGCGCAACTACATCTGAAGGATGAGAGACACCATCATTGACCGGCACCTCATCAAAATCAAACGGGCTGATACCTTCCAGGCACGCAACATTCACGCCATATTGATGTGGATTAGAGCGTCGTTGATGATGCGTATAAATACCACAAACCGAGCAGAAATAGTGCTTCGCACTTTTCGTGTTAAATTGATAAAGCGTGAGTTTATCTTCGCCTTCTAGAATATGAATGTCGGATAATTCGGCAGAAACTGCAATTGCGCCACGCATACGGCAATAAGAACATGTGCAGCGGCGCGCAGTATGTAGCCCATCCGACAAACGCACATGGAATTTAACGCCACCGCAGTGGCATTGCCCCGAAATCTCAGCAACATCTTTATTCATATTCCCGCTCACTTTATGCATTATTCATAGAGTTTGTGAAAAATAACATAAAAAAGGCAGAATAATCTGCCTTTTTACTGCATAATTTCAAAAAATTTATTTCAGCAGTTCTTTAACGCGGTTCAAAGCTGCCGAAAAACCTTCCAGTGAAACACTAAGCTTTACTTCATCACCAGACACGGCTTCCGCAATCAAATTCAGTGCCTTGCCGGAATTGAGTGCCTTTAACTGCGCATCACCAAAATTGAGCGGAACAATACAACCGGCAGGCAAGCAAGTTGAAAATGGCTGCGCAGCGCCGGCTTTAGCTTCATCGATCTGCAAAGAAACACCTTTGCTCAATTGCAGGCCAAAAGGCAGCACCAGCGCACCTGTTGCACCATCCGTTGTTGGCTGTAGTTCAACCGCCAAAACACGAGAACCTTTATTATCCTGCTGTTGCTGTGAAAGTGAGCAAAGCGGCTTAGGTGCCTCATCTTTTATTGCCTGCAAACGACATTGCACTGCCCAGTCACCGTGCGTTTCAGACAAAGAACTTGCACCACCAGGCAAAGGCGATGCTTTATTCTTCGCATGTGCAGTTAATATGCCTCCGCAAGAAACCAACAAAGCCGCAATTAATATCAAGTATTTTGGCATGATCGAATATGACATAAAGTGATCCCGTATATACTATTATTAAAATCATCCGCACAATTAAAACAGATGCGCATTTTTACTGTAATTGATTGCCCTTCACAGGCATGTTGTCAATGAAAATTCAGTATGGCAAAGAAAAAACCAATATCATTTGAATAAGTTATATATATATTGAAATAAGCGCTGCTATGATTGACCAATGCACATATTATTGGCTCCATTCTCTGCGTAACAACCGGAAGGTTTCATCGTGAAAACAAAGATCATTATTGATACCGATCCGGGACAAGATGATGCGGTGGCGATTTTACTGGCACTCGCCAGTCCTGAACTCGATATTCTAGGCATCACCACCGTGGCGGGTAACATCCCGCTGGCACGCACTCAAAACAATGCGCGCAAGATTTGTGAAGTGGCAGGGCGAAAAGATGTGAAGAGATTTGCCGGTGCATTAAGGCCATTATTACGCCAATTGCCGAGTTTAATATCTATGTTGATCCGCATGCAGCCCATGTCGTTTTCAATGCCGGTTTACACCGGACAATACTGCCACTGGATGTCACGCATCAGGATTTAACCACCAAAAATCGCATTGATGCCATCCGCCACATTGGCACGCGAGGCAGTCAGATTGTTGCTGCATGGCTGACCTCTTATCAGCGCCATGATGAGGCCGAATATGGCACTGACGGTGCACCGTTACATGACCCGAACTTTATTGCATATTTACTCAAACCAGAGCTTTACTCCGGCCGCCATTGCAATGTTGAAATTGAGATCAACTCCGATCTTACCATCGGTACAACCGTTGTAGACTGATGGGGCGTAACGCAACGCCCAAAAAACGCTTATTATATCCACGATGTCGATGCAGATGGCTTTTTCACGCTACTGACCGGGCGTTTAAGCCGCTTACCGATTTGAAATCACACGAAAGCTCGCTTTTTTAGCTTGTTGCGTCAAATCATTACGGAGTATATCCTTTCCTCAAAAGTGCTTATCAATCTCGTTTATTTCAAACAAAATTCAGGTGTTTTGTTGGCTTCCGGTCTTGAAACCGCAATTACTGCGTCGGATACATTTACACATATGCGCATTATCAATGGCATGGGGATCAGCCTGTGCCTGTCGCGTATTCTGATTTTTTTATCCCGTTTCATCCAGCACCCGACAAAGCACAAAATCTCCAAAATCCATATGGGCTGGGTTTTTGTCATCCTGCTCTGGATCATCCAGTTCTGGTGGGATTATCTGTTTGAAAGCGGCGAAAAAGTCTACGACATCTACACCTATATAGTTGATTTATCTTATGTTTTCGGCCTTTTCTTTATATGCGTAACCCTAACACCCGATGATGTGAACGAATATGGCGGCTATGAAGAATATTTCTTCTCGCGCAAAAAATGGCTTTTCTCATTTTTTATCGCCATCAATATCGTGCAAAACCTGAATGAAATTCGTAATGAACTAAGCGCTCATAATATGAGAGGCTTGATAATAGAATTTGGCCTTTTAGCTTTTAGCACGCTGTGCATTCTGCTCGCTATGCGCGTTAAAACAAAGAAATTCCAGTTCTTCCTGATTGGCCTTTTATCCTTCGGTATTGGCCTTGATTTTATGTTGATTTTTTTAGGAATTGATCATTAAGTAAAATCATATAGGCTGTTTTTAGACGCATCGCTTTATTCATAAGCGGGCTATTTTTACTGATATTTTCTCTTCTTTCAGCAAATATCCATCAGGTTGGCATAAATAGTTGAATAATAAAAAACATCACGCTGTTGAACCTGCACAAGGTTCCGCTGGCCTTTCCGGCTCATCCAGTCCGGTTGCAAACAGCCAAACCGAGCACAACCATAAAGTCGGCATTGCATTGGTGATCGGCGCAACCGCCATTTTCGCTATGCAGGATGCAATTACCAAGCATCTGGTCACTGATTATCCTATCACTTTTATTATTATGGCGCGTTACTGGGTATTTTTTGCCGTCGGAACTATCATGGCAGCGCGCGCCGATGCGGGTTTTAAAAATACTGTCCGCAGCCGTAAACCTGCCATTCAAATCGCACGCGGACTGATATTAGTTTTTGAAATTGCCATGGTTGGTTTGGCGTTCAAAACCATGGGGCTTGCGGAAGTTATCGCTCTCTTTCAATCCTACCCTCTCTTTGTTACCGCGTTAGCGGCGATTTTTTTAGGCGAAAAAGTTGGTTGGCGCCGCTGGCTGGCTTTGGCCGTTGGTTTCGGCGGTATTTTGGTCATCTTGCGCCCCGGCAGCGGCGTGATGGAATTTGGTGCCGTTTACACCATGCTTGGTGCTATTGCTTATGCACTATATCAGATTTTAACCCGCGTTTCCGGCACCAGCGACAGTGCTGTCACATCATTCTTTTATGTGGGAGCTGTTGGTGCGGTTCTCATGACACTAGGTCTGCCACTTTTCTGGGTCAGTATGGCACCGGTTGATTTATTATGGCTTGGACTTTTATGCGTGATGGCCATGTCCGCGCATTTCTTTTTGATTAAAGCGCTGACACTGGCACCGGCAACATTATTGCAACCATTTAACTATTTGCAGCTGGTCTGGTCCATCATTGTCGGCTGGATTGTTTTCCGCGATATGCCGGATCTCTGGACATTTATCGGCGGCTTCATCGTTGTTGGCAGCGGATTATTTGTGTTCTACCGCGAGCAAAAGCGCGCGGCAGAACGTAAAAAGCAGCTCTTAAAAGAAAATGCTGTATAAAAAGCGCAGACAAATTGCGGTCAGGAACAGACCAAATGCCATTTCCAGCTTACGGCGGGAAAGGCTATGCGCCAATTTTGCACCAACCGGTGCCATGTAAATGCTGGTCGGGATGAAGAGCAGGAAGCCGACCAGTGACACATAACCCAATGTCATCGGCGGCTGCAAAGCCGCCACATCCGGGTAAAGTGCTGCGGTTGGCCAACCTGCATAAATATAACCCAAAGCACCCGGAATAGAGATCAGCACACCAACACCTGATGATGTTGCCACGGCTTCATGGATCGGGCGTTTGTAAAAGGTCATGAACAAGGTGGAAAGCTGACCGCCGCCAATGCCCATCAAAGAGGCAAGAACGCCGATAACACCACCAACCAGTTTGACGATGATTTTTTTCGGATAAACTTCGCCCAAATGCCAGTTATCTTTGCCAAACAGCAACCGGATAGCAGTGAAACCAGCCACCACAACGAAAATGATTTTAAACAGTTCTGCCGGAGCATAGCGCGCAATCAGCGCACCGATAATAACACCCACCACCATCGGAACTGCCCAGCTTTGCAGCAAGGCCAGATCAATCGCGCCTTTTGAACGATGGCTGTAAAAAGAGCGGATGGATGTTGGTACGATAATTGCCAGCGATGTACCGATACATAATTGCATGCGCACATCTTCCGGCACACCTAAATAACGGAACAATTCATAGAGAATAGGTACAGCGACCGTGCCGCCGCCAACGCCAAACAATCCGGCCAGCATTCCTGTAATACCACCGGCAACCAGCAGGCCGATGACCAGCCACACCAGTTCATATGTATCAATACCCGTCATTCTCAAGTGTCCGTCATTTTAATTATTGTTAGTTCTTAATCTTACAAAGAGATCGCAACATTTCATATTGGGATTGTTTTGCAAAGCATACATAATCGTTTTAAACTGCAAAGAACGTAAATGCCGCTATTTACGCCAGTATTAGACCATTGAATAGGCTGCTTATAACAACAGCCCATATTAAACTAAAAGAATCACGTTGGGCATTGAAACAATATCGGTGATTGAGGGATGCGGCTTGTGCCGCCGGTGTTTTTCGGCTTCAATAGTGACAAAACATAAAGAAAAAAGTCAGCAGCGCTTTAACAACCATAAAAGATCAAGGGAACGGCGCTGATCAAGACTTCACAATAGGGAGTTAAGTGGTGCTGGATATTCTTATCGCAGAAGATGAACCCGCAATTTTAGAATCCCTTGAGTTTATCCTGCAACGAAAAGGCTGGAGCGTCGCCGCGGTCCATGATGGTGAGGCCGCTTTAGAAGCCCTCGTTCGGCTGCAACCGCGCTTATTATTGCTCGACATTATGCTGCCGCGTAAAAACGGCATGGATGTTTTAAAAACGATCCGTGCCCAGCCAGATCTTTATCAGGCCAATGTCTTGGTACTGACCGCGCGTGGCCAGCGTTATGATCGTAAAATGGCTTCGGATTTAAACGCCGACGGCTTTATTACCAAACCTTATTCCAACAGCGAGGTCATCGCCGAGGTTAGTCGTTTATTGTCGACCCCGCAAATTGTGGCGAGTTAACATGGTTCAAAATCGGAGTCATGCACGTCTTGCCCAAGGAGATGGCGATAAAAAACGCGATAATGCAGTGTTTTTGTTGCCTCTTTTCGGTTGTATTTTCTCTCTGCCGCCGATGATGAACCTGTTTAATCACAAAGTCCTCGTCTTCGGTATACCGCTCGCCTTTTTATATTTGCTTGGCGTTTGGTTTTTGATGGTTCTGATTGCTTTCCTGATTTCGCGTAAAAGCCGCAAAACAACATCACCCTCCCCTGACACCACACTTCAAACAGCCGATCTTAGCTCAGATCAGAACAGGCAAATGTGATGCTGTCACCGAATTTCGTTATTCTGACAGCCGTTGCCTATGTCGGGCTTTTATTTCTGCTAGCTTATATTTCCGATCAACGCGCGCAGCGCGGCAATGCCGGTTTTCTGCGCTCTCCTTTTATTTATACGCTTTCTATCTCGGTTTATTGTACCAGCTGGACATTTTACGGCGCTGTCGGCACGGCAGCACGTAGCGGGCTGGAATATATGGCCATCTATATGGGGCCGACTTTAGTTTTTGTCGGCTGGTGGTTTTTACTGCGCAAACTCATCCGCATCAGCCATGTGCAGCGCATCACATCGGTGGCGGATTTATTATCCTCCCGCTTTGGAAAATCCAGCCCGCTCGCAGTGTTGGTAACCCTCATCGCAGTGATAACCATTACGCCCTATATTGCACTGCAACTCAAAGCCATTACCGGCTCCATTCAGGTCATTTCCATTGCCAAAAGCGGCGGCGGGCTGGATGAGGTGAAACTTGCGCTTGGTGTGGCCATCGGTATGGCACTTTTCACCATTTTATTCGGCACCCGCAATGTGGACGCGCGCGAACAGCATCATGGCGTTGTTGCTGCCATTGCCTTTGAAGCCATTGTTAAACTGCTTGCACTGATTGCTGTTGGTATTTTTGTGGTTTTCAGCCTCGGAGGCGGTATGGAGCAGATTTATGCCCAGGCAGCTGAAACCGGTATTAATATTCATGAGCGCGAAAGTTTCGGCAGCCGCTGGGTAACCGTCTTATTTTTATCAGCCTGTGCCGTCATTTGCCTGCCGCGCCAGTTTCAAATCACTGTCGTGGAAAACTCCAATGAAGAGCATTTACGCACCGCTGGCTGGGCGTTTCCGGCTTATTTGCTGGTAATGAGCATTTTTACCATGCCGATTGCGCTTTATGGCCTTTCCACCATGCCTGCCGGTTCCAATCCGGATATGTTTGTGCTCACATTGCCGATGTCCACCGGCAATGACGGATTGGCACTTTTTGCCTTTATCGGCGGCTTTTCCAGCGCCACTTCAATGATTATTGTCGCCTCAATTGCGCTTTCCATCATGGTTTCCAACCATGTCGTTTTGCCAATTGCGCTGCGTCATTCCGACAATCTGGAAGCAGCAGGCGAGCGTGGTATTGCGCGGCTTTTGCTGCGCACAAGGCGCATTTCCATTGCCGCCCTTTTATGTCTCGGCTTTCTTTATTTTTGGTTTACCTCCAATTCCGATGCTTTGGCACCAATCGGGCTGATTTCCTTTGCCGGTGTCGCGCAATTATTGCCCGCTATGGTCGCCGCCCTTTATTGGCATGCAGCAACCGTTAAAGGTGCATTTTCCGGCATTCTCATCGGTTTTATCATCTGGGCATGGACATCCTTTTTGCCAAGCTTTGGCACAACCAGCCAAGTTGTCGCGCAGATCGTGGAATTTGGCCCATGGGGCCTGTCCATGCTGCGCCCTGAAGCGCTTTTTGGCATGGAAGGTTATGATCCGCTGGTACATTCCGTTTTCTGGAGTATGTTTTTTAACATCTCCACGCTGATTTCCGTTTCCATGCTCACCAATCAAAGCGTCATGGAGCACATTCAGGCAGCCTTATTTGTGGATGTATTTAAGCCCGGTCAGGCAGCGCAATCACATATCATTCAAGGCTCGGTCTCAACGGATGAACTTTTTTTCGTGGCCGAACGTGTGCTTGGCTGGTCACGCGCCAAAAACTTCTTCGATATCCATAATATTCCACGCGGTCACGGTCGCGAACGGTTTGAGGCTTCCGCTGAATTTATTGCCGAATTGGAGCGCAGTCTTGCCAGCTCCATCGGTTCTGCCTCTGCGCATCTGTTGCTCAGCAAAATTGTCGCCGGCGATATCATCACATTGGAAGAGGTGATGCGCATTGCCGATGAAACGCAACAAGTGATCGAATATTCGCATGAATTGGAAGAAAAATCGCAGGAACTACGCGAAACAGCACAAAAACTAACCGAAGCCAACGCACTTTTGCATGAATTGCACCGGCAAAAGGATGATTTTTTGTCTCAGGTAAGCCATGAAGTGCGCACCCCCATGACGTCAATTCGTTCATTTTCTGAAATTTTGCTCACCGATGATCAGCTCGACGACGATCACAAAAAGCGCTTTATAAATACAATCCATCGCGAAAGCATGCGTCTGACCAAGCTGCTGGATGAAATCCTCGACCTCAACGCTTTGGAGCATGGCGAACGCAACTGGGAAAATATCGAAGCCAATGCGGAGGAAGTTTTAGAGCGTGCGGTTGCCGTTTGCGAAGCATTGGCGCAACAAAGATCCATGATGGTTGAAAGCGGTGAACGGGTTAAAGAAGCCTGGGTACACACCGATCCCGACCGGCTTTCACAGGTGTTTATCAATATTATCGCCAATGCAATTGCTCATAATGATGCGGTCTTTCCAGTGGTAAAAATCAGCTCCTATATTGCTGCAGATCATTACCATGTCGATATTTCCGATAATGGCTCCGGCATACCGGAAGAGTTTAGACGCAGCATTTTCGATAAATTTGTGCGTGGTTCATCACGTGAAAACGCTCATGGCAGCCATGGTTTAGGCTTGGGGCTTAATATCAGCCACCGCATCATCACTAAAATGAGTGGTTCACTTCAACTGGTCAATAATGGACAGACCGGTGTTTGTTTCCGCATCAGCCTGCCTTTGCGCCAGCCTGTCAGTGCCTGAAACTCAAGGCGCTGATGCCGGTTCCTGCCGGTGACTGCAATCATAACGGATGCAAAGGCGGCAAGAAGGGCCGATCGGCACCGGTTTAGCGCTCAATTCCAGCCCTTTGCCATAAATGGTTCTGTCGGCATGCAAAATATCGCAAGCCAGCATCACCGAAAACACAAGCGGGCGATCACCAAAAGCAGAAACACGTTTCGGCACCGCTTTAGCGATCAGCAAATATTTGTTTCCATTGGTAAATTCAGAAATTTGCCGGATTGCGCTATTGGAAGCAAAAGCATCATAAAGTGGCCAGAGTAAACAACCATGCCCCGAAACCGGCAATGTAAATCCTGGAAGCGGAAAACGCTTACTCAAACGCCCTGCCATATCAGCGCGCAAAAAGCCAAAAGGTACGCCTTCTTGTCCCTTACGCCGCAATGTCACCAGCCGATGCGCCACCTGCTCAAAGCTGGAACTATAGATTTGCGCTAATAAATCAATGTCATAGAAATGTTCTTCCGCATCGTTAAAAAACGCTTCATAGGGCATCATAATCGCACCAGCGATATAAGATGATAGAGCATGTTCTGCGATACTGCGCGCTTCCGGTGAAGACAGGTTGAAAAGATCGGCCTGCGCGACAATCACATTTCGGCTTAGTTGAGCTGCATAAAGATTGGCCATCTGAAACTGGCGTGTCGCAGCTGTTGTATTACCGCGAAACCAAAGCGTGTCATTGCCCGCATCAAACCAATGCCCCCAACTGACATTTTGCTTTTCCGCCCATTTGCGGCAGCGGATTTTCAGCTTCTTCTCCAGCGCTAAAGTCAATGTTGTTTCTGAAAACTCTCCATGCGCTTCAATTTCACGGCGCAATTCAACAGCCGCCTCTTCCAGACGCGGATAATAATTTTCCCAGGCAATAATTGCCTCTTCCACCTCCTGCAAAGGCGTAATTGCTTTGCGCCGAGCGGTCGATTCATCAAAATAAGAAGCGAGATTTCGTACCGTGCTGGTCAGGCTGCCGCCTTCGCTATTTATCATGCCGGTGAAGCGATGCCGGTCAGAAGCATTCAAATCCGGCATGGTGAAAAGGATTTCCGCACTTGAGCGGATCGCGGCAATGCGGTTCAGCACTTCATGCAGCGTTTCCGACAAAAACGGGTCGGAACGCAGGCGGCTGGCATAGGCCTCCATATCTTCATTCGCATCCGTATAGGCCTGATAAAGCAGCTGAATTGCTTTTGCCGCTTCCGGATAGCGGGCGACAAAATCCGTCATTTCAATCGCGCTCAGGTCAATTTTTTGCAAAACCGGATCGGTCGCAATTTCCTGCAGAGCCAAAATCTGGCGCTGCTCGCTTCGGCCGGATAAATGCTCCACATCCAGATTGAGACGCTCGGCCAAACGCAATAATAATGCGCCACCAATAGCACGCTTGTTGCTCTCGATAAGATTTAAGTAACTGGCTGAAATGCCAACAGCTTTTGCCAGACTTGCCTGTGATTGCCCGGTCGCTTTTCTTTGCTTTCTGATCTGTAAACCGATGGGTGCGCGCATGGTAACTCCGGTTATGATTAAACAGATATGTAAATTATTGACAAAATAACATTTACAAAAACTATATTCTTTACAAATTCATGTAGCAATATCAATTTGTTATTGAAGTATATTTCTTTTGAACGACACTACTCCTTGGGAACAATAAGCATAAAAAAACTATGCTCGAGGAGGAGCTCATATGTCATTTCGTATCAACAGGCGTTCTGTTATCAAAGGTGCCGGTGCTGGTCTGGTGACCTCTCTCGCCACCCCGCTTGTATTCAGCAAAGGCGCTTGGGCGCAAGAATTTTGCAACAATCCTGGCAGCGGCAACCCTGTATTCGGTTTCATCGTACCACAAACCGGCTCTTATGCCGAAGAAGGTCTGGAGCAGCTGAAAGCCTATGAACTGGCTATCAAACATATCAATGGTGAAGGCGACGGCGGCGCTCTCAACACACTCAAACCACTATCCTTGAAGGGGAACGGTATCTTAGGTAAAAAAGTCGAGTTTGTAACGGGTGACACCCAAACAAACACTGACGCCGCACGCGATGGCGCACGCCGCATGATCGAACGCGACAAAGCCGTTATGGTAACGGGCTCCGTGACATCGGGTGAAGCGATTGCCGTACAGAGCCTTTGTCAGGAAAAAGGCGTGATTTACATGTCCGGCCTGACCCACTCCAATGATACCACCGGTAAAGACAAACGCCGTTATGGCTTCCGCCACTTCTTCAACGCCTATCAATCCGGTGTCGCGATTGCACCATTTTTGGCCGAAGAATATGGCCGCGAGCGCCGTGCTTATCACCTGACCGCCGACTATACATGGGGCTGGACACAGGAAGAATCCATCAAAGCCGCTACAGAAGCGCTGGGCTGGGAAACCGTCGCAACCGTGCGCACACCGCTTGGTCTTGGCGACTATTCGCAATATCTGACACCGGTGATGAATTCAGGCGCTGACGTGCTGATCCTCAACCACTACGGCCATGATATGGTCAACTCACTGCCGCAGGCCGTACAATTTGGTCTGCGTGACCGTCAGGCAAACGGCAAAAACTTTGAAATCGTTGTGCCGATGTTCTCTGAATTGATGGCTGTTGGTGCAGGCGAAGCCGTGAAAGGTATTTTCGGCACGTCCAACTGGCATTGGGCGCTTGATGATGAAGGTACCAAAGCCTTCACCAAAGCCTATGGTGAAGCCTATGGTTCACCGCCATCACAGTCCGCCCATACAGGCTATGTTCAGGCTATTCTTTATGCCGATGCCTGTGAGCGTGCCGGCACATTCTATCCGCCGGAAGTTATCAAAGCGCTGGAAGATTTTGAATTTGACGGTATGGGCAATGGCCCTACCCTTTATCGCGGCAGCGATCACCAGTGCTTCAAAGATGTGCTTGTGGTGCGCGGCAATGAAAATCCGACCAGCAAATTCGATGTTCTCAATGTGGTTGGCAAGGCAGCACGCGCCGATGTGACCTATGACCCGAGCATTTTTGGCGGTGAACTGGGCCCTTACGACCCTAAAACCTGCTGATCATAAAATACGGGCATTTTATCCGGCGCAAACCATGCGCCGGATAAATCATCATTTTCACCTTTTAAGGTTCTAACCCGCAGGAACAGATATGAACGCGTTATTTGCGCAATTGCTCAATGGTCTGGATAAAGGCGGTGCATACGCTCTTATCGCCCTTGGCCTTACGCTGGTCTTTGGTACGCTGGGCGTGGTTAACTTCGCTCACGGCGCTTTATTTATGCTTGGCTGCTTTTGTGCAGTGATGTTTCGCTATCTCATCACGATGGAAGTCGTCACCACAGACCCGACGAAACTCTCACCTTGGGGTGCACCGCTGGAAGTGCGCACACCACTGGTGCAGAACTGGCTTGGCGATTTCGGCGCGGTGCTTGTCGATTATTCGGTACCCATTTCCATCCTTCTGGCCGTTCCGGTGATGCTGATTATCGGTATCGTGTTGGAACGCGGCCTGATCAAACATTTTTACAAACGCACCCATGCCGAGCAAATTCTCGTCACTTTCGGGTTGGCGATTGTTCTGCAGGAAATCATCAAAAGCTTTTTCGGCGCCAATCCCGTGCCTCAACCGGTGCCGTCAGATTTACGCGGTGCGGCAGATATCGGCTCTTGGATCGGTATGCAGGCACACACCCTCACCTATCCGTGGTGGCGTCTTGTTTATCTCGTCTTCTCTTTAGCCGTTATCGGTGGGGTTTTTGCCTTTCTGCAATTCACCACTTTCGGTATGGTTGTACGCGCTGGTATGGCTGATCGTGAAACAGTCGGGCTGCTGGGCATTGATATTGACCGCCGCTTTACCGTGGTTTTCGGGCTTGCGGCCGTTGTGGCCGGTGTTGCAGGCGTTATGTACACGCCATTATTGCCGCCGAACTATCATATCGGCATGGACTTCCTTGTTCTCAGCTTCGTGGTCGTTGTGGTGGGCGGTATGGGCTCGCTGCCGGGCGCTGTTATTGCCGGTTTCCTACTCGGCATCCTGCAATCTTTCGCTTCGATGACCGAGATTAAGTCAATTATTCCGGGCATTGACCAAGTCATTATCTATCTGGTGGCTGTGGTTATTCTGCTGGTACGTCCGCGTGGTCTGATGGGACGCCGCGGTGTGATGGAGACCTGATAGCCATGTTTTCACTATCCAGAAAAGACACGCTTACATTTGCAATTTTTGCGCTGGTTGTGATTGCCATGCCTTTATGGCTTGCCCCTATCGGCGCAGCCTATCCGGGTTTGATGCAAAAATTCGCCATCTACGCCATCTTTGCAATCGGTTTTAACATTCTTTTTGGTCTTACCGGCTATTTAAGCTTCGGCCATGCCGTATTCTTAGGCGTCGGCTCTTACACCGCAGTTTGGTCATTCAAGCTTTTTTCCATGGATATTATACCTGCCACCCTGCTGGCAGTGGTAATGGCTGGTATTTTTGCCCTGATCATCGGCTTTTTCAGCCTGCGCAGATCCGGTATTTACTTCTCCATTCTGACCCTCGCTTTTGCGCAAATGAGCTACAGTCTGGCCTATTCAGTGCTCACTCCGATCACCAATGGTGAAACCGGCCTACTTTTGGCGCGCGATGATCCGCGGGTTTTCGACAAAATGGTCGGCGCTACCACCAGCGGCACCGGTCTGCCGACACCAAGTCTGTTCGGTATGGAAATCAGTGGTTATTTCGGCTTCTATATCTCGGCTGTTCTGCTGATCCTGGCTTTCTATCTGTCGCAGAAAATCTTTGCCTCTCCTTTTGGCATGGCACTACGCGGCATCAAATCCAATCAGACCCGTATGGTCTATACCGGATTTAACACCAAGCCTTATATGCTTTCGGCCTTTGTTATTTCAGGTATGTTCGCAGGACTTGCAGGCGCTCTTCTTGCCGTTACCGACCCGATTGCAGGTGCCGAGCGCATGAAATGGACAGAATCCGGCAATGTTGTGCTTATGACCATTTTAGGTGGTGTCGGCACGCTCACAGGCCCTGTCATTGGCGCATGGCTGATCAAATATTTCGAAAATATTTTCTCCGCCATCAATATCAACACGCTGCATAAAGCCTTTTCCTTCTTACCGGATGGTTTGGAAAATGTAGTTGTCACCGTGCTTTCCAAATTTGTCGGCGAAGGCTGGCACCTGACCCTCGGCCTCATCTTTGTGCTGATCGTCGTGTTCCTGCCAGGTGGTTTGGTTGAAGGTTACCAGCGCTTGTTAAAAAAGCTCAGGCCAGAACCCAAAACCGCCAAAGCCCTTCATCCGCAACCCGCAGAATAGGATTATGATGTCATGAGTGAGACACCAGGTAATATTGTTCTGCATGCAGCAGATGTATTTAAAAACTTTGGTGGTTTGCAGGCTTTGTCCGATATTGACCTGCAAATCGAAGAAGGCAAAACCCACGCGATTATCGGCCCCAACGGGGCCGGTAAATCAACACTCCTTAATGTGATCATCGGGCGTATTCCGCCAAGCAGTGGTGCTGTTGTCTTTGACGGCACTATTCTGACCGGTAAAAAGCCGCATGAAATCAATCAGCTCGGTATCTCCCGCGTTTTCCAAACACCGGAAATCTTTGCTGATCTTGATGTTTTGCAAAATGTTATGGCACCGGCATTTGCCCGCCGTGATGGTGCGTTTAAAGTCAATATGTTCCGCTCTGTCGCCAAGGAAGCCGAAATTCGCGATGAAGCGGAGGCTTTGCTTAATGATATCGGTCTTTATAATCATCGTGAAAGCCTGGCTGGCGTTTTATCGCGCGGTGACAAAAGACGGTTGGAGCTTGCCATGTGCCTGATCCAGCGCCCGCGTTTGCTGCTGCTGGATGAGCCAACTGCGGGTATGTCGCGCCACGATACCAACACCACCATTGAACTGCTCAAAAAAATCAAAATGACCGGCATGACCAAGGTCATCATTGAGCATGACATGCATGTTGTGTTTTCTTTGGCCGATAAAATTTCAGTGCTGGCTCAGGGCAAGATTATCGCAACCGGCCTGCCGGAAGAGATTAAAGACGATCCACGCGTAAAAATGGCTTATCTGGGAGGGATTGAGGAATGAGTGCAGTCTCAATGAAAAAAGAGGCAATCTCTGCCGCCAATAATAGTGATCCTTCGCAGGAGTTTTTCGCCATCCGCGACCTTCACGCCTATTATGGCGAGAGCTACATTGTTCAAGGTGTTAATCTCGACATTAAAAAGGGTGAAATTCTGGCGCTCCTTGGCCGAAATGGTGCAGGAAAAACCTCTACCATGCGCGCCATTGCGCGTTTAGCCGAGCCGGAAGCCCGTGCGGGTGAAATCTGGCTTGAGGGCCAGCCTTTACACACCATGAAATCCTACCAGGCCGCGCAAGCCGGCATTCAATTGGTGCCGGAAGATCGCCGTATTATTCCGGGCATGACAGTGGAAGAAAACCTGATTTTGTCGCAAATTGCACCGAATAAAGGCTGGAGTTTAGAGCAAATTTACGCGCATTTTCCACGTTTGGCCGAGCGGCGTAATCAGGAAGGCGTGACGATGTCAGGCGGTGAGCAGCAAATGCTGGCCGTAGCACGCGCGCTTGCGCGTGACGTGAAGCTTCTGCTGCTGGATGAGCCTTATGAAGGCTTGGCACCGGTTATCGTCAAGGAGATCGAAAATATCGTCTATGATATTAAAGAGCGCGGCATTACAACGATCATCGTCGAGCAAAATGCAGTTGCAGCTTTGCGACTTTCTGACCGGGCGGTGATCTTGGATTCCGGCGAGCTGGTCTTTAGCGGCAGCGCCAAAGAATTGCTCGATAATCCTGAACTTCGCAACGAGTATCTGGCGATATAAAATTATCAAGCTTCAAATCATCAAAAGCCCCGCATAAAAGTGATTTCATGCGGGGCTTTTTTTTGGGCTTCTTTTACTTTTTAACTCAGCGGCCAGAAGAAAATCAATGCAGGCACCGCCACAAGAGCAATAATTGCTGACAGTGGCAGACCGAGCCGCGGATAATCGCTGAATTTATAACCACCTGGACTCATCACCAGCATATTGCACTGATGACCAATGGGGGTCAGAAAATCGCAACCAGCGCCAATGGCAACCGCCATGAGGAATGCTTCCGGCTTATAACCTAAACCAGCGGCAAAACTCGTGGCAATCGGTGCCATCACCAGCACAGTTGCCGCGTTATTGAGAAACGGCGTGACAGCCATTGCAGTCAGCAAAATCATTGCCAATGCGCCTGATGGCGGCAGATAAGTGGCGACCATTGACAGGCCTTCAGCAATCAAATCTGTACTGCCCGTTGTGCGCAAGGCATCACTGACCGGAATGAGTGCGGCCAGCATGATCAAAATTGGTCCGTCAATTGCCGAATAAATCTCATTGATCGGGATCACTTTAAACAAGATCATCGCCACAGCTGCGGCAAAGAAAGCAATCGACACCGGCAAAAGCCCTAATACAGTCGCCATGATCGCGACGACCAGAATTGCCAAAGGCACCAGTCCGCGGCGCACGCTGCCAAGCAAAATCGTGCGCTTGGCAAGTGGCAAACAACCAAATTCGCGCAACAATGGCGGTAAAATGTTTGCACGCCCCTGCAACACAATCACATCGCCAAAACGAAACTCTACTTCGCCTAAGCGCTGCGTAATACGTTCTTCCTCACGGCTAACCGCCAGCAGGTTCACATCATAACGACTATAAAGATCGAGATTACGCGCCGACATACCAATCAACGGCGAATTCTTCCCGATAACGGCTTCAATCGCCTCAATCTCTTCAGAACCGTCCGTATCATTCGGATTACGATTTTCGGCGATTTGAAGCTTACCATTGCTGATAACTGCATCCAGCGCTTTGGAATCACCTTCCAGCAACACCACATCGCCTTCTAACACGGTGCGGTCAGGCAAAGGCGTGATGCGGCGGCCATCGCGGATGATCGCGGTAATCATCGCATTACCTTCCGCAGGTTTAATCAGTTCAACGATTGTTTTGCCGATGACGCTGGAATTTTTGGCAATTTTTGCTTCCGATGCGTAGTTTCTGATCGCAATCGCATCCGTTGCAGAGACATTTTCCTTTTTTCGCTCAGGGATCAGCTTGTAGAAAAAAGCCAAGTAAAGAATACCCACAACGGCAAGCGTAGCGCCAACAGGGGTAAAATCAAACATAGTGAAACTATCGCCCACCATTTCGGCGCGCAAGCGCGAAACGACAATGTTAGGCGATGTGCCAATCTGCGTCATCAATCCGCCAAGCAAAGCGCCAAAAGCCATTGGCATTAAAAATACCGATGCCGATACATTGGAGCGACGCGCAAATTGAAACGCCACCGGTATCATAATCGCCAAAGCGCCGACATTTTTGATAAAAGCCGATAAAACTGTCACAACAGCAACCAGAATGACCAGTTGGATGCGTACAGAAGACACTTTCGGAAAAAATTTCTGAACTGCTGCTTCCATCAAACCGGAACGCGCTACCCCTGCGGAAACGATGAGAGCGCTGCCGACAATAATGACAATTTCATCACTGAAACCACTAAATGCCTTATCATAAGGCACAACACCAACCGCGATACCTAATAATAGCGCACACACAGCCACGAGGTCATAACGAAACTTGCCCCATAAAAAGGCAGCCATCATCAGCGCAATTGTTCCAGAGGCCAGAATTTGGGGTAATGTCATCAATAAAAATCCCTGTTTCAGCCTGAACCGCGGAGAAGAATCATTCTCAGTATGACCGAAATTAGAAAGAATTTCCGAAAAAGGAAGGATACATCTATATAATTAGACAGAGAATCATGCAAATAACCATTGCTTTTACCCTCAAAGCAATGATTTAAAGCTTTATATTATCAATTACTTATCAAACGCCGAGATAGCGCTCCTGCACATCGGCATCAAGATTATCCGGTGTCCCCCGCCAAACCGTCACACCTTTTTCTAAAATCACGCACTGATCGGCGACAGGCAATAATTCCGACAGAGTTTTATCAACGACGATAATGGACTGTCCGGTGTTTTTTAAAGCCCGGATCGCTTTCCATATTTCCTGCCGGATAACAGGTGCCAACCCTTCCGTTGCTTCATCCAGCACGATCAGCTCCGGATTGGTCATTAAAGCGCGCCCTACCGCCAGCATTTGCTGCTCGCCGCCCGAAAGCGTCTGAGCGGATTGCTGGCCGCGTTCTTCAAGACGCGGAAAAAGCTTACGCACCCCTTCAATCGTCCATTCGCCATGACGCGCTGAAGCCAGCAGATTTTCATTAACAGTCAGATTAGGAAAACAACGCCGTCCCTCCGGCACAAGTCCAAGGCCGAGACGGGCAATCTTGTAAGGCTTTTGCTTGGTGATATCGGTACCATTGAATACCACTTTGCCACGTTTTGCCGGATTAAGCCCGAAAACAGAGCTGATTGTAGTGGTTTTACCCATACCATTGCGCCCCATCAGCGCCAGCACCTCACCTTTGGCAATGGAGAGATCAACGCCGAACAAAGCCTGTGAAGCGCCATAAAATGTCTCGAGCTGTTCAATTTGCAGCAACATTTAATGCCCCTCCCCCAAATAAGCTTCCCGCACCAGCGGATTGTTACGAATTTCACTAACGCTTCCCGTCGCAATGACGCGGCCATAGACCAGCACAGAAATGCGATCTGCGAGCGCGAAAACCGCATCCATATCATGCTCAACCAGCAAGATCGGGGCTTCATCGCGTAATTTATCAAGAAAGCCGGTGAGCGCCAGTGAGCCTTCCGGTCCCATACCAGCCATCGGTTCATCCAGCAACAGTGCTTTTGCCTGCAAAGCCAGCACAATTGCGATTTCTAATTGCCGCCTTTCACCATGAGAAAGCTCTGCGCTGGTGATTAAGCGACGCTCATAAAGCCCGACGCGTTGCAAAATCTCTTCTGCTTCATCCACCAGCGCGAGATCCGTAATCGCTGATTTCCAAAAGCGAAAACTTGAGCCTTGCCTTGATTGCAGTGCCAAAGTGACATTACGCAGTGCTGAATATCCTGGCATCAAAGATGAAATTTGAAATGTCCGCCCCAGACCGCATTGCGCGCGCTCTGCTACAGACAGATCGGAAATTTCCGCGCCATTGAAGTGAATTGTCCCGCTGTTTTGACGCAAAGTGCCCGCAATTTGATGGATCAGCGTTGATTTGCCCGCTCCATTGGGGCCAATAAGCGCATGAATCTCACCTTTACGTAAATCAACGCTGACATCATCCGTGGCTTTAAGAGCACCAAATGTCTTCTTTAAGTTCTGAATGGAGAGAATTGGTTCAGCCATGACGTGCCCTCCCCGCAATGAGGCCTATCAATCCGCCACGTGCGAACATCACCACACCCAACAAGATCAGCCCTAAGAAAAATTGCCAATGCTCCACCGTGCTGCCCAAAGCAAACTCAAACAGAACATAAAGCACAGCACCTGCCAAAGGCCCGAACAAACGCCCCGTTCCACCCAAAACGATCAGCACAATCAGCTCACCCGACATATGCCATGACAACATTGTCGGACTGACAAAGCGATTAAGATCAGCAAAAAGCGCCCCCGCCAGCGCGGTGATCATCGCTGAAAGCACAAAAGCCGTCAAACGGATCTGAAACGGTTTGATACCAATGGAGGCAAGCCGCACCTCATTTTGGCGCGCGCCTTGTAGTGCCGCACCAAAGCGTGAATTTGTCAGCCGCCAAAAGCCATAAATCACCGCCATCAACACCAGATAAGCAATCAAAAACAGATTAAGCGGATCAAATGTATTGAGACCGAAAAACGTATTGCGCACAGGCATGGACAGGCCGTCTTCACCACCATAAGCCGGCCATGAGATGGCGAAATAATAAACCATCTGCGCGAAAGCGAGCGTAATCATGATAAAATAAACACCGGAAGTGCGCAAACTGATCGCACCAATCACCAGTGCTGCAAGCCCTGCAACCAGCATCGCGACAACCCAGATGACCAGCATCTGATTGGTTGCACCAATAGCAAACGGCCATTCAATAAAGGGCGTGCCGGACATGGCATGAGTGGCAAAAATGCCCGCCACATAGCCGCCAATGCCAAAAAACGCCGCATGACCGAAGGAGACCAGCCCGCCAAGACCAAGAGCCAGGTTTAAACCTGTTGCTGCAAGTGCCAAAACCGCAATGCGGGTGGTTAAATTGAAATAAAACGGCTCGCCGATCCAATAAGCCACCATTGCGACCAATGGCAAAACGAGTGCGAGGAAAAGATTGAGAAGAGTTTCTGTTTTCATCACACTTCCCTATCGCTCAGTCACAAACAGGCCTTTTGGCCTGAATGTCAGAATAATCGCCATAACAATATAAATCAGCATGGAAGCAAGGGCTGTACCAGTTGTGGAGGCCTGTGATGGCGGAATGAACAGCGCAAACAGCTTTGGCAGCAAAAAACGCCCCATTGTATCTACTACGCCCACCAGAATTGCCGCATAAAGCGCGCCTTTAATCGAACCGATACCGCCAATAACAATCACCACAAAGGCCAGAATAAGCACCGGTTCACCCATGCCAACCTGCACCGATTGCAAAGCTCCCACCAGCGCACCGGCAAAACCAGCAAGTGCCGCACCAAGCGCAAAAACAATCGTATTGAGCTTAGCAATATCAACTCCCAATGCGCTGATCATTTCACGATCAGATTCACCGGCCCGAATACGCATTCCAAGACGCGTTTTGTTGATGAGAAGGTAAAGCCCCAGCGCGACCAAAATACCAGCGCCGATAATCGCTAAACGATATAGCTGATAATGCGCCCCGCCCGGCAATGTAACAGAGCCCTGTAACAGGGGCGGAATGTCGAGATAAAGCGGAAATGAGCCGAAAACATAGCGCGTTGCATCGGAAAATATCAAAATCAGCGCGAAAGTCGCCAAAACCTGATCCAAATGCTCGCGCCCGTAGAGCCTTCGCACAACGGTAATTTCCATCAATGCGCCAGCCGCCGCAGCGCCTGCGAGACTTGCCATCAGCCCGATCCAAAATGAGCCGGTATAAGCCGCAACTGCCGCACAGGCAAAAGCGCCAATCATAAAAAGAGAGCCATGAGCAAGGTTGATAATGCCCATAACACCGAAAATCAGGGTCAGCCCTGCCGCCATCAAAAATAGCATTACGCCAAATTGCAGGCCGTTGAGGAGCTGTTCAATAATAAGAGCCAGCGACACACGATCATCCTGTGGTTAAATGTGGGAAGACTGTTTAAGCGCCTGCCGTAAAAACCTGATATATCAATAAGTTAGTTAATCAGGTGATTAAAACATGCGAATGCTCCCTACACGGCATCCGCATGTTTCAATGGCTTGGATTTAAACGCTTGAAACCACAGCGTTTTTACATTTTGCACTCGGACGCGTAAGCATCTTGATGGTCGGTGAAGGATGTCGCTACGATCTTGTTGGTCAGCACGCCATCTTCTTTAATCACTTCACGGATATAAATATCCTGAATCGGGTGATTATTATTGCCGAATTTAAACTTGCCACGAACGCTGTCAAAATCTGCTTCTTTCAAAGCAGCGCGGAAAGCATCTTTGTCTTTAATGCTTGCTTTCGTCGCAGCTGACAAAATCAGATTAGCAGCATCATAACCTTGGGTCGCATAAAGCGATGGGATGCGGCCAAACTCAGCTTTAAACGCTTCGACATATTTCTTGTTGGCTGCGTTATCGAGATCTTTCGACCAATGCGACGAGTTTTTCACACCCAGCGCTGCATCACCAATCGCGGCCAAAACATCCTGATCGAAGGAAAACCCTGGTCCCATCACCGGAATGTCAACGCCAGACTGTGAATATTGCTTCATGAAAGCAATGCCCATGCCGCCTGGTAAGAAGAAGTAGACAGAATCTGCACCGGAGGCGCGGATTTCAGCAATTTCAGCCGCATAATCGGTCTGTCCAACTTTGGTATAAACTTCACCAGCCAATTCGCCTTTGAAGAAACGCTTGAAACCAGTCAGCGCATCCGTACCTGCCGGATAATTTGGCGCGAGGATGAAAGCTTTTTTATAGCCTGCATCATTGGCATAATTGCCAACAGCTTCATGCAAATTATCGTTCTGATAAGCGGCATTGAAGTAGTTAGGGCTGCATTTTTCACCTGCCAAAGCCGAAGGCCCCGCATTGGTGGAGATATAAATCTTATCTTGTGCGACAGCGCCTGGCACCACAGCCATCGCCAAATTCGACCAAACAATACCGGTAAGAATGTCTACCTTATCGCTCTGAATCATTTTATCGGCAATTTGCACCGCCAATTCAGGCTTTTGCGCATCGTCTTCAACAACGACTTCAATATCTTTATTGCCGGCCTGTTTCAAAGCCAACAAAAAGCCGTCGCGAATATCAACGCCAAGCCCC
Source organism: Paenochrobactrum gallinarii (assembly GCF_014205685.1). GTDB lineage: Bacteria > Pseudomonadota > Alphaproteobacteria > Rhizobiales > Rhizobiaceae > Paenochrobactrum > Paenochrobactrum gallinarii. The sequence continues at coordinate 108,468 of NZ_JACIIU010000008.1, forward strand.
GCTCCTCCGCCGGACAATGTGGTGATCATTCCCACTTTAATAGGTTCGGCCAAAGCTGTGCCGGAAAGCAACATGCTAAGCCCTAAAATAGCTGATGATAGTTTTCTCATGAAATTCCCCTCGCTCTTTATTTTTATTCGTTTTGTTCTTTGCTAGCATAAATTCAAGCAATTTCCAGAAGCGTTTTTATTAGAATATGTTCCGGATCACTTAATCCGTCTATAATATTTAAGTGGTGCTTACCCGCCTCGCCGACAGAATAAGTATCACAATCGAACCCACGCCAGACATTCGCATGCAAAGCACTTTGTCTAATAAATTCAGGGAGTTCTGCGCCGCCGACCCATGTTGTCAGCTTGGCTCCGCTGACAGGCTCCAACAAAGCCGGGCTTTCTGTATAAGCCTGATCATCATCAAGCCGTAAAACCGCGTTCATTTGCGTTTTCATCAATGGCCGTAAGTCACTTAAACCTGAGATCGAAACCGTATTTTTTATTCTTTGCTGCGTTTTCACCTCAAGTGGCGATGTTTTTGTAATCATACGGCCGACAATCTGGCCACCAGCTGAATGCCCGACCAGATATACCGGCCCATTGATTTTTTGTGCTGCGTGGTGAATTGCTATGGCCACCTCACGCACAATATCTCCAATCAAAGCATCAGGGCATAAAGTGTAAGAAACGACTGCAACTGCATAGCCGTGAGCAAGAGCCCCAGATGCTAAATAAGAAGAATAAGACTTATCAAGCTTCATCCAGTAGCCGCCATGAACATAGACGACTAAGCCCTTAATGCTTTGATTCTTTTTATCTTTTTTATTGACCGGAAAAAACAAATCGTAATGGTTACGTGGCAATGCCCCGTAAGCAATATCGGCTTCCAATCTTTCATCTTGCTGTGCCTTTTCGCGAAATTTAAGCGATTTCTCTTGCCATAACAGCGGATAATCCGCCGAATTGGCAACATGCAGCACATTGGAATAAGCCAGATCCCAATCTGTTTTTATCCTCTCATTCAAACTTCGCACCTCCCCGTGTGTTCAGTCGAATTTTGCTGCCCGTTTCTTTTTACCATGATAATATGCGTGGCAACGCCCCTATTGTCGACACAAGATGAAAATAATTTCAAGCATGAAGTTTCATACTTGAAATTATTTTGTTTGGTGTCAGGATGGATGAGTGAATAAGATATCCGTTTTTGGGAGGAAACAATGTCTTATATGACCATACTGCTTTGGCCGGATGAACCTCGCTAATGCCAGAAAACAAAGTTTTAGCGTCCAAAATGACATGTGCTGACCGTTTAACATCAAAGCAAAACCTGCGCGTTTGGCTGAAAGTTCTTAAAACGACCAAGCATATTGAAGCTATGATTCGCGAAAAACTTCGTGATGAATTCGATACAACATTGCCCCGTTTCGACGTGATGTCCGCGCTTTATCGTTTTGATGAAGGATTGCGCATGTCGGAACTATCCGCCGCCTTACGCGTTTCAAACGGCAATGTTACCGGCATTATTGAACGGCTGGTTTCTGATGGTCTTGTCATCAGAGAAACCGTTTCTGGTGACAAACGGGCAACCATTGTGCGGTTGACAAAAACTGGCAAAGCTAGCTTTGAAACCTTAGCCGACGCACATGAAAAATGGATTGACGACGTCTTGCAGGTTTTGGAGCCTGAACAAAGCGCCGCGCTTTTAACGATAATGGATGAAATTGACCACTCCCGTGGTTTTACTGAAGGCTGACCTCCCACAGCCTGCCTATTGTTTTATTTAAAACAAATATAGAGCATAGCAGGGGAATAAACATGCTTGGTCCTTCCGCGCATATTGATGATTTTTCGCGAAAAAATTTGCCGCCATTTCAGGAATGGCCTGAGTTGCACACGTACAACTTTCAATACCCAGACTATCTTAACGCTGCCGTCGAACTAACCGATGCTATGGTTGCCAAGGGCTTTGGTGACAAAACCGCACTGATCGGGAATGGACGGCGTCGTACTTACAAAGAATTATCCGACTGGACCAACCGTCTGGCGCATGTGCTGGTGGAAGATTACGGCATTGTACCGGGTAACCGCGTCCTGATACGCTCGGCCAATAACCCTGCGATGGTCGCCTGTTGGCTGGCTGCCACTAAAGCGGGCGCGGTGGTCATTAATACCATGCCGATGCTGCGCGCTGGTGAACTGACAAAAATCGTCGATAAGGCGCAAGTCAGTCTCGCACTCTGCGATAATCGTTTAATGGATGACATGTTGGCATGCGCTGAAGGCAGCAAATACCTCAAACGTGTCGTCGCCTTTGACGGCACTGCCAATCATGACGCCGAGCTTGATTATGCGGCTCTGGATAAACCGGTGCAATTTGAGGCGATAAAAACCGGCCGCGATGATGTCGCTCTGCTTGGTTTCACATCCGGAACGACTGGTGAGCCAAAAGCAACTATGCACTTTCATCGTGACCTGCTGATGATTGCCGATGGCTATGCCAAAGAAGTACTTAATGTGCAGCCAGAAGACATTTTTGTCGGCTCCCCTCCTCTCGCCTTTACATTCGGCCTTGGGGGATTGGCGGTATTTCCTCTGCGTTTTGGCGCAACTGCCGCTTTGCTGGAACAGGCAAGCCCGCCCAATATGATCAAACTCATTGAAACCTATAAAGCAACCATCAGCTTTACCGCACCCACAGCCTATCGGGTGATGCTACAAGCAATGGAAGATGGCGCCGATCTTTCCTCCCTTCGTGTGGCGGTTGCTGCCGGTGAAACTTTGCCAGCGCCTATTTATGAGGCATGGATCAAAGCGACCGGCAAACCTTTGCTTGACGGCATTGGAGCAACCGAAATGCTCCATATTTTCATCAGTAACCGCCTGGAGGATTCCAGCCCCGGAAGCACCGGCAAACCGGTTAGCGGCTATGAAGCAAAAATCGTCGATGACAATATGCAGGAAGTTCCGCGCAATACGGTCGGGCGTCTGGCTGTGCGCGGGCCAACCGGCTGTCGCTACCTTTCCGACAAACGCCAGCAAGATTATGTTCGCGATGGCTGGAACTTAACCGGCGATGCATTTTATCAAGACGACAATGGCTATTTTCATTTTGCAGCGCGCAATGATGATATGATTATCTCAGCCGGATATAATATTGCCGGCCCTGAGGTTGAAGCAGCCCTCCTCGCCCATCCCGATGTCAGTGAATGCGCTGTTATTGGAGCCGAAGATGAAGAGCGCGGCCAACGCGTGCAGGCCTATATTGTCTTGCAGAAAGGCGCCGTACAATCAGACGAAATGATAAAGCGCTTACAAGACCATGTAAAACAGCTAATCGCGCCTTATAAATATCCTCGCAGAATTTTGTTTGTTGATGCGCTGCCAAAAACACCTACAGGCAAAATTCAACGCTACCTTTTAAAAACAATGCACCATTAAAATATCACTCAAGGAGTTGTACACGTACAACTCCTTGATCTTTTGTTGTACGTGTACAACCAAACTATGCATTTCATTGCTATGAAAACACACATCACAATATGCGCTTAAAGTGCTGAATATCTTCAGCAGCGCTGATGCCGGCAGATTAATCATTCTGGCACCGCTCAAACTCAGCCTGTCAGCAAAACTAAGCCGATTATAAAAACCAAGTAACTGCTTGATTCTTGTAAGATAACAAGGCATCCTCTGCTAATTGCAGCTGTTGTACGGCGTTTAAAGAGCTGATATCACTATGGTAACTAATCTCTTAATCAGCGATTGCTCTCTGATTAGAATCGGGTCATAATAATCAGCGCTTATATTAGTCCATTTCGGAAAAAAGCGCTGATCAACGAGGTGGGTATGTCTATCAACAATGAAACAGAACGTCCGGTTGGCGAAAGTCTGCGTTCTTTGATTGCTGCTGATGCTGCGGAATTATCGCGGCAGCTACAAGCGCATCAGTTGAGAACATTTCCGCCGACAGCCCAAAAAACCATCCGTTTATTTACCCCCCATGAAGCCGCAGAATTTATCGGCATTCATGAGGGTTATCTGCGTCAGATCGTTGCTGAAGGGCACGGGCCAGAACCATTGCCAAATGGCCGCCGTATGTACTCCATTCACGACATCGAAGAACTTCGCACAATCTTAGATGAAGGTTCAGGCAAAAACTCGCCAAAATATATCCGTCATCGTCGCGAAGGTGAAAAGCTACAAATCATCTCGGTGATGAACTTTAAAGGCGGCAGTGCAAAAACCACCAGCACTGCACATCTTGCTCAATATCTGGCTTTGCGCGGTTACCGCGTACTTGCCATTGATCTTGATCCGCAAGCCAGTCTTTCAGCAATGTTTGGGCATCAGCCTGAAATTGATGTTGATCACAACGAAACGATCTATGCGGCGATCCGCTATGATAAACATCGTCGTCACATCACCGAAATCGTACGTTCCACTTATACACCTGGCTTACATATCATTCCCGGCAATCTGGAGCTTATGGAATTTGAACATGAAACGCCAAAAGTTCTGGCCGACCGCCAACAGGAGACAATGTTCTTCTCCCGTATTGGCGAATGTCTGGCTGAGATTGAAAGCGTTTATGATGTGATCGTTATCGACTGTCCGCCACAACTGGGCTTTTTGACCCTGTCTGCTTTGTGTGCTGCGACTTCGGTTCTGATCACTGTTCATCCACAAATGCTTGACGTTATGTCTATGTCGCAGTTTTTGCATATGACCTCTGATCTTCTCAATGTTGTTGAGAGAGCAGGGGGCAATACTGAATATGACTGGATGCGTTATCTGATTACGCGTTTTGAGCCTAATGATGGACCGCAAAGCCAAATGGCCGGCTTTATGCGTTCCATCTTCGGCAATCGCGTACTTGAGAATGCGATGGTTAAATCCACCGCTATTTCCGATGCCGGCCTGACAAAGCAAACGCTTTATGAAGTTGACCGTGCACAATTTACGCGTGGCACTTATGACCGCGCGCTTGAATCTCTGACACTTGTTAATGGCGAGATTGAAGAAATGATCCGTAAAACATGGGGGCGCAAGTAATCCATGGCACGTAAAAACCTGTTTGATATCAAGGTAACTCCGCCAACTGAAGCTAATGAACCAGTTGAACAAAGAACACGTCCGTTAGGCCGTCCTTTGATGGGGCTTGGTGAAAACATTAAGCCATCAAGCCCTGTTGGTGCGATTTCACAATCATTGGAAAATATGAATGTGCGCGCCAATCGTGCAGATGAAATTGAAAAACAGCTTGCCGAAGGTCAAACAATCGTCGAGTTGGATCCCGAATTTCTGGAAAGTTCGTTTGTTGTCGACCGTTTAGGCGTTGAACTTGAAGATCAGCAGGCTTTGATCGATCAGATCAAAGAACATGGTCAGCAAGTGCCTATTTTGGTGCGTCCACATCCTGAGAAACCTGGCTTTTATCAGGTTGCATATGGTCATCGTCGTTTAGCCGCGATCAAAACCATTGGCGGCAAGATCAAAGCGGTTGTACGCGCTCTAAGCGATGAGCAGCTGGTTGTCAGTCAGGGTCAAGAAAACAATGCCCGTACTGATTTAAGCTTCATTGAGCGTTGTTTCTTTGGATGGCAGCTGGAGCAGCGCGGTTTCTCGCGTGAGATTATCATGTCATCGCTCGGTGTTGATAAAGCAGCACTTTCCCGCATGATTTCGCTGGTTGAGCGTCTTCCGGCCGAATTTATCAAAGCAATTGGTGCAGCGCCTTCCTTTGGTCGTCAAAGATGGGCTGAACTTGCTGATCTTTTGGATGAAAAACCCCGCTTTTCAAAGGCAAAACTGCTTATTGAGCAACCGGATTTCGTTCTTCTGCGCAGTGATGATCGCTTCATCAAGCTTTATGAGACTTTGAAAACCAAGACTCCGTCAGAAAAGTTCACCCGTGTGTGGACTGCTCCGACAGGTGTAAAGCCGCTTAAAATTACTGAGACGAATTCAAAGGTAACTTTTGTCTTCGATCGTAAAGCTGCGGATGATTTTGCAAGCTTTGTTGAAGAGCGTATGGATGCGCTTTTTGACGAGTATCGTGCACGTAAAACGTCAGATTAACTGGAGACATTAAACAGCAAAAGAAAAAGGCCCCCTTAACGTCGCCGTCGTGGAAGCCCTTCTCGTGTGTGGTAACTTGAGAATCGCATTTCCCCGAATCACTGTCAAGCTTTTTGAGCGTCATTTTGGCGGCATGATTTCTTTTGCCTGATTTTAGGTGAGGAAAACATGGATTCCAATATTGTATCGACACCGTTTGGTGCTCGACCGATGTCGTTTGCTCTTTTTTCTACACAAAAGCAAGCACACCGAATCACTGAAAATACATCCGTCGATAAATGGAAACTCTATCGCTGGCTGTGTGAAGGTAAGTCATTATTCAAAGTAGGGGATCGTACCCTTGCTGTGCTCAATGCTTTATTGTCATTTTATCCGTCCAATATGTTGAGCACGGACAACAGCCTAATAGTGTTTCCATCGAACCGTCAATTGTCACTGCGTGCCCATGGCATGGCAGATGCTACATTGCGTCGGCATTTAGCTTGCCTGTTAGAAGCTGGTCTGATCATTCGCAAGGATAGTCCAAACGGTAAGCGTTACGCTCATAAAGATAAACAAGGTGTGATTGCCAATGCTTATGGTTTCTCTCTTGCTCCTCTGCTTGCACGTGCTGCAGAAATTGAAGAGGGTGCTCAATATGTCCGTGCACAACAATCAGCAAACAGATTGATGCGTGAGCGTTTAACATTGCATCGTCGTGACATCGCTAAACTCATCGAAATGGCGACTGAAACCGGCATTACAGCGCAATGGGAAGCAATCAACAACAAGTTCCGCGATATTATCGCTACCATTCCGCGTCGCGCAGATACAAGCGCATTAGAACTGATTGTAAACCAAATGCAGGATTTACGTCATGAAATCGATAATGCGTTGAATTCTTTAGAAAAAATACAAATTTTGAGCACCAATGAAGCCCAAACTGAGCGGCAGCATAATAGTTCAGACTCTGAATCTATAATAAAATTTGAAACAACAGAGCAGAGTGCAACAAATAAAACAATATCAGAACTAAAAGCTCAAACTTATCCGCTTGAATTAGTGCTGCGCGCTTGTCCAGATCTTCAAGCTTATTCAAGTGAAAAAATAAAGCTTTGGAAGGATTTTATTGCTGTTACAGCACAAATTCGTAGCTATTTAGGCATTAGTCCCTCAGCATATCAGCAAGCTGTAACCATCTTTGGGCAACAAAATGCAGCTATTATCATTGCTTGTATGTTGCAGCGGTTAGACCAAATTCAATCTGCTGGTGGATATTTACGCAATTTAACCAATAAAGCCACTCATCAGGCATTTTCTGTTGGTCCAATGCTGATGAGCTTATTGAGAAGTGAGAGCCATAAAAGCCATATGAATTAAGCAATTTTAGTCTCTTGAAAACGAATAAATCAACATCAGTTGTTCGTGTGCAACTGGCAAACCCATTGTTTTTATTTGCTTTTTTTGCTGATGCATAAAGTTTTTGACCAAAAGAATACGGGTTTGGGAGAATTGCTCCTGAACATAGCGTGCAAAGATTTGTAGAGCAGGACGGGTATTGTGCCGCTTCAAAATCAGGCAGCTACGTCCGCCGCTGGTAAGGCTTCTGCAATCGCCAAAACCATTGTGGGTCTACCATGGTAAGGACGTTGGTGCATGGATGCGCTTTTGGTCAGAATCCGCACTTTGCTGTTAGTTTTATGCGGTTGTCTCTGTGTCGCGGACAGAATTCGGGCGTGTACGGTTAAGCATTCAGTTGAGAATACGACACCCAAGTATAACTTCGGTTTTCTGATTGGCTAATTTGCGTGAGCGCAGCCGGTTGCCAATAATGGATTTGTAACGGCCCATTGATGTCTCTGCTTTGGCCCGTCTGCCATAATCGGTGATGCTCTGCCAAGCCATTCGGCCTTGGGTCTTAATCTCGGCTATGTGGCGATCTCGAACTGAGGGATTGAGCGCGGCTTGCGGGCTTGAAACTGCTGTTCTAGGAGGAGGAATAATGACCTCCACATTTGCACCAAATCGCGCCACCAGAAGATTACTGGTTGGCGTTCCATCGTAAGCGCCATCGGCAATAAATGTGTCAACGTTGCCATCCACTTGGTCAAGAAGGTCGGGCAAAGCCGTCGGGTCGCCAACATCATCTGTCGTCAGATCGGAGCAGATAATCTGACCACTGGCGAGATCAAGACCGAGGTGCAGTTTACGCCATGTTTTGCGTTTTATCTTGATTTTATGCTTGTTTTCCAGCCATTCGCCCGCACCAAAGATCTTTAATCCCGTGCTGTCGACCACAAGATGAACCGGTTCATTGTTAGCGACTTGAGGTCTTGCTAAAGGCAATACCAGTCCTTTGCCCCGACGCGATAAAGTAGAAAAATCCGGCACAGAAATATCAAGCCCCATCAGCCGCGCGACAGAGCGCATCAGGCCTTGGGTCTGGCGCAGGGGTTGGTGATAGATAACGCGCAAGGTCAAAAACAGTGTAATTGCAAGATCCGAATATTTGGGCTGGCCACCGCGAGATTTCCGGCGCGCCGCAGACCACATACATCCCGCCGCCTCACTCACTCATATGGTCAAATCACCACGCTGGCGCAGGCTTTCATTATAGAATGACCAGTTTGTTACCTTCAATTGCTGTTTGGGTATCTTGTCGCGGCGCTTGGCATTGAACTTATGCGGCATCAACTGTATCCTGAGAAGATAAACTGACCCAGCATATCAGCTCATCTGTGATCCATGCAACAACGCCGTTTTAAGTTGTGATAACAGACCATACAGCACCAGATTCCGCTAGTCCACCTTGGGTATACCCTATTCAGGGCACGGAATTTTCTGGGTTTCCGGCTTCACCCCTATCATTACGCTTTCAAATAGCTTGTTTATGCCGTCGTCTAGAAAATGGACGCTGAGTTATCGATGACAATGGAAGCGCGTAGGGCTGGCGTACAAGTGCGAAGATAAATGTTTTGGCCCTCATAGTAACGGTGATTTTCTGGCGACAAAGGGTCAGGGTTGCACTGATCTCTGATTGCCATACGACTGTAAGAGACAGCAAATGGAACATCTAGGAATATGCTGAAATCCCAACAGTTTATCAACTCTTCTCGATGAAGGAAAATTCCGTCCAAAAGAAGCACAGCCGAAGAACTAACACTCTTGGTTACTTTTACCGCATTATCAACGCGATGATCAAATCGTGCTGTATCGACGGTATCCGCGCCGCATTTAAACGGATCGAGGAGGAATTGACGCAGGTCGCCATAGTTATATGAATCAAAGAAAAAACCGTGAGGATCACATTTGCCTCGATTATATCTTACGGCTCGGGGATTGTGAAAGCCATCGACACTGCTGCGGATGACCTGACGACCACTCTGTTCAATTATTGGCGCAAGTTCATCAGCAAATGTAGTTTTCCCTGAACCGTCTACACCGTCTATCGCCACAAGTGTTCGACCCGACAACGAATTGATATGTTTCGAGATATTATCGATAATTACGGACCTTGAGAACATTCCAAACCTATTTTTATTACTAGATATTTAAAAGTAAACTTGTTCGAAATCGGTGTTAAATCGATTTGTAAAAGCTGATACCAAATTCGACTTAACGCCAATATCATTGCGATACAACATTCTTAGAATGGGGCAATTTCATTCAAAGGAATATAATAATAAATTGGGAGTTGATATTCTAAATCGTTGACTTTAGTCTATCCTCCAATCACGGAAGTGATGCTTTTTTAAATGGCAGCAACTAATAATATAATATTATTACATTTCAATCATTCATAAAAATTATACCATACTTATTTCTCTGAAATATTTTTTATAAATAGATGCATTGCATTTATGATACTTTATTATTGGGAATAATAATGGGTGAACACAATTTATGCTCTCATAAGATTAATATGAAGTCTGGCCATGGATGCTATTTGGTTTCCGATAAAAATGAGGAGTATCTTGACCTCACGGCCGGAACTTTCAATTTATCTCTAGGATATCAGAACGAAAAAATACTTAAAGCTGTGCAATTCCAATTGAATCAACTCACGCATTGCAGCTCCAGCTTTGAAGTGGATTCTGTTGTTGAGTTACAAACCCGCCTTCTAGCTTGCTCTAGTGACGTGAGACCCGCAAACTCCTCCAGATTTTGGTAGAGTCCAATCCTTGGTAGGAGTTGGATAATGAAGCGTTCACGGTTTTCAGACGAACAGATAATTGGAATGATCAAAGAGCAGGAAGCGGGAACGCCGACTGCACAGGTGTGCCGCAAATACGGGATTAGCAGCGCCAGTTTTTACAAATACAAAGCCAAATTTGGTGGCCTAGAGGTTTCCGATGCGCGTAAACTGAAAGCATTGGAAGAAGAGAATGCCAAGCTAAAAAAGCTGCTGGCCGAGACGATGCTCGACAATGCCATTTTGAAAGATGTTGCTGCAAAAAAATGGTAACGCCCGATGCCAAGCGGGATGCAGTTGTTCATGTCTGCCAGGAGTATGCCGTGAGCCAGCGTCGGGCGTGTGCCGTTTTATGTGTTGATCGATCAAGTGTGCGCTATCGTCGTAAGCGGCCTGATGATGCGCATATTCGTGAAGCAATGAAACAAGTGGCCTCCGAACGACGGCGCTTCGGTTATCGGCGTATTCACGTCATGCTGAAACGACAGGGGATCATCATGAACTTGAAGAAGCTGCGTAGATTATATCAGGAAGAGAACCTAACTGTGCGCAAGCGTGGTGGGCGCAAACGAGCT
>NZ_JACIIU010000009.1 GCF_014205685.1 Paenochrobactrum gallinarii
CGCCCTCGTTGTTCGCCTTATAGGGCAACCAAACTAAAACTGTCAACGACAATTTCACAAATAATACAAAATTCTTTTCAACAGGGAAAACGAATGAAATTAACCAAAACGAAACCAAAAACCAGAACCAGTAAAGGAATCGGAACTACGGCTACCTATCCCCAATTAGTAGGGTAACGCCTGCTCTATATATAAAGGGCTTGTACCGGAGGCTTATTGCTCCTAATCCTGAAATTGCGGGTATTATAAGGGAGTCCAGTACAATGCTAACAAAAAAAGGGAAATATGGCCTGAAAGCCATGATCCATCTGGCCACTTCAGAACAGGACACTCTGGTATCGGTTGGGGAGATTGCCACCAAACATCAGATACCGCGCAAATTTCTGGATAATATACTGACAGAACTGCGCAATGCCGGCTTTGTAAACAGCCGAAAAGGGAAAGGCGGCGGCTTTTGTCTTGCCCGTCCGGCCAATGAGATTCACATTGGCAATATTATACGTGTGCTTGATGGTGCACTTGCGCCAATTTCCTGCGCCAGCAAAACGGATTATCGCCCTTGTGACGATTGCAATGAAGAATTTTGTGAAGTGCGCCACGTCATGCTCGACGTGCGCAAGGCGATTGCCGATGTTCTCGACAATCGCACTTTAGAGCAAAGCGCCAATCCGGCGATTGCAGCGCTTTTTAATTAAGACATTTATTCAGTGAAACGGCCAGATCACGCAACAAATTCAGATAAAGATCTGGCCCGTCTTTCAGCTCTGCCCCCAACGGATCTAGAATACCGGTCTTAGCCGATGTGCCATCAATCACTGTTTGCAACAAACGTGACTCGAATTGCGGTTCTGAAAATACGCAGACAGCATTAAGGCTGACGATTTTGTCATGTATCTCTTTTATACGGGCTGCACCCGGCGCATTTTCCGGACTAACAGTGATTGAGCCAACCGTATTCAACCCATAGCGTTTTTCAAAATATTGATACGCATCATGGAAAACGACAAAGGGCTTAGCTTTTACAGGCGCGAGCTCATCCTTCAGCTCTTTATCCAACTTTGCGATACGCTCTTTATAACTATCCGCATTGGCATGATATGTTTTTGCATTGGCCGGATCTGCCTCACTTAAAACATTGGCGATTTCCTCAACCATCGTTTCGCCATTGGAAGGATCAAGCCAGATATGAGCGTCATGGCCGTGTTCATGAGAATGATCATGCCCATGCCCATGCCCGTGCTCGTGCTCGTGCTCGTGAATGCTACTGTTATTGTTACCGTGATCGTGCTCACCGTCACCATGGTCGTGACCTTCAAAAGCGCCGCCTTCACGGAAACCATAGGTGGTCAGACCACTCACCTCACCCAGCATAATTTGTTGCGCTTTGGTGCCAAGCGTTTCCAATGGTTTGCTTAAGAACATTTCCATCGAAGGCCCTGTCCAAAAAATGAGCTTGGCATTTTCCAGCATTTTAGCATCCGACGGCTTCAAACTATAAGTATGTCCGGAGCCGGCACCCTTCACGATCAGCTGCGGCTCAGCCACATCTTTCATCACCGCAGAAACAAGTGAATGCAGAGGCTTGATTGAAACAACAACATCCGTATCGGTTAAGGCATAGCTTGGCTGTATGGCCAAAGCAGTGCCGGCACACAAAACCGATGCCATTAAAAATTTACGCATAAATTTCATAATAAACCTCTTGAAAAGACATGACTCATATCACTAATTGCGATATGTAATTGTATAACAATTCGATGTAATGCTATAACGTCACAAATTACAACGCGCAAGCTATTTTCGGAAATATTTTATGCCCCATGCCAGCCCGACCAAACATACCGGCTCGACAAAGCCCGCAAACCTGCCCTTGATCGAACTCAAGGATGCAGGCGTTTTTCGTGACGGCCGCTGGCTGGTGCGCAACATTAATCTGACAGTCTGCGCCGGTGAAATTGTAACGCTTATCGGCCCCAACGGTTCGGGCAAAAGCACCACGGCAAAAATGGCCTTGCATATTACCAAGCCGGACGAAGGCTCGGTTACACACCAGCCCAATCTCCGCATCGGTTATGTGCCACAAAAGCTCACTCTTGACCGCACTTTACCTTTATCGGTCGAGCGTCTGATGACCCTCACCGCAAAGGTCAGCAAAGAAGATAGTCTCAAAGCATTGGAACGAGTCGGCATTGCTCATCTATTAAAAGCGCAAATCGCCAATCTCTCCGGCGGTGAATTACAACGCGCCCTGATTGCACGCGCTATTGCCCGAAACCCGAACCTTTTAGTGTTGGACGAGCCGGTGCAAGGCGTGGACTTTAATGGTGAGGCTGTTCTTTATGAACTTATCCGGAAGGTACGTGATGAAACCGGTTGTGCCGTTTTGCTCATCAGCCATGACCTGCACCTAGTTATGTCCGCAACGGATCGCGTTTTCTGCCTTAACGGGCATATTTGCTGTAGCGGAACACCGGAAGAAGTCAGTGCCAGCGCTGATTATATGCGTTTGTTTGGCGCGCGTGCCGCTTTGCCGTTGAGCATTTACCAACACAAACATGACCATACCCATCTGACTGACGGACGGGTTTTGCATGGCGATGGTACGATTACCGATCACTGCCATAGCGAAGACGGGCACCATAATCACAAAGGGCACAATCATGCTTGATGACTTTTTTACCCGCGCCCTCATTGCCGGCATCGGCCTTGCTATCACCACCGGCCCGCTTGGTTGCTTTATCATCTGGCGGCGCATGGCTTATTTTGGCGATACCATGTCCCATTCCGCCCTGCTTGGAGTAGCGCTCGCATTATTTTTCAACATTAATATGATTGTCGGTGTTTTCGTCGTCGCGTTGTCGATCTCTATGATTCTGCTGCTATTGCAACGCAAGCAAAGCCTTTCGTCCGATTCCCTTCTTGGCATCTTATCACATTCTACACTTGCACTCGGGCTTGTAATGGTTGCCTTCATGACTTGGGTGCGCGTTGACCTGATGTCGTTTCTCTTTGGCGATATTCTCTCCGTCTCCAAAATGGACATTTTGCTGATCTATGGTGGTGGTGCTGTTGTGCTTGCTATTCTGGCGTTTCTCTGGCGGCCGCTACTGGCTTCAACCGTCAATGAAGATCTGGCACGCGCGGAAGGCATGAACCCTGATTTGTCACAGGCCGTTTTCATGATTTTGCTTGCCGTTGTCATTGCAATTGCGATGAAGATTGTCGGCATTTTGCTGATTACGGCCATGTTGATTATTCCGGCAGCCACCGCACGCCGCTTTGCCACAACCCCTGAAAAAATGGCTGTCATTGCCTCGCTCGTCGGATCACTGGCTGTGACCGGCGGGCTTTTCGGCTCGCTCCATTATGATACGCCATCAGGCCCGTCGATCGTGGTGGCGGCCTTTGGCATATTCATGCTAAGCCTGCTATCATTAAACAAAAGAATGTTGAAACGGATATAAAACAATGAGTGCACATCATCATCACGCCGCAACCGAGCTGACGCGCAATCAATCTCTTGTTTTTGACGTTCTTCGCAAGGCTGAAGCCCCGCTCAGCGCCTATACGATTCTGGATCAATTACGCGATGAGGGCATTCGCGCTCCGCTGCAAATTTATCGGGCGCTGGATAAGCTGCTGGAATTTGGCATGGTGCACCGTGTGGAAAGCCTCAATGCTTTTGTTGCCTGTGCCGATCCGCATTGTTCTGCACACGGCATCACCGCTTTCGCCATTTGTGAAAAATGCGGCCAAGTGGATGAATTTGCCGACCCGCTGATTGAAGATCGCGTACGCCAATGGGGCGCCCAGCATAATTTCAAACCGGCCAAAACCACATTGGAACTGCGCGGCCTTTGTGCACAATGTCAGGCTGCGGCATAAAGATTTTGATAGCATGTCAAAGAGCGGCTGCATAAAACGCCAACCGCTCTTTTCATCAGATTTAAATCAGATGCGACACTTCCGGCTCTTTAATAATGCCTAATGTCAAAGCCGCCGCAACCGCTGCCGTGCGGTTGGAACAACCAAGCTTAATCTTGGCATTTTGCAAATAAGTCACCACCGTCCAGCGGGCGATAGATAGAATATCGGCAATCTCACCATCAGTTTTGCCGATGGCTGCCCATGTCAGACACTCGATCTCACGCGCTGTCAGCAGTGCGGCTTGAGATGTTTGTGAAATCCCCTGCCCGGCCAAAGCCATATGCAATTCCTTGCTGGCCTTCAACAAAGCTGGGCGCATTCGATTGATAAATGTGCAGCGGTCTTCCTCACCTTCATCAAATGAAAACAACGAACAGCCGGCAATACCATTGGCATAATGCGCCGACACCGCCAGAAAAAGCGTACCAGCACCATGTTTGGTCGCATCATTATACATCGCGGTTATGTCCGGATTATCATAATGCTGCCCGCCCAGATCGAGCATCAATTCGCAATCTCCCGTCGTGACAACAGGAATATTGTCATTAAAAAGCGGATCAATAGCAAAATAGTTTTTTGCCGAATAACGCTCTACCCATTTAGAAGGCGCTGTAATAACAACCGTAATGTCGCTATCGGCGATCTTCACACCTTCAAATGCACAATTGCAAAAAGCATGCAGAATATGCTTGCAGTCGATTTCCTGTTTAACGCGCTGAAGCTCAGTTAAAATATCGCCTTTGAACCTCTGCCCAAAAAAGTTTTCCTTAAAATTCGGAAAGTGAATTAAATCATATTTCATCATAAATATCCTTGCTTAAAGCAGCACATAATCCACACCATGATGACACATGAGCAGACCACTGCCACTTCACTCGGCCAAACGCCTGGGAGGATGGACGGAGCCCTAAAGGCATAAATTTTTGCCAGTTAGCAATACTTTAGATAAGTGGCAGCTAAAATAACCTGCGTTTTATGACTTAAAACGATTAATTTGAAAAGAAAAAACAAAGATAACAAAATAAATTAAATACAAAGTATAAGAAGCATAAACTTTAAATAGATCAACACATGACCTGAAACACAATATAGGTAGCAATTTATAGCTCCCAATCTATAGGGATACCTATATATACTTACGCATTAATTGGCGCATAGCCCCTATAAAAAAATTCAACGGCACTTTTAACATTATGTTCAATGCGTTGAAAAACATCTTCCTCGCTTAAAACACCAAATAAACGTGGGCGATAAAGACCGGCTAAATATAAATCGACCAACTGAAAAGCTGCCATTTGCGTATCAGGGATTTCCAATTCCTTCATCTCAACCAAATGATCCAGATATGCGGCTATTTTCTGCAACATATGTTTCGGCCCGCTTTGATAAAAACCACTGGTCACATCCGGATTGCGATCTCTGATACCAATCACGATGCGCTGCGCACTGACCGCCGATTCAGCCAAAAAGCGTTGCGAAATCTGCATGCCAAATTCAATCAACTGTTCTTTGCAATGCGGGCCATTGTCCAAAATTGCTGCAAGCTCTGAAAACATTTCGCGGCGATATTCATAGCAGATTGCTTCAAACAATGCATCTTTATCGGCAAAATATACATAAAGCGTGCCCTTCGACACACCCGCCTGACGCGCAATATCACTCATGCTGGCCGCTTCGAAACTCTTATTGAAAAAGACTTCCTGCGCACCGGCAAGAATCTGCGCCCGCTTGAGCGGATCCTGTCCGGCACCATGACGGCTGCCTGTTGTCAGGTGCTCTTTGCTCTTATCATTAATTTTGACAAGCTTTTCGCTTTCCGGACCCATGGCGCACTTTCTACAAGGGGCAATCCCTATGCCCCCGACAATCAACACTATACAAGCCTTAAGAACCCGCGGGTTCGATTTCTCTTGATATGAGGGCTGCAATATCTTATGTCAACATCGAACCAACGGGTTCAATCGGTATATCTCCCATATATCACAGTTCATTTTGACATATCTTGAAGAGAGCTCCCTCCCATGACGGCTCAATCACCAGTGCATGTTCAAACATCAACCGATGATGCAGAAATCCGCACTTTTCCGAGCTTAAGCGCGGAACAGTCAAAACTTACCGGGTCTGCCAATAACGAAACCGCACCTGCAAATCCGGCTAAAAAAGGCGTGGCTAAACGAATTATTTTGCCTGCACTGATCATTGCAGCTTTCGGCGCCGGCGTCTGGTATGGTTATGATTGGTGGACAACAGGTCGTTTCATGGTCTCGACTGAAGACGCTTATATTCAAGGTGATATTTCGGCTATCTCGCCGAAAGTCAGCGGCTATATTGAAGCGATTCCGGTTCACGCCAACCAAGCGGTTAAAGTTGGCGATCCGATTTTCATCCTTGAAGATGGTGATTACCGCATTGCACTGGATGAAACTAATGCCAAGCTTGAAACACAAAAGCAGACATTGTTGCGTATTAATGCCCAGACACTGGCAGCAAAAGCCACTTTAAAACAAGCAGAAGCCGGTAAACTTTCTGCTGAAGCCGTACTGACCAATGCCAAATCGGCGATGGAACGCACCCGCCAGTTACACAGTACCCGTATCGCTTCAAACTCTGATCTCGACAATGCCATTTCTGCCTTAGATCAGGCACAAGCCAATGTCGCCAGCGCAGATGCAACAATCGCAGCAGCAAAAGCCAATATCGGTGTTTTGGAAGCACAATATAAAGAAGCAGAAAGCACCACCCGCTCGCTGGAGCTTGCCCGCGACAAGGCAGAGCGCGATCTTTCCTTTACCACATTAAGAGCACCCTTTGACGGCGTGATCGGTAATCTTTCGGCCAAAACCGGTGATCTGGTCAATGCAGGCCAGCGTATCGCAGCGCTTGTTCCGGTTAATGAGCTCTATATTGAAGCCAATTTCAAGGAGACTCAACTTGCCAAAATACATGGTGGTGAAAAAGCACACATAACCATTGATGCTCTGAAGGGGCAGGTTTTTGAAGGCGCTGTCACCTCCATTGCACCGGCCTCGGGTGCGGTATTTTCACTTCTGCCGCCGGAAAATGCGACCGGTAATTTCACCAAGATTGTCCAGCGTGTGCCGGTACGGATCACCATTCCTGCGGACGCCGTTGCATCAGGCAAATTGCGTGCCGGTTTAAGCGTGGTGGTTGATATCGACACCCGCACTTCGCCTGCTCAATAAGCCTGATTTGACCATAAAAGCCTGAACGGAGCGCGTCATTATGGCCGCCGACATTACTGCCGGATCATTGCCGGTTCCCGATGATCGCATCGATCCTAAAAAAGCTATCGCCTTTATGGCGATGGTTTTCGGGATGTTTATGGCTATCCTTGATATTCAGATTGTCTCGGCCTCTCTGGCCGAAATTCAGGCTGGCCTTGGCGCCAGTTCTGACGAAATTTCATGGGTTCAGACCTCCTATCTGATCGCGGAAGTCATCATGATCCCGCTATCAGGTTTTTTAGGCCGCCTGATGTCCACCCGTGTGCTTTTCACATTATCTGCTGCGGGCTTCACGCTTGCCAGTATTCTATGTGCGACCGCCACCAATATTGAGCAGATGATTGTCTATCGCGCGCTGCAAGGTTTTATCGGCGGAGGTATGATTCCAAGCGTATTTGCGGCAGCTTATACTATTTTTCCCCCGTCCAAACGCTCAATCGTCTCGCCGATGATCGGCCTTGTCGCCACCATGGCACCAACGATCGGGCCTACTATCGGCGGTTATCTCAGCCATACATTCTCGTGGCACTGGCTGTTTCTGGTCAATGTAATTCCCGGCATTATCGTGGCCGTCGCCGCATGGAAACTGATTGATTTCGATAAAGGCGACAAATCCCTTTTGTCAAAATTTGACTGGTGGGGTTTGGCCGGTATGGCCGCTTTTCTGGGTTCGCTTGAATATGTCCTGGAAGAAGGCCCGCGCAATGACTGGCTGGATGACCAGACCATTTTTGTCATGTCCATCGTGCTGACGGCCGGAGCTGTAATTTTCTTCTATCGTGCATTCACGGCACAAGAACCCATAGTTGACCTGCGTGCCTTTAAAAATGTCAATTTTGCTTTTGGTTCGCTGTTTTCCTTTGTTATGGGGGTCGGGCTTTATGGCCTGACCTATCTTTATCCGCTCTATCTCGGACGAGTGCGCGGCTATGATTCTCTCATGATTGGTGAAGCGCTATTTGTCTCCGGCCTTGCCATGTTTATGACCGCGCCATTGGCAGGTTTTCTCTCCAATAAAATGGATCCGCGTCACATGATGATGGTCGGCTTCATCGGTTTTGGTGCCGGAACATGGCTGGTCACCGGCCTGACAGCCGAATGGGATTTCTACGAATTATTACTGCCGCAAATCTTGCGCGGCTGTTCATTGATGATTTGCATGGTACCGATCAACAATCTGGCGATGGGTACGCTGCCGCCTTCACGCCTCAAAAATGCGGCAGGCTTGTTTAACCTGACACGAAATTTAGGGGGTGCTGTTGGCCTGGCGGTTATCAATACGATTCTCACCGATCGGAATGCCATGCATTATCAACGCCTTGCTGAGCATATTCGCTGGGGTAACCGCGAAGCCGAAGATATGCTGAGCAATTTG
This sequence comes from Paenochrobactrum gallinarii, assembly GCF_014205685.1. GTDB lineage: Bacteria > Pseudomonadota > Alphaproteobacteria > Rhizobiales > Rhizobiaceae > Paenochrobactrum > Paenochrobactrum gallinarii. The sequence continues at coordinate 8,548 of NZ_JACIIU010000009.1, forward strand.
ACCGCAAAATTTAATGCAGCCGGTCTTGATGGCGCAACAATTGCGCTCTCAAAGCTCAGCGGCATGGTGCATCAACAGGCTACACTTTTGTCCTTCATCGATGTTTTCCACATCTTAACGGTGCTGTTCAGCGGTCTGGCTGTACTTTGTTTACTGGCCAAAAAGCCTGATAAAGCAGCCGGTGGTGGCGGAGGCCATTAAAAAAACGGCACAAAATCAAAACAGCCGGCACCCCACCGGCCGTTTTGACGACTAAAGCCTGATTGCTAAGCATGAAAAAACATGGTTCACTTTACGGCAGCCTTGGGTTTAACCGGTGCCCTTCATGCAACCGCAATGCATTTACGAAAAATGTCATGCAGGTGTCATGCAGTGTGATTATCGGATTCAATATGAGCATTGGAATCATACCAGTGCCATAAAACTCAAGCCTGAACAGGGAGTTTAACTATGTTGTCTCATGCAGCGCGTTTATTGTCATTATCGACTGCAATTGCGGTTGCAGGTGTGTCCGTTGCGGCCGCCGCACCTTCTGAAGAACTGATCGCAGCGGCAAAAGCCGAAGGCGAGCTTACTACAATCGCTCTGCCACACGACTGGTGCGGCTATGGCGAAATCATTCAGAGTTTCAAAGATAAATACGGCATTAAAGTCAACGAACTGAACCCTGATGCGGGCTCGGGCGATGAAATTGAAGCTATCAAAGCCAATAAAGACAACAAAGGCCCGCAGGCTCCTGACGTGATCGACGTCGGTTTCACCTTCGGCACCACCGCTAAAGCGGACGGTTTGTTGCAGCCTTATAAAGTGTCCACATGGGATTCGATCCCTGATGATGCCAAGGACGCAGAAGGCTACTGGTATGGCGACTATTACGGCGTGCTGGCTTTTGAAGTTAACAAAGACATCATCAAAGATGCGCCACAAGACTGGGCAGACCTGTTGAAGCCTGAATTTGCCAATGCGGTTGCGCATTCCGGCGATCCACGCGCCTCAACACAAGCGATCTTGAGCGTTTACGCAGCAGGCCTCTCGCTTGGTGGCGCAGCCGGTGAAGAAGCAGCTCAAAAGGGTCTGGAATTCTTCCGTGACGTTAACAAAGCCGGCAACTTCGTTCCTGTTATCGGTAAAGCCGCTTCGCTGGCACAAGGCTCAACCCCGATTGTTATCCGTTGGGATTACAATGCGCTGGCCGACCGTGACACTTTGAACGGCAATCCGGAAGTTGAAGTTATCATTCCAAAAAGCGGCGTTGTTGCAGGCGTTTACGTGCAGGGCATCAGTGCCTATGCACCGCATCCTAATGCAGCCAAACTCTGGATGGAACATCTTTATTCCGATGAAGGTCAGGTCGGTTACCTGAAAGGCTACTGCCACCCGATTCGCTTTAACGCGCTGGCAAAAGAAGGCAAGATTCCACAGGATCTGCTCGACAAACTGCCACCGGCAGAAGCTTACGAGAAAGCTGTCTTCCCTTCACTGGAAGAGCTGGAAAAATCACAGGCTGCTATCACTAAAAACTGGGATAGCGTTGTCGGTGCCAATGTACAATAATATTTGCTAATCCTCATGTCCTGCGGCTTGTCTTTGCAAGCCGCAGGATTTCTCTTAAAAGAACAGCATGAACGCAATCAGCAACGATTATCTCGACGGCGAGCCAGCTACCTTACCAAAACGCAAACGAAAACTTTCCTTTGCTTGGGTGGGAGTCACGCCTTTTTTCCTTTTTGCCATTTTATTTCTGCTCTGGCCGACCATGTTTCTGGTTGTCGGCGCTTTTCAGGACGGGCAAGGCAATTTCACCTTACAGAATATTATTGATCTGTTTCAGGCCAATATTTTAAGCGCCTATTGGGTGTCGATCAAAATCAGCTTTGCCTCCGCATTGGGTGGCGCGGTGATCGGCTTCTTTCTGGCATGGGCGATTGTGCTTGGTAATTTGCCCAAATGGCTGCGCCCGACAGTGCTGACCTTCTCAGGTGTTGCCTCCAACTTTGCCGGTGTGCCACTGGCTTTCGCCTTTCTGGCAACCCTTGGCCGCACAGGTTTTGTAACGATTCTTCTGCGCGAATGGTTCGGCTTCAATCTTTATGGCACCGGCTTTAATCTTTTAAGCTTCTTCGGCCTCACCCTCACCTATCTGTTTTTCCAAATTCCGCTGATGGTGCTGATTCTCACTCCCGCCTTAGACGGTTTGAAAAAAGAATGGCGTGAAGCTGCGTCGATTTTGGGTGCCAACCAGCTGCAATATTGGCGTATGGTGGCCTTTCCTATCCTTTGGCCAAGCCTGCTCGGCACATCGCTTTTGCTGTTTGCCAATGCTTTTGGTGCCATTGCCACGGCTTATGCCCTGACCGGCTCAACACTCAACATCGTACCGATCATGCTTTACGCACAGATTCGCGGCGACGTACTGCATAACCAAAACTTAGGTTACGCGCTGGCGCTCGGCATGATTGTTATTACCGGCATTTCCAACCTGCTTTATATTTGGTTGCGTATGCGTGCGGAAAGGTGGCAGCGATGAAAAAGACCCGCTATTTCACCCCGCAACGCATTGGTGCATGGATCGCTTTTCTGGTCGGCGCGATTTATTTTCTGGTGCCGCTGATCGGTACATTTGAATTTTCGCTTCGTATGCGTCGCGGTGAATATTCTTTTGATGCTTACCGCGTTGTTTTCACCGATCCGAATTTTCAGTCAACCTTCGGCTATTCGATACTCTTAGCCATCATGACGATTATCTTCGGCATTCTGCTGGTGGTGCCAACCGCCTATTGGGTGCGTTTGCGTTTGCCAAAATTGCGGCCAGTAATCGAATTCATCACGCTGATGCCATTGGTCATTCCGGCCATCGTCATCGTTTTCGGCTATTTGCGCATTTATAACTCATCATCATGGTTGCCATTTACCGCCTCGACACAGGCAACTGACCTGTTGTTGATGTTCGGTTATGTCACCTTGTCGTTGCCTTATATGTACCGCGCCATTGATACGGCCATGCGCACGATTGATGTTCGCACGCTAACGGAAGCCGCTGAAAGCATGGGCGCAAAGCTGCCGACAATCATGTTACGGATTATTTTCCCGAATGTGCTTTCCGGCGTGATGAGCGGTGCTTTTATTACATTTGCGATTGTGATCGGCGAATTTACCCTTGCCTCCCTTCTCAACCGTCCGGCTTTCGGGCCTTATCTGCAACTTGTCGGTGCCAACCGCGCCTATGAACCATCAGCACTCGCCATTATTGCATTTGGCATAACATGGGCAAGTATGGCATTGATCCAGCTTGTCTCACGCCTCAACAAATTCAAAACCACGGGCGGGTAATTCATCTCATGGCCTTTTTAAATTTAAAAAACTTACAAAAAAGCTTTGGCACCAATACGGTGGTGCATGATTTCAATCTCGCCGTTGAAAAAGGCGAATTTGTCTCTTTCTTAGGCCCTTCGGGCTGCGGGAAAACCACCGTTTTGCGTATGATTGCCGGTTTTGAAACACCTGACCGCGGCATGATCGAAATTGACGGTAAGGATGTGGTTGATCTCAAACCCAACCAACGCAATATCGGCATGGTGTTTCAGGCTTATGCGCTGTTTCCCAATATGACAGTTGCGCAAAACGTGGCTTTTGGCCTGCGTATTGCCGGTAAATCCAAGCAGGAGCGCGATGCAACGGTTAAAGAAATGCTGAGCCTGATCCGGCTTGAGCATCTGGCCGACCGCTATCCCTATCAAATGTCGGGTGGTCAGCAGCAGCGTGTGGCACTCGCGCGAGCTTTGGCAACCAAGCCACAAGTGCTGTTGCTTGATGAACCGCTTTCTGCGCTTGATGCAAAAATCCGCGTTTCTTTACGCGAAGAGATTCGCGCCATTCAGCAAAAACTCGGCATTACCACGATCTTCGTCACCCACGACCAGGAAGAAGCCTTGTCGATTTCTGACCGAATCGTCGTGATGCATGAAGGTAAGGCCGATCAGGTTGGCACTCCGTTCGAGATCTATAATCAGCCATCCACGCGCTTTGTTGCATCCTTTGTCGGAACGCTCAATATGCTGGAAGGTCATGTGGAAAATCTCTCCGCCAACCAGATCAATCTGGATGGCAATCTGATTAAATTGCCGCAGCCAATCACCGGTGTAGCCGATAAAGCGCCGGTCACTTTGGCATTGCGACCGGAAGCCATTCGGCTCAACAATCAGAAGCCGCTGGATGTTTCAGTGCCTGCCACGATTGAAGATGTGCATTTCTTGGGCTCAGTGATCAGAACACGGGTGAAGCTCGGACAGAATCAATTATCGCTGGATAGTTTCAATGATCCGGCGGTGGCACCGCCAAAACGTGGCGACGAGGTGAAAGTCTCCTTTGCCGCCCACGACCTGCTGATCTTACAAGATTAGAGCGCCGAGAGCCAGACCTGGCACAATAAGGTCGCTCTGACACTTTAAAATTAGAGCATAATTTTACCTTAAATTGATCCAAGATTAAGGAATTATGCTCTAATAAAAAAGCCGCTGACACAATCAGCGGCTTTTTCAATTTCAATTTCAGTTCAGTTTATATCACGCGCCCCAAGGACCGTGGAAATCGCCCTGTTTATCAAGGCGTTCAAAACCATGCGCGCCAAAGAAATCACGCTGCGCCTGAATAAGATTGGCTGTGCCGCGTGACTGTTTGAAACTATCAAAATAGCTCAAAGCAGCGCTCAATGCCGGCATAGGCAATTCGCTCAAAGCTGCTTTTGCGACCACCTGACGAAGAGCACCCGATGACGCTTTCATTTTCTCAACAAAAGCCGGTGTCAGCAGCAGATTATCGGCCTCACCTTCATCAAACGCTTTGGCAATATCATCAAGAAACTGCGAGCGAATAATGCAACCGGCACGCCAGATGCGGGCAACCGTTGCCAATGGAATATTCCAGCCATGCTCTTTAGACGCGGCCTGCATCACCACAAAACCCTGCGCATAAGCAGCAATTTTTCCGGCCAGCAATGCTTGTTCCAACTGATTAATGAACGCGGCCTGATCTTCCAGCTCTACCGTGTGATCGGCAGTGCCATAGGTCTTTTCAGCCAAGGCACGTTCTGCTCGCATCGAGGAAACGGCACGCGCACCAACGGCTGCTTCAATGGCAGATGCCGGAACACCCATCATCTGCGCTTCAATGGCAGCCCAGCGTCCGGTGCCCTTTTGGCCAGCCGCATCAAGAATGATGTCGACCATCGCCTGTCCGGATTCAGGATCCTGTGTGCGCAGCACTTCAGCCGTGATTTCAATCAGATAAGAATTGAGTGCGCCTTCGTTCCATTTGGCAAAAATATCACCAATCGCAGGTGCAGAAAGGCCGAGACCATCACGCAGCACGCCATAAATTTCGGCAATCATCTGCATATCGGCATATTCAATACCGTTATGAATGGTTTTAACAAAGTGACCAGCACCATCCGGCCCCATCAGGGCAACACATGCTTCACCTTCATATTGTGCAGCGACAGCATTCAAAACCGGTGCAATACGTTCATATGCAGCTTCGGTGCCGCCCACCATCATGGACGCACCATGGCGCGCACCTTCCGCACCACCGGAAATGCCCATACCAACAAAAGTCGGGTCATTGGGGCCAAGCGCTTTTAGACGGCGAACCGTATCGCGATAATCGGAATTGCCGGAATCAATAATGATATCCTGCTTATCGAGCAGAAGACGCAAACGGGCGGTTTCATCATCAACCGGCTGACCTGCTTTGATCAGGAAGATGAACGGGCGCGGTTGACGGGTGTTTTCCACCAGCGCTTCAAAACTTTCACAAGGAATGATTTTATCGCTCAGCGCACCGGCATTTTTGTAAAACTGCCGCACGACGGCCGGATCACGATCATAAACCGCAACGCGGAAACCTTTTTCAGCAATGTTCAGTGCGAGGTTAGAACCCATCACGCCAAGCCCAACCATGCCAATATCGGCTTTTTCCATGATATGTCCTTCTGTCAAACGTCAATTTACCTGGCGATATAGCCTAAACATGATCGCAGGCCAATGGTCTTATAAGCATCAGCGAAATTACAAAGCTTACTTCCGCCGTCCTGATGAATTCTTCAGACCTATATATGACCGGCAGACAATTTGTTCAATTTACAAATAGAAAAAGCACCCAAGAAAAAAGCCGCCTGATTGTGTCAGGCGGCTTGTTTTTTAAATCACGTAAGAGCGGAGTGGCTCGAAACCGTTGAAAGCAACGGCTGAATAAGTGGTGGTGTAAGCACCGGTGCCTTCGATGAGAACCTCGTCACCGATCGAAAGTGAAACCGGTAGCGGATAAGGGTTCTTTTCATACATCACATCCGCGCTATCGCAGGTAGGCCCTGCCAGCACACATGGCTGCATTTCATCACCATCGCGTGGTGTCACGATCTGATAACGGATCGCTTCATCCATGGTTTCAGCCAAACCGCCGAATTTGCCAATGTCGAGGTAAACCCAACGCACATTGTCATTATCGGCTTTGCGCGAAACCAGCACCACTTCTGCCTTGATCACACCGGCATTACCAACCATGCCGCGGCCTGGTTCGATAATGGTTTCCGGCAGACGGTTACCGAAATATTTGCTCAGAGCATCAAAAATCGCCATGCCATAGGCCTGTGCGGTTGGCACATCGCTCAAATAACGGGTCGGGAAACCGCCGCCCATATTGACCATGCGAAGGTTGACGCCTTCTTTTACCAATTCGCGGAACACCATGGAAGTGTCGGCCAAAGCGCGATCCCATGAGCTCAGATCTGTCTGTTGTGAACCGACATGGAAAGACACACCATAAGCATCAAGGCCGAGCTCTTTTGCTGAGCGCAACACATCAACAGCCATAGCCGGCACGCAACCAAATTTACGTGACAACGGCCACTCAGCGCCTTCACCATCGGTCAAAACACGGCAGAACACGCGGGAACCTGGTGCCGCGCGGGCAATTTTTTCAACTTCTTCAACGCAATCGACAGCAAAGAGATCAACGCCATGAGCGAAAGCGCGCGCAATATCGCGCTCTTTCTTGATGGTATTGCCATAAGAAATACGGTCGGCGGTTGCACCTGCATCCAGCGCCATTTCAATTTCTGCAACCGATGCAGTATCGAAGCATGAGCCAAGGGAAGCCAGAAGACGCAGAACTTCCGGTGCAGGATTTGCTTTAACTGCGTAAAAAATACGGGATTCCGGCAATGCTTTTTCAAAGCCGAGATAGTTTTCGCGCACAACATCCAGATCCAGCACGAGGCATGGGCCTTCAGGGCGGCGGGTGTCGAGAAAATCAATAATACGCTGTGTAGCCATAGTACAAACTCCCATGCGGGCGTACTTCTAGCGCACCGCTTCACGAAGGGACAAAGTAAGTATGAAAGCTCCCGCACGAGACCAGCCTTTGGAGACACTGAAATCATGTGAAAGTTCATAGCGATGATGGGACAACGCCGCTAAGCGTTATTCCGCTTTGTCTGCCTTGGATTGGAAGAGTTAACCGCTTCCGCACTACCGGCAATGAAGGTGTGCCTCTTTGAGTTCCCGACTTTTGGACAGCCGAAAGACACCAGAAAGGCCCGCACCGTCGTTGCTTCAAGATGTCCTTGATCTGGCGGTTGGCCATCAGATCAACTGGAGCGGTTAGGTCCAGGTACCGTACCGGTTTTCCCTCACCATTTGAGGACCGGCGGACACCCACAGGCACGTGCGACTTTGGGCAATTGCGATATAAGAGATAAATCATGTCCATTCAATGACAAATATCCGGTTAATGAAATTAATTTTTTTAAGATTTCTTACTGATGCAAATAAGTCTCAAAAAAGGGCAAAACACCGTAAAAGCTTATGATTTTTCTATATTTAGCGCTTCCCTCCGGCATTAAATCCGCAGTACACTGAACAAAGCAACACGGTTTTTTAGCGGAAAGTGAACAATGGCGGCTCTCGATCCTTATAATGCGTTCGTCAATACGAGTTCTGCCGAGGTGGCTCATGCCGCGCACGGCTCCCTTTCAGGCGCCACACTCGCCGTTAAAGATATATTTGACGTTCAGGGGTTCATCACAGGTTGTGGCAATCCGGTGAAGGCTGCCGAATCAAAACCTGCCTCCAATAATGCGGCCTGCGTGCAATTACTGCTGGATCAGGGGGCACAATTTATCGGCAAGACCCAAACCGATGAACTGGCTTTCTCATTGATGGGGCAAAATGATCATTTCCCCCACCCTATCAATGCAGCTGCACCTTCACGCGTGACCGGCGGCTCATCCTCCGGCTCGGCCGCAGCTGTTGCCGGTGGCCTTGCAGATATTGCCTTAGGCTCCGACACCGGCGGCTCAATCCGCGCACCGGCAGCTTTTTGTGGCTTGATCGGCTTACGCACCACCCATGGCCGTATTTCCAAAAAAGGCGCGATGCCGCTTGCGCCTTCGCTCGACACCGTCGGCTGGTTTGCCAAAAACATCGACCTCTATCAAAAGGCTGGCGCTGCACTGCTTGGTGAAGATCGGCATCAAACAGCATTGACCAAACTATTCTTCATGCCAATTTTAGAGCAACTTTTGCTCAATCAGCAATCGGCAGATGCCTATAGGGCCATGTTTACAATGGTGCGTGACCAGTTCACCAACCTTAAACCGGCATCCCAGCCAACCAGCTCACTCGCCGAGCTTTATCTGTGCTTCCGTCAGATTCAAGGTGCCGAAGCCTGGGCAAGTCATGGCAAATGGATATCATCAGGCGACAAGCATTTAAGCAAAGGTGTGGCAGAGCGTTTTGCTTATGGTGCAAACGTAAACGCCCATGACTTGGCTGCACAGCAGCTCAGACGCGCGCGCTTTATTGCAGAGTTTGAAGATATATTGGGCGATGATGGCGTACTAGTTCTGCCAACCGTTCCGGGCATTGCGCCATTAAGTGCAGAACCTTTTGAACAACAGCAGATTTACCGCGAGCAAGCCTTGCAACTTTTATGCTTGTCCGGTCTTTCCGGTCTGCCACAAATTACGCTGCCATTAAGCATGGTGGATGGGGCACCATTTGCCATTTCACTGATCGGCCCGCGCCATAGCGATATGGCTCTCATAGCCTTAGCCAAACAAATTCTTCACGCTAAAGCCTCATAACAGGAGCGATCAATGGACACTCTCACCCGTATGCGGGCTTTTATTGATGTGGTTGAGGCGGAAGGTTTTTCTGCTGCCGCCCGTAAAATCGGCCGTTCCAAAGCGCTGCTTTCCAAATATGTGCGCGAATTGGAAGATGAGCTCGGCGCACGTCTGCTCAACCGCACCACGCGTCAGTTTTCGCTGACCGAGGCAGGGCACACTTATTATCACCGTGCGGTTGAGATCATCCGTGATATTGAAAATCTGCAAGATGCCGTGTCTGAAAGCAGCGGCGATGCCCGCGGACGCATCAAGCTTTCCGCGCCGCGCACCTTTGCTGATGCCGTGATCGGTCAATCTTTGATTGAGTTTTGTCTGGCACATCCGGAAATCACCCTGGATGTCAGCCTTGATGACCGCTTTGTTGACTTGGTGGAAGAAGGTTTTGATCTGGCGATCCGTATCACCCGGCTACAGGATTCATCGCTGATTGCCAAAAAACTGGCACCTTTTCACACCGTGCTTTGCGGCTCACCGGAACTGATTGAGCGCGTAGGCAGACCGGAGCGCCCCGAAGATCTGGCCAGTCGCCCTTGCATTATTGATACCAACAGCCGTTCACGCAATAACTGGTATTTCCGCAATCCTGATGGTTCAGCGGTTGCGGTTTCCGTCAGCGGTCCTTTGGAAGTCAACAGCCCGATCAGCACCAAACATGCAGGCCTTCGCGGTTTGGGCTTCTGCTCGCTGCCGGTTTTTGTGGCTGAAGAAGAAATCGCCAAAGGCACATTAGTTTCGGTGCTGGATGAGTTCCGGCTTACCGATGGCGGAATTTATGTGGTCTATTCCCATAAACGTTATTTGCCAGCCAAAGTGCGCGCCTTGGTAGATTTTTTAAGCCAGTGGTTCAAAGACCATAATGAGAACGCTTCCCGACAAGGATGACAAAGCATTTTCAACAAGAACGCGGCAATATAAAATGCCAGATAATGGCTTGAGTTTTTATAACACCAGCCTCACTTCCGCCGCGTTCAGCACGTTTGATATGCGCCTTCTTTCAGGATTCCTTAATGCTCAGCTTTCTTCTGCGGAACACAAGTTCAACACCGCTTTTTGCCGGTTTTATCACGATGGTTGCCGCTTCCACGATGGTGTGGCTTCCCGCTCATGCCCATCCGCATGTCTTTGCAGATGCACGACTGGAACTATCCATTGATAAAGACGGTATGGTGGAACATTTAGCCCATGTCTGGCGCTTTGATGATGTGTTTTCCAGCACAGTGCTGATGGAATTTGACAAGAATGGCGATCTTATTCTTGATCAAGGCGAGCTCGACACCTTGTCGAAAACAATCGGCGATTCATTGCAAGAGTTCAATTATTTCCAGACCATTATGGACAACAGCCATGATGTCAAAATGCATGAACCAACAAATTTACGTGCTGATTTTATTGATAATCAGCTGCTGATACTTTTTGAAACCAAACCTGCACAGCCTTTGAATGTCAAATCCGGCCATGTTGTCAGCTTCGGCATCTATGACCCGACTTTCTATACAGCCATTGATTTTCTCACGGATGAAGACCTGCATGTCGATGGTCTGCCAGAAGGGTGCCATGCAGTGGTCGTGCGCCCTGATCCAGATGAAGCACTGGCGCAAAATCAAGGCACTTTAACAGACGCATTTTTCAATGATCCGATGGGGACTAATATGTCAAAAATATTCGCCACCCGTTTAGAGTTAAGCTGCGGAGCCAAGAAGTAATGCCGCAGAAGCGTATCTTTTATATACTCAGCCTGCTACTCCTCTTTGTCTCCTCCCAATATGCTTTGGCCCAATCTTCACTTGGTATCGGCACCAATGAAGCAGCCTTAACACCCACCGGCCCGTTCGCGCATCTGATCCTGTGGCTCAACGAGCAACAGCGCGCTTTCTATCTGGCAATGACCAATGCTTTGAAAGCCATGCGTGAAAGCCCTTGGAATGCCCATATTCTCATCGGCATTTCTTTCGTCTACGGCGTGTTTCACGCAGCCGGCCCCGGCCATGGTAAAGCGGTGATTTCCTCTTATATGATTGCCAATGAAACCGCCTTGCGACGTGGCATTTTACTATCCTTCATCTCGTCGCTGTTGCAGGCTTTGATGGCGATATTCGTCGTGGGATTAGGCTGGTTTGTGCTGCGTGGCACCGGCATAAGCATCAATGACACTGCCCGCTTCATGGAAGTTGCGAGTTTCGGGCTCATTATGTTGTTTGGTTTCTGGTTGCTCTGCCGCAAATTACCGGTGCTGATCAAAGGTAATCCGCCAACCATCAGCCCGGTTGTCGCAGTCCCTGAAACCGCTATCGCGACAAGCTCGCTTTCAACTGCTGCACAAAAACAAAGTTTTGGCAGTGCCAAACCGGTGCGCCTCAATTACAGCGCCAGCAAAGCGCAAGAAACAGGTTTTGATCATGCTTTTGTCGGCAGTGAATTAAACTGCGCTGCCTGCGGTCATGCCCATATGGCTGATCCGTCGCAATTAAGCGGTGATTTCAACTGGAAAACCGCATGGTCGGCAATCATGGCTGTGGGTTTGCGCCCCTGCTCAGGTGCTTTGATTGTGCTGACTTTTGCTTTGTTAAACGGTTTGGTGATCGGTGGTCTGATTTCGGTTTTTGCAATGGCCTTCGGCACATTCTTAACCGTTGCAGTGCTGGCAACACTAGCGGTAACTGCTAAAAATGTTGTGCTAAAACTCATGGGACATAAGGCCATGTCCTTCCGCGTTCAGGCTTTTATTGAAGCGGGGGCAGCGCTGCTGATTACCCTTGTCGGCGCCTTGCTATTTGCCGCTGCCTTGCTTGGATAAATAACTATTTCTGGCTGCGGGCACGGAGCCAGAAAACACCAAAAAATGCCAGAACAAAAAGCACCGCGAAAACGGCGGCAGCTACCAGTGAATATTCGCCAAGCCAAAGCATGATCGGCGGTAATAAATAGCCAAAAAACGCAAAACCAAACATGATGCAGGCAGCTGCTATGGCAGGCCCCTGCCATTCAGGCTTTGTTTTATTGTTCTGCTGTGCTTTGCCAGACTGTTGCTTGTTCATTATCTCTCCTCCGGCAAGGGCATAAAATCATGCGTCAAGCAGATGCCAATATTGGCAGGCCTGCTTATAACTTGGCCTGCCATTTTCTTGCATGATTGCGTGCCTCAGAGCAAGCTCCTTCTTCAGGCGCTTTGTTCCGCCTTAATAAAGCTTTCCAGCTTGCGGATCTGCTCACCGTTTTCGTTAAAATTGTCAGAACTGAGCCAAGCCTGATAAGCGCGCTTCAAAGCCGGCCACTCACTGTCGATAATTGAAAACCACGCACTGTCGCGGTTAAGCCCTTTGGCAACCATATGTTGACGGAATATGCCCTCAAACGTGAAGCCAAAACGCAAGGCCGCGCGCTTGGAAGGCTCATTATCATTGTTGCATTTCCACTCATAGCGACGATAGCCCAAACCATCGAACACATATTGCATAAACAAATATTGTGCTTCTGTTGCCCCGCGTTGACGCGAAATGGCAGGCCCCCAATAGACATTGCCAATTTCAATCACGCCATATTGCGGCTCAATCCGCATCAAAGCCTGTCGCCCTGCAACCAAGCCCGTTTTCTTGTCAATGACAGCAAAGAACATCGTTGTAGTGCTTGCCGCACTTTTTTCCAGCCAAGGGGTAAAGTCTTCACGACTTGCCGGTGGCTCATCAAACAAATAACGAAAGCGCTGATCGACATCAGCAACCGATGAGACAACGTAAAGCTGATCGCCATGGCGATCGACATCTAATGGTTCCAGACGCACATATTGCCCGTCCAAAATTATGCGTTGCGGTTTTTCACGCGGCGTCCAGTTCGTCAAATCAGTCATTTTCCATGCTCCAGCTATGCTTCAAATGGAGCAATAAAATCGCATTAACGCAATGCGGTTCTGTCAACTGAAACGGCTTTCACCATCGCATAAACATCATCGCCCGCTTGCAATGACAAATCTGCCACGGATTTACGTGTCAATCTTGCTCCCATTTGCTGTCCAGCATAGGAAAGTGTGAGACGTGCAAAAGAGCCGCTTTCGTCATTAATAGCGGTGATTTTTACCGGCAGTATGTTGCGGATGCTTAAACCTTCCGGCTTATTTCGCGCGATCGAAACATCGCGCTCACGAATGCGTAAACGCAGCCGCATCCCCTTCTCAACGCCCTGATCGGTGAGCTGAAAAGCAGTGCCGTTCAGATCAATCGTTGCTATCTGATAAGACGCATCGTAATCCGTCACTTCACCTTCCAATAGCACCCCACTTCCGTCACCCTGATTATCAATCAACGGGAAAACCTCAGCCACGGGGCCGCTTGCAACAACAATTCCACCCGATAACAACACCAGCGTATCGGCAAGGCGCGCCACTTCATCAATCTCATGGCTGACATAAACAATCGGCACGCCGGTTTCATCACGCAGCATTTCCAAATAGGGCAAAATTTCCTGCCGCCGCATCCGGTCAAGCGAGGATAAGGGCTCATCAAGCAGCAACAATGCCGGCTCAGACAAAAGCGCCCTGCCGATTGCCACGCGCTGGCGTTCCCCGCCCGACAAATGCGTTGGCTTGCGGGTGAGCAAATTTTCCAGCCCCAAAAGCTGCACAATATCATCAAATGAGTGCGAAGCGCGTCTTTTGCCAGCCCCCCGTCTTTTCCCCGCCCATTGCGCATAGGTCAGATTGCGGGCAACCGACATATTAGGAAAAAGCCTCGCATCCTGAAAAACATAGCCGATGCGGCGTTTTTCAGGGGGTAGAAAAATGCCTTTTTCTTTGTCAAACAACACATGATCGCCGATGGCAATGCGCCCTGAAGCGGGGCGCAAGGTGCCGGAAATCATCTTCAACAGCGTGGTTTTTCCAGCCCCCGAATGACCAAACAAGGCAGTTACTCCCTGATCGGCAGTAAAATTCGCCGTCACCGGAAAAGCACCATTAAAACCGGTCAGCGAAACAACAAGACCCGTCATTTTGCACCTGTCGACAATTTGCGCTGAAACCATTCGGACAATATCACCGCGCAAATAGAAAGTGCAGCCGAAACCAAAATGAGCTTAAACGCTGCACTATCGCCGCTTGGTGATTGCAACAAAGAATAAATCGCCAAGGACAATGTTTGCGTTTGCCCCGGAATGTTGGAAACAAATGTGATGGTTGCCCCAAATTCGCCCAGTGCTTTGGCAAAGCCAAGCACCGCACCGGCAATAATGCCGGGTAAAAGCGCTGGCAAAGTCACCGTTAAAAAGGCGGTCATCCAGCTTGCACCCAATGTGCGCGCTGCTTCTTCCAAGCCTTGATCGAGATTTTCAATCGACAATCTGATCGGGCGAACCAGCAGCGGAAATGCCATTGTTCCGGCCGCTAAAGCAGCACCGGTCCAGCGGAATGCAAGGCTTACACCCAGCCACTCCTGTAAAGGCGCGCCAAGCGCCCCTTTGCTGCCAAATACAATCAGCAGTAAATAACCCGTCACCACAGGCGGCAGCACTAGTGGCATAGTGACTACGGCCTGCACAAAGCTTTTGCCGAGAAAGTTAAACCGTGCCAACACCCAAGCAACTGCAAAGGCCACTGGCAATGCAAACAGGATCGCAGTTAATGCGACCCTGAGCGACAGAGCTATAATCTGCCAATCTTGTGGTGTAAGATTCACTGACCTGTCTCAGCCGCCTTGACGAAACCTTTATCTGCGATGATGGCCTGTCCGGCATCGCTCTCCAAAAATGCCAGAAAAGCCTGGGCTTCATCGCTCCCACCCTTACCCTCGGCACCTTTAACCAAAGCGGCCGGATAAAGAATGGGTTTGTGACTATCAGCCGGAAAACGATAGGCTTCCACCAGATCCGTTGTAACCGCACGGTCGGACGCATAAACAATCGCTGCATTGACCTCATCACGGCTGACATATTGCAAGGCGACGCGCACATTTTCAGTAAAAACGGCATTGCCTTCAACTTTGCCCCAGATGTTCAAATGCTCAAGCGCTGCCTTGCCATATTTACCGGCTGGCACATTGGACGGATCGCCCATTGCAAAGCGCGCACCTAACAGCTTTTCCAGATCACTGTCGGCTTTATCTTTATGAGTTGCAATCACCAGCGCATTGCCTGCAATAACGGCGCGTGTTTCATCTTCAATCAGCTTGCGCTCTTGCAAATAATCCATCCAGTCGAGATCGGCAGATACAAAGATCGATGCAGGCGCGCCCGCTTCCACCTGCTTAGCCAAAACGGACGATGCAGCAAATGATGCAACGACATCAATGCCGTCTTTTTCTTTGAATTGCTTGGCTGCTTCTTCAATCACATCTTTCATGCTGGCTGCGGCAAAAACAGTTACCTGCTCGGCGGCATTAGCCAAAGTTGTCACGAAGCAAGACAAAGCCACGGCACAGCTGAATAAAATTTTCTTCATTGATCTCCACCTCGGACTGCTGGCAACAGCACCCCTCTCCCATCACCAAGATTAAATCACCGTTATATTTCAGCGAACATAATGAACTAAGCATAAAATCTGCGCTTCACCAAACAAAAAAGGCTCCCCGAAGGGAGCTTTGATCTTTTAAGCAAAAGTGCAGATAATGCCTGTCTTAGCTGCCAATGTGACGGGCACGACCGTGTTTTTTCGCCAGCATGATTTGTTTCTCGCGCTCGGCATAACGGGCACGATCTTCATCGGTGCGTTCGTCATAGCAAGCCTCACATGAAATGCCGTGCTGAAATTTCGGAGACAGCTTGTCTTCCGGCGTAATCGGACGGCGGCAAGCGCGGCAAAGTTCGATATCGCCTTCCACCAGACCATGGCCAACCGATACGCGCTCGTCAAAGACGAAGCATTCGCCTTCCCACATGCTTTGTTCAGCTGGAATATCTTCCAGATATTTCAAAATGCCGCCTTTAAGATGATAAACATCATCAAAGCCCAGGCCTTTGACAAAAGCAGTTGCTTTTTCGCAGCGGATACCGCCCGTGCAGAACATCGCGATTTTTTTGCCCTCCAGCTCATCACGATGTTGCTCCACCCATTCCGGAAATTCGCGGAATGTTGTGGTGCACGGGTCAATCGCACCTTCAAAAGTGCCGATCGCATATTCGTAATCATTGCGCGTATCAACGAGAATGGTGTTCTCGTCGCTGATCAGATCATTCCAGTCTTCAGCCGCCACATAGGTGCCAACACTCTGAAGCGGATCAATACCTTCAACACCCATCGTGACGATTTCACGCTTCAGCTTAATTTTCAGGCGATAGAACGGCAGCTTGCTGGCGGTCGAATATTTCAATTCCAGACCTTTAAGCTCCGGAATAGCTTCAATATAATCGATAAGTACCGCAATGCCTGTCTCTGTGCCTGCAACCGTGCCGTTGATACCTTCACTTGCAAGCAGCAGCGTGCCTCTGACATCGTGCTTGTTGCACAATTCAGTCAAAGGTTCGCGCAACGCTTCAAATTGCGGCAGTTTCGCAAATCGATAGAGTGCGGCAACGGTAAAAACGGGTGCAGACGTGTTCATATTTTTCAGTGCCAGTTCGATTTTTTAATGCAAGGATTGCGTCAGATATTCTTAATTGTCGTAAAATATCTCTAACGCATTGATTTTAATCAATAGCCACGTTCCATCAATTAAACGCGCTTGTTTCTGCCTCTGACGTAGCGCTGAAAAGCACAATTTTCAAGCTTACATTTATCCCCCGCCTGCCAAGATAGACGACAATGGTCTTTTTCAAGCCAGAAAAGGAACATCAATGTTTAACAAGGATACAATCAACGCAGTTCTGACAACCGCTTTTGAATATCAGCTTGATCCGGCTGCTTTGCTGGCTGTTGCCGAAATTGAATCAGGAGGCAGAACCGCCTATCTGGTTAATGGAAAATATGAACCGGCAATCCGGTTTGAAGGGCACTATTTTGACCGCAGACTAACGGGCTCAACCCGTGAGCGGGCGCGCTCAGAAGGTTTGGCGCATCCGTCAGCTGGCAAAATCCGCAATCCTGCCAGCCAAGCTGCCCGATGGGCACTGCTGAACCGCGCCATAAAAATTAACCGGAAAGCCGCGCTCGAATCAACTTCATGGGGATTAGGGCAAGTGATGGGCGCCCATTGGCAGTGGCTGGGCTTCACAAATATTGATGCTCTTGTGGCCCTTGCCCGCAGTTCTGTCTCCGGCCAGATCATGCTGATGACACGGTTTATTCTTCAATCCGGTTTGCAACAAAGCCTGCATAAACAAAACTGGGCGCATTTTGCCAAAAGCTATAACGGGCCTGCTTATGCCAAAAACCAATATGACCTGAAGCTTGAAGCTGCCTGGATCGGTTGGAAAATCCGTCTGGCTCATGAAATGCCGCGGCTTGAAACCAGTATCAGTGTAGACAAACCCATCCCAGCCATTTAAATCGGTTCGTATAAAATTGCAGATGCGGAACAGTTCATAACCACCGGAGCTCACATGTCTCAAAAGATCGATCTTCTCAAGCCAGTGCTTACAGGCCAGCCGGTCATTCCGGTTTTGCTCATCGACAAGGTAGAACATGCTGTTCCGCTTGCGCGTGCGCTTGCTAAAGGTGGTTTGCCTGCCATTGAAATAACGCTTCGCACCGCTGCTGCACTGCAAGCAATCAAAGCTGTTGCCGATGAAGTGCCGGAAGCCATTGTTGGTGCAGGCACAATTCTGGACGCAAAAAACTATCAGGATGCAGTGGCAGCAGGCTCACGCTTTATCGTCAGCCCCGGCGTTACCCGCAATATTCTTGATGCTGCCAATGACAGCGCCGTGCCATTATTGCCAGCCGCCATCACACCGGGCGAAATGTTGAGCCTTCGTGATGAAGGCTATCGTTATTTGAAATTCTTCCCTGCCGAACAATCCGGTGGTGCCGCATTTTTGAAAGCCATGTCTTCGCCATTGGCCGATCTTTCGTTCTGCCCGACCGGCGGCATCAGCCTTGCCAATGCCAATAATTATTTGAGCCTGCCAAATGTGATTTGCGTGGGCGGCTCATGGGTTGCACCTGCAAATCTGGTTGAGGCCGGAGATTGGGATGCCATCACCAAGCTGGCAAGCGATGCCTGCAAGCTAAAAGCATAAAACTGACAAGGAAAAGCCCTGAATTTTCAGGGCTTTTTTTATCGCTGCAATTTCATGCCCACATAAATGCTGTTAGATCGATAGTCGCGTGAAGCCAAATCGCTTTTCATCTGTTCATGACGCAGACGCGCATTGAGCGCTACAAAACGATTGACCCAATAGGTCGCGCCAATTTGCGCACCATATGTATAATCAAAGCCGGTATTGTCTTTATTATCGCGGATACGCGTATCAATCCCTGCTGTCAGTATCAGGTTGGAGCGAATATTATGTTTCACCTCAAGGCTTGCCAGATATAAGAGCGAGCCACTGACATTGGCCGTTGTCGCCCCTTCCACAAGGGTGCGGGCATTAAGTGCCACATCCGTACCGCGCTGCGGAGACCAGTTTACAAGTGCATTAAACGCCAAACCATCCACATTGCGCAAACGGTCATCATCCAGTTGCGAACGTAAATAACCGACCGATAATTCACCGTTGAATTTCTCGCCCAGATCAAACATCAGCCCCGCATTGGCAGCATATTGATTACCGCTGCGCTGAAAACCATTGTGATCATATTTGTCATCATAAATGCGCTTGCCAGCCTCAACCTCGACAAAAGGCTTCAACGCGGCCGACACCTGAAAACCGCCACGAAGCTTCGCACTGACATAATTATTATTGCGGTCACTTTGGCTGATAGTGCCGCCGCCGGTCAAATCCGCATCACCGTAAATATTACGATCAAAGCGTGCATCAGCACGGCCAAAAAGCAGATTTCCTTCCCGCTCAATGCCGACAGTGCCGCTCAATGTATGAAAAAGCGGATTTTCATCAGCAACATCCAGATTGTTCGGGCTGGAAGCACTTTCACGGCGCAACATATAATCAAAACCCAAATTCAAACGGCTTTGATTATCCAGATCAAGACGCAAGCCGCTGTTGAGCAGCAAAAACGGCTCCGATACATCATCGCCGGAAATTGTTTTGATCCAATTGCCCGTCAGATTTAAAAATGCGGCATGGCGCGGTAAATCAGTTTGAATATCCATGCGCAATTGCGTCTCAGACAAAACCGCATTTTTACCGCTACTGCTGTTTTTGGAATTACTGGTCGCGCGTAAGCCCTGCTCCAGCGACGGGCGCAACATAAAATTACCACTGCGGATGCCAAGCGGAGCAAAGGGATTTGCTTCCGGCCTTCCGCCCAAGCCCTGTTCCGGATTTTTCGGCAGATTTTCGCGGCTCGCACGGCTGGGCTCTTCATCCTCATTCTGGATAAAGCGTACCGTTTTCGTGCTTTCCCAAAAGCTTGGTTCTTCAGGCACTTGGGGCAGATTTTGTGCAAAAACAAGGTTTGATGAACCCGCAAAAAAAGCCACAAGCAAAGCCAGTTTCAGTGGCATCTTGCGCACTGAACCTTTCAAGCCAGTTGTGTTTTTTCGCGTTTTAACCATCAAAGCATTCTGCAAACCGGTCAACTCATGGTTTATAAGATCTAACTCTTTATGGTTAATATTCAGTTGCAGGATTTTCTGCGGCAAAATGATTTAAATAATAATTTGAATATCTTGCCTGATATATGTGTTTATAAATACCTATATGGGAAAAAATTAGCTCACGCAGGCTCGTGAACTTCTGCATGCTTTATTATTGGACAAACCCACACGAAAAGCTTATCGGTTCAGACCATGCAAGACTTGATCAGACCTTCCGTTAAAGACGATGCCGAGGCAGCTCTTGCTTCCGCATTAAGAACCCTGAACACCGAGAAAAACGGTTTGTCAGCGCTTGAAGAAGCCCTGCAAAACGGCCTCGCGGCACCTTTTGCCGAAGCTGTCAGGGTGATCGGCGCCAGCAAAGGGCGTCTTATTGTAACCGGCATCGGCAAAAGCGGCCATGTCGGTTCCAAGCTGGCGGCAACTTTTGCCTCCACCGGTACCGCCGCATTTTTCGTCCATTCCGCCGAAGCCAATCACGGCGATCTTGGAATGATCAGCTCTGACGATGTGATTCTCGCCCTTTCATGGTCGGGGGAAACAGCTGAGCTTAAAGGCGTTGTGCAATTTGCCACCCGCTACCGCATTCCGCTGATTGCTATCACCGCTGGTGAAGATTCAGCCCTTGGCCGCGCCGCAACCACCTGCCTGTTGATGCCGCGCGTAACAGAAGCCTGCCCGCATGGTTTGGCACCAACCACCTCAACCTTAATGCAGCTTGCCATCGGTGATGCACTGGCGATTGCACTGCTAGAAGCGCGCAACTTCACCCCTGGTGATTTCCGCACCTTCCATCCGGGCGGTTCACTGGGTGCAAGTCTCACTCATGTCAGCGAAGTGATGCATAAAGGCGACCGCATCCCAACTGTTCCGCTCGGCACTTTGATGCCGGAAGCGATGAAGGTTCTTTCACACAAGCGCTTTGGTTGTGTAGCGGTGCTGGATAGTGACGGTCTGCTGGCCGGCATTGTCACCGAGGGTGATCTGGCGCGTAACCTGCACCGCAATCTGTCTGAACTCAGCGTTGATGATGTGATGACCCGCTCACCGAAGACGGTCAGCCCGAAATCATTGGTCAGCAGCGCGATGAGTATTCTGGAAGAGCACAATATCAGTGTGCTGATTGTGACAGAAGAAAACCGCCCTGTCGGTGTTATCCATTTCCACGATTTGCTGCGCATCAAAGCCGCATAAAACAAAAAGCCCGGGAAAACCGGGCTTTTTTATTTGTCTTTTGATAGCTTTATGCCAGTACTTCCACCTGTAATGCACCCTGATCATAACCAGTAATCAGCACGGATGTGCCAACCGGCATATCTGTGCCGGTGACACGCCAGATCGTGTCATTAATCTTCAACCGGCCGTGACCGTTGACAATCGCTTCAATCAAAACGGCGCGCTGGCCGATCAATTGATCGCCGCGACGGTTGAGCAATGGCTGATCGACTTCGCGCCGGCTTGAGCCTAAAAACCTGCGTCCAACCAGCGGAAAGATAACTGACAATACTAAAAAGACCAAAAGCTGCACTTGCCAGCCAAGCCAGAGCGCACTGCCAGCCACCAGCACCATCGTGCCGGTGACAAGAGCAGCAACGCCAAACCATACCAGAAAAATTCCCGGTAACAGCACTTCCAGAACAAGCAGAATAAGCCCCAGAACGATCCAGCTCCAATGGCCTGATTGCTCAATCAAAGTCACAATCATGATCTGCTCCTGTTCTTAAACGATGGCTTATTTTTTGCCAGTGGATGGAACCGAACGACCACGCTGAGGTGCTGGGTCATTCGCATTGACATCGCTGCCGGAACCAAAAACTTCCTTGGCAATCGCACCAATACCACCGAGCGAGCCAATCAATGAGCTTGCCTCCAATGGCATCATCACGATCTTATTGTTCTTGGAACTGCCAATCTCAATCAACGCTTCGGTATATTTCTGCGCAATGAAGTAGTTGATCGCCTGCACGTTACCATCAGCAATCGCATCGGAAACAAGCGAGGTCGCTTTCGCTTCCGCTTCAGCCAGACGTTCGCGGGCTTCCGCCTCACGATATGCTGCTTCACGCTTACCTTCCGCTTGCAAAATCTGTGCCTGCTTCAAACCTTCCGCGCGTAAGATCTGCGCATTACGGTCACCTTCAGCTTCCAGCACCTGCGCACGTTTATCACGCTCGGCCTTCATCTGACGACCCATCGATTCAATCAGGTCTTTCGGCGGGTTAATGTCTTTGATCTCAACACGGGTCATTTTAATGCCCCATGAATGCGCCGCATCATCCACCACATGCAACAAGCGCTCATTGATGGTATCGCGGTTGGAAAGCAATTCATCAAGATCCATCGAACCCATCACGGTACGGATATTGGTCATGGTGAGGTTAAGGATCGCATAGTTCAGATCAGAAACTTCATAAGCTGCCTGCGCTGCATTCAGGATCTGATAAAAAGCCACACCATCAACGCTCACTGTGGCATTATCGCGGGTGATGACTTCTTGCGTCGGCACATCCAGCACCTGCTCCATCATATTGAGCTTGGCGCCGATACGATCAAAGAAAGGCACGATCAGGTTAAGCCCCGGTGCGAGCGTGCGAGTGTAACGACCAAAGCGCAGCACCGTATAATGGTAACCTTGCGGCACAGTTTTTACGCCGGAAAACAGCGTAATCAGCACCAAAAACCCAAAAATAACTAATACGAGATCAAAACCAGTCATCGTAAAACCTTTTAAAACAGCCTCTGCATGGGAATGCAGAGGCTAAACAATTGATTTTTATACCCAACCTTGCAATTCGCGGCGCACCAGCGTCTCAATAACTTTCATACCATCTTCTGTGTCGTTAAGGCACGGAATATGGCTAAAATTAACGCCGCCATTTTCATGGAATTCTTCCGCTGCTTCATTGCCGATTTCATCCACTGTTTCGAGGCAGTCAACCACAAAGCCCGGATTGAGCACAGCCATTGATTTTACGCCCTGCTTGGCAAGTTCAACAACCGTTTCATCCGTATAGGGCTGCAACCATTCTTCCGGCCCGAAACGCGACTGGAAGGTGCTGCGATATTTCTTATCATCATAGCCCAAACGCGCCTGCAACAAACGTGATGTTTCGTAGCATTGCTCCGGATAAGGATCACCCTTTTTCGCGTAGCTCTGCGGAATGCCATGATAAGAGGCCAAAATCACTTCCGGCTCAAAATCAAGGCTGGCGACATGCTTCTCAATTGAGCGCGCCAATGCTTCAATATAAACCGGCTCCGTCTGATAAGAAGGCACCACACGCACGGCAGGCATAAAGCGCTTTTTCATCAGAGCTTCAAAGAACTTGTCGTTTACCGTTGCGGTGGTGGTCGCAGAATATTGCGGATAGAGCGGGAACATCACAATACGTTCACAGCCCTGTGCCAATAATTTATCGGTCACGCTCTCGATTGAAGGCTGGCCATAGCGCATTGCCCAATCAACAATCACATTGTCATAATCTTTAAGGGCTTCAGCAAGCTTCTCGCTTTGCGAACGCGTATAGGTGCGCAGCGGTGATTCATTCTTTTCGCGATTCCAGATACGGGCATATAAAGCACCGGATTTTTTCGGACGTGTCATCAGCACAATACCGTAAAGAATCGGCAGCCAGATAGCGCGCGGCCATTCGATCACGCGTTTATCGGTCAAAAACTCAGCCAGATAACGACGCATTGGCTTATAATCAGTACCATCCGGTGTTCCCAGATTAACCAGCAAGACACCCACTTTCGGCTGTGGCACCTTCTCAATATCCGGATTGATGTAAGCTAAATCATTCACGCTCATTGTCTGTCTCCTATATTGCCCGAAAACTAGACAAATCCGGACAAATTTCAATACCGTCCTAAACTGAACCACTAAATAAGCAAATGTTTAAACACGCATCACATCAAAAAGCCGCCCTTTTTACGGAGCGGCTTAATAAAAATCCGGCAATACGCTTAAAATTTAAGCACTGCGCTGCAAGGAGAACTGCGCACCTGCCGAAGATGTGCAATTAAGCTGCCCCTGTGAAACCAGTGCACAATTCACTTTAGAAACCGTTCCGCGTACCAGCGAGCGCATTTCAATTTCTACCAGACGCGGCGACTGATAACGATAGCTGCCTTCCGCAAGTTTTTCATTGGTGTCGGTAGTGCGGGTGATGAAAACACCACCATTAAAGCTGGAGGTAATACCATTGGCATCAACCCAATTGCCATCAATACCGGCAGCATTGACCTGCGGGGCAATACGACCGCCATCATAAATGGGTGCCTGTGTCTGACAGGCTGCAACAGCAAAACCCAGTGCGGCCAGTGTTGCCATAGTGCGGAAGCGTTTCATTTTAAGCTCTCCCGAAAAAAATCTTCAATCTGTTGATGATACCAAACAATCCGCAAAACAAGTCCTGTTTTTAAAGGAACTGATTTGTGTTGCAGTTCTGCCGCATCAATCAAAACGTGGTTGCAAGCCTTATAAAGTCGCAAAACAACAAGACAAGTCTGCTTTTATCATACCACGCAATGAATTGCCGACGAAAATTTTTTGTGCATTACGCAAATCGTCCAAAGTCAAAATTGCTTGCCTGACAACATTCTTGCGCAACAACTCCTCACGCAAAATACCCGCCAGCAAACCGCAGGAAATATCAGGCGTCACACAGGTCTTATCACCTATCTCTAAAAATACTGTCGTAATCGTGCCCTCGCACAATTGCCCCAAATCATTGAACAACAAGACCTCGTCAACTTCCTCGCGTGAAAACTCTTCACGCGCAGCGACATAAAGCGCGCGCCTTGTGGTTTTGTGTTGCAGCAACGGATCATCATGACGAAGCCTAGTTTTAGCAATGCCGAGCCGCCAAACGGTTTCCGCAGGCAGTGCTTCGAATGGCGCTGTTTCAATATCAATCACACCATCCGGATCAAGCGTCAGGCGCACTCGCAAAGCTTTGTTGCCCTGCCCTTTGGCCGCCAATTGGCGCCTGACCGCCGGCATATCCAACGGAAAGCCCAGAGCCCGGGCGGAATTTTCCAACCGCTGCAGATGCAGTTCCAGCCGCAAAAAATCTGCATCCGGCTCATAACGCAGTGTTTCAATGAGCTGGAAGGCAGGCTTCATTGCTGCAATTCCTGATCCATCACATAACGGGCTTTCAACAGACATTCTGCATATTCCTCCTCTGCGGTTGAATCAAAGATAACACCGCCTCCGACATTCAGAATAGCCTGCCCGTCGTCAAACAGCGATATCGTTCTGATCGCCACATTGAAGCGCATCTCGCCACTGGGCGCAATCCAGCCAAGTGACCCGCAATAAATATCACGCGGGGCTTGTTCCAGCTCACGTAATATATGCATCACGCTGATTTTGGGGGCACCCGTGATAGAACCACAAGGAAAAAGTCCGGCAAAAATATCGCGCAAACGCAAATCCGGTTTCAACCGCGCCCGCACACGGCTGATCATCTGATGCACGGTTTCAAAACGCTCTACGGCAAAAAGTTCCGGCACATCAAGGGTTCCGGTTTCGCTGATCAGTGAAATATCATTGCGCAGCAAATCAACAATCATCCGGTTTTCGGTCTGATTTTTCGGATCATTTTTCAAAAAATCACGCCAATAATCATCTTCTTCAGCTGTTTTACCGCGTGGGGATGTGCCTTTCATCGGATGGGTCTCAATCCAGCCGTCTTTATCCACTTCGAAAAACAATTCCGGCGAGCGCGACAGAATAATAGGCGCAGAACTTGCGGAACCGAAATTACAATAACAGGCATGACCAACCTGCTGGCGTTTCGACAATTCATTAAAAAGCGCAAAAGGATCACCGTCCCATTGTGCTTTGATCGGAAAAGTCAGATTGCCCTGATAGCAATCACCAGCGCGCAAATGATAATGCAGTCGCTCGAACTTTTGGCGATACTCTTCCAACGTCCATTCGGGGCGAAAATCATAAATGCGCGCCGCATCAGCGGTTGGCATCAGCGGCATATCAACCGGTTTTTCAAAGACGCCAAAGGACAAAAGCGGCGCTTTTCGCCCCTCAGGCAGGCTTTGTCGCAATTGCGGTTCTAATAAATAGCCCGCCTCATAGGACAAAAACCCTGCAAGCCAAAAGCCGTCCTCATGCGCTTGCTGGCAAGCTTGAAAAGCGGCCTCAAACGCCTGCGGCTCACTGGCTTCGATAATAAAGAGAGGAGCCGCGAAAGACATTTCGCGGCCCTTTTTCTCATCTTTAAAAAGAATAACGGGGTCGTTTATCATTTAAAACAACTCATGTTTAAAACAATGTCTGGCCGCTTAATTCTCCATTGCTTCCAATTCGTCGATAATCGATTCAATTACTGACAGACCTTTCTGCCAGAAATTCGGATCGGTCGCATCAAGGCCGAAAGGTGCAAGCAATTCACTATGATGTTTGGTGCCACCAGCTTTCAACAGGTCAAAATATTTTTGCTGGAAGCCTTCATCCGCATTTTGATAAACCGCATAAAGTGAATTTACCAGACAATCACCAAAAGCATAAGCATAAACATAAAACGGTGAATGGATGAAATGCGGGATATAGGTCCAGAAGGTTTCATAGCCCGGATTAATATGAACCGCTTGGCCTAAGCTTTCATGCTGGATTTCAATCCAGATTTCACCAATGCGCTCAGCGGTTAATTCACCCTGCGCACGCTCGGTATGGACGCGGCGCTCAAACTGATAAAACGCAATCTGGCGCACAACCGTATTGATCATGTCTTCCGCTTTTTGCGCCAGCATAGCTTTGCGCTCACGCTTATCAGTGGTTTTGGCCAGCAATGAGCGGAAAGTCAGCATCTCACCAAAGACCGATGCGGTTTCAGCCAAGGTCAAAGGTGTTGATGCCATCAAAGCGCCCTGACGCGCAGCCAGAACCTGATGGACGCCATGACCAAGTTCGTGCGCCAAAGTCATCACATCACGCGGCTTGCCCATATAATTGAGCAACACATATGGATGGGCAGAAGGCACAGTCGGATGAGCAAATGCACCTGGTGCCTTGCCGGCACGTACCGGTGCATCAATCCAGTTTTTGTCAAAAAACTCTTGCGCAATATCAGCTATTTCCGGTGCAAAACCCCGATAGGCCGAAAGCACGGTTTCGCGCGCTTCATCCCAGCTGATCAGCGCCTGCGGTGTTTCCGGCAATGGCGCATTACGATCCCAGTTTTCCAATCGTTCAAGGCCGAGCCACTTGGCTTTCAAAGCATAATAACGATGTGAAATGCGCGGATAAGCATCGGTCACAGCTTGCGCCAAAGCATCAACCACTTCGCGCTCAACGCGGTTGGCAAGATGGCGGCTGTCGGCAATATCTTCAAAACCGCGCCAACGATCAGAAATTTCTTTATCTTTGGCCAGTGTATTGGTGATCAGCGTAAAGATACGCATATTGGCGGCAAAGGTTTTTGCCAAAGCATCAGACGCCGCCTTGCGCACTGCACCATCGGCATCCTGCAACATGTTGAGCGTCGGCTCAATCGCCAGTTCCTGACCATTCACCTCAAAGCGCAAAGACGACATGGTTTCGTCAAACAAGCGATTCCATGCGCTATAGCCGGTCACTGATTTTTCATGCAGCAAATGCTCGATACGGTCTTCAAGCTGGTATGGTTTATCTTTACGCAGATCCACCAGCCACGGACGATAATGACCGATAGCCGGATTACTCTCAATCGCCGCATCCAGCACCGCATCATCAATGCGGTTGAGTTCCAGCGTGTAAAAAATCAATGGCGTGCTGGCATCAGTCAGTTTTTGCTGCACATCACCATAAAGCTTGGCGCGGTTTGCATCACTGGTATCGCCATAATAGTAGAGACCGACATAAGAGCCGATACGCCCCATCAGCTCGCTTAAATCTTCATAGGCCTGAATACTGAGCGCAAAATCACCGCCATCCGGCTTCAACAATTCTTCATTGAGCTTGCCAGCCCAGCGCTGTTCAAAAGACTTGGCGTCTGTGAAGCATTTCTCAATATCACGCGACAGTTCCGGCGCATCAGGACCCTTATAAAGATCATCCAGATTCCATTCAGGTAATAGGCCGAGTTTACTGTTTGCACCGCTCATTGAGGGTCTCCTGTGATCGATTCTATTGAAGGCTGGTTAAGGCCATAATCTCTGTTTTAAGCCTTACACTGCTTCGCTTCATTGTTGAGTAAAATTAATCATTAGTTTGATGATTCGCACAAACTATGCCCCGTCAATGCCTTTTAATGTCCACTCATGCAGATTTGACGCAGGCATTTTGATTTTTTCATAAAAATAAGCTTGCACCCTGTAAATAGTGACATTTTAGGCAAAAACACTGGTAAATTGCGGCGAAAACCTGTTAATAGTTTGTTAACCACCGTGAAATTAGATGCTGAACTGTGTCTTTTTCGCCATAGTACCAACGCAATTGATGTTCACTAAGCCTCCATTAACCAATAAATCCGATACTCATCAGTGATCCGACTGAAAGAACGGTAAGGCTACACGAATTGATGGACAGCACCTTGATTATCAAAACGGGATATAACCGCATCAAAGCAAAGTTCCTGCGCTGCATTATTGCAGGCGCGGCTTTAGCGGTTACTGCTACAACAGTTATGATGCCAAATGTTGCTTCGGCTGAAACCCGTAGCCTGAAACTTTATTATGTGCATACCGGCGAGCGCGCCGAAATCACATTTAAAAAGAATGGCCGCTACCTGAAAGACGGTCTGCAAAAGCTTAACGTATTTTTGCGTGACTGGCGCCGCAACGAACCGACAAAGATGGATCCGCGTCTGTTCGATCTGGTCTGGCAGGTGCACAAAGCTTCCGGCTCATCCAATTACATTACAGTTGTATCTGCCTATCGTTCTCCGGCGACCAACTCTATGTTGCGCTCCAAAACCAGCGGTGTTGCTAAAAACAGTCAGCACACTCTTGGTAAAGCAATGGACTTTTTCATTCCCGGCGTGCAGCTGTCAAAGCTGCGCCAGCTGGCTATCCGCTATCAAGTTGGTGGTGTTGGTTATTATCCAAAATCCGGCTCGCCATTCGTCCATCTGGACGTAGGTGGTGTTCGCGCATGGCCACGTATGAGCCGCAAGGAATTGCTGGCTCTTTTCCCGGATGGCAAAACCGTCCACATTCCTTCTGATGGCAAGCCATTGCCAGGCTATAAACAAGCCTTAGCTGAAGTCGAACGTCGTAAATCATCAGGCAGTAATATTGTTGTTGCCAGTGCAGCTCCATCAAAAAAACGCAGCGCCACATTGTTTGGCGCCCTGTTTGGCGGCGGCGCTGATGAAGAAGAAGATGTGAACGATGACAATATGCGCGCCGCTACGCCAGCGCGCCGTCCGGCTGCTGCTGCGCCTCGTCCATCCGCCCCGACAGCTCCGGCCGTTGTTCCGGCTCCAACGCCTGCACCTGTTCCGGCAGAGCCGCTCATCGCAGCCTTGCCAGCACGTAATGTACCACTGCCTGTTGGTGCACCGCGCCCGGCAGCCCCTGTTGCTGCCGTAGCTGCGGCTCCTGCTCAACCGGCAGAGCCAGACAATATTCCTTTTGCCGTTGCGGCTGCACCGGTTGAAGCGCAAAATAATGCAATCGCCCACAGCATCATTCCGGTTCCGGCTCGTCGCCCTGCCACTGCTGTTGAAAATGCCATTGCAATGGCTGCGGCTATCGAACCGAACGAACAGATCGCTGATGCAGCGCCAGCAATGCTGACCGGTTTTGTACCGGTTCCGGCAAATCGTCCGGCAAGCCTTTCCGGTGAAGTACAGATGGCAGCCGTTTCAAATAATGATGCCATTGCCGATCTTCTAAAGAATGAGCAAGCCGCAACCACAATGCCGGTTCCGGCCAGCCGTTCCGCTAGCCAGCAGCTTGCAGCTATTGCTTCACAAGGCGAGCTGATCGCCCCCCCTGCTGATGATGATTTTGCACCGGCTAAAACCGTTCCGGCTTCAAAACCAGCCGCCGCAGCACCAGCCCCTGTTGTTGCAGTAAAGGACGCGCCGAAAAATAATGTTCAGGTGGCAAGCCTCAACACACAATCACGCACCACTGCAAAATCGGCCAAACCAAGTGCGAACAGAGCAAAAACCAATAAAGCAGCGATTGTGCAGCCTGCAACAGCACCTGTTTCGCAATTGGCCATGTCATCTGAATCTGTTGCCAATGCTGTACCTGTGACCAATCCGGTTTTGCGCAACGATGCGATGCGTGAAGCGCCGGCCATGGTTTACACCGCTGGTTTCCAGCGCGATATTCCATCCACCGATCGCGCCAGCAGCTTCAGCGGTCAGGCTGTCACTTTCTTGTCAGTTGCTAAGTTTAAAACTGCCAACTGACCTTAAAACCAAATATGAAAAAGGGGCTTAAAAGCCCCTTTTTTTATGCCTGTCATCAAGGTGAACTGGTCACTTTGCCTCAATTGTCTTGAGCAAATGCTCAATCGAATATTCCACATTCGGGCGGATATCATTGCGCCACAAGGCAAATGCCACATTAGCCTCGATGAAACCTTCTTTTGAGCCACAGTCAAAAGTCAGTCCCTGATAATTGAAGCCAAAGAATTTTTGTTCATCAGCCAGTTTCAGCATCGCATCGGTGAGCTGAATTTCATTGCCGGCACCTTTTTCCTGCTTGCTGAGCAGATCAAAAATTTCAGGCTGCAAAATGTAACGGCCATTGATGTAAAGATTGGAAGGTGCAGTGCCTTTTGCCGGTTTTTCCACCATTTTGTTGATTTCAAAACCATTAGCAACGCTCTCGCCCTGCCCGACAATACCGTATTTATGAGCGTCTTTCGGATCACATTCCTGCACAGCGATGATATTGCCGCCGGTTTGTTCATAAAGGGCAACCATATCGGCCAGGCATCCACGTTCCGACTGCATCACCATATCGGGCAAAAGCAATGCGAAAGGCTCGTTACCAACCAATTCACGTGCACACCAAACGGCATGGCCAAGACCTAACGGCACCTGCTGGCGGGTAAAGCTCGTCGTGCCAGGTTGCGGCTGCAACTGTTGCATATGCTCCAGTTCTGCTGTTTTACCGCGTTCCTGCAAGGTTGTATAAAGCTCAACCTGCGCATCAAAATAATCTTCGATGACCGCTTTGTTGCGTCCGGTGACAAAGATCAGGTGTTCAATACCGGCTTCACGTGCTTCATCGACCACGTATTGAATAACCGGCTTATCAACCACCGTCAGCATTTCTTTCGGGATGGATTTGGTCGCGGGCAAAAAGCGCGTTCCCAAACCGGCAACCGGAAAAACTGCTTTACGGATTTTTTTCACTGAACTCATGTCACTCCTCAGTCCATCGAACCAATCAGGATTAAAACTTAGCCTAGCTTATTATATAAAGATTTCGACTACTTAATGCAAAATGCAGCATTAAGGCATTTGTTCCATCACTTTAAATGTGTGCCTTTAACACTTGTATCTGAGCGGTGCATAAAACTTCATCTGAAAACGCATTATTTTCAATTTTCAGGCGCATGGTAAACTAAATACTAACCAGCATATGTTAAAACCTGCTAAAGTGAGGTCACACAGGCTTCATCCGTTTGACAGCCCCTAAAAGAGAAGGGAAACACAGAAACATGCTGCGATTTCCATTCACAGTGAAAGAAGTCTCTAAAAGCAAGATTGCGCTTTCCGGCGCGATGCTAGCTATTTTGATGGGATTATCAACTGCGCCCGCTTCCGCCGACGCAAAATTTCGTCAGTGGGTCGCAAGTTTTCGCACGACAGCCATTCAAAATGGTGTCAATGCACGCGTTTACGATCAGGCTTTTGCAGGTGTGAATGCACCTGACCCGGAAGTTTTACGCAAAGCCCGTTATCAACCGGAATTTGTCGACCCAATCTGGAATTATATCGATAACCGGGTGAACGAACAGTCGGTTGCCACCGGTCAGGCAATGGCGCGCAAATGGGGCCCGTGGCTGCAACGGATTGAACAGCGTTTTGGCGTTGACCGTAATGTCTTGCTCGCCATCTGGTCGATGGAAAGCAATTACGGCGAAATCCTCAAACGCGACGATGTCATGATGGATACCATCCGCTCGCTGGCAACGCTTGCATATGCGGATCCAAAACGCGCCAAATTCGGCCGCACCCAGCTAATTGCTGCGATGAAAATCTTACAAACCGGCGACATCGACCGTAAACATCTGTCGGGTTCATGGGCAGGTGCGCTTGGCCACACCCAGTTTATTCCGACAAGCTATCAGGCTTATGCCGTTGATATGGACGGAAATGGCAAACGCGACATCTGGAACTCTGTCCCTGATGCCTTGGGCACAGCCGCCAGCCTACTTGCACGTAATGGCTGGCAGTCGGGCCAAACATGGGGCTATGAAGTCATTTTGCCTGCCGGTCGCAAATTCCCGTCCGGCTCACTCACAGTTGCAGAATGGGAAAAACTAGGGCTGAAGCGAGCCAATGGCCGCCCGTTCCCGCGCCCGAACGAAAAGGTTACTTTACGTGTTCTTGATGGCCGTGAAGGCCCTGTTTTCCTGATGGCGAAAAACTTCTCAGTCATCAAGCGCTATAACAATGCTGATAAATATGCGCTGGCAGTTGGCCTTTTAGCTGATCGTATCGGCGGCTATCAGGGCTTGGTGCGTGACTGGAATCGTCCATTCACCCCCATCACCATGAATGAGCGCGAAGAGCTGCAAAACCATCTGAAAGCCCTTGGCTATTATGATGGTAAAATTGATGGCAAAATCGGCTCAGGTTCCCGTGCAGCCATTGAAGCTTTTCAAAGACGTAATGGTTTAAGCGCTGACGGCCATCCAAGCAAAGAAGTCTTAAACGTCTTACGCAGACGATAAAACATCATGTCTCGTTTATTCAAAACGACTACAAAAAAAGCCTCGCTGACTTATCTTTTGTCGGCGGGGCTTCTGGCTTTTCCACTCCTGCTGCCTCAAACCACTCCGGCGCAATCGCAAACGCTTTTCGACATGTTATTTGGCGAGAAAAAAGCCGCGCAACCACCGCCACCACCTAAAAAAGCTGCACCACAGCGCGCAGTTCGCCCCAAAAAGCAAACATCGCCAGCTTCGCGTAAACCTGCTACGGTTCAAATTCCCATTCCTGTCCCCGCCCCTAAACACCTGGTGCAAAAGCTGGAAGATGCCCAAAACGTTCTGGTGCTTGGTGACTTCTTAAGTTCAGGTCTGGCCAATGGTTTGGGGGAGGCTTTCAGCGACAACCCGTCCGTACGCATCACCGATCTCTCAAATGGATCATCTGGCTTTGTGCGTCAGGACTATTATAATTGGAACCAATCCGTCCAGACTTTGCTGGAGCAGGAAAAACCCGCTGCCGTCATCATGATGATTGGTGCTAATGACCGCCAAACGATGGATTCCAATGGCAAAATCCGCATTTTTGCCAGCGATGAATGGAAAGCTGATTATCAGGCGCGTATTGAGCAATTTGTCTTAAGTGTACAAAAAACCGGCTATCCGCTTATCTGGGTAGGTCAACCGCCTTATGCTTCCCGTGATATGTCTAAAGACATGCTGGCACTCAATGAAATTTACCGGAAAACCTCGGAAAATACAAAAATAAGCTTTGTCGATATCTGGGATGGCTTTGCCAATGAAGACGGCGACGGAGCGATCACCGGTCTTGATATTAACGGTCAGGAAGCACAATTGCGCAGCCCTGATGGCATCGGCCTCACCACGGCCGGCAAAAGAAAACTGGCTTTTTATGTCGAAAAACCTTTAAAAAAAGTATTGAGTAATACCGAGCAGCAACAGGATCCGGCAGCGTCTGCTTCCAGCGAAGCCGCCCCCGCTGCGCCATCCCGTATAGATCGTGTACCCGCAGTAAGCTTGCGCGATTATGGCGCCGATCATAGCGGCATCTTGCTTGGCGGAGTGCCTGCTCCTGCACAACCAAAAACGCACAAAAACGATAATCTTTACAGCCCCTATCCGGAGCGCGCCGATTATTTCCGCACCATCACGAATAAATGATCATAAGCTTATAGAAGCTCTGGACGGCTTTCATTTGCCAAGGCATAACACTTGGCAATATGTGCCGGAAGACTGATACAACCGGCAATCAAGCCTGATATATATGGAGACAACCTTGCATTTTGCATCCGATAACTGGGCAGGCGCTCACCCGACCATTGCAGAAAGTCTCGCACAGCATGCCGGTGGTTTTGCTGCCGCTTACGGCACCAGCGAACTCGACAAAAAGGTCGAACAGCGCTTCAATGAATTATTCGAACGCGAAGTTGCCGTTTATTTTGTCGGCACCGGCACCGCTTCCAACTCGCTGGCTCTGGCCAGTGTGAATCGTCCCGGTGGTGTTACACTTTGCCATCGCGAAGCCCATGTGATTGAAGATGAATGTGGCGCACCGGAATATTTTACCGGTGGTGCGCGTTTGCATCCTGTCGACGGCGCAAATGGCCGTATTGATCCGGCAAATCTGCGCAAAGAGCTGAAGCGCTTCAATCCGGCCTTTATCCACGCCGGACAACCAATGGCGGTGACCTTCACGCAAGCCACCGAAGTCGGCACACTTTATTCGCTCGGCCAGATTGCCGAACTATCCTCCATTTGTAAGACGCACAATCTGCCGCTGCACATGGATGGCGCGCGTTTTGCCAATGCGCTGGTCTCGCTTGATGTGTCGCCTGCCGAAATGACATGGCGTCAAGGGGTTGATATTGTTTCATTTGGCGGCACCAAAAACGGTTGCTGGTGCGCCGAGGCACTCGTCTTCATGAACCCTGACCGCGCCAAGGATTTACCATTTATCCGTAAACGTGCAGCCCAGCTCTTCTCCAAAACCCGCTTCATTGCAGCACAATTTGATGCCTATTTGCAAGATGATCTATGGTTGGATCTGGCGCGCCATTCCAACAAACTGGCGCAAAAACTGGCCGCTCATATTGATGCTTCAGCGCAGGTGCGTCTGGCTTGGAAACCACAAGCCAACGAAGTTTTCGCAATCATGAAACAAACCACTTATGACCGTTTGCAAAAAGCGGGCGTTATTTTCTACGATTGGAACCCGCCGCATTCCGAAGCGGATAAGATCAGTGAAGGCGAAATCTTCACCCGTTTTGTCACCAGCTTTGCCAATACGGAAGCAGAAGTCGATCAGTTCGGCGCGCTAATTGCCTGAAAATAAATAAATGACAAAAAACGCCCCGATGACACCAGCCATCGGGGCGTTTTTATATAGGCTTATTAATGCTTGGACGAATTTACATTCGCTTCAATCTGCGTGCCATTGGGC
Source organism: Paenochrobactrum gallinarii (assembly GCF_014205685.1). GTDB lineage: Bacteria > Pseudomonadota > Alphaproteobacteria > Rhizobiales > Rhizobiaceae > Paenochrobactrum > Paenochrobactrum gallinarii. The sequence goes on from NZ_JACIIU010000009.1 coordinate 43,620, forward strand.
GAGCCTTGGGTCACCTCAATTTTGCGCGGTTTCATCTGCTCAGGAATTTCCCTGATCAGATCAATATGCAGCAAGCCGTTTTTCAGGCTGGCACCTGAGATTTCCACGAAATCCGCAAGCTGGAAACGACGCTCGAAAGCCCGCGAGGCGATGCCGCGATAAAGCACTTCACTGGTATGTTCACCCTGATCTTCGGACTTTTGACCCTTAACAGTCAGCTGATTGCGATGGGCTTCAATTTCGAGTTCGTTTTCAGAAAAACCGGCAACAGCCATAGTTATGCGATAATTATTTTCGCCTGTGCGTTCAATATTATAAGGCGGATAGCTCTGCGCGCCTTCTGCTGGCTGTGCCAGCGAATCGAACATGGAAAACAGACGGTCAAAACCGACAGTGGAACGGTACAGTGGGGAAAAATCTACGTGACGCATGAGTAAAGCCCTCCTTAAGAGCGACAAAGTTTGCGTAATTGGCGGCAGAACTCCCGATGTGGCGAATTCCTCTTGCCGGTAGCCCCTTAAGTGGCGGCTACAGCAATGATGTGGGAACCGTTTTTCAGCTTTTCAAGTCTGATTTGTGCAAGTTTTTACTACATTAAGCATTGCGGTCAAAAACAGTTCACATCGATGAACACGAGATGAACAAGCACTTCTGACTTCATTCAGGCAGTGGCTTTTATAGTCAGATCATCAACAAGACGGGCAAACGGCCTCCAAAGCGCCCCCTCAAACCGTAAAGTCTTGAACATTAGAAGCTGAAGGACATTGAAGATGAAAAAAGCACTTATCACTTTTGCAGCTCTGGCAACCATTATCACCGGTTTTTCGCTGCCAGCTGCTGCGGCTCCGGCCAGCGATCTGACAGTTCAGGTTCATTCTTCATGGAACGATCGTGGGCGTTATGACCAGCGCCACGGCTGGAAAAAGCAGCATAACAGACGCTACCAAATGATGAACCAGCGCGAAGTAAGAAGAATGCTTTATCGTCAGGGCTATCGCACCCACGATATCCGCCAGCAGCGCAGCGATTACTATGTCCGTGCCCGCAACCATAAAGGCCGTCAGGTGATGCTGATCGTTAATGGTTATAGCGGAAAAATTGTCGGTCAGCGCTATATCGGCCGCCCGCATTTCAACCGCACATAAAGTCTTGGTTACCTGATAACGTCCCTTATCAGGCAACCAACAAACCGGAGCGGATAGTTTTTCTATCCGTTCCGGTTTATTTTTTAAAAAAACAAGCTAAAATCTGGTTGAGTTTCACTGGTTGAAAACTTGGCAATACTTCATTTCTTATTTTTCTAAATACCAAACGAAATCAATTCCTTCACCCGAAAGGCCTTCATGTGACAACGCCCGCCCGAACAGATACACATGAAAGCCCGGAAGAAATTTTATTCGATACCGCTGACAATCTGAAGCCGAAAGAACTTCAGGCCGGATTTATCGACACAAAAGACCATAAAAAACTGCGCTATGCATTGGTGCCGTCGCACCCTGTCCACAAACAGGGAACGGTTATTTTGCTGCACGGGCGCAATGAGTGTATCGAAAAATATTACGAAACCATTGATGATCTTCATATGCGCGGCTTTCATGTCGCCACGATGGATTGGCGTGGCCAGGGCCATTCGGAACGCCTGATCAAAGATAAAAATCGTGGTTTCGTACGCCGGTTTAAAGATTATACCGATGATTTAGAGCAATTTCTCAACGAGATTGTGCTCAAAAACTGCCCTGCCCCTTTTTATGTTTTGGCACATTCCGCAGGTGGCCTCATTGCATTAAGCTCCATGGCTCATCTTGCACCCCATATTGAGCGCATCGTACTTGCCGCTCCCTTGCTGGGCTTTCCCGCCAAACGTTTTTCCGACACAAATTTGCGCCGGATAAGCCGCTTTATGCAACTGTCAGGTTTGGGAAAAATCTATGCCAGACGGGGTGTGATACCCGGCCATAAACGTGAATTTATCGGCAATGTTCTGACCAGCGACGAACAGCGTTATCAACGTAACCAGCAAATCATTTATGATTGCTCCAGCTTAGGTCTTGCCGGCCCGACATTTACGTGGGTTTCTAACGCCCTGCGCGCTATTCAAATGCTAAATCTACCGAAAAATTTAAGCGCTCCCAAAATCCCCACGCTGTTCATTCTGGCCGGAGCTGACACGGTTGTTTCCAGCCGCGCAGCAGAAGATTATGCCCGTCAAATTCGCGGCGCGACATCCATCACCATTGATGGTGCGCGCCACGAATTAATGCAGGAGGACGATCATTACCGGCAGCAATTCTGGGCAGCTTTCGATGCCTTTATTCCAGCCGGCGCTCAACAGACTAAGGATCAGCCCAAATAAGTTGCAATAGCCTGTTTATGCAGTTCCGGTGTGGCAGCAGCAATGACATCACCACCCTCTTCCGCAGGCCCGCCATCAATTTGCGTAATCACACCACCCGCCTGCTCAATGATCGGAATAAGTGCAACAATATCATAAGGTTGCAATCCGGTTTCAATCACCACATCGGCAAAGCCTGAAGCCAGCATCGCAAAAGCATAGCAATCCACGCCATAGCGTGTCAGCCGTGCTTGCCTCTGAAGCCGCTTGAAAGCCTCATATTTTTTGTCCTTAAACAGCGACGGTGTTGTGGTGAAAAGCGTTGCCTCACTTAATGCAGTCGTGCCACGGGTTTTCAATGTGCGCAGCGATGCCGAACCATGGCAAAGATAAGAGCCTTTACCATCGCTAAAATAAAGCTCACCCGTAAAAGGCTGCGACATCATTCCGGCTTTGGCATCGCCATCAATAGTAAGCCCCACCAGTGTGCCCCAAATAGGCAAGCCGGAAATGAAGGCGCGTGTGCCATCAATCGGATCAATCACCCAGACATGGCTTTGATCAGTATTATGCGCACCATATTCTTCACCCAAAATGCCATGATCAGGAAACTCTTCACCAATCACCGCACGAATGGCGCGCTCAGCCGCACGATCTGCTTCCGTCACGGGGTCAAAACCGACCGTATATTTATTATCAATCTCATTAAACTGACGAAACCGTGGCAAGCTTTCCGCCGCTGCCGCATCGGCCAATTTTTGAAAAAACGTCTGATTAATAAGCACGCCCGCTCTCCCTGTATCAATCTTTGACATTTGATTTATAGAAAGCCGCAAGCTTTGACTACTCATGAAGTATCAGCTATTCCGCAGCCAGTTGCGAATAGCCCAAAACACTATCAGGCAAAGCGGTTAAATCACTTAAAAAACTATATAAATCACGGCGCAGAAGGTCAAAACTTACAAACTTTTCCAGCGTCTTCTCATTCATGTAAAGGCCGCGATTCATCTCTAATTGCAGCGCATGAATATTTTCAGCCGGTTTGCCATAATGTTCAGTGATAAATCCGCCCGCATAAGGCTTATTATAAGCCACATCAAATCCATAATTTTGCAGCAAATCGAGTGTTGCTGCTGCAAGGCCGATATGACAAGCGCGCCCAAAGCGATCACCAATAATAAAATCGGCACGTCTTGAACCGGATTGCTCGGCTCCTGCAGGCATAGAATGACAATCAATCAGCACCGCATAGCCAAATTTATCACGGGTTTTGTCCAACAATTCGCTCAACTGCGCATGATAAGGCTTATAAAGCTTCTCAATACGGTCGAGCGCTGATTGCAGCGGGATTTTGCCCGGATAAATCAACCGTCCCTCGCCGACATTGCGTGGCACAGTGCCCAAACCACCCGCAACACGCGCCGAATGGGTATTGGCATATGCAGGCACAGCTTCAAAAAACATCCGCTGATCCAGCTCATAAGCCTCACGATTAACATCCAGATAAGCGCGCGGAAAACGTGCCCGCAATAAAGGCGCCCCCAGTAAAACGGCTGACGCATATAATTCATCCACATAGCAATCTTCAGATGAACGGATAGTCAGCGGATCAAGTGCAGAGGCCTCCAAAAAACTGTCAGGATAATGCGATCCGCTATGAGGGGAATTAAACACAAACGGAATAAGTTGTTCGGCCGGAGCCAAAACATCAAATGCCGGTGTCATTAAAAAGTCATCATACACAGCAGCTGATCCGTTTGTTATGCGCCTTCCTGTTTCACCGCGCCCCTTAAAAAACTTGGAGTTGGAAAATCAGGTATTTTCAATTTTACGAATATTTAGAGCATCCAAACAAGCTTTGCACCTTCAATTTTGCATCATAATTTCGACAAATCTCGTAATTAAGAGCCGCATTTTAAAGTTTTGGGCGTTTTATTAGCGAAAATTCATTCCATATTTACCTAAAAGGGTTTTGCTAGAGGGCAAAATCTATTGAGTCGCAACGGGTGCTTGCCCCCAAAGCATCAGCCTGAAGCGACAAGACACTCGGACGGACCAATGAAGAGAATCCTTCTTGCTGAAGACGACAATGATATGCGCCGCTTTCTGGTCAAAGCACTGGAAAAGGCTGGCTATCATGTAACCCACTTTGACAACGGCGCCAGCGCTTACGAGCGTTTGCGGGAAGAGCCATTTTCTCTTCTTCTGACCGATATTGTCATGCCGGAAATGGATGGTATTGAGCTTGCACGCCGTGCGACCGAGATCGATCCGGATCTGAAAGTGATGTTCATCACCGGTTTTGCAGCGGTTGCGCTCAATCCCGATTCGGATGCGCCTAAGGATGCCAAGGTACTTTCGAAGCCTTTCCATCTGCGTGATCTGGTGAATGAAATCGAAAAGATGCTGATTGCGGCTTAATTCATGAAAAAACAGCGTGTTTTTTCCACGCCTTTGAAAAGACACGCTAAAAAATCGAAAAATATTGATAAAGGGCATTGACGAGCGCATTCTGATATGGTGTATGCGCTTCATCGAATGGGCGTATAGCTCAGCGGGAGAGCACTACATTGACATTGTAGGGGTCATAGGTTCAATCCCTATTACGCCCACCATTCGATCCTCAATAAAAATCCATTACAATTTAAGCCGGTTCACTTGCTGATAAACTGCAATATGCCTGTTGTATATCATCAATCACGCCTTAGTTTTTCATAAAAAATACTGCTGATTTTACCAGCATTCAAATAAGCTTTTGCCAAAACGTGACATAAGCAAAGTAAAGCTTGGCACACCTTATGTAAGCATCTTTCTTTGCTGGTTTTGCTATCTCAACGCAGTTGGTTTATGAAAGTTTCAAGAAAACATCATCTTTATCTGCACAGGCAATCCCCTGTTGCAGTTGCTTTTCTCGTGCTTCAAGTGAAAGTAAAACATCCATGACCGTCGACAACGTCATTAAAAATCTGCTCAAAGATCAGGAATTACGGGCAGCAGCTTTTATTGTCACAGTCTATGGCGATATTGTTTTACCGCGTGGCGGCGTGTTTTGGACAGGCTCCTTAATCGAGATTTGCAATCGTGCGGGTTTGAGTGAATCAGTGGTTCGAACTGCTGTTTCGCGATTAGTTACTGCCAATCGCCTCAAAGGCGAGCGCAACGGACGCCGCAGTTACTACAGCCTTGATGTTTCTTCGCGCGCTGAGTTTGAACAAGCGGCTAAGCTCCTCTATCAACCCGATCAGGAACCGAAAGGCTGGCAAATTATTTATGCGCCTGATTTAACCGATGCCGATGCCGCGCGCCTTCGCATGGGACGGATGGGATCAGCCATTTTTATCCGCCCTGATCGCGGACAGGCTTTGCCGGAAAACGCACAAATCCTGCGCGCACAAGACCCCGATGACATGGGCTGGCTGGCGCAGTTCTGGGATTTGAGCCAGATCCATCAGCGTTATTGCGATTTAATTGCCCGCTTTGAACCGCTTTATCAACGCGCCGATGCGCTATCGCCGGAAAACGCATTAATGGTACGGCTCATTCTGGTGCATATGTATCGTGGTGTTTTGCTGCGCGATCCGCGCTTACCGCTCAACGCATTGCCCCAAGACTGGCAAGGGCACACAGCCCGCAATTTATTCCGTAATCTCTATCTGGCACTTAGCCCGAAAGCTGAAAACTGCATCGCTGCTCTCTGTGAAGGCGTTGACGGTGTTTTACCGGCAAGCACCGATGAAACGCGCTTGCGTCAGCAAGGGCTGTTAATTGCCGAATAAAAAAGCTCTGATTTTCAAAACATTACAACAATTCTAAAAATTCTCTTGCATTGTAATGTTTCATCCTCTTATACTCTGACCAAGCGGTCGATGAATGAGGAGATTCTTCCGCTCTCAGGGTAGGAAGGAATATATCCATGCAAGATGCTTTTATCTGCGATGCAGTGCGTACTCCAATTGGTCGGTATGGCGGAGCGCTTGCTTCCGTTCGTGCGGATGATCTTGCAGCACTGCCGCTCAAAGCCCTTATCGAGCGCAATCCTTCGGTCAACTGGTCAGCCGTTGACGATCTGATTTACGGTTGCGCCAATCAGGCTGGTGAAGACAACCGCAATGTCGGCCGTATGGCTGCTCTCCTCGCAGGCCTGCCAATCAGCGTTCCGGGCACCACGGTTAACCGTCTTTGCGGCTCCGGTATGGATGCAATTGGTATGGCAGCCCGTGCTATCCGCGCAGGTGATTGCGATTTCGTGATCGCCGGTGGCGTTGAGAGCATGACCCGCGCCCCATTTGTTATGCCTAAAGCAGAGAGCGCATTTTCCCGCAGCAATGCGGTTTATGACACCACCATTGGCTGGCGTTTTGTTAATCCGGCCATGAAAGCAAAATTCGGCGTTGATACAATGCCGGAAACCGCCGATAATGTGGCTGGCGACTTTAATATTTCGCGTGAAGATCAGGATGCTTTTGCTGCGCGCAGTCAGGCACGTTGGGCGATTGCGCAAGCCGCAGGCCTCTTCAATGACGAGATCGCTCCGGTGACCATTACACCACGTCGCGGCGATCCGATTATTGTTGCGGAAGATGAGCACCCGCGCCCTGGCACAACTGTTGAAGCGCTTGCAAAACTGAAAGCCATCAACGGCACTGATCTGACAGTTACAGCCGGTAATGCTTCCGGCGTTAATGACGGTGCAGCAGCCTTAACAATCCTCTCAAGCGAGGCTGCCAAAGCGCAGGGGCTTACCCCTAAAGCGCGCATCGTTTCCATGGTTGCGGCCGGCGTTGAACCGCGCATCATGGGTATCGGCCCCTCACCTGCTGCCAAAAAAGTTTTGGCGCGTGCGGGTCTCACCATTGATCAGATGGATGTGATCGAGCTCAATGAAGCTTTTGCCAGTCAGGCATTGGCAACATTGCGTGATCTCGGCCTGCCGGATGATGCAGAACATGTTAATCCGAACGGCGGCGCGATTGCGATCGGTCATCCGCTCGGCATGTCGGGTGCACGTCTGGTGGCAACCGCCATGTATCAGTTACACCGCACCGGCGGGCGCTATGCATTGTGCACCATGTGCATCGGCGTTGGTCAGGGCATTGCAATCATCATCGAACGCGTGTGAGCAGGAAGGACATCTTAATATGTATGCACAGCTCGTAACGTCTGAAGGCGCCAAAGACCGCACTGATATGAGCCCGGAGGAAATTGCGTTTCAGGAACGCATTGACCGTGGTGAAAAGATTGAACCAAAAGAATGGATGCCGGAAGGCTACCGCAAAACCCTGATCCGCCAGATCGGCCAGCACGCCCACAGTGAAATTGTCGGGCAGCTGCCGGAAGGCAACTGGATCACCCGCGCACCGACACTGGAACGCAAAGCCATTTTGCTGGCCAAAGTGCAGGACGAAGCCGGTCACGGTCTTTATCTCTATTCAGCCGCAGAAACCCTCGGCGTTTCACGCGATGAATTGCTGGAACGTCTGCATGCAGGCAAGATGAAATATTCCTCCATCTTCAACTATCCAACCCTCAACTGGGCCGATATGGGCGCCGTAGGCTGGCTGGTTGATGGTGCGGCAATTATGAATCAGGTGCCGTTGCAGCGTACATCTTATGGGCCCTATAGCCGTGCGATGATCCGCATTTGTAAGGAAGAATCCTTCCATCAGCGTCAGGGCTATGCCGTAATGATGAAGATGGCTTCCGGTACACCGGATCAAAAGCGCATGGCGCAGGATGCCTTAAACCGTCTTTGGTATCCGGCACTGATGATGTTTGGTCCGTCGGATAAAGATTCCGTCCACTCCGTTCAGTCGATGGCGTGGAAAATTAAGATGAATACCAATGACGAGTTGCGTCAGAAATTCGTCGATCAGACCGTACCGCAGGCCGAATATTTAGGCCTGACCGTGCCGGATCCTGACCTGAAATGGAACGAGGAAAAAGGCGGTTACGACTTTACCGAGCCAAATTGGGAAGAGTTTTTCAACGTCATTAACGGCAATGGCCCGTGCAATGCCGATCGTCTCGGTGCGCGCGTTAAAGCCTGGGATGATGGTGCATGGTTCCGCGAAGCACTGGTTGCGCATGCGGAAAAAGTTGATGCACGCGCTGCACGTGTAGCCGCTGAATAAGCGGCACACAAGCCCTCAAAACGAATTCAAGTGCCACAAAGTCAAGGAACACACCCATGTCAAAAGAATGGCCACTCTGGGAGATCTTCATTCGCGGTCAGCACGGCCTCAACCATCGTCATGTCGGCAGCCTTCATGCGCCCGACGCTGCAATGGCCATCAACAATGCCCGCGATGTTTACACCCGCCGCAATGAAGGCGTATCAATCTGGGCTGTGCGCTCTGATGATATTGTTGCTTCAAGCCCGTCGGACAAAGGCCCGCTTTTCGAGCCTTCCAACAGCAAAGTCTACCGCCATCCGACATTCTTCGATATTCCTGAAGAAGTGGGGAGCATGTAATGAGCGCAGCACACGGCAAAACAGCGCCGGTACGTGACCGCGCCAGACAGGAAGAGATCGTACGCAATGTGCGCCCTCTTGCTGAACCAAAAAATGATCCGCTTTTTGAAACATTGCTACGCATCGGTGACAATACGCTGATCCTTGGCCACCGTGTTTCAGAATGGTGCGGCCATTCACCGGCATTGGAAGAAGATATTGCGCTGGCAAACGTAGCGCTTGATCTGATCGGCCAGACACAGCTTTGGCTTGGTCTTGCCGGTGAAGTGGAAGGCAAGGGCCGCTCGGCCGATGATCTGGCTTTCTTGCGTGACGGCTGGGATTTCAAAAACCTGCTGATCGTTGAGCGTCCGAACGGTGATTTCGGTCACACATTGATGCGCCAGTTTTTGTTTGATGCCTATCATCTGGAACTGTTGAAAGAGCTGAAGAAATCAACCGATCAGCGTATTGCTGATATTGCGGAAAAAGCAGCAAAAGAAGTTGCCTATCATCTGGAGCGCTCTTCTGATCTGGTTATCCGTCTGGGCGACGGAACAGCAACAAGCCACAAAATCATGCAGGATGCACTGGATGCATTGTGGTCTTATACTGGCGAGATGTTCAGCAGCGATGACAGTGACAAACAAGTCGCTGAGCAAGGTTTGGCACCCGATCCGGCAGATTTGCGCGGGAAATGGGAAGCTGTGATCCGCGCCGTGCTGAATGAAGCAACTCTGCGTATTCCGGATGGAAATTTTGCCCATCAAGGTGGCCGTCAGGGCGTACATACCGAGCATTTGGGACATTTGCTGACCCAGATGCAATGGTTGCAGCGCGCTTATCCTGGCGCCAGCTGGTAAGCCCATGCAGAACGCTGCCCGTCCCTCCGTTGACGAAGTCTGGGGCTGGCTCGCCGAGGTTCCGGATCCCGAAATCCCGGTTATCAGCCTGACAGATCTCGGTATTATCCGTGATGTCGAATGGCAGGATAATGAACTGGTCGTCACCGTCACACCCACTTATAGCGGCTGTCCGGCGACCAGTATCATTAATCTTGATATTGAAACGGCATTACGAGCCAAAGGCATTGAGCAATTGCGGCTGGAGCGCCGCCTGTCTCCGGCATGGACAACAGACTGGCTGACCGCAGAAGCGCGTGAAAAACTTCGCGCATACGGCATCACGCCACCGGTTGACGGCACCGCCGCTGACGGCGTTTTGCTTGACCGTGCGCGCAGCCTTTCCGGCGCCAATATGACGATCAGCTGCCCGCGCTGCTCATCAATCAATACCGAGAAGATCAGCCAATTCGGCTCCACGCCATGCAAGGCCAGCTATCGCTGCAAGGATTGTCTGGAGCCTTTCGATTATTTCAAATGCATCTGAAGATGCAATCCGGTTTCAAGTGCATCAACAAGATGCAGCCAAGTTTAATTGCATCCTCAGATGCAGGTCGGTTTTAAGAAAGACACCCAATGGCACGCTTTCACACCCTTAAAGTCACCGATATTCAACGCGATACGCGTGATGCTGTCGTCCTGACACTGGCTCCGCGTGATGAAGATCGCGAGCACTTTAATTTCACCCAAGGCCAGTACCTGACCTTCCGCCGTGCTTTTGACGGGGAAGAACTGCGCCGCAGCTATTCGATCTGTGCCGGTGTTGATGACGGCGTATTGCAGGTCGGCATCAAGCGCGTGGACGGCGGTGCATTCAGCACATGGGCCAATGAAAATCTTCAAAAAGGCGACGAGATCGAAGCTATGCCGCCAATGGGGCGCTTCTTTGCGCCACTGGCTGCCGATCAGGCTAAGCAATATCTGGGCTTTGCTGCCGGTTCCGGCATCACGCCTTTGCTTTCCATCATCAAAACCACCTTGGCGCGTGAGCCACATTCCCGCTTCACCTTGGTTTATGCCAATCGCCAGATCAGTTCGATCATGTTCCGCGAAGTGCTGGAAGACTTGAAAAACACCTATCTTGGCCGTTTTTCCGTTATTCACATCCTGCGTCAGGAAGGACAGGAAATTGACCTGTTTACCGGTCGTATTGATGAAGCGAAAATGAAAGATCTTTTCCGCGCATGGATTGACCCGAAAGCCATTGATACAGCTTTTATCTGTGGCCCAGAACCAATGATGCTGAGCGTTGCGGCAAGCCTGCGCGATCATGGTCTCAAAGACGAACAAATTAAATTTGAACTATTTGCATCCGGTCAGCAAGGCCGCGCCAAACAGCGTACGGTTTCCAAACAAGCCGTTAATGATGGCGCAGGCGTACAGGCAACGCTTACCCTTGACGGCACCACACGCAATTTTGAAATGCAACGCAATGGCGAAACCATTCTGGATGCGGCGCTCGCAAATAATCTTGATGCGCCATATTCCTGCAAAGCCGGTGTTTGCTCGACATGCCGCTGTAAAGTGCTGGAAGGCGAAGTGGAAATGGCCGTCAACCACGCGCTGGAAGATTATGAAGTGCGTGCAGGTTATGTGCTTTCCTGTCAGGCTTCTGTGCTCAGCGACCGCGTTGTCGTAACTTACGACGAATAAAGGAACATGCCATGACTGATCTGATGAATATCGAAGACTATCTGGCAAAAGGCGGTGTTTTGACCGCGCCAAACAATGTGCCGGCACGCTATCGCGGCGAATTGATGCGTATAATGTCGAGTTTCATCGACAGCGAATTGGCAGCCTCTGCCGGTTTTGCCTCGTCGATTAACTTTGCACCAGCCATCAAAGAGCGCATTGCTGCCAGCCGCATCACGCTTGAAAAAGCCGATCACGCCGAGCGTGTACTCAATATTATGGGCGATTTCGGCACTGACAAGCGCCGCTATCAATCCCAATATGATTGGGCCGCGCGCGTTGAACGCGACAGCGATTTAGGGCAGGTGCGCAAAGAAGGCGATATGCGCGTATCCGTCTTTCATTACCCGATCATCAGCTGGACTGATGCGGTGGTGATGAACGTGCTGCAAGGCTTGGCGACCAGTGTTTTGATGACCGAATTTACCCGCATTTCCTATGCGCCATTGGCTGAAGTTTTCCGCGAGATTGCCCCGCGCGAAATGCGTCATATGCAGCTTGGCCTTGAGGGTTTGACCGAAATCGTCACCACCGAAGAAGGCCGCGCAGAAGCGAAAAAGTCGGTTTCTTACTGGCTTCCTCGCGTGGCAGCCGGTTTTGGTGATCCGAATTCTGATCGCTTTGAAATTTTAAGCCGCTTTGGCCTGCGCCATAGCTCCAACAAAGATTTACTGGCGCAATGGAATGCTGAATGCAGCAAAACGCTGGCAGCGCTTGGTCTTTGATAAGGGCGCTTTAACAGCGCCCTGCCCCCATTAGAAATTTGGAAGGAAACGCAATGAGCAATACGGCTGTTCAGCCTCGCCGCCTTGAAAGCTATGTTTATGGCAGCTGGGTCGCAGGCACAAAAGAAGGGCAAACGCTTCTCGATGCCGCAACAGGCGTACCGGTTGCACAGATCGATTCAACCGGCATTAACTTTGCCGATGTTTTGGATTATGGCCGCAAAGTTGCAGCGCCAAAACTGCAAGCAATGACCTTCCACGAGCGCGCCCAGCTTCTTAAAGAGCTTGGCCAGCTGCTGATGGCACAAAAAGAGGAATTCTACACCGAGAGCCTGCATACCGGTGCGACGCGCCCTGACGCCTGGGTGGATATTGAAGGCGGTATCGGCACGATGCTGACCTTCTCATCAAAGGGTCGCCGTGAGCTGCCAAACACCCGAGTGCTCACTGAAGGTGATATTGAACCGCTTTCACGCGATGGAAGCTTTTTAGGCCAGCATATTCTCACCCCGCTTCAGGGCGTGGCCGTGCATATCAATGCTTACAACTTCCCGATCTGGGGCATGTTGGAAAAAATCGCACCAACGCTCATTGCCGGTGTGCCTTGCATTGTTAAACCTGCCAGCCAGACCGCCTATCTGACCGAGCTGATGGTACGCCGCATTATCGAAAGCGGTATTCTGCCGGAAGGTGCTTTGCAGCTGATCTGCGGTTCGGTCGGCAATATGCTTGACCATGTGACCGAGCAGGATGCGGTGACTTTCACTGGATCAGCCAAAGTTGGCCGTATGTTGAAAAATCATCCGGCAATTGTTGCAAACTCAACCCGCTTCACCATGGAAGCCGACAGTCTGAACGCCTCGATTTTGGGCGAAGATGCGGTTGCCGGCACGCCGGAATTTGATCTTTTCGTCAAGGAAGTCGCACGCGAAATGACTTCCAAGGCTGGGCAGAAATGCACCGCCATTCGCCGTGTTATCGCACCGCGTGCGCAAGTTGATGCATTGATTGCTGCGCTGCGTGACCGTTTGGGCAAAACCGCCGTTGGCTTGCCGGGTGATGAAACCACCCGCATGGGCGCGCTTGCAAGCCTTGATCAGCGTGTGGAAGTGCGTGAACGCATTATCGAGCTGCAAAAAGGTGCCAGCATCGTTGCGGGCAATCCGGATCAGGTCAATGTCACTTCAGGTGATGCAGAAAAAGGCGCCTTCCTCAATCCGGTTCTGCTTTATGCTGACAAGCCGTTTGAAGCAGAAGCCATCCACGATGTGGAAGCCTTTGGCCCTGTATCAACTGTTATGGCTTATGATGATCTTGATGAAGCCATCGCGCTTGCACGCAAAGGCAAAGGCTCGCTCGTTTCATCCGTTTTCACCAATGATCCCAAGACTGCCGAGAAAGCCGTTCTCGGTGTCGCTGCGTGGCATGGCCGTGTGATGATTGGCAATCGTGATACTGCCAAATCATCCACCGGCCATGGTTCACCGCTTGCCGGTCTTATTCATGGCGGGCCGGGTCGTGCAGGCGGCGGCGAAGAAATGGGCGGCATTCGTGGTGTTAAGCATTTCATGCAGCGCACCGCTATTCAGGGCTCTCCTACCCTGCTTTCAGCGGTTACCGGACGCTGGATTGAAGGCGCACCAAGCTATCAGGGCGAACATCCGTTCCGCAAATCTTTGGCAGAACTTAAAATCGGCGATCAGCTGGTTACTGAAAAGCGCACCATCACTTTGGAAGATGTTGAGCATTTTGCTCATTTCACCGGTGATACTTTCTACGCGCATATGGATAGTGAAGCCGCCAAAGCCAATCCGTTCTTTGATGAACGCGTGGCACATGGCTATCTGATTGCAAGCTTTGCTGCCGGACTTTTCGTTCATCCTGATGCAGGGCCGGTGCTTGCCAATTACGGCGTTGATAATCTGCGTTTCCTCGTGCCGGTTTATTTCGGCGATACTTTGCAGGTACGCCTCACCTGCAAGCAAATCAATCCGCGCATGAACAGCCAGCATGGCGAAGTGCGCTGGGATTGCCGCGTCACCAACCAGCGTGATGACGTTGTTGCGCAATATGATGTTCTCACCATGGTTGCCAAAACCTGGCCACTGGCCGCAACACCTGCATAACAACAAAAAAGCGGAGCGCCTCCCACAAGCGCTCCGCTTTTATCATTCAGCCAAATAAAAAATTAACGTACGGCTTTGATGCCTTCCAAAATCAGCGTTGTCGCCACATCCGCATAATCTTCACGCGTGATCTTGCCGCCGTCTTTGAACCACATATAAACCCAGTTGATCATCCCAAACAGTGACATGGTAACGGGGGTAAGCAGCGGCCGCTCGGCATTGTCCAGATCAGGGTTAATCTCACGTAAAACTCTTGAGAACCGCTTAACAATACCGCGCTCAATCGTATAAATCTGCTGGCGTTTATCATCGGGCAAAGCCCATGCTGCATTCAGCTGCACTTTATGGGCGTTATCCGCTCCCTTATAACATTCAAGCACAGTGCCAACCAATTGACGCAGACGTTTTTGCGGCGGCAATGTTTCGTCATCCGCCTCTTCAATCGCAGCAACAAGATCTTCCAAATGGGTGGAGATGATGGCAAAAATCAGCTCTTCTTTGCTGGGATAATAATGATAAAGTAAAGATTTGGACACACTGGCATGTTTGGCAATCAGTGACATGGATGCTTTTTCCATCCCCACTTCTGCAAAAACTTCCGCGGCGCTCATCAGTAAACCACGTTGTTTTTCTTCAAAATCTGTGGCTCTGGTACGAGACATATTGCCCCCCTTATTCTTATAGTATCGTGCTTCATCAGCAAAAGATAAGGGGGCTAAAAGTGCCCCCTCATGCGATTATTAACTTTTCAAATCAAATTAGCAAAGTTGACTTAGCTATATTAGCATGGCCATTATTCAGCAGGGCGGTCATCCACAACGCGCTTGGCTTTGCCTTCAGAGCGCACCATTGAATTCGGGTCTTTAACAACCACTTGTGCCGAAACGCCAACAACGCTTTTAATATGATGTGACAATTCACGAGCTGATTTAGCACGTGCATTCTCATCTGTCATATCGGTTGTGCATTCTACATGAACAGTCATGCAATCCATACGACCAGTACGGGTCAGCTGGATCTGGAAATGCGGTGCAAGACCAGAGCATTTAAGAACCTGTTCTTCGATCTGGGTCGGGAACACGTTTACACCACGCAGGATGATCATGTCATCACTACGGCCGGTGATTTTTTCAATGCGGCGCATCGAGCGGGCGGTGCCTGGCAAAATACGGGTCAAATCGCGGGTGCGATAACGAACCATCGGCAGCGCTTCTTTGGTAAGTGTCGTGAACACCAATTCACCGACCTGACCATCAGGCAGCACTTCACCGGTCACCGGATCGATAATTTCTGGATAGAAATGATCTTCCCAAACATGAAGGCCATCTTTGGTTTCCACACATTCCATCGCCACACCCGGCCCCATCACTTCGGAAAGGCCATAAATGTCAACCGCATGCATGTTGAATGCATCTTCGATTTCTTCACGCATGGAATTTGTCCATGGTTCTGCACCGAAAATACCGATTTCCAACGAACTCTTACGCGGATCAAGACCCTGACGACGGAATTCATCGAGAATAGAGAGCATGTAGCTCGGTGTCACCATGATGATGCGCGGACGGAAGTCATTGATCAGGGTTACCTGACGCTCAGTCTGACCGCCGGACATCGGAATAACCGTACAGCCCAAGCGCTCCGCACCGTAATGCGCGCCGATACCACCGGTAAACAGGCCATAACCATAAGCATTATGCAGCATATCGCCGGAACGGCCGCCACCGGCACGGATGGAACGGGCAATCAAATTCGCCCAGTTATCAATGTCGGACTGTGAATAGCCAACAACAGTCGGCTTGCCGGTTGTGCCGGATGAACCGTGAATACGCACAACCTTGTTCTGTGGCACAGCAAACATGCCGAACGGATAAGTGTCGCGCAGATCTTGTTTATAAGTAAACGGAAATTTGGAAATGTCAGAGAGTGTTTTCAACTCTTCCGGATGCACATCAGCTTCGATAAAACGCTTGCGGTAGAACGGGGAATTTTCATAGCAATGCTTCAATGAACGCTTCATGCGATGGAACTGCAACGCTTCGATTTCATCGCGTGATGCAGTTTCAATAGGGTCAAGGATCTTGGGATCCGGTGCCATCGCTGTCATAATAACCTCCCTAGGGTAATAACTTGATGCGGTATCAGATGAGTGTCACGTCAAAGACATTCACTCAGGCACATGCGTTCCTTTAACGCTGCGCGACAAACCGCGAAATTCTGCAATATGCTCACCATCCTGATTGGAAACCCGAATATCATAGATGCCTGAGCGGCCGCGTCGGGAGACTTCACGCGCAACGGCTGTTAACCGATCCCCGATTTTTCCCGGATTGATAAAACTGACCGAGCAGCTTTGCGCTACAACCAGCTGATTATAGCTGTTGCAAGCAAACGCAAAAGCGCTGTCGGCAAGTGTAAAAATAAAGCCACCGTGACAATTACCATGTCCGTTCGACATGGTTTCGGTGAGTGTCATCGCCAGAGTAGCAGTACCTGGTGCAACGCTGACAAGCTCCATGCCCAAATTCTGGCTGGCTTTATCACCTGCCCACATGGCTTGTGCGGAAGCTTCGGCCAGTTCCTGCGGGGTCATATCTGCAACTTTTTTCATTTGCCCTTAAACTCCGCGGCACGTTTTTCCAAAAACGCTGTAACACCTTCAGCATAGTCAGCGCTTTTACCGGCTTTTTGCTGGGCATCACGTTCCAGATCCAACTGATCATCCAAAGAATTACTCGCAGACGCCTGAATAAGCTGCTTAGTCAAACCAAGGCCGAAAGTCGCACCTTTGGCAAGCTTACGTGCTGTCGCCAATGCTTCATCAAGCAATGTCTCATCATCAACAGCCTTCCAGATCAGCCCCCAAGAAGCTGCATCTTCTGCCGATAATGGCTCAGCCAACATGGTCAATGCCTTGGCGCGCGGCTCACCCAAAATACGGGTAAGATTAAATGTACCGCCAGCATCGGGAATAAGCCCGATTTTGGAAAAGGCTTGAATAAAACGGGCAGATTTTGCGGCAAAAACAATATCACAAGCAATGGCAATATTAGCGCCTGCACCGGCTGCCACACCATTGACCGCGCAGATAACCGGCTTGTTCAAAGCACGGATCAAACGCAATGTCGGATTATAAAAAGTTTCGAGCGTATTGCCCAAATCCGGCGCTGGCGTTCCTTTACGCGGATCGCGGTCGCCTAAATCCTGTCCGGCGCAAAAACCACGACCCGAACCTGTAATCAGCACTGCACGAACAGTCACATCATCATGTGCGCGCTGGATGCCGGCGCGCAGCGCCATGTGCATTTCTTCGTTAAATGAGTTCAGCTTTTCAGGGCGATTCAACGTCAAAGACAGAACGCCATCAGCCAGCTCTACAAGAACCGTATCCGACATATTTCAACTCCCTGCTCCATGATATTTGTGGAGCCCTCTTTTTTTGTTGCATAAACTGACCGGCCGGTCAATAATAATATGAAGAACGAGGAGGAACGTTTTCACGATGTTTTGGGATCGCCATTTACCGACACTCAATGCTGCTGGTGCAGCACTGTTAGCCCGTGAGTTCTGGACACCATATCCGGAAGTCCCGTCAGGCAAGATCTATGGCGAAACGGCCCGTGACGACGGATTAGCAAGCTATCAGGCACTTCTCAATAAGCCTTTCGATATTGCCGGCCACCCGGAAACTGCCCGTATCGGCGCCGAAATTTCTCCTTATGGCGACGCACTGGGAATCACTTATCCGGCCGCAGAACCGCAGGCATTAATCAATGCAGCCAATAAGATTGCCGATGCTTTTGCCGCTTCTGATGTCAAAATCCGCATCGGTGCGCTGCTTGAAACTTTAGCACGTTTAAACGCGCAAAGCTTCCTGATGGGCAATGCGGTGATGAACACCACCGGACAGGCTTTTCCGATGGCTTTTCAGGCCGGTGGCCCGCATGCACAAGACCGTGCCTTAGAAGCTGTTGCTGCTGCCTGGGCAGAAATGCAGCGCTTTCCGGCACAGGCTGTTTGGGAAAAGCCACAGGGCAAACAAGCACCTTTACGTCTTGAAAAACACTGGACACTGATTCCCTCCGGTCTTTCGCTTGCTATCGGCTGCAATACATTTCCAACGTGGAATTCATTCCCGGGTATTTTTGCAAGCCTTGCCACCGGTAATCCGGTGATCATCAAGCCGCATCCATCAGCAGTGCTGCCACTGGCACTTGCCGTTAAAACATTGCGCGAAGTGTTTGTTGAGGCAGGTCTGCCAGCTGATGCCGTTCTTTTGGCCGTTGATAGTGTCGATGCACCGATTGCCGACAAGCTGGCAACGCACAGCGATATCAAGCTGATTGACTATACCGGCTCCAATGCCTTTGGTGACTGGCTGCGTGGCAATGCTGTTCAGGCCAAGCTTTTCACCGAAGAAGCCGGTATCAACACTATCACCATTGCCGGCACTGATAATTTCCTTGCCATGGTCGATAATCTGGCTTTTGCGCTGTCACTTTATTCCGGTCAGATGTGCACCGCACCGCAGAATATTTATATTCCCGAAGGCGGCATTGAAACCGACGAAGGGCATAAAAGCTTTGACGATGTTGCCAAAGGTCTGGCCGATGCGATTGACCGTCTTGTCGCTGATCCGGCACGCGCTGCCGCCATTTGCGGTGCCATTGCCAATCCGGCCACATTAAGCCGCGTGGAAAAAGCCCGTTCGCTTGGCCGCATCATTCGTGATTCTGCGCCGCTTGATTATAAAAACAGCGCCACACCTTTGCTCATTGCCGTTGAAGCCGGTGATGAAGCCACCAAACATGAATGGTTCGGGCCAATCATGTTCGTTATTCCGGCTAAAGATGGCGATGCAGCCATCCAGACCGCATCCAGCCTTGCGCGTAAAAAGGGCGCCATCACAGCCGCCCTTTACGACACCAATGAGCCACGCATTCAACGGGCGGCAATCGCCTTTGCGCGCGGTGGCGTCAATCTGTCGGTCAATCTGACAGGCAATATCTTCGTCAACCAGTCAGCAGCCTTCAGTGATTTTCACGTAACCGGTGCCAATCCTGCGGGCAATGCCTGCCTGACCGATACAGCATTTGTTGCCAGCCGTTTTCACCACGCCATGTGGCGCCGGCCGGTCGCAGAATAACAAACACTCTGGGAGGAGTATCCTGATGATGAACTTTCTTAAAGCAACCGTTCCGGCCGCTGTACTTGCTCTTGCAATGACAGGTGCAGCTCATGCCGAAATCCGCATCGGCGCATCTGTTTCGGCCACAGGTCCGGCAGCATTCCTCGGCGATCCGGAATTTAAAACTCTGGAAATGCTGGTTGCAGAGCTGAATGAAAAAGGCGGCATCAACGGTGAACAAGTCAAACTCATCATGTATGATGATGGCGGCGATGCTAACAAAGCCCGTACTTTCGCCACCCGTCTGATTGAAGATGACGAAGTGGTTGCCATTATCGGCGGCACCACCACCGGCACATCCATGTCGATCTTGTCCGTGGCTGAAGATGCTGAAATTCCTTTCATCGCACTTGCCGGTGCAATTGAAATCATTCAGCCAGTGCGCCCTTACACTTTCAAAACCCCGCATACCGACCGTATGGCCTGCCAGAAAATCTATGAAGATATGGTCAAGCGCGGCTTCACCAAGATCGGCATGATTTCCGGCACTGACGGTTTTGGCGCTTCAATGGAAGCCCAGTGCAAAAACGTAGCACCAGATTATAAAATCGACATCGTCATCGATGAAACCTACGACCCTAAAGATGCGGATATGACCGCTCAGCTGACCAAAATCCGCAATGCGCCGGGTGTGCAGGCTGTGCTCAATCCGGGCTTTGGTCAGGGTCCTTCGATTGTAACCCGCAACTATCATCAGCTCGGCATCGAACTGCCGATGTATCAGTCGCATGGCGTTGCCTCTTCAGGCTTCATCAAACTGGCTGGTGAGCAAGCCGCTGAAGGCCTGCGTCTGCCGGGAACTGCCCTTTTGATCGCCGATCAGCTCGATGCAAGTGATCCGCAGCAGCCGCTCGTCACTGCTTATAAGGCGAAATTTGAAGAGCGTTATAAAATGCCGGTTGATACATTCGGCGGCTATGCGCATGACGCTCTTTTGATCGTGACCGATGCGATTACCCGTGCAGGTTCTGCTGAGCCTAAGGAAATCCGCGACGCCATTGAAAAAACCAGCGGTCTGGCCGGTGCGACAGGTATCTACACCTTCTCACCTGAAGACCATCTCGGCCTTGATCTGACAGCGTTCCGTATGCTCCAGATTAAAGACGGCGGCTGGACTGTAGCCGAATAATAATGACATCTGCATCCCGCCTGCGCCGATAATTCCGGCACAGGCGGGATCATGTCATCCGGCCTGTTATTTCTCCATTAAGACGCGGAGAGCTCATGTCAGAGTTTATGCAATTTCTCTCTTCAGGGGTAACTGTCGGTGCTGTTTATGCACTGATCGCCCTTGGTTTCACGATCATTTATAACGCATCCGATGTGGTCAATTTTGCTCAGGGCGAATTTGTCATGCTGGGTGGCATGATCACTTGGGCAGCTTATGCCGCGGGTTTACCCCTGCCGCTGGCCGCTCTCATTGCCATTGTTCTGACAGCGGCACTTGGCGTTGCGATCAATAAATTCGCAATCGAACCGGCGCGTGGTGCGCCAGTTGTTTCGCTGATTATCATCACCATCGGTGCTTCCGTTTTCATCCAAGGCGGTGCACAGATCATCTTTGATAAGCAGATCCATAGTTTTCCGGCTTTCTCCGGTGACAAACCACTCAACTTCCTGGGCGCCACAATCCAAACCCAGAGCTTGTGGGTCATCGGTGGTGCTTTGGTGGTGTTTATCGGTCTGTGGCTTTTCTTCACCCGCACCCTGTTGGGGCGCGCAGTGCTTGCCACATCCAATAATCGTCAGGCCGCGCAATTGGTCGGCATCAATACCACTTTCATCATGACACTGTCTTTTGCATTGTCGGCAGGTATTGGCGCACTGGCTGGTGTGCTTGCCACCCCAATCACCCTTGTTGCCTATAATGTGGGCATTGGTTTTGCGCTCAAAGGTTTTGCCGGCGCTATGCTTGGCGGCATGGGCAACCCAAAAGGCGCGCTGGCTGGTGGTTTTCTGATTGGCCTCATTGAAGCAATGACGGCTGGTTATATTTCATCCACCTATAAAGAAGCTGCCGCCTTCATCGTTATTCTTCTGGTGCTGTTCCTGATGCCGCAAGGCCTCTTCGGCAAGAAAACCACGGAGCGTGTCTGATGTCATTCATTTCACGCAAAAACGCCACCCTTTTGGTACTTTTCGCACTAATCGCACTGGCGCCTTTTTTCTTCCCTTCCGGCTTTTATTTCCGCATCGGCGCTATGGTATTCGTCAATAGCCTTGCGGTGCTTGGCATTGTCATTCTCACCGGCTATGCAGGGCAGATCAGCCTTGGTCACGCCGGCTTTGCCGGCATTGGCGGTTATGCCTGCGCCCTTGCACCTGTGCATTTAGGCATTCACCCTGGTGCTGCGGTTTTCTTAGGTGCTGCCATTTCCGCAATTATGGCCTACTTGGTCGGCCGTCCGATTTTGCGCCTCAAAGGCTATTATTTAGGCGTTGCCACCCTCGGCTTCGGCATTTTGATCTCGATGGTTTTGAGCAATGAGCGCGACCTCACCGGCGGCCCTGACGGTATGTCGGTGCCGGAACTGGGCTTGCGCGCGGTTTTGAAGAATATCGGTATCAACCTGTCGAATGGTGAGTTCTGGTATTATTTCTGCGGTTTCGTGCTGCTGATCGGCGCATGGATTGTGCTTAATCTTTATAACAGCCCGATGGGTCGCTCATTACGCGCTTTACACGGCTCAGAAATTGCTGCCCGCACAGTCGGCATTGATGTGGCACGCTATAAGTTGCTTGCCTTTGTTATTTCAGCCGTATTTGCGTCCGTTGCGGGCTCACTGATTGCTCTGCAAAACAAGTTTATCACGCCTGATATTGCCGGTTTCATGCATTCGATTGAAATGGTGACCATGGCGGTGCTTGGCGGTGCAGCTTCTGTGCTGGGTGCTATTTTGGGTGCAGCAATTTTAACCATTCTGCCGCAAATTCTCACCGTTTTTGCCGAATATGAACAGCTGATTTTAGGCCTTGTGATGATGCTGGTGATGATTTTCCTGCGTGAAGGTCTGCTGCCATCCATCGTCCGCAAATTCAAGGGAACCGGCGAATGACCCTGCTCTCAGTTGAAAATTTAGGCATCAGCTTTGGTGGTCTGAAAGCCGTTGATAATGTCAGCTTTCAGGTAAAACAAGGCGAAATCACATCCGTTATCGGGCCAAATGGCGCTGGCAAGACCACGCTGTTCAATATGATTTCCGGTGTTTATCAGCCATCGCAAGGCCGTGTGATGCTTAAAGGTGAAGATATTACCGGTATGCGTCCGGATTTGCTGGCACGCCGCGGTATGTCACGTACTTTTCAGAACCTGCAAATCTTCCAGAATATGACCGTGATTGAAAACGCCATTGCCGGCTTTCACTTAAGTGAACGCGGTTCGGTTCTGGCAGATCTGCTCAACTTTCCATCATCCCATCGCAGATCCGCCAAGGCACGCGAAGGCGCGATGGAACTGCTGAAAAAGGTCGGCCTTGAACGCGCCGCAGAACGGGAAGCGGGAAACCTATCCTATGGCTCATTGAAGCGCCTTGAAATTGCCCGCGCTTTGGCACTCAATCCGGCTGTACTGCTGCTTGATGAGCCTGCTGCTGGTTGTAATGCCGTTGAAACCGATGAAATCGACCAATTAATTGCCGATGTGGCAGCGTCCGGTGTCGCGATTTTGCTGGTAGAACATGACATGAAAATGGTCATGCGCATTTCCAATCATATCGTCGTTCTCGATCACGGCCAAAAGCTCACCGAAGGCTTGCCTGCCGAGGTCAGTCGTAATCCGGCAGTGATTGCCGCTTATCTCGGCGCAGAATTCAACGAGGAGACCGCCCATGCTGACAGTTGAGGGCTTACGCTCACGTTACGGGCGCATTGAAGTTTTACACGGCATCAATCTCACCGTCGATTCCGGCGAGATTGTCACTGTTGTGGGTGCTAATGGTGCGGGTAAAACCACATTATTGCGCTGCCTTTCTGGTTTGCAGCCCGTTTCTGAAGGTTCAATCAACTTTCGTGGCGAGACAATCACCAATCTGGCAGCGTTTCGCCGCCCTTCGCGCGGGCTGACACAATCCCCCGAAGGTCGTCAGATTTTCACCAATCTTTCGGTAGAGGAAAACCTGCGTCTTGGCGCTTTCCTCTTCCGTGACGATCAGGTGGAAAAAGATATGGCCGATGCTTTTGCCATGTTCCCTATCCTGAAAGAAAAGCGCAATCTTCCAGCCGGCGGCCTTTCCGGCGGCCAGCAGCAAATGCTTGCTATGGCGCGCGCTTTGATGGGCCGTCCGGCTTGTTTACTGCTGGATGAACCGTCCATGGGGCTTGCACCAATCATTGTTCAGCAGATTTTTGATGTGGTCAGCAATTTGAAAACTTTAGGCGTCACCATTCTGCTGGTGGAACAAAATGCCTATGGTGCGTTGAAAATTGCCGATCGGGGTTATGTGATGGAAACCGGTAACATCACAATGCAGGGTTCTGCCGAAGAGCTGATTGCCGACCCTAAAATCCGGGAAGCTTATTTGGGAATTTGATATGTCTGTGACCATTACCCGCGACGAAAATATCGCCATTGTGACGGTTGATAATCCGCCGGTTAACGCTCTCGGCCAAGCCTTGCGCCAAGGCCTTTGGGATGCAGTAGCGACGCTGGATCAAGACCCTCAGGTAGAGGCCGTTGTGCTTATCTGCGCTGGCCGTACTTTTATCGCGGGCGCAGATGTGCGCGAATTTGGTTTGCCCCCACAACCGCCGCATTTGCCTGATGTCGTTGCGAAAATTGAAAATGCACAAAAGCCTTGGGTTGCAGCCATTCATGGTTCGGCTTTAGGTGGCGGGTTGGAAGTAGCCATGGGCTGCCGCTTCCGCGTTGCTGTTGCAAATGCTTCTCTCGGCCTGCCGGAAGTCACCCTGGGTGTTATTCCGGGCGCTTCAGGCACCGTGCGTACGCCGCGCCTCATCGGCCTCGAAAAAGCAATCAGTATGGTCACATCCGGCAAGCCGGTGCGTGCAGAACAGGCTCAAAAAGATGGCCTCATTGATGCGGTCATTGAAGGTGACTTGCAAGAAGGCGCCATCAATTTTGCACGCAGCGCCATCAAACAAGGGCTTCCAAAGATTTTGTCGCAACGTTCCGCGCCACAAGCTGATGACTCGTTTTGGGAGCAGCAAAAAGCTGCTGTCATCAAAGCAGCCAAAGGTGCAAGCGCGCCTTTGCTGGCCTTTGAATCCATTCGTCAAAGCACGCTTTTGCCATTTGATGAAGCGATGGCCTTTGAGCGCAAAACATTTCTGGAACGTCGTGGTTCCAAAGAAGCCGCAGCTTTGCGCCGTATTTTCTTTGCAGAGCGTAATGCGACCAAGCCTGACTTTGTTAAAGACATCACACCAATCGAAATTAAAAAGACGGCTGTTATCGGTGGCGGCACTATGGGTGCAGGCATCGTTATGGCGCTTAGCAATGCCGGTTATCCGGTTGTGCTCGTCGAACAGGATGCGGAAGCTGTTGCCCGCGGCCTGAGCAATGTGCAAAAAATCATTGATGCCAGTGTTAAACGTGGCATTTTGAGTGAGGCTCAGGCCGAAGCTCGCCTGAGCAGCATCAAAGGCACCAGCGATTATGCCAATCTGGCCGATGTTGATCTGGTCATTGAAGCCGTTTTTGAAGAGATCAGTGTCAAGCGCGATGTATTTGCAAAACTAGGCCAAGCATGCCGTGCGGATGCAATTCTGGCCACCAATACATCTTATCTTGATCCGCGTGATATTGCACAAGGTCTGCCTCATGCCGAGCGTTTTATCGGTCTGCACTTCTTCAGCCCTGCGCATATCATGAAACTGATGGAAATTGTGCCGACACCGGAGACATCAGAACCAGTGCTGGCAACCGCTTTTACTTTGGCCGCAAAGCTTAAGAAAATGCCGGTACGAGCCGGTATTTGCGAAGGCTTTATCGGCAATCGCATTTTGAAACGCTATCGGGCGGCGGCAGAAAACCTGCTGCGCAAAGGCAATAAAATTGCTGATATCGATGCAGCGATGCGTGGCTATGGTCTGGCTATGGGCCCTTTTGAAGCGCAAGATATGGGCGGCCTTGATATTGCATTTTTGCAACGTGAAGGTGCGCGGGCAACAGGCGCAGATGTGCCGGAAACTTTGGGCGATATTCTGGTGCGTGCCGGACGTAAAGGGCAAAAAACCCAAGGCGGCTGGTATGATTATGTTGAAGGCGAGCGCAAAGGCCGCCCGTCAGCACAAGTTGATGCATTGTTGCAAAATAAAATCAGCGCTGAACAGCCATTGTCACTCGAAGCAATTGCCGAAACACTGGTTGGTGAAATGGCGGCCGAAGGTCAGGCTATTCTTGATGAAGGCATTGCGCTCAGTGCCGTCGACATTGATCTGGTCAAAATCCACGGTTACGGCTTCCCGCGTTGGCGCGGCGGCCCGATGTTTGCCAGCGACAAAGCGTAAAAAAATCAAAAGGCTCCGATGTTTCCACCGGAGCCTTTTTAATAAATACCGTAATTTATTGTGCTTTATTCAGGCGATAAACCCCGAACGCAGTCATGAAAACACCCACTGCGGCCACAGCAATCACCACAACGAATGACTGGTCAAATGCCAGATAGGCATTATCCAGCAATGCGCTGACCTGATCGGCAGGCAATGTTTCAGCCACCAGCTTTGCCCCGTCGAGACTATCAGAAGCAGCTTTTGCATGAGCCGGATTTTGTGCCGCAAATTCCGGCAACACCAGATTGAGGCTATAGATGGCGGTCATCAGACTACCCATCACCGTCACACCAATAGAACCGCCAAGCTCATAGGACACTTCTTCGATAGAAGCTGCCATACCGGCTTTATCAGCGGACGCATTGCCCATAATCGCTGTTGATGCACCCGTCATGGCAGCGCCGACACCAAAGCCGACAATCATCAGCGGCAACAACCAGATCATGGTCTCCATTTTGTAGCTGAGGAGATATAAAACAATTCCCACGCCCGACATACCAAGCGACAAATAAAGCGCTCTGGCGGTGCCCACACGGTTCATGAAGAACCCCATCAATGGTGCGGCCACAAATGCGGCCAGCGGAATAGGCAGGATCAGCAATCCGGCCTGCAATGGCGAATAACCGGCAACCAGCTGCAAGCGTTGTGTGAAAACCAATTCCACCCCGATCAGCGATGCAGAGGCAACGGAAGCGGTCAAAACACCAGACGAAAATTTGCTGTTTTTAAAAAGCTGAAAATCAAGCAGCGGCTCGGTGCGCTTGTTCTGACGTTTAACAAACATTACTGCCGCAATCAAACCGATCACCAATGCACCAGCAAAAAGCAACAGATCGCGATCAGGTTTACCGAGTTCCTTCAAAGCAAAAGTCAAAGCGATCAGCGCCAGCATGATTTGCACCGAACCGATAAAGTCCCACGCACGCGCTTTGTTGCCGCCGCGTTTTTCCAAAACGATCATGCCGACAATAAAAGCTGCAATCACAACAGGCACATTAATGAGGAAGACCGAACCCCACCAGAAATATTCAAGCAGCACGCCGCCAACCACCGGCCCCACGGCAGCGCCACCGGCTGCAATCGAGCTCCAGATACCAAGCGCCAGCGCACGCTCTTTTTCATCCTGAAACGTAATGCGGATGATCGACAAAGTGGCAGGCATCATCATAGCCGCACCAACCGCCAGACCGATACGTGCACCAATCAAGAAATTAGCACTTGGCGCAAAAGCAGCCGCCGTTGAAGCGAACCCAAAAACAATAAGGCCACACAAGAACATGGTCCGGTGCCCGATACGATCACCCAAAGTGCCGGTTCCCGGCAACAGACCAGCCACCACCAACGGATAAGCATTGATGATCCATAATTTTTGCGATGCGCTGGCATGCAGGTCATGTGTCAGACGCGGCAATGCCGTGTAAAGCACTGTCATATCAATAACAATCAGCAGTAAGGCACAGGAAACAACAGCCAGTACGATCCAGCGATTATTCGTCATTTTTCAACACCATTCATAAAAAAAACTACTTGTATCATGCAGCGCTTAATTTAAATCCTCTTGTATGGAAACTAAAAAATTCAAAAAAATCGGCCGCCCGCGTGTTGTTGATCGCAACAAGGTGCTGGATGCCGCTGAACACTTGCTGGTGGAAGGTGGTATCGAAGCTCTCACGATGGATAATGTCGCGCGTGAAGCGGGCATCACCAAGGGTGGTGTGCAATATTGTTTCGGCAATAAAGACGGCCTCATGCGTGCTATTATCAATCGCTGGAGCGCTGTTTTTGATGTGAAGGTCAATATCTGTAAGCAAGGTTCCACTGATCCGCGCGCCCATATTGCTGCGCATATAAAAGTAACCCGCGAGGGTGAACAGACCGACGATTCCCGCTTTTCTGCCATGATGGCCAGCCTCGTGCCTAATAGCGAGCAATTGGAGGAAAGTCGCAAATGGTACAGCCACCAGATCGACGGCCTTGATATGAACGATCCTGCCGACCGTAAGGCTCGTTTGGCTTTCATAGCCGCTGAAGGCGCATTTTTGCTACGCAGCTTCAATCTCTTCGCCTTCACTGAAAGTCAGTGGCAGGAAATCTATGATGATATTGAAAAGCTGATCGCACCAGAACAAGACAGCTCAAGAGCTTGGCATCAGGCACAAAATCCATCCGACCCAAGTGACCACATGGAAGCGGCAAGCGATTGATGGCTTGGCTGGTGTGCTTTCCGATAAGATCATAGAAAACAAAAGGCAATGATCCGCAAGGATTATGCCGCTTTAAGTCTGAGCAGACAGTGCAGACTACTGAAGATCAACCGGTTATCAATGTATTATAAGCCTGTCGGAGTTGAGCCAGAAACGCTGATGCTTATGAATGAGGCTATTTTCAAATACGGCAAGCCTGAAATAATGAATAGTGATCAAGGGGGCAATTTATAGGAAGGGACTGGATCAACATTCTGACTGACGCCAACATCAAAATATCAAGGGATAGTCATAGGCGTTATCCCGACGATATTTTTATAAAAGACTATGGCGATCCCTCAAACAAGAAGCCGTACATCTCCATGAATTGCCGGACAACACCACGGCGAACAAAAGATAAAAAATGCGCAAAATCGTCAAAAGAATGGCCATGATAATAGCCCGCATAATAACTATAGACACCGGTAATAATATTGGGATTGATTATCCGCTCTGAAGTCGGCATCAGCGTAAAGGGACTATCAAAATAATTATCTATCCCTCGATCTGTCTTTAATTAATTAAAAATTATATCAGACAATTATGAGAAACTTTCCGATGAAAATCAATAAATCCACTCAATAATTGATGATCATTTCTCATCTGCACGAGACGTCACATATCTATTCTATGCCATAAAAAAGAACTACATAAATTTATTAATGCCATTATAAAATCCTGAACAAGCAGGCAATTGTAGTCCAATCAAAGGTTGAGCAATGAGCGGAAATCACGACCATGTTGATGCAAGCAGCACACCGGTATCACGGCTTTGGCTGGCGTTTTTCTTAACCGGCAGCTTTATGATTGCCGAAATTGTCGGCAGTTATGTAACAGGCAGCCTCGCTTTATTGTCCGATGCCATGCATATGGCAACAGATACATTTGCTCTCGCATTAGCGCTGATTGCTATCTATTTAGGCAGGCGCGCCGCGGATTTATTCAGAACATATGGCTATTCGCGCTTTGAAATATTAGCCGCAGCCATCAATGCGCTTTTGCTGCTTATCGTTGCATTTTATATTTTATACGAAGCCTATATCCGTATAGCAGAACCCGCCGAAGTTCAGTCGGTTGGCATGCTTGTTGTTGCTTTTATCGGTTTAGTCGTAAATCTGATTTCCATGCGATTGCTGACTGGTAAGAAGGATGAAAGCCTGAATGTTAAAGGCGCATATCTGGAGGTCTGGGCTGATATGCTCGGCTCTATCGGCGTTATTGCCGGCGCGATAATTATTTACCTAACCGGATGGCAATTGGTAGATTCCATCATCGCAATTGGCATTGGTTTTATGGTGTTTCCGCGCACTTGGATTCTCTTGAAAGAATGCATCAATATTCTATTAGAAGGCGTTCCGGTGGGTATTGATTTAGCTGAATTGAAGCAATCAATCTTATCTGTTCAGGGCGTAGCTGAAATTCATGACCTGCATGTCTGGTCACTCACCAAAAGTGAGCATTCACTGACAGCACATGTCGTTATGAATCCTGCAACGGATGGTGAAAATTTGCGCCGTAAAATTGAACAAGTACTTCAGGAGCAATATCATCTTCATCATACAACATTACAGATGGAACAAGAAAATTGCGCACGCGCAGAAGCTATTCATTAAATTAAAAGACCTGCCAACACGCTCCTCCGTTTAGTCAGCGTCAAAGGTTTCCGGCTCCCGCAGCCGGTAACCAACACCGGTTTCCGTCAGAATATAATATGGCTGATCTGGAATATCTTCCAGTTTCTGGCGCAATTGACGCACATAGATACGCAAATATTGCACATCACTCATACCACCCCAAACCTGATCCAGAATAAAATTATGTGTCAGCACTTTGCCCGCATGTTGCACCATAATGCGTAAAACATCATATTCTTTCGGCGAGAGTTTCACCTCCTGCCCTTTGAGCCGCACAATACGTTTGACCAAATCAACCGATAATTCTCCGGTCTGAAATATAGGCTTTTCACCTTGCTTCTGAAACTTATGCCGCAAGGCTACGCGAATACGTGCCGCCAGTTCTTTCATACCAAATGGCTTGGTCACATAATCATCAGCACCCGTTTCCAGCGCTTTAACGATTCCTGCCTCATCGGTGCGGCTTGAGAGGATAATCACTGGCAGATCAAGCTTTTCTGAACGCCAAAGACTTAAAAGTTCATGGCCTGACATGTCCGGCAGCCCCAAATCCAGTAAAACCAGATCAGGCTTATCAGCTTGCATGATCTCGCGCGCAATCTCAGCAGACGGAGCCTCTAAAACCGCAAAGCCTTCTGTACCAAGCCCTACCCGCAACAATTTACGGATCGGCGGCTCATCATCAACGACAAGAATTTTGACTACATTTTGTGTCATTGAATATTCAGCCCTTCACCTAAATTGCATTCAGCTCAGTGCAGCTTTCCAACGGCAGCCGAATGGTAAAAACCGCACCACTTTGGCCCGAAGGCTCCCGTCGGTTGCAAGCGGTAATCGTGCCCCCCATGGCCTCCACAAAGCCTTTGCAGATTGCCAGTCCAAGCCCTGTGCCTGCACGCACCTGATCTGTTTTTCGGACACGATAAAAACTATCAAAAATGCGTTTTTCATCCCCTTCAGGAATGCCGGCTCCCTCATCTTTGATGTTCAGCACAATGTCGCTTTGTTCTGCATGCCCTTCAATAGAGATCAGACTGCCTTCAGGTGCATATTTAGCGGCATTATCCAGCAGGTTAAATAAGACCTGCTCAAACAAAACACCATCCAATTTCAGCATCGGTAAATCGGCAACAATATTTGTTTCAATACGATGATGCGCCAAAATTTTACCTGCACGTTTCAAGGCGCTGCCAACAACATCGCCTAAATAATGCAGCGATTTATTAGGTTGCATCGCACCGGATTCAATCCGCGTCATATCGAGAAGATTGGCAATAAAACGGTTGAGGCGCTCGGATTCATCCACCACTGTTGTCAATAGTTCTGCACGATCTTCATCAGGCAATGTCACAGCATAGGTTTTAAGCGTATCTGCGGCACCCAAAATAGCAGCAAGCGGCGTTTTCAAATCATGCGAAATGGACGTAAGAAGAGCTGAGCGCAAACGGTCTGCCTCCACGGCAAGCTTGGCACGGTCGAGATCATCCACCAGCTGAATACGCGCAATCGCCAAAGCTGCCTGCTCTGCCAGAGCGTCAAATAGTCGTTGTTGTTCAGGCGTTAAAATCGGCCCCTGCAGATCATCATCAAGCCCGATCACACCAATTGTATGCCCGAAAGCGCGCAAAGGCAGATAAAGCCGCTTAGCGCCCGGCAATGTATCTGCACCGCGCCCTGCTGGCCGGTCTTGCTCCCATGCCCAGCGGGCAGCCGCAATATCCGCATCTGCCAAACTGTCATCGGGCGGATATCCGGCACGCACAGAAATTGTTTTATCAACCGCGCCTTCATCCGGCAGCAACACCACGACACGAACTTTCAGCAGTGCAGCAATCTGATAAACCGTTGCCCAGAGCACATCTTCCAATGCACCGGCACCGGCAAGTTTTTTACTGAATTGATAAAGCCCTTCGGTTGTTCTGGCGCGTTGGCGTGCAGCCATTGCCTGCCTTTGCACTCTGGCTGTGAGATTACTGGTGATCACCGCCACACAAATAAAAAACACCAACGCAATCACACTTTCCGGATCGCGAATATCCAATGTATAAAGTGGCGGTAAAAAGAAAAAATTAAACACAAAAGCACTGATAGCCGACGCAAATAAAGCCGGTCGCAAACCAGCAGTCACCGCTGAAACAAGCACGGCCATCAAGAAAACCAGCGCGATATTGCGCACATCCAGCACGCGCGAAAGCAATGTTCCGGCAAGAAGTGCCAACACAATATAGCCAAGGCTAAACAAATAAGGCCGCAGCGAAACCATTTTACGCACGGCTGCCGCAACAGGGCGTGCAGGCGCTGCGGCTTGCGGATAACCTGCAATCACATGCACACTCAGATTACCCGCTTTGCGGATCAGGTCATGCGAAACGGAACCCTCTATCATTTCACGCAAGCGCGATTTATTGGATTTTCCAATCACGATATGGCTGAAATTATGCGCCAAAGCATAGTTGATAATATCCTGCGCCACATCATGTCCGGTCAGCGTGATTATCTCACCGCCAAGCTGTTCTGCTAATCGTGATGTAGTAGCAATCTGATCTTTTTCTTCTTCTGACAAAGCCGCCGAATGGGATGTTTCGACATAAAGAGCTGTCCATGGCGTGCGTAACCGGTCTGCCTGTCTGCGAGCATAGCGCACCAAAGCCGCACCATGAGGCTGGCCGTCAATACAAACCAACACCCGCTCGCCTGCCGACCATGGCCCAGAAATAGCATTGGCCTGCATATGTTTAAGCAGCTGATCATCGACGCGTTGCGCTGTACGCCGAAGCGCAAGCTCACGCAGAGCTGTCAGATTACCGGCGGAAAAATAATTCTGTGTTGCGCGTTTGGCCGTTTTCGGCAGATAAACCTTGCCTTCTTTCAGGCGTTTAATCAGATCTTCCGGCGTAATATCAATAATTTCAATATCATCGGCACGGTCAATAATACTATCCGGCACCGTTTCGCGAACACGGATACGGGTTATCTGCGCCACCACGTCATTGAGGCTTTCCACATGCTGAATATTCAGCGTGGTATAAACATCAATCCCGTTCGCAAGCAGCTCCTCAACATCAAGATAGCGCTTAGGATGACGACTGCCTGTAGCATTAGTGTGGGCAAGTTCATCGACAAGCACAAGTTTTGGACGACGCGCTAAAACGGCATCCAAGTCCATTTCTTCGAGAACATGACCTTTATAATCCACACGCGCACGCGGAATAATCTCATAACCTTCGGTGAGTACGGCTGTTTCCTGCCTGCCATGCGTTTCCACAATGCCGATCACCACATCCACGCCGTCAGCCAGAAGACTGCGACCGGACATCAGCATTTCATAAGTTTTACCAACGCCCGGAGCCGCCCCGAGAAAAATCTTGAGGCGGCCACGGGTTTCTTGTTCAGCCTGTGCAAGCAATGCATCCGGTGACGGACGATTATCTGCTATTCGTGCTGTATCTTCATTCATGCAGCGGGAATCCTGCTGATTTGACGCATCACTTAACCTGATCCAGTGCGAGATTAAGCGCAAGCACATTCACCACCGGCTCGCCCAACACACCAAGCAAACGCTCCTGTGTCTGTGCTTTCACCAATACGCTCAATTTTGCCTCATCAAGCCCGCGCGCTTTGGCAATACGAGGTATCTGGAACAAGGCAGCTTCAGGTGTCAGATGCGGATCAAGCCCGCTACCCGATGCTGTCACCAGATCCACCGGAACCGGCTGGTTCGGATTTTCCGCCTTCAGCTTGCCCACATCCGCTTTCACCCGTTCCAACAAAGCAGCACTTGTCGGCGCAAGATTAGAGCCACCCGATGATGTTGCATCATACCCCTCGCCCGCAGCACTCGGGCGGCCATGAAAATACCGCTCGGAGGTAAATTGCTGACCAATCAATGCTGAGCCGACAAGCTGATTATCTTTGACAACCAAACTACCATTCGCCTGCACCGGAAATAATGCCTGCGCAACGCCAGTCATCCCCAGCGGATAAAGAATACCCGTGATAACCGTCAGGCCGATGATCATCACCAAGGCAGGACGTAATTGTTTCAACATAAACTTATTCCTTACACCAAAGCCAAAGCCGTAATGGCCATATCAATCAGCTTGATCGCGACAAAAGGCACGATAATCCCGCCAAGGCCATAGATCATCAGGTTACGGCTCAGCAGTGCACCAGCACCCACCGCCTGATATTTCACGCCGCGCAGCGACAACGGAATGAGTGCCACAATAATCAGCGCATTGAAGATAATCGCCGATAAAATGGCGCTCTGC
This sequence comes from Paenochrobactrum gallinarii, assembly GCF_014205685.1. Classification (GTDB taxonomy): domain Bacteria; phylum Pseudomonadota; class Alphaproteobacteria; order Rhizobiales; family Rhizobiaceae; genus Paenochrobactrum; species Paenochrobactrum gallinarii. Next base: position 77,691 of record NZ_JACIIU010000009.1, read on the forward strand.
GGACTATGCAGCCCCATAATATTCAACACGCCTAATTGCGGATAAAAGGCCAAAAACATCGCCGGAATGATCGCAAAATATTTGGCAATGTCATTGGCAATCGAGAAAGTGGTCAGTGCACCGCGCGTCATCAGCAATTGCTTACCGATCTCCACAATCTCAATCAGTTTGGTCGGATCACTATCCAGATCAACCATATTGCCTGCTTCGCGCGCTGCCACCGTGCCGGTATTCATCGCCACGCCCACATCGGCCTGCGCCAATGCGGGAGCGTCATTGGTGCCATCACCACACATGGCAACAAGTTTGCCCTTCGCCTGTTCCTCACGGATCAGCGACAGCTTGTTTTCAGGTGTTGCCTGCGCCAGAAAATCATCCACGCCCGCTTCCGCAGCAATCGCCGCAGCCGTCATCGGATTATCGCCGGTAATCATCACCGTGCGGATACCCATGCGGCGTAATTCTGCAAATCGCTCGCGAATGCCGCCTTTGACAATATCCTTCAGCGCCACTACACCCATTAACTGCCCGTCTTTGACAACCGCCAGCGGTGTGCCGCCCGCTTTGGCAATCTGCGCAGCAATCGTCTGAACTTCTTGCACCTGTGCCGTTATTGATGCTTTTGCCCCTTCTGCCTCGGCATATTTCAGCACAGCGTCCACCGCACCTTTGCGGATAGCACTCCCTTCAATATCCACGCCGCTCATCCGGCTTTGCGCCGTAAAAGGCACAAAACATGCATGAAGACTAGCCATATCACGGGCGCGGATGCCATATTTCTCTTTTGCCAGCACAACGATAGAGCGGCCTTCCGGCGTTTCATCCGCCAATGAGGAAAGTTGTGCCGCATCGGCCAATTGCTGTTCACTGACACCCGAAACCGGACGAAATTCAGTAGCCTGACGATTGCCAAGCGTGATCGTTCCGGTTTTATCCAGCAGCAATGTATCCACATCGCCGGCAGCCTCCACCGCACGCCCTGACATAGCCAGCACATTAAACCGCACCAGACGATCCATACCAGCAATGCCAATAGCTGAAAGCAAAGCGCCAATGGTGGTTGGAATGAGTGTCACAAACAGTGCAACCAGCACAATTACCGGCACCGAACCGCCGGCATAACTGGCAAAACTTGGGATCGTTACCACAGCCAGCACGAAAATAAGTGTCATACCGGCAAGCAGAATATTGAGTGCAATCTCATTGGGTGTCTTCTGGCGCTCTGCCCCCTCCACCAGCGAGATCATGCGGTCAATGAAAGTGGAACCGGCAGCCGCCGTAATACGCACACGTATCCAATCGGAAAGCACCTGCGTGCCGCCGGTTACCGCCGAGCGATCGCCACCTGATTCACGTATAACCGGTGCGGATTCACCTGTGATTGCGGCTTCGTTGACCGAAGCAACACCTTCAATCACCTCACCATCGGAAGGAATAATATCTCCGGCTTCCACCAGCACAATATCATCCACTTTAAGGCTGTTGCCTGCAACCACCCTATAATCGGTTTTACTGTCACCGTTCAGCAGTTTAGCTTCTGTTTCGGTGCGGGTGCGGCGCAGGGATTCTGCCTGCGCTTTACCGCGCCCTTCCGCCACCGCTTCCGCAAAGTTGGCAAACAAAATTGTAAACCACAACCACAATATGATCTGGAAAGAAAAGCCTAAGTCATCCCCCCCACTGACCAGATCGCGCAAGAAGAGCACACTTGTCAGCAATGTCACGACAGCCACCACAAACATCACCGGATTTTTGGCAAGGCTGCGAGGGTCAAGTTTTCGAAAGGCACCACCAATGGCGGGCAGAAGAATTTTAGCATCCAAAATGCTTGAAGATTTTGACTGGCTCATGCGAGCCCTCCGTCTGATTTTGAGCAAAGCCTTGAAGGCTGCATAAAAATTTCATCATCAGTGCTGACATTTTTAAAGACCAAGATGGTCACTTCAAAAACTCCGCCACATAGACACTCAGCAAAACAATCAGCAAAAACAACAGCATCAAGCTCATTGGTTTGGGATAGCCATCAGGCTTACCAAACCATTTTGAGCGCTTTTGCCTCAGTTTTGCATGGCTGACCAGCTCGGTAGAATTTGGTTTTCTATTCATCATCCACCTTTAAAAAAGCTTAGCCGACAGAAGCGAGAAATGCTCAACAACGGGCCCAAGCGCCAAAGCCGGAAAGAAGGTCAGACCACCGACAATCATCGTCACACCAAACACAAGGCCGACAAATAAAGCGCCTGTGGTTGGCAATGTACCGGCAGAGACCGGAACCGTTTTTTTAGCCGCCAGTGAACCAGCAATCGCCAGCACCGGCACGATGAGCAAAAAGCGCCCCATCAGCATGGCAAAACCTATGGTCAGATTATAAAAAGGCGTGTTGGCGTTCAGCCCAGCAAAGGCACTGCCATTATTGTTGGCACCCGATGAATAAGCGTAAAGCACTTCGCTAAACCCATGCGGGCCTGCATCCTGAATGCTGGATAATCCTTGTGGCAAAACCACCGCCAAAGCTGCAAATCCAAGGATAGCGAGCGAGGGTCCAAGCGCTGCCAAAAGGCTCATTTTGACCTCTTTGGCTTCGATTTTTTTGCCCAGATATTCCGGTGTGCGTCCGACCATGAGACCGGCAATAAAAATTGCCAGAATGAAAAATAACAGCATGCCGTAAATGCCTGCACCAATACCGCCGAGGTTCGGGATTTGCATGTTGAACATCGGCACCAAGCCACCAAGCGGCATCAGGCTGTCATGCATATTATTAACGGCACCGGTGGAAGCCGCCGTTGTCACCTCAGAAAACAATGAAGATAAGGCAATACCAAAGCGTGCTTCTTTGCCTTCCATATTGCCGCCCGCAACACCAAGCGCCTGCATCAGCGGATTACCGGTGCTTTCAGCCCAGTAGAGAACAGACGTTCCCAGCACGACCAACACACCAAAAACCGCAAACAACATCCAGCCCTGACGCTGACTGCCAACCATCCGGCCAAACACATTGGTCATCGCTGTCGAGATCACAAAGATCGACAAAAGATGAATAAGGTTTGTAAGCGCCGTCGGGTTTTCAAACGGATGCGATGAGTTGGCATTAAAGAAACCGCCGCCATTCGTGCCCAGATGTTTGATAATCATCTGTGAGGCGACGGGCCCTTGGGCGATGACCTGCTGAGCGCCTTCAAGCGTGGTGACTGCCGTATAATCATTGAGATTTTGCGGCACCCCCTGCCATACCAGCACCAGCGTGCCGACAATACAAATCGGCAGCAGCACATAAAGTGTGGCGCGGGTCAGATCGACCCAGAAATTACCAATGGTCGGGCTGGATGAACGGGCAAAGCCACGTATAATTGCCATTGCACCGGCAATGCCGGTTGCTGCGGAAACAAAGTTCTGCACCGTAATACCAGCCATTTGGGTCAGATAACTCATGGTGCTTTCGCCACCATAGCCCTGCCAGTTGGTATTGGTCATAAAGCTCACGGCAGTATTGAAGGAAGAGGTCGGCTCAACTGCCTGCATATTGGCCGGATTAAAAGGCAACATGCCTTGCAAGCGTTGCAGGACATAAAGAAAAACAAATCCGGCAATACTGAACATCAGGAGTGAAGCCGCATAGGCTGTCCAGTGCTGTTCTTCCCTTTCATGCGTGCCGGCAAGCTTATAAAGGCTTCGTTCGATGGGCGCTAAAAGTGAAGATAAAAAAGTCCGCTCGCCGGTAAAAACACGGGTGAGATAACCGCCAACCGGTTTGACCAGCAAAATTGTGATCCCGAACAGGATCGCAATTTGCAATAATCCGTTGAATGTCATTGGAAGTACTTTCTGCTTTAAGAAACAGATTCAAAAGCGCTCAGGCCTGGCTAATGCATAAAGCAAATAAAGCGTGAGCAATGCGGCCACCGAGCCGCCAAGAACATAATCAAACCACATGATGCGCCCTCAAAGACGATCGCAAACGAGAGCATAAAAATAGCTGAGGCCGATAAATCCGGCGCCTGCGGCTATCATAAGGATATCCGTCATTCCAAACTCCTGACATTCAGCCGAAGACATGCAACGGCTGTTGTTGATGGCGTCTTTTTATAAAAACACCCGCGAAGAGCAGGAATTATGCGGCCAAACCGCATAGTGGTTCGAGAGAGGGAAAGCCGCCCGGATATAAAAATCTCATATATAAAACATGCTGCTTATGCGTTTTCCGCCTTCACGAAATGATAAACCGCACACGTTCAGGTTCATGTCAGCAAAGCCATTTAGTCCGCCAAATGAAGCATTCGCATTTCAAGGACTACGAAATATGGGACTGAAAATTTTAGGCAATTTACCCCGCCCGCAAATTGATAGCGTAAGTTTAAGCATAATCGTTGCCGGTTATCTGACCGCAGTCAACAATGCCACATTCTGGCAGCGCTCGCAGGAGCTGTTGCCAACGGGTACCCTCATCGCGCTGGTCGGCGGAATATTTTGTCTGTTGAGCGCTCTTTGCATAAGTCTTTCCGTTAAATATGCCACCAAGCCGCTCTTCATCGCACTCATCATGATTTCAGCAATCGCATCTTGGTTTGTCGATCAATTCGGCACCATTATTGATGTCGAAATGCTGCAAAGCGCCATTGATACAACCAATGCCGAAGCCGGCCATCTCATCAGTTTCGGCTTTGTCCGCCATCTGGTTTTATATGGCATTTTACCGTGTCTGCTGATTGTCTGGGTCAAGATTGAGCATCGTTCGTTCTGGCGCAAGCTCAAACAAAACTCTGCCTTTATTTTCCCGGCTCTGCTCATCGCAACTATTTTGTTTATCATTAATTCCAGCACATTTATCTCGGTAGGTCGTGAGCATAAAGAATGGATGGCCACACTCAATCCGGTGATGCCGGTCGGCAATGCGGTCAAGCTGGGCATTCGCACCAGTAAAAACCAAAACATCATTGTTGAACCTATCGGCCTTGATGCAAAAATTGCAGATGCCGGCACCGTAACCCGCAAGCCAAGACTAACCATTGTGATTGCCGGTGAAACCGCCCGCGCTGAAAGCTTCTCGCTGAACGGCTATAATAAAGATACCAATCCTGAGCTTGCCCGTCAGGACATCACTTACTTTTCAGATACCAGCAGTTGCGGCACAGTAACAGCTGTTTCACTGCCATGCATGTTTTCCATCTACACCCGCGATGAATATTCGCATGAGAAAGGGCTGGCCACAGAAAGTCTGCTGGATGTTCTCAACCATGCCGGTGTGCATGTCGAATGGTGGGATAATAATACCGGTAATAAAGGCGTTGCCGAGCGTGTAGCCAATGAATCCCTGTCTGATTCAGGTAACCAGAAATATTGCAAGAACGGCGAATGTCTGGACAGCATTTTTCTGGAAAAACTAGATGGCTGGATGGCAGGCGTCAAACAAGACACCGTGCTGGTTATGCATCAACTTGGCAGTCATGGCCCTGCTTATTATCTGCGTTATCCGGAAGAATATCGTCGCTTTACCCCAGATTGCCGTAACACAGAATTTTCCAAATGCAGCCGTGAAGAAGTTATCAATGCCTATGATAATACAATCGCTTATACCGATCATATTATCTCTTCAGTGATTGACAGGCTAAAAGAACAGCAGGACACACTCGACACATCGCTGATCTATATGTCCGATCACGGTGAATCTTTGGGTGAATTCGGCCTCTATCTGCATGGCGCCCCTTATTTTGTGGCACCATCGCAACAAACCCATATCCCATATGTGATGTGGCTCGGAAAAGACGCCAAAACCACCGTGGATGAAGGCTGCCTTGCACAACAAGCAAAAGAGCCGCAATCCCATGACAAGCTTTTTCACACTGTGCTGGGCTTGATGCAGGTTAAAACCAATATTTATTCTAGCGCACTGGATACGCTTTCATCATGCCGCATTAAAACCGCCGATCCGGTCTTTACGCAGCGCCAATGATTTAAACTATTAAATAAAAGCTTGAAACCATAAATGAGGTGGTGGAATGTCTGATGACACTCCACACCTATGGCTATCTGCCGGAGAATATTGTTTGAGAGTTCTTCTTGTTGAGGATGACGACACACTTGGTCAGGCCGTGCGTGATCATGTGCTGGCAAGCGGCCACGCAGTCGACTGGATGCAAACCGCAGAAGATGCAGCTCTCGCGGCAACAACAGTTGCTTATAGCTTGATCCTGCTTGATCTTCGTCTGCCGGATGGCAGCGGCCTTGATATTTTATCCCGCTTGCGACAAGCCGGAAATCCGGTGCCGGTTATTATTCTCACCGCACACGATCAGATCTCTGACCGTATCGAAGGCCTGAATGCAGGGGCGGATGATTATCTGGTCAAACCATTCAATCTCGATGAATTAACAGCACGCATGATTGCAGTTTCAAGGCGCTATGGCAGCAACAGTGTTCCTGTTGTGCATCTTGGCGACCTGGAAATTAAAATCGCTGAACGCCGCATACAATCACCTGCGGGCGAAGTGATTTTATCAGGACGCGAATGGGCCGTCCTCGAATGCCTGTTACATCGCACCAATGCGATTGTCTCCAAAGCTCAGATCGAAGAAGAGCTTTATGCATTCGGTTCAGAAATCGAAAGCAATACGGTTGAAGTTTATATCAGCCGGTTACGCAAAAAAATCGGTCGCGATAAAATCAGTACTGTCCGCGGTGTTGGCTATAAAATTGAGGACAGAACATGAAGTCTCCCAGCCTCATCAGACGTCTCATGTTTTCTGTCACCGCAGCTGTTATCTCTTTTTGGGTTGTTGCAGCGGTTGGTGGCATCTTAGTCATGCATGACGAATTTTCAGAAATTTTCGACAGCGCATTGCAAGAAACTACCGAGCGTTTGGCATCACTCATTATCGACGACATTTTGCATAATGATCGTACTGATAAGGCTATTGCACTGGAAAACGGCTCAGTTTCATCGTCCCGCCAATATCTGACCTATCAGGCACGCGACGCCAGCGGGAAAATACTCGTTCACGCTTCAAATATCATTAAAGGCCCTTTTCCGGCTCCTTTGGTTGAAGGCTTCTGGCAGGATGATAAAGCCCGTTATTACACAGTAGCAGCAGCTGATAACACTATATTTGTTCAAGTCGCAGACCAGATGAAAAACCGGCGCGAAGCCACCAATGAAGGCGCACTTGCACTCTTATTGCCTATTTTGGTGCTGGTGCCGCTCAGCCTTTATATCATCCGGCTAGTGGCGCGACGCTCGGTCAACCCGATCGATCATTTGCGCCAGTTAATTGCTGCAAAAGACAGTGGGGATCTTACACCTATTCAGGCAGAAGGATTAGCACTCGAATTGCAGCCGATTGTGCATTCCGTCAATACGCTGATGGGACGTGTGCAATCCGCCCTTGAGGCCGAGCGGGCTTTTACCGCCAACAGCGCGCATGAATTGCGCACCCCCATTGCCGGAGCCTTGGCACACACGCAATTGCTGATGACCGAGGTCAAAGGTGCCGCAAACCATGCCCGCGTTGAACAAATCGAATCGTCACTGCAAAAGCTGAAAAGACTGGTTGAAAAACTAATGCAGCTGGCACGTGCCGAAGCAAATATTGCTCTGGCCGATAAACCTGCTGATCTTTTGCGCGTTGTCGATCATCTGGCTGAAGAGTTTCAGCGTAAATCCTCGGCAAGTGATCGGATTATTTATGAGCGCCATTCTCAGGCACGATTATTCAAACCGGTTAACAGCGATGCCTTTGCGATTGTCTTACGCAATTTGATTGAAAATGCTCTGTTACATGGTGCCAAAAATGAACCAGTCACCATTCGCGTGGAAAAAGACGGCTCCATCCGCATTATCAATGGCGGCAAAAGCTTGTCTGCGGATGAGTTGATGAATGCACAAAAGCGCTTTGCCCGTGGTGCCACAACGGCACCTGGCTCCGGCTTAGGCATTCCTATTGCCATGGAAATTGCGCAGCAAATGCAGGCACAACTTCAGTTCCTGTCACCGGCTGCCGGACAAAATGATGGTTTTGAAGCCCGCTTAAACTTTACAAGTTAACGCGCTTCCTACCCATTTTTATCAAAAACCGAAGCGCTTCCGACTATTCGATATGACCGCCAAGGAATAATTGCCCGACACGCGGATCAGCCAACAGCTTCGATGCCTCATCATGCATGCGTGTCTGGCCGAGTTCCAGAACAAGCCCATAGTCAGACATCGCCAAGGCTGCCTTGGCGTTTTGCTCAACCATCAAAATGGTGACACCCTCATCACGCAACCGGATCAGTGTCTGAAACACTTCCTGCACCAGATTGGGTGATAAACCAATGGATGGTTCGTCAATCAAAATAAGCTTCGGATCAAGCAATAAAGCGCGTGCTACTTCCAACTGTTTCTGCTGCCCGCCGGATAGTTCGATGGCTTTGCGATCTTTATATTGACGCAGCATCGGAAACTGATCCATCACCATTTCAATGCGCTCACGCACTTTGGCCTGATCACTGGCCGTAATGCCGCCAAGCTCCAGATTATGATAAACGGACAGCTGCGGCACCACATTGCGCCCTTGCGGCACATAGGTGACACCATGCGCAATCATCTGGCGCGGGGTTTGGCGGGTAATATCTTTTCCATCGAGCAGTATTTGCCCGGAATGAATATTAAGAAGGCCAAAAATCGCCTTGAAAACCGTTGATTTACCGGCACCATTAGGGCCAATAACAGTGGTGATCGACGCATTAGGAATGGTGAAAGATACACCATTCAAAATGGTGATTTTACCATAACCACCATGAACATCTTTAAGTTCAAGCATCTGTTATCCTCCCAGATAAGCGTCGATAACCATCTGGTTTGAACGAATTTCGTCCGGTGTTCCTTCCGCGATAATGCGCCCTTCAGCAAGCACAATAATGCGGGTGCAAAGACTCATGACAAATTCCATATTGTGTTCAATCACCACAAAAGTCGTGCCATGTTCGGCATTATAGGTCGTCAGGCGCTCTTTCAGATTGCTCAGCATCGTCAGATTAACGCCGCCTGCCGGCTCATCAAGCAAGACAAGGCTTGGCTCCGCCATAAAAGCCATCGCCACATCAACAAGCTTTTGCTGTCCGTAAGAAAGAGAACCGGCAAGCTCATCCCGCAAATGCTCAAGACGGAAGAAAGAAATCATCTGCTCAGCCTCAGCTGTCAGCCCCGCATCCGCAGGGCCAAACAGGCGGGATGTCATGGTGCCTTTATGCTCCTGACCGGCAAGAATAATATTCTCGATCACCGACATTTTCGGAAAGACCGAAAGCTGCTGGAATGTACGCCCGACCCCAAGCTTGTTCAGGTCAGAAGCGCGCATACCTGAAACCTTATTGCCATTGATACGCACTTCACCACTATTGGGCTGAAGCTGGCCAAGGATACAATTAAACAGCGTTGATTTTCCCGAACCGTTAGGCCCGATCAAGCCAAGGATTTCGCCTTGCTGAACATCAAATGACACATCACGCACAGCATGAATTCCACCGAAGCGTTTTTCGATATTGCGCACTGAAAGCACAGGATTGCTCATTTTAACCGCGCCCCCTGCTGCATATCACCGCGAACCTGTTGCTTTGGCCAGAACTTGTCGCGCAATTTATCCCATACGCCAATCAAACCGGACGGCACAAAAACCAGCATGACAATAACCAATGCCGAATAGATGATCAGATAATAACCTTCGGTAAAACGCAGCACTTCCGGCAGCAAAATGACAACTGCGGCACCAATAAATGGCCCGAAGAAAAAGCCTGAACCACCAACGACAACCATCAGCAAAATTTTCAACGAATGGCCGACATTGAACGAACCAGGCTCAATAAATTGCACCAGCGGCGTAATCAAAGAACCGGCAAGCCCGCCATAAACAGAGCCAATCGCAAAGGCCAGCAAAGTGATGCGACGCGTATCAACGCCCAAGCTTTCAGCTCTTATCGGATTTTCGCGCAGTGCCTTAAACGCACGCCCCCACGGAGAGCGTACAATGCCCCAAAAGATCAAAGCCGCAATCACAGTCACGCTCAGGGTAAAATAGTAAAAAGGCAGGCTTTTATTCGCCGAGAACAACCATAAATCAGGGCGCGGCATACCAACCAGCCCGTAATTACCACCCGTCAGCCATTCTTCATTACGCAGAACAAGAAAGACCAGCGTGTTAAAAGCAAGCGTTACAAAAGCCAAAAAATGACCTTTGACACGCAAGGCCGGATAGCCAAGCACGAGCCCTACCAAAAAGCACAAAAACAATCCGACAGGCATAGCAAGCAGCCAGTGCCAGCCAGCCAGTGTCAGCAAGGCGGTTGTATAAGCGCCAATTGCCATAAAGGATGCCTGAGCCAGCGAGATTTGCCCCGCATAACCAAGTGTCAGATTAAGCCCCATCGCCGCGATTGAGAAAATCAGCCATGAGGTTAAAATGTAAATAATGTAATTGCCTTGCCCCAACGGAGCCAGTACCGCCAACAGCAGAAGCACGGCAATGACAAAATAGCGTGTCGCCGCGCTCATCACACTGCCCTCCCTTCTGACGTACCCATAATGCCCTGCGGGCGCACCAGAATGATGACAATCAACAGCACCAGCGGTACTGCTGCACGATATTGTGCCGTTACATAAGCTGCGGTCAGGTTATCAAGAACGCCAATCAAAAGACCGCCAACCAATGCGCCGCGGATCTGGTTAAACCCGCCAACAATGGCCGCGATAAAAGCAATCAGACCCAATGTTTCACCATTGGAGAACTTGGCCAGATAAACCGGACTGATCAGATAAGAGGCAACAGTTGCCAAGGCAGCATTAATCAAAAATGTATAGAGGATCATCCGCTTGACATTAACGCCGAGAATTTCTGCCACGGCCGGATTTTGTGCCGTTGCCTGCATCGAGCGTCCGGTGCGGGTACGGTTTAAAAACAATGTCAGCAAAACAACAATAGCCAGTGACAAGCCAAGATTGAGCATATCGCGCAAGGATAAAACCGCGCCGAAAATTTCAATCGGATCATTCGGGAACATAGATGGGAACGGCTGCGCTTCAGCTGAATAAAACTCTTTGACGCTTTCTTTCAAAAAGATACCCAGCGCCATCGTCGCAATAATCAACGTGATGCCACCATGTGGCAATATCGGTTCGACCAGCAATTTCTTGAACAGCAGTCCAAGCACGATCATTGCGATCACCAGCCCGATCAGCATAGCCGGCCAGAATGACATGCCGAAAATGCCCATTGCCGCCAGCACAAAAAAAGCGGGCAGCATTACAAATTCACCTTGAGCAAAATTGACCGTCTGCGCAGCTTGCCAGACCAGCGTAAAACCTATCGCCGCAAGCGCATAGATAGAGCCGGTTGCAAGACCGGACAAAACAACCTGTAGGAACTGGGACATTTTACGACCTGAAAGAACCAGAGAGCTGCGCGGCGGCAAAGCCGCCACGCTGCATTAGGAATAGATTAATTAGCCGGAACAGTGCCAATGACGGTCGGAACTCCGTCTTTCACCTGAACCATAAAGCTCGGGCGTGACATTTCTCCGCGATCATCCCAGCAAGTATCCAGCGCGATTTTTGGATAGTCAGCCGCAGTCAGGCAAAGACCACGCATTTTCTCAGCAAAGGCTTCGCCATCCAGTTTGCCAACCATGTCAGTGACATATTTTGTTGTCCAAACACCCACATAGCCTTTGAGCGCATCATGGGTTGGTTTGCGCTTATAGGCTTCTTCAAATTTCTTCGAAAATTCGCCAATAGCCGGAACATCGGTTGCCGCAGCGGTAATGCCCACATGAGCAATCGCACCATCTGCTGCCGGACCTGCCAGCTCCACAACTTTTGCTTCCGTCAGCGTCACTTCACCAATCAGCGGCATATTCAGGCCCTGCTTTTTGGCTTCAATCAGAAAACGAGCAGATTCTTCCTGATTCATATAAACGAAAATAGCTTCAGGATTGGCCTGTTTCAGCTTGGCAACGTCAGCCGCATAATCGGTTTGCGCTTGCTCAGACGCCACATCGATGACCACTTCAATACCGGCTTTTTTCATCTCTTCGACAAAAACATCATGGCCGCCTTTGCCGAATTCATTGTTCAGCCATGCGACGCCAACTTTTTTGGCTTTCAATGTGTCGGTGAAATAAGGGGTCAGTGCCGGTACGCCCTTCTGAGCGCCGGTTGAGGTACGGAACACAAAAGGATTGCCTTTTTCGACAATGCTTGGCGCTTCAGAACCCACAAATTGCGGAATGCTGTTTTGCTGCGCAACCAGCATATTGACCATAGTCGAACCGGAATAAATCGTGCCAAGAATTGCATAAGCACCATCATCGATGGCTTTTTGCACCAATGCACGCGAAACCTGCGGATCGGTCTGGGTGTCATATTCACCAAGCTCGACCTTCTTGCCCAGAATACCGCCATCAGCATTGACTTCATCAATGGCAATCTTAATGCCATCGCGCCAGTTGGTGCCGGCAGGTGCGCCCGGCCCTGACAGCTCAACAACCATACCAAGTTTCACAACATCCTCTGCCTTTGCAGAAGACGAAAATGCAACGACAGCAGCCGACAACGCCAAAAGATATTTACGATACATTGAGTTCCTCCCCCGGAAATTCCAACCAGCAATCGTGCGACGAGCGTTTAGCGTTCTCATCCAAAAATTCTGGATGGCCACATAGCAAACGCGTAAATCCTCCTAAACACGTCACTTACATTCTCATTAATCGGGATACTCGGGGAATTATCGGCTGGCAAGCCGGAAACCGGCCTTATTCGCAACTTTATTAAAATTTAAGCAGGGCAATGGTAATTTTCAAAACAAATTTCGCTAAATTATAGCTGAAAACAACCCTCAACTCCAAAGGAGATGACTGGGTTCGGCCGGACAAATAACATACAGAAAAAAAGGCCGGCAGTTTTCGGTAACCCCTTCCCCACGCGCAGTCAGAATGAGGTCGGAAACGATCATAAGCAAGCTACATTCTATGCCGCTGGTTTATGCAGTGCCACCAAAATCAGACAGCCGCCTCCGGAACCGTTTAGGTGGTAGCCTTTTTACATTCAAAGATGATCACTCATGGCAAAAAGCTAATTTTGCCATGAGTGAAATTTTCAGACGAAGGTATTTAAATTTTTACGTAGCCGATCGACTAACCAATCAATTTCCTGTCGCGAAATAATTAACGGCGGAGAGAAGACAAGACTGTCACGTACCGCTCGTGTCGTTAACCCAGTTTGGAAGCAGAGATTTCGAACAGGAGTAGCAAGGCTCGAAACCGGCGTAATCGGTGTACGATTTTTCTTGTCCCGGGTAAGTTCGACTGCTGCCATCAAGCCAACGCCCCGGACTTCCCCGACCAATGGGTGATCCAGTAATTCACGCAGTTTTTGCTGAAAATATGGTCCTGTATCTTCGCCTACGCGTTCAACAATACGCTCACGTTTCAGAATACGGATATTTTCAAGAGCAACAGCTGATGCAACAGGGTGACCGGAATAAGTATAACCGTGGTTCATGCGGCCCGGTTTGTCCATCAAAACCGAAGCGATCTTATCACCAAAAACAGATGCGGATATCGGCATATAGCCGGAGGACATCCCCTTGGCGATCGTAATAATGTCTGGCTTGATATCAAAGGTTTGCGAACCAAACCATTTGCCGGTACGGCCAAAACCACAAATAACTTCATCTGCAATCAACAAAATGTCATGTTTTTTGCAAATTTCCTGTACTCTCGCCCAGTAATTTTCAGGCGGTGTGATAACCCCACCTGCACCTTGTACAGGCTCACCAATAAAAGCGGCAATATTATCCGCACCAACTGTCTCAATCGTTTTTTCCAAACCTGCGAGCGCAGCAGCACAATGTTCCTCTGGTGTTTGCCCGCGTCCTTCAGACCACCAAAATGGTGCCGGTGCATGATAAACATCAGCCATCGGCTGGCCTGGAATATCATGCATCGAAGTCAGTCCGGTCAGAGAGCCGGATCCGATTGATGTACCGTGATAAGCATATTGACGGGAAATAATCGCTTTCTTTGAAGGTTTTCCGGCACGTATCCAATATAGCCGTGCCAAACGAATATTCGTATCATTCGCCTCTGAACCGGAATTTGCAAAAAACACACGGTTCAGATTGTTAGGCGCGATGGTTGCGATTTCTGCGGCCAGTTCAACCGTACTTGGCATGGTTGTTTTAAAAAATGTATTATAATATGGCAGCTCGTTCATTTGCTTTGCAGCAACTTCAGCCAGCTCCTTACGGCCATATCCGATATTCACACACCATAATCCACCCATACCATCGAGCAAACGCTCACCTTCACTATCGTAAAGATAAACACCCTCTGCCCGCGTAATAACCCGTGTCCCGCCCTCGGCCACCAGTTCCTGATGGTCAGCAAAGGGATGCATGTGATGCGCAAGATCTAAAGCTTTTAAGCGCACGGTTTCAGGCGATGCATTTGTAAGTTTAGCAGTTTCAGTCATCGTGACAGAACTCCAGAATAGTTATGGCTGTGTTTGGATTTGATAAATGATCAAGTGGCCATATCGGCCGCTTCAAATTTTGATAGGGAATTTTGTCCAGTTGCATGCTGGCAATTCCACCGGCATCAACCAGCATGACTTTACGTGCAATAGGTTCAAAAGCTGCACGATGATGATTACGGCTTTTGAGTGTAACAACCGACTTTTTACTGGGTTCGACACCAAAAGCACGGAACTGCTCAATGTCGGTTATGGCGAGTGCACGGCTGCTCACAATGATTTCAATATCATTGTGCTTGAGCAAAACACATTCCCCCATATCAATTGTAACACCTTGCAAAACCGGTCCGTTAAACAGAATTTTTCCATCATGATATCTGATAACTTCAACCGTCAAAAATAATGGCGGCGTTATTTCCGGTGCATATTTACCGCCTAGGGCTACATCAATAACCGCCCCCATTCCGGCAGCCTGCGCTTGCCTGACAACTTCCGGATCACAAATACTGGCATAGGCCGCATTTTTCAGATTAGCGTCAATCATGGCACGTAATAGATTTGGAGAGTCTCCGTATGCCCCGCCCGCCGGATTATCGGCAAAATCAGCCAGGATAAGTGGCTTATCGACCATTTCAGGCGTTAATGCATCAGCTATTGCGTCCTCAATGCTGGTGAAACGCAATTGTGTTTCCGTATGGCTCTTCCACAATAAATTACATAATTCATACGCAGGGATATGCAGATCAATATCTGCATCCTGTTCGGCATACAGAACAACGGCTGTGCCTGTACGTTCAGTATCGGCCCATGGAAAGCCGATGGTAATCCCTGCACTTAGAAGATTATACTCGCTCTTTAACTCGTTCATCCGCTCGAGAATAATGTTCATCGGGCCTGCCGGAAAAGTACGCCCGTGATCAGCGGCATCCAGCATTGAAGGCCGCATAATAATTGATTTACTCAATCTTTTTCCGTTTTTTGGACGAGTAAGTAAATCATTCAAAATTGCCGCAGCGCGTTCTGCGGTCTGAGCCTGGTCTACATGCGGATAAGTTTCGTAAATACATAATGCATCAGCGGCTTCGACCAAGCGCGGACTTAAATTGGCATGCATATCTAATGTGATAACCATTGGTACTTCAGGGCCGATAATTGCACGTAAGGCACATGCAATATCCCCTTCCGGATCATCACTTTTTTCCGTTATCATCGCACCATGCAATGCAAGCAAAACACCGTCTGGCTTTGTACTTGCGGCTTCGATCAGGCGGGTTTTCAATTGGCTGAAATCAGTTTCTACCATTGGCCCCGACGGACCTGCCGCCGCCGCAAAAGCTATCTCAGCATGCCAGCTATACGTATCACAGGCATTTAAAAAACCACCCATCTCGGTGCCGGAAGATGTTAATTTGCTCCGGACATCATTTTCATTTAGCAGTAAAAAGCGCCCTTTGAAATTTTCAAGAGGTGTAAGTATCCGATTAAAACTATTTGTTTCATGCAACAAGGAAGCAAGAAGTATTCTGGGAAGCGCCATCAGATTATGCTCCCAAATCCAGCCAAACAGATTTGGTAGATGTCACTTCATCGAAGCAGTGAATGGATTTATCCCGCCCCAGTCCGGATTGTTTAACGCCACCAAACGGAACACTAATATCGCCTGCACGCCATGTATTGATCCAGACAAAGCCCGTATTCAAGCGTGGCTCCATCCGCATGGCACGAGGAACATCGCCAGTCCAGATGCCAGCCGCCAATCCGTAAGGACTATCATTAGCGATCCGGATTGCCTCCTCTTCTGTTTCAAAACGAATAATGGATAAAACGGGCCCAAAAATCTCTTCCTGAGCAATTTTCATGTCATTTTTTACGTCTTGAAATATAGTCGGTGGTACAATCGCTGTACCATGCTCACCAGTTCCGCCAACAACAAGCTGTGCGCCTTCATCTTCAGCAGAATTGATGAAATTGCGGACACGATCAGCATGCTTGTCAGAAATCATAGTACCGTAAAGCGTTGCCGGATCCAGCGGATCGCCAGATATGCGTCCTGCTGCCTCTTTGATCAAAAGCTCAACAAACTCATCATGTATTGAAGATTGCAACAAAAGCCTTGAGCCAGCATTACAAATCTGTCCCATATTTTGGAAAATGCCGTCCGCGCTACGTTGCGCGGCCTTTAACGGATCAGCGATATCGCCAAAAATAATATTGGCAGATTTCCCGCCGCATTCCAAATTTACCCGCTTCAGATTGGATTGTGCTGCATAGCCTAATAGTAATTTGCCCACCTCTGTCGAGCCGGTAAATGACAGACAGGCAACATCCATATGCAAGGCAAGCGCACGCCCTGCCTCTGGCCCATATCCTGTAATAACAGAAAACACACATTCTGGCAGTCCGGCCTCCTGGGCAAGATGCGCTATATGAATGGCGGTCAATGAGGTTAATTCTGACGGCTTTAAAATCACACTATTGCCCGCAGCAAGTGCCGGCATGATCTTAATAACCGCCATATTTAACGGAAAGTTCCACGGCACAATTGCAGCAACGACGCCAAGCGGCCTGCGACGCAACATAGCAAGTGCTGACGCCGGAACAGGTGCTACTTCATCGTAAATTTTGTCAATCGCTTCCGCAATCCAACGCATAGAGTTCAATGATGAACCAACATCAACAGCAAGAGTGTCACGAATAGGCTTGCCGGTATCAAGACATTCCAGCAAAGCAAGATATTCCGCATCACGCTCTATCAAATCTGCCCATGCCAGTAATATTTTTTTGCGGGAGGCAGGAGCCTTATTTGACCACACCCCTTGATGGAATGCGCGATTGGCTGCTGCAACAGCCAAGTCAACATCCGCTTTTCCGCATGATGCGATTTCAGCCAAAACTTTACCCGTGGCCGGATTAATCGAGGTAAAAACCTCTCCACTCAAGGCTTTTTGGCTATACCCAGCATAGAACGCTTGACTATGGGGCTGTATGGACTGAGCACGCTCATGCCATTTGTCACGAGATAGTATCATATCAGGCTCTTTCAGATAAGCTTTTGGCCAACTTCATTTTTGGTGATACGAACCATTCAAGACCACGCAGTATACGTGTCAGAATAAAATTCATGATGAGATAAATAATGCCGGCCATGCCAAGGATTTCGACAGGCATGTAAGTTTCAGATGCAATGGAACGGGCAACGCCTGTTAAATCCAAAAGCGTCACTGTGGATGCCAATGATGATGCTTTAACCAATAGAATGATCTCGTTGGAATAGGCCGGCAAACCAATTTGCACCGCTTGGGGAGCCGTTATTTTCATAAACCGCTGAATAGGTGAAAGCCCGATGGCTTTTGCAGCCTCTATCTGCCCGACAGGAACAGCTTTGATTGCGCCACGCATCACTTCAGATACATAAGCCGACGTATTTAACGCAAAGGCCGCCAATGCACACCACCACGGCTCGCGCAAAAATGGCCATAAAATACTACCACGTATTTCCGGAAACTGTGACAGCCCATAGTAAATCAAGTAGATCTGTACGAGTAGCGGTGTCCCGCGCAGAAAGAATATATATCCATATGCTGGCACCGATAAATATCGCTTATCTGACAAACGCATAGCCGTTATGCCGAGCGCCAGTACAAAACCGACAACTGAAGCGGCAAGTACCAGTTGCAACGTAACAATCGCTCCGTTCAGCAAGTCCGGTATAGAATTGAGCATCATCTGAAAGTTCACTGATCGCTCCTTTGTGCCGTAAAGCCACGATTGGCCTTTGCTTCCAATAAACTGGTGGCGATCATTGCAAGAATGGTCAGCATTAAGTAGATAAAGGCAGCGGCAAGGAAAAAGGTGAATGGCTTTTTAGTATTATCGACCGCAAACTGTGTGTTGCGCATGAGCTCATTCAATCCGACTACCGAGACCAATGCCGTCTCTTTCATGATGACCAGAAAAATATTACCCAGTCCCGGCAAAGCAAGCCGCCATACTTGCGGCAATGTGATTTTGAAAAAAGTTTTGCCTCTGGGAAGTCCGATCGCACGTGCAGCCTCTATCTGACCAACCGGAATGGACTGTAATGCACCACGAAAAACTTCGGCAGAATATGCTCCGAAAGCTAATGACAAAGCAATGCAACCAGCCGCAAAAGCGCTGACGTCAATAAAAGCTGTATATCCCAACAGCCGCGCGATAGCATTTACGCCAGCGATTGCTCCAAAGTAGAAAAGCAAAATCACCAGCAATATAGGTACGCCGCGCAGTATAGTGGTGTAAACCTCAGCAAAAAACCGCATCACTGATGAAGATGAAAGCTTCATCAATGCAATAGATAGTCCGATACATATACCGGCTACTGTCGCAATAATAGTAAGACGCACGGTCATCCATGCACCTTCGGCCAGCAATCCGCTAAAACCGTGCAAGTCAAACATTGGAACTCCCTTGTGGCAGTCAACAAGCTGCCACTGCCATACAAGGCAGACGTAAGGCTGAATAATCCAGCCTTACGCTTGAAACATTTATCAGCCCTCTTGGCCTGGCTTCAGACTGAAAGGAAAATAACGGTTGTTGATTTCATCATATGTTCCATTTTCCATGATAGCTTTCAAAGCATCATCGAAACGCTTCTGCAAAGTTTCATCGCTTTTACGCAATGCAATACCAGCGCCCGGGCCCAAATATTGCGTATCAAAGAAGGTCTTACCCTTTACTTCGAAATCAGCCCCTTCAGCACTATCAAGCCATTGTTGCATGAATAGACGCTGAGCCATGACCGCATCAACACGCCCTGATGCAAGATCAAGATTATGCTCTTCATTTTTATCATATTCACGAATGGTCACAGCAGGAAACTTTGCTTTCAGTAACTGACCATAGCTGGAAGAACGTTGCACACCGATTGCTTTTTTCGCAAGGCTTTCAGGTGTTGTGTCCATCTCGACATTTTTGGGCGCCACGATAACCGCGCCAGCCTGATAGTAAGGCTGTGTAAAATTGACGGCTTCTTTTCTTTTTTCTGTAATCGACATTGACGCAACAATTGCATCAAATTTACCGGCATTAAGACCAGGTATCAAACCATCCCATGAGAAGGTTTCAATTTTACATTCAACCTTCATTTCAGCACAAAGCGCATTGGCAATATCAATGTCAAAGCCCTGAACCTCACCAGAAGCATTGACAAAATTAAATGGCGGATAAGTCCCTTCGGTTGCAATACGCAATGTTTCCGCACTTGCAGCATTCATACCAGCCGCAAACATAAAGCCAATTAAAGCAGTACTAAATGATGTTTTCATTTTCTCTCCTCCCTTGAGATATTTATTGAGCAAAATTTTGCCGGACAAATTGCCCGCATCGCTCCGACAGCGGATCATCAAACACCTGATCAGGCGCACCCTCTTCTTCCACAAGTCCTTGATGGAAATACATAACTTTAGAGGAAACTTCGCGAGCAAAACGCATTTCATGGGTTACAATAATCATTGTGCGCTGCTCTTCAGCCAATGAACGCATGACACGCAAAACCTCACCGACAAGTTCTGGATCAAGGGCAGACGTTGGCTCATCAAAGAGTAAAACTTCCGGATCCATCGCCAACGCCCTTGCAATCGCCACGCGCTGTTGCTGTCCACCTGAAAGTTGAACAGGATAATAATCCCGCCGATCGTAAAGACCGACACGCTCAAGTAAGCGCTCAGCATTTTCCAATGCTTCCGCCTTACTTCGCTTTAACACCGAGACCTGCCCCAACATGATATTATCCAGAACGGTCATATGGCTCCAAAGATTGAAACTTTGAAAAACCATCCCCATTCGTGAGCGGATGCGATCAATTTGTCGGTTATCAGCCTTACCCGTCTTATCTAAATTGATCTTTTCATTAAAAAACTTAACTTCACCCTTCTGATAAGTTTCCAATAAGTTCAGACAACGCAAAAAGGTGCTTTTACCGGAACCGGATGCACCGATAATTGAAATAACATCTCCGCGCTCGGCTTTCATAGAAATACCCTTGAGTACTTCAACATTGCCATAGCTTTTGTGCAGATCATGAACACTTAGTGGTGTGGAGTTATTCATCAGTTTATTTGTATCCGATTTAGTTTTTTACATTTTCCGCTTTTTCGTTTCAATGTCAACAAAATTGAAACAAATGTTTTATGAAAGATGATTTTAACGATCATTTTCCATTAAATTAAATAATGTCTGGGTACATATTTATACGGCACAAGCGTAAGATCCGCTGGCGATGGCCCGGCAGCCTCAATATCGATAATTGCTTCGCACAATGGTTCAAAACCTGCCCGAAAATGATTTTTCGCTTTCACAAGAAAAAGCTCGGTTTCCTGCAGCTCTATCCCATGCAAATCACACCATGCAGGATCATTGGCACTTTGACAGGTCTCCGTCACAATGATTTGTAAATTATCCTTTTCAAGAACGACGGTTCTACCAATATTAACCCCGACGCCCTTTTCCATTGGCCCCTGATTGAAAAAACGGCCCTTGGTAAAACGCTTGATCGTCATTGTTAACTCAACCGGCGCGCCATGCTCCGGCATAATGCGTCCACCAAGTCGGGCATGAATAGTATCGTCGATATTTAACTTGAAGCACCGCTCTACCAGGTCGGGGTCATAAAAAAAGCAAAAAACAGTTTTACGATGTGAAGCACAAGTCAACCATGCCCGTAAAAGTCCCGTCGTATCACCAACACCACCCGATAAAGGATTATCTGCGGTATCGATCAATGCAACCGGCTTGCCAGATATACGTTTATTTAAAATTGCTTCTGCCTTTTCCAATCCCTCATCAGCAGTTACCAAATCCGGCTGAAACTGGCTTTTCCGCTGTTTGAAAGCAGCATCCATAATGTCCAGCTGCGTGTTGACGCATATTTCCTTTTCTGCGGTAATAGCAATCATTCCGGATGAATATGGTGTATCCGCATAGGTAAACGATGCAAAATAACTAGCATCTTCAATACCTTGATCTAATGCTATTTGCTCACCCAAGGCCACCAGCTCTTGCATTGGACCTTTTTCAGTACGCATCATATGACTTAGCGGAAGCAACGGAACAGGTCGTAAATGTAACGCCATCGCCTTCTTTTCGCGCAATGATTTTAAGAGCATCAGCATAGCTCTCATACCCGTGTCATACATGTCGACATGAGGATAAGTATGGTAACCTGTTAAAATCTGTACGAGGTTTTCAATCTCCGGATTGATACAAGCGTGCATGTCAAAACTGACAGCGATCGGAACATCTGGTCCTGCTAATTTTCTGATTTCAGTAATTAAAGCCGTGTCCGGTGATAGCGATCCGGTAGAAAGCGCCGCACCGTGTAAGGATAGGTAAATGCCATCCAGATCTCCGGATCTCAAGCCTTCAATAATTTGATCATGAATATAGTCCATTTCATTTTGCGGAACGACACCTCCCGGAGGAGCTGCGGTGCATAATGAAAAAGATACATCCAAATCTTTTTCCGTTGTCATCAAATCAACAACAGCCCCAATTTCAGTATTGGTGTTCTTATAAAAATCAACGGCTCCATTGCCGCTTTGCCATTCTTTACGCTGAAAATCATGCAGCTGGGTTATCACAGGGGTAAAGCTGTGCGCCTCATGCCACAGGCGGGCTACACCAATATGAAATCTCTCTCTCATAATGTTCTTTCCTCAGCAACATCAGCGTTGATTTTATTTGAAACTTTATGATTGTGAATCATTTGTAATAAATATATCATACATGAAACAAATGATTCATCAAGCTGTAAGGGAAAGCGTCGGTACCAAATAATCAGGATACAGATGCTTTAATATTATTATGAGTTATGTCCTGCATCGTTCTTTGAACCATATTCCTCCGGTAGTTTCCCGCGCAGAAGGTATTTATGTACACGATGAAAGTGGCAATAAATATATTGATGCATGTGGTGGTGCCGCAGTTTCATGTCTTGGTCACGGCCATCCGCGCGTACGGGAAGCATTATTAAAACAACTGGATAATGCAGCTTATATGCATACAGGTTTTTTCACATCTCAGGCTGCAGAAGAGCTGGCAGAAAAGCTCATTAAAGATGCACCAGGAGGGATGAGCCATGCAATCATTCTCAATAGCGGCTCTGAAGCAATAGAAGCCTCCTTGAAAATGGCCAGACAGTATCATGTAGAACGGGGGCAACCACAGCGAAGACATATTATCGCTCGCCGCCAGAGCTATCATGGCAATACACTTGGTGCTTTAGCAACGGGTGGCAATGAGGGCAGAAGGAAGCTTCATACTCCCATTTTAATTGAATCACATCACATTGATCCGTGCTACGCGTATAGGCATCAGGGTAATGATGAAACAGTTGAAGATTATGCCCGCCGTTCTGCCGCAATGTTAGAGTCAAAAATTCTCGAGCTTGGTGCAGATACTGTCATGGCTTTTGTCGCAGAAACTGTCGTTGGAGCCACGTCAGGCGTTGTACCAGCCGTTGGCGACTATTATAAGCACATCAGAGAAATTTGTGATCGTTACGGCGTGCTGCTTATTCTTGATGAAATCATGTGCGGCATGGGACGTACTGGTACATTACATGCTTGCGAACAAGAAGGAATTGCGGGTGATATTCAAGTCATGGCAAAAGGACTTGGAGGTGGCTATCAGCCTGTAAGTTCAGTACTCGTCTCGCAAAATATCCATGACACATTCTTACATGGGTCGGGCGCTTTCATCCACGGACATACATATATGGGGCACCCCATGGCCGCCGCAGCCGCCTTAGAAGTCCAGAAAATTATTGAGGAAGAAGACCTCCTGGAAAATGTCCGGACGCGCGGCGATCAAATGCTCAACCTTTTGAAAACAACTCTTGGACAATCACCGCATGTGGGAGACATCAGAGGACGGGGGCTTTTCATTGGTATTGAGCTTGTTGAAGATCGCGTAAGCAAAAAACCTTTTGCAAGTTCTTTGCGCCTAGCTAACCGCCTGAAAACCACCGCGATGGAAAAGGGCCTGATGATTTATCCGGGTAGCGGTACAATTGACGGAGAAACTGGCGATCATATATTGCTGGCTCCTCCTTATATTGTTAACTCCGCAGAGACTGAAGAAATCGTTCACCGCCTTGCGGAGACTGTAAGTCAGGTATTGGGCTAACATGGTAATTGATTGACAATACTGAAAAAATTGCGGTTATTCATCAGTAAGTGTAAAGTTTAACACATGGTTCGGATGAGATATCCTCATCCAAATCAAAGAAAGAGAACATTGCATGGAAATTTACCCGCTTAATTCAGAAATAGTGGCCCGCTTCAATCAAATGCCCCGCCAATTACAAATGGCTGGGCGCTATATATTGGAAAATCCACAAGATGTTGCGTTACTTTCCATGCGAGATCAAGCGAGAAATGCAGGCGTTCAACCTGCAACAATGACCCGCTTGGCTCAATTTCTCGGACTGGCTGGATATGATGAAGTCCGGTCTTTATATCACGAAGCTATTCGTAATAGCAGCACCGGTTTTTCTGAAAAAGCGCGGCAGCAAATCAAAGATCAGGCCTTGGAAGGCGATACCGCGCTTGCCGCCAGAATGTTTGCAAGACTTGCACACCAAATTGATGGCCTGAGCCATCCAGAAGTTTTAAATGCGATTACAGCAACCGCAAATGCTTTAGCTGACGCTCGCCGAATTTATTGTTGGGGGCAACGCTCATGCCACCCTGTTATGTGGCATTTTAATTATATGATCTCATTGCTGGGCGAGCGTACAGTCTTGCTAGACGGCGCAGCAGGTACAAATTCCGATCCATTAACCTGGGCAAAAAAAGAGGATGTTTTATTCGTTCTTACCATTAATCCATACGCGGCAATAACATTAGAAATCTGTCATTACGCTAAAACCCGCGGCCTTAAAATTATTGCTATTACCGACAGTGAAGTAGCCCCGATAAAAGAAGTTGCAGACATAGTATTATTCTGTCCGACCGATAGTTTAAGCTTCTTTCATACAATGACACCGGCATTTGCGCTAACCGAAGTACTTGCCAGCATGTTGGCTGGTAAACCAGAGTTACAAGCCCATGAGGCACTTAAGCGTACTGAAGAACGCTTAAAATACTTATCGACCTACACAAAATAAAGCGATCTGTCGTAAATTTTCATTGATGCTGAACTATAAAAACCTCACTAGCATCGCGGGATTCAAGGTTGGAGCTTTTGTATAAACAGCGTCAGCTTGCGGTCTATCAAGCACATAATTTGATTATTATGGGGCGCGCTGGAAAGGGTCGATTAAATCGTAATCCAGAGGCAGCATACTTTTTTATACAGAATATTGGCCGGCAGCCTATGCCGGTTTTATTAAAGAAATGTGGGCGTAGATTCGGCGCGGCAAAAACACCCTCTTTGTCAGCCGCATATCGCCTCTGCGAAAAGTTAGAAAAGCACATAAAACGACGATTAAAGAGGCTCTGAAATGAAGTGGTTTTCATCTCGGTTTATGGCTCGTTTTTTGCCATTTTTCCATTCGTAAAGATTGGGCTAAAGTTGATGCTGAGGCAAACCAAATTAAGTGCGAATTCTTAGAACGAAAAGCCTCTATTAGAATGGGTGCTCGAAGATCAGGAAACAGGTTCTGTTTAACGCATTAATGTGTTGCCGCCTGATCTTGCCGTCGCTGCAAGTGTATTACTCGCTACATCACAACCATATTTACTGCGGTGACACGATGGTGACACTGCATAATGATTAATTTCCGATTTTAGAGTTAAGTTGTTGATTTTATGGTGCCGCTTATAGGACTCGAACCTACGACCCCATCATTACGAATGATGTGCTCTACCAACTGAGCTAAAGCGGCAATCCAGTCATTTTCTCTCATAAAGTTGAGTCCATATCAACAAAACAAGCAGAAGAGAAATACAAGGGTCAGATAACGAAAAGACGAAACAAAAGCAAGGCAGAAAACATGCCTACATTTCAAATCGCACCTGACCTCTTATACCAGATAAAATACCAGCGCATATCCGTTACAGCGATTAAAAACGCGTAAAACTAGCAGCAAGACAAAAAAGCCTTTTGCAATATCATTGGATACTGTAATCAAACCACAAGAAAAACCGCAGCCATGAAAGCTCTCGGAATAAATCAATTGGGAACAAACGGTTATTGCAAGCACTTATGAAGCAATAAAAAAACACCACTATTTTATGTAATTAAATCAAAAGCTTACAAAAAAACCAACATCGCATAACACTTTAAACGAACTGTCGCTGGTAAATGAATAGATAAACGCCCTTGATTAGAAAGGGAATTTGGCTAAATCTGACACTCCGGATAATCACATTGAACCAGCATTGCCTGAAGAAAGACCAGCATTTGGAAAGCATCGAACGCGCCATACGCAACGCATTTACAAAGGCAGACGCGACAAATTCTGAAATACGTAAGCGGATTTATACATCTGCCTGGCAGGCGCATGAACGTGCGCTGGCACAAAATGTGAAGCTTGATGAAGCAGAGCGCAACCAGCGCCGTGATCAATTAACTCATGTAATTCGTGGGATTGAACGTGAATACGCGACTCCTGAACCTGTTAAGCAACAGGCACCACAAGCAGATGATTGGTCACTAGACGGCGCAAACGATGGCATGTCCGGTTCGCTTGATACAGTTGCTCCTTCACGAAAAAACGCACCACGCAATGATGGCATGGCAGATTTTGGTGAAGCGCAAAATCGCGCACAAAAAACCAAAACAGCCCCTAAGAAACGCTCGAAATTAACCAGACTTCTAGTGCCGCTCGTATTGCTGGCAGCTTTTGGTATTATCGGGCTTTCTATTTACAACAGCTTGAGCGACCTCAGCCGTGCGCCTAATGGCGGCATTCGCTCTCCGCTTAATACGGGTCCGTTCAAAGAAGGTGAAAACCCGGACAATGCGCGATGGATCACTATTTTCACACCGCAAGATGCAACCCGCATTTCTTTAAATGGCACGGCAACAGCAGAAATCACCCGCGTTGAAGGCGTGGATTATCTGCGTATCAAATCCCCTTCCGCCAAAGATACCATCCGCTTTGACGTGGGTGAAGGCATCCTCAATCAGTTTGTGAATACAACAGCGACATTTGATATTATTGCCCGCAGCAGCGATGGAAAACCGGCACAAATGTCTGTCACATGTGATTTTGGCGATATGGGCAATTGCCAGCGCCGCCGCTACGATGTCACCGGATCGCAAAACGATTATCTATTTGATGTCGAATTTGCAGCGAATAAAAAAACGCAGAAAAGTGGCATCATCAGCATTAATAGCGACCTGAACGGTTCTGGTCGCGCCGTTGATATCCTTGCGATCAGAGTTGGTAAGCCGGAATAAACCGGCCTACCTTACCTCTCGTCCGGTCAGATCAATTCAATTGCATCGCATTAAGCTGTATCGCATCCAATTATGTGCGATTTACAAAGACCTATTTTCGCGCCTATATTACCCTAAAAAAGAGCCTATATTTCCTTTAATATTTTTATTGCACATAAAACAGAATCTTAAATAAATTTAATATGATAATTTAAAAAAATCATAAGTATAAGGGTTTTTTATGCCACCTTATACTACAAGACGTAATTTTTTAAAAACAGGACTGCTTAGCGGTCAATCTGCTCCTTTTATTTCTGCTTGCGGCTGCGGTATTTCCAGTGCTTTTGCATCGGAAGAAACACCCGATGATCTGACCACCCTGACACGTGTTCTCGTGCCCGGTGAATATTTGTCGAAAGGTAAATTGGTCTTGCCTCGGTTTCGTTCCGGTCTTTTTGAGAGCATTATTTGTTATCAAGGAGACCATATATGTCATTAAAGCATAGTGATGAATTTAAGCGTGATGCAGTTCGCATAGCACTCACTAGTGGCTTAACACGCCGTCAAGTTGCGTCAGATTTAAGTATTGGGCTTTCCACGCTTGGGAAATGGATCGCATCAATTTCCGATGAAACTAAAATTCCTACCCAAGACACTGATCTTCTGCGTGAGAATGAACGTTTACGCAAAGAGAACCGTATCCTTCGGGAGGAGAG